>CAZKRI010000031.1:0-12097 GCA_964555245.1 uncultured Myxococcales bacterium
CTCGGGTCTGCTACTCAGTCCCTCCCCCGAGTAGAAGACTCACCCGAAATAGTTTCGTCCTGCCCCCCGGACGGGGTCCTCTTACCCTTGCCAAGCGAGGAACCTTTCCGCTATGCAGCAGCGCAACGCCTGGCAGTAGTCACCCGCGTACGACGGACGCGGGAGGAGGGGACGATGCAACAGGCGAGTCTTTCTTCTCGCGCAACGATCCTGGTTGTCGTCGCCACGTTGCTCAACGCGTTCTGGCCGCAAGCGAGCGCTGCTGGCACGCTCGCTTGCGGCCCTACGCTCTGTCCAAGCTCCACACCGCCTGCCTGCACCGTAACGGGCACCAAGGACATCCCGCCGGGCTCCGACATCGACTGCACCGGCCGAGACGTCGTCGTTCAGTCTGGTGCCAAGATCAAGGTCAGTGACGGATTCTTTAAGCTCATCGCCGCCACACTCGACGTTCAGGGGAGTTATGCGACCAGCCAGGGTGTAATCGAGGCAGTGGACACCGTCGCGGCAGGTGACATCGGCGGTTTCGAGATCGAGACCACCGGCACCGTTGGCACGGTCACCATTGGCGGCTCGCTTCAAGCGAACTCGGCTGGCGGTGGTGGTACGATTACCGTTGATGCCGTCGGCAACATCAGCATCCCCGACAACGGAAATAACGGTGTCGAGGCAAATGGCACCGGTGGCGGCGGAGCCGCCGGCGGAAGAATCGTCCTCTCAAGCGACAGCTCGATCACGATTCAGGATCCAATCCAAGCCAACTCCGCGAGCGCAGCCGTAGGAGGTCAGATCGACATTGATGCCGGAACATCGGTCACCATCCAGTTCTCCGGATGCAGTGTCACTGCGGAGGGAAACCAAGCTGATGCGGGCGAGATCCGTATCAATGCCGGCACCGACCTTACAATAGCGGCGGTAGTCGTTCTTACCGCGGATGGCCACGGCGAGGGCGGAAACGGGGGAAGCATCTCGCTCACTGCACAGAACAAGGTCTCGCTCTCGGCGCCCACCTCTGCGCGCGGGGGCAAAGGAATGGCTGGTGCAGAGGCATACGGTGGAACTCTTCTAATCGAAAGTGGTTGTGGCGGTGTGGACATCCTCGGCAACCTAGACCTTCGTGCTGGAGAATCCGGTGGAGGCCTTGATGTTGGCTCGCTGATGGTTGAAACGCTCGGCGATCTCACGATCGGCACTGGCATTCTCATCGATACCCATGCCGTGGGCTATGGCGGAAACGGGGGGAGCGTCGAGCTCGTCTCTGGCAAAAAACTCCTCATGAACAGCAACTCCAAGATTGATGCCCGCGGCCACATTAACTCCAACGGCGAAGGTGTCGGCGGCGGTGTCACGATCCACGGTTGCAAGCTCGAGACGGCCGCCGGGGCTACGGTCGATGCCTCGGGAAAAGAAGGCGGACAAATTGTTCTGCAGGCCGCCGAGGACGATGCCCCCGCCAACGTGACGAGCATGAAGGTCAATAAGACCAGTGTCTTTGATTCGCGCGGCAGCACCAGCGCGCAGGATGGCACGATCTGGGTGGCTGTTGGCCGGGAATCTCTCTCTGGTCTGTGTGCGACCAGCGGGCTGCCTTGCACGTTGGATGCCGACTGCACGACCGGATGCACGCCTCAAAATTGCGATGGCGTAAACCCCGATACTGGTGATGTGCTGACGCAGTTTAAGTCGACACCCGACATCTCGGAGGACAGAAACCTAGCCGGCTGTGTTACGGAGTGCACGCCATGACCGTCCGAGACTGGAGTAAGGCCATGCGAGCAAGAGGCATGAAAAAGTTCGCACGTACTCTCGTTACGCTGGTTGTCGTCGCCGCAACCGTCTTTGCCTCACTCCCAGCAGAGGCTACGCTGCCGCGCAATGTAATAGTCTTCCTAGCCGACGACCTTGGTTGGAACGATCTGCCCTACTTCAGCCCGCCAGTCGATTGGGACACGATTCCTGGCACCACCTGGGCAGACAAGAAGGGTGAGGCCGAGTTCTTTCGCCCCGCGGCTAACCGTCTCGCGGCACGCATGTACGCGCGCGAGACGGGGGGCGTTGGACTCTTTCGCAAAGAGAACCTCATCGACGATTACGACGTCAAGGCGGCAGATTGGCGCTTCTGGTCACCTCCCCCTGCGCCGACACAATACGTAAAACGCGGATCAGTCACGCCCATTCCGAACGACGACTGTGCCGACACCACTATCGATGCAACCCTCCCCACGTGTAAGGACGCCGAGAAAGACATCCTGGTCGGCTTCGGCGGACTCCAGAGACTGGCAAAAACCGGGCTAATCTTCCCCAGGTTTTATACCACCAGCTCAAAATGCGGTCCCACTCGCGCCTCCCTCATGACTGGCAACTACCCGCCGACTGCTGGCCTAAAGCTGAACCACGGGCATGTGAAGGCGGCCGACATCACAATTGCTGAGTACCTCAAACAAGGCTGCCGAAGCGCCCAGACGCCACACGTTCCGCCGGAAAAGCGTTGCCGAGAACTCACGGCTGACGGCCTCGTGCCGACGGACTGTCCCTGTATCGTCGCAGACGATGTAGAGGACGACACTTGCCCACCAACGGTGGATGCGAGTCATCCCGAGCTGCCATGCTATCGAACTGGTCTGATCGGAAAATGGCACCTCGGTGGTCAGAGGGGCAATCGCCCCTACGACCAGGGATTCGATGAGTTCTTCGGGTTCGGCGGTAGTTCTCGTTACTCCTGGCGCGTCACCGATTTCCAATGTTCGCCCACGCTCCGTTACTGCCTGAGTACGACTAACCAGGCCTGCACCAGTGATGTACAGTGTCCAGCCCCACCAGGAGGCGGAGACGCGAAGTGCGAAGCGAGAGGTCTCTACCTTGGAACGACACGTGGAGCGGAAACGGACGGAATCAACAATAGCAACGACAACCGCAGAACCTTCAACGACTGTCCCGACGTACAGGCTACGAAGAGCAAAAAGGACTGCTGCCTCCCCAAAGGCACCGGCGGAAGAGACGAAGGACCCTACCTTGCGAGCCCTCACCTCACCGGCACAGCTGAACCGTTAGGGCAAGATAACAGAAAGGACGGCCTCCGCCCTTGCAGTAACATGGGTCTCACCAAAGACGTCCCGTGCGCTTACTCCACGCGCGTCTATCGCGACCAAGCACGCAACTTCATCATTCGCAATGCCCACCTGGAACCGTTTTTCTTGGTCGTCACATTCAACGCTACCCACGGTAAGTTTGCCGCTCCGGCAAGCACGGAAGATCACTACCGCACCAAAATCGAAGGCAACATGGTCACCCCCAAGAACCCGAACGAGAAGCCAGTCGAATACTGGGGAATGCTGGAAGAACTCGACGCGGGAATCGGAGAGATCCTAGCCCTTCTTGACAAGACGCAAGTATGCGCAGCCGATCCATCAAAGGCGTGTAGTGAAGGCTGTCCAGCAGGAACCGGATGTATTAACCTCGGCCGTGACACCAGTGACAGCAACGTATGCGGTAGTGGTTCAGGTTGTGACCCTCTCAGTAAACGCACTGTCGTCTTTTTCACCGCCGATCAGGGTCGCCCCGCCGCCGGCTACGGAAATCCTGATTTGCGCGGTGGTAAGGGGGATGTTTTCGACGGCGGCATCCGCGTCGGCATGCTTGCTCACCACCCAGATCAAAAACGTGGCGTCTGCTGGAGTTCAACAGAGGGGCCCACAAGGGCATGCGACCCAGACGTGCCCGGCCAATGCGGCTTAGGAACGTGCATCGACGGACCAGGTATCTGCCGGGATGGGGCCACTACCCCTACGCAGTGCGATCCCGAGGCGGAGACCACCGGATGTGCTAATCCTCAACAGGAACCGTGTGACCCGCTCGAGGTACATACGCCAGTCCTCGCCAGCATGGTCGATCTGTATCCAACGGTTGCCGAGATCGCCGGAATTGGGCCTTATCTAATCGATGGGCAGGCACCCTTAGCCTCAGGCGCAAATCCACCCAGAACCCAAGGCCGCAGTTTCCTCTGGGCACTCACCAATCCAGATCCGACCACGGGTCGTCCAACGAAAGCGCGCGAGCGTGCCTACGCTAGTTACCCTGGTGCTGGCATCACGGTGGTTACCGAAGAGCACGACGCTGTAAACCTCCGCGATCCCCAGACTCAACTGCCGCCCTATCGCGTCTGTATCTATGACAGTAAAGTCGATAACCCCACGGCCCAAAGGCGCATTATTGCGGGGTCGTGCGAGTCGACCCCATGCACCCCCGCCGACAACAAATGGTGCAAGCTGCCGGGAAGGGTCTGTGTCCTCCAGAGTGATCTCACGACTGGCGGTACTCCCGCACCTCGACTAGAGAGCTTTAGCTTCAGTCCGACCAATCCACAAAAGGCACTGCTCCGCTGCACGAACGATGCGAGTTGCCCCAACGGACTTGAATGCACACCTGACGTTTGGATCAAATGCAACGCTGAACAACGAGACACCCTCTGGAAATATAGGCCTACCGGGTCTGGTCAAAACGCCGATGCTGGTGACCTTTTCGAGCTGAGGTCAAACCCCGGCGAGGAAGCAGAACTCGATTGCCGCTTCTCCCCCGTGAACGCCGGCAACGCCATTTCGAACGCGCTCTTTAATACTCCAGACAACCCTAATAACCCCGACACGTATGATGACCTGCAGAACTGGAAAAACTGCACGAGCAACCCGCCAACAAACTGCGTTCAGCCAGCACCTTAGTGAGCATTGCCGTGCGGAGTCATAGAAATGTCCCTGGACTACGGTCGCCATCTGCGTCTACGATTCTTACGGTGCAACCGCATGAGCCCAAGCCGATCGGCCGCGAAACTACCTCCACAAAGGAGGCTCCTTTAGTGAACCGAGTCTTCAAGAGAGTGATCATTCCCCTCTTTACCGCTTGCACAACGATACTCGCGGTTGCCTCACCTCCCTCTACATTTGGGGCGACAGAAGTTACCACTTGCGGTCAGACGTACGCAGGGAGCGGCTTCCTGAGCGCCGATCTTGATTGCACCGGGTTTCCAGGCATCGCCGTCACAATTGACGGTGGATCGCTTGATCTCCGCGGATTTACGCTGACGGGTGGCGACCTGACAGCGATACTTTGTGCAAGAAATTGTACGATCACGTCCGATCCACCCGGTGGTCTTCTTGTGAGTCCAAATGCCGTTGCTATCGATGGGACGGGTGCGGCTGGGGTGCATGTCGTCGCCATCCAGATTTCTGACGGTGGAATCGCTACTGATGGACCCATCACAGTTGAAGACTCGACCATTAATCCACCGGGATCTCAGATATCCTCCTCCCGCCGAATCAGGATTCTTCGATCGACGATTGACGGAATCAGCCTGATCTCCAGCGGTAGTAGTAGCCCCCTCAAAGTCGTGGAGTCTCAAGTTTCTAATTGTACCGATACATGTCTTTTCGGCAGCGCTGTACGCATCCGTGACTCGATGATCACCGACGGCGACATGCATGGGGTAGGCGCAGACTTAGTTGTGGTCGTCGACAGCGAGATAACCGGACACGCGGGCAACGGTGTTGTCGGCTATCACAGTGCCAAGATAGTTAGGAGCACGGTGAGCGGGAATAGCGGGCGTGGAATCTCCCGCCTCCCTAGTGGCGCTCCGCCACTAGGCCGACTTTTGATACGAGACTCCGACGTATCCGGCAATGGCCTCGAAGGCGTGTTTCAGATCGACAACATCCGCGTCTCTGGCTCAACAGTTACAATGAACGGTCGCAGCGGCATTAGTACGGGGACCGATGTTGGATCAAACTGCCCGCGGCTTCGTCTCTCAGACTCAACGGTAACCGGTAACGGCACCGACGGAGCCGTCTGCGGTGTCTCCGAAACGTGCGCCGACCTCGCCACGTGCCTGCAGCCCCCGGTGCTCAACAACACTACCTGCAACACCTCCTACGACACCGACTCCGGCTTCCCCGGCACCAGCTGGAGCGTCTGCTCCCTGGACTAGCCCCCTCTCACATCGGCCTTCGTGTCCAGCCGGTCAAGAGCGACGCGGCCTGCGCCGCTGCTGCGCCCGGCCCGACCGATTACTACTTCGCGCGCTCCGCCGCGCGCCACAGGTACCAGCTCGCCACCGTGCGTACGGCTTCCATCGCTCGCCGCGCTTTTCGAGCTCCTTACGCCCCGGCAGCTCGCGCTTCCTGAACGCGGCCGAGAAACCCTTGCGGATACCGTAGTCGTCCACGGGCAGCACGTCGGGCCGGCCGAGGCGGAAGATGAGCAGCATCTCCACGGTCCATCGCCCGATGCCGCGCACCTGAGTGAGGCATTCGACGATCGCGTCGTCGTCCATGTGCGTATTCCGACGATGTCGTACGGTAGTTCCGAGGCAAGCCGTACACCGGTTCCGAGGGATGGCGATCACCTGTTCCAGTCCACGGCGATCACGCAGTCGGAGCGCAGCGACGCTTCTAGCCTTCCTTGTCTGACGTCTCCTCCTTGGTCAAGTCCGAGTCGTCCTTTCTCATGGACGGGCCCTTCAGTTCAATGCGATGCGAGTTGTGCACGAGCCGGTCCAGTACGGCGTCGGCGATGGTGGGCTCGCCGATGTACTCGTGCCAGTTCTTGACGGCGAGCTGGCTGGTGACAATCGTCGAGCAGGAGCCAGAGCGATCCTCGAGGACTTCCAGCATGTCGCGCCGTTCCTGATCTCCGAGCGGGGCAAGCCCCCAGTCATCCAGTTATGTGGAGCTCCACATAAGTTGATTAATGGTGAGACCTTCGTAATGTGCAGTACGCTACCGTAAGCCCGCGTGATTGTGTCGATATGATCGGGTCTTCTGCCCTCGGTCGACACCCAAAACCGTAGCCATAAAGCCCGGGCGCACAGTGCGCCGCCCATAAAGCCCCGGTGTCAATCGCTTAGCGGATTCGCTGAGCATCGGCATCGGGCCCGCAATCTGTCCAGCCGTCCATCCGGGGTCACACGCCCCACGTTGCCTTGCTGGGGAGCGGAGTCCCACACGGTTTTCTGGGCTCGCGTGCCCACCGGCCGTACCGGGATCGTCCGCTCTTGCTCGATTGCGGCCTACGGTATTGTCGATCTCATCGCACTTGGTCGCTCATCACCCCGTCGCTCGACGGTAGTCCACCGTTCGATTGTAAGTAAAGGGTCCATACTCGACGCCTGCGACGCGCTCATCGAAGGCCTTGCCGTCGCGCAGCATCGCGAAGGCGATCCGCGCGAGTCGGTGAGCGACGCTGACCATGGCCACCTTGTACCCGCGTTTTGCGCACACGGTGGCAAAAAAGGGATGTAGCGGATGGTCCTTTCGACGCGCGTGCTGGGCTGCTTCGCATAGCATCGCCCGCAGTTCCGATGATCCGCGTTTGGTGATGTGGCCGTGCGTGTCACGATCACCGGACTGGTGAGTCGTCGGGACGAGTCCTGCGTAGCTCGCAGCCTGCTTTGCAGTCGGAAAGCGTGACACGTCGGCGTAGGTCGCAACGATTGTCAGGGCGACGATGCGGCCAACGCCCGGCACCGTGCGCAGGAGCTCGATCGGTTTCGCGAATTCTGCGGCCTGACCCTCGAGTCGCTTGTCGAGAAGACGCACCTGGTCGTCGGCATGACGCCATGTCTGTCGGTGCAACTCTACGCACGCGAGAAGGCTCGGGTCATCGCCGATGCGTGCAACAAGCAGTTCCCACGCCACACGCGTCCCGAGACTGCGTGCGTCGGCGGCTCGGCCGGCCGCCCGTAACAGGCGCTTCGCCGCATTTACTTCGGCTGTCTTCAAGCGCACGAAATGGCGACGTCGTGAAAGGGTCTCTCGAAGCGTACAGATCAACATTGGCGGCACGTACACAATGGTGCGGAAGATGTTTCGTCGCAGTCCGTCACAAATCTCGAACGCATCACGGCGATCACTCTTTTGGTTTGGCCGCTGCGCCTTGAGCCGAACCTCGTGGGCATCGATGACGATCGGCTCGAAGCCCAACAACGCCAGTTGGCGCGCTGCGAAGAACGCGACGGTCCCTGTCTCCAGCCCAACCGTCGTTCCCGTGGGTAGGCCCGCCTTAGCAGCGAACTCGGCGAAACCCTTGGGCGTCGTCTCGAAAGTGCCTTCCTTAATCAGTTCGCCCGAGCTCTCCTGAATCGTGTACGCACAGAACACACTGTGAACATCCAGGCCAACGAAATAGCGTCCCATAAGCGTCTTCCCCGTTGCTCGAGCGCGGCCCCATTGCCTGCGCCCGGACCTTCGGTATCACAAAACCGGCGCACTGTGCGCCCGGGCTTTATGGCTACGGATTTGAGACGTCGACCGAGGTTCTGCACGTTAGCGTAGCATCGGGCCGGCGCCGATTGAGGTGCCGAGGAGGTCCCGATGCTCGATCAGCTCTTCCCGCGCGTTCACCGCACGTACACGTCGCTTCCGATTCAAGGCACTGCTCTGGATGATTTCGCCCGCTGGCTCTTCGAGGAGGGATTGCCAGCCCAGCGTGTGCGTCAGCGAATCCGCGCGACTCGCCGGATCGAGCGAGCATTGCGACACCGAGGCGTCCGTCAGCTTGACGAGATCACACGCGAGCAATTGCACGACTGCGCCCCTGTCCACGCGCGAGACAATCCCGATCTGGCCGCCGCGCTGCGTTCTTTCGAGCGCTACCTGGATGTGCACGGACTACTCCCTGCGCCGCCTGCTCCGACCAAAACCGAAGCTCTCATTGCGTCGTACGGGATGTACTTGCTGGAGGTCCGCGGCCTGACGCATGCGACCGTTGCGCAGCACCGTTGGGCAGCACGCCAGCTCCTGGAGAGCGTGGGCTACGAGGACGCTCCGGCACGTCTGTCCGCGTTGGGCGCGATCGACATCGAGGCATTCGTTCGAACCACGGGCGAGCGTGTCGGCCGCGCAACGCTGCAGCACGCTGTGGCGCGTCTGCGTGCCTTCCTACGATTTCTCGCCACACGTGCCGCGATCAAGCCGGGCCTCGACGCCCAGATCGACACGCCCCGCCTCTATCGCGGCGAGCGGCTTCCACGCTCGCTGCCATGGAAGACCGTTCGCGTCTTCCTCGCCTCGATCGATCGCAATTCCAGGTGCGGGATGCGCGCGACTACACCATCTTCTTGCTGATGGCGACCTACGGCCTTCGAACCAGCGAGGTCGCGGCCCTCACACTGGACGACATCGACTGGCGCGCCGGCCGAATCCGCGTGCCTCAATGCAAGACGAGATCTGCGTTGCTCTTGCCGCTAACCGATGAGGTGGGGGCTTGCCTGATCCAGTACCTGCGACGGGCGCGCCCGTCGGTCGCCGACCGCGCGCTCTTCCTGCGTGCAAGGGCGCCGCAAGGCGTTCTGCGGCGTACTGGGGTCACCGACGCTTTCCAGGCCTGGTCCAAGCGCAGCGGGCTCGACATTCCCTTCCAAGGCCCTCACTGCCTACGACATGCCTACGCCGTGCATCTCCTGCGAGAGGGCACGGCCCTCAAAACGATCGGAGATATTCTGGGGCACCGGTCGGCCGAGAGCACCTGCGTCTACCTCCGACTCGGGATCGAGGATCTCCGAGACGTCGCACTGCCTCTGCCGAAAGCGTTCGCTCTGGAGATCGTCCGGGAGCAGACCGCGTGAGCGCCGCCGGATCTCTTTCCTCTGTCCTCGGGCCGTCCATCGCGCAATATGTCGCGCTCAAGCAGTCGCTCGGGCGGCGCTATGAGGGCGAACGACGGGTGCTCGAGCTGATCGACGCTTTTCTGGCAGCCGAGGATTCGGACCTGACGGCGCAAACCTTCGCCCGTTGGTGTCAGAGCCAACAGCACCTCACCTCTGGAGTGCGCCGTTACCGCATGCGGATCGTGCGCAACCTCGCCTTGTATCGCCGTCGACGCGAGCCCTCCTGTTTCGTGCCGGACATCTCGCTCTTTCCTGCTCTTCACCAGCCGGTCCAATCCTACATCTTCACCCACGCCGAGATTGCCAAACTCCTCGATACGGCCGATGCCCTGGAGACCTCACGTGACTGCCCATTACGCCCCGTGCTCTTCAGACTGGCGATCACGCTTCTGTACACGACTGGATTGCGGCGCGGCGAGCTCCTGCACATGACCATCGGCGACTACGACCCGAGCGATGGCACCGTGCTCGTACGCGAGTCGAAGTTCCACAAGTCACGCCTCCTTCCCCTCTCCCCTGATGCCGTCCGGCAACTGGATCGGTACTTGCACGCTCGGCGCGACCAATCCCTGCCGGCCTCGCCCCAGACCCCGTTGATATGGAATCGTCGCCTCGGCGGGCGCGCCTACACCGCGGAAGGCTTCGCAAGCGTGATTCGGTCGCTCTTGCTCGTCGCGAGGATTCGTAAGCCCGACCGTCGTCTGCCCCGCATCCACGATTTCCGCCATACCTTCGCAGTCCATGCGTTGCTGCGCTGGTACCGCGCCGGTGTCGACGTGCAGGCAAAGCTACCACTGCTCGCCATGTACATGGGGCACGTCTCCATCGTCTCCACGCAGTATTACCTGCAACGCATCGAGCCCCTGGCCAGCGCAGCCAGCGAGCGCTTCGCCAGCGGATACGCGCACATGATTCAACCGCTCCCAGCCACTGTTGGAGGTGATCTATGATCGTGCAGCTACCCACACTCCTTGCCCGTGCCTTGCGGGCCTTCTTTGCCGACCATCTGCCGCGACTGCGCGGCGCGAGCGCCAATACGACCCAGAGCTACCGCGACAGTCTCGCCCTCTTGCTGCGTTTCGTCGCGGAGCAGCACAAACGCCCAGTCGCCGCTCTCGACTTCGACGCCATCGGTACCGCCGAGGTGATCGCCTTCCTGAGCCACCTGCAGGAGGTGCGCGGCAATGCCATCTCGACGCGCAACGTCCGGCTCGCGGCCATTCACGCCTTCTTCCGCTATGCCGCCGAGTCGCACCCCGAGCAACTCGAGCATTGCCAGCGAGTCCTGGCGATACCGTTCAAGCGATCCGGATCGCGACCTGTCGAATACTTGGAGTACGAGGAACTCGTAGCCGTGCTCGCCGCGATCGACCGCTCTACCAAAGACGGTCGCCGCGATTACGCTCTCCTGACTGCCCTTTTCAATACGGGCGCACGCGTCCAGGAAATCGTCGACCTGCGCGCCTGCGATCTTCAGCTCAGTCGGCCCTTTCACGCCCGACTGTTTGGGAAAGGACGCAAGGAGCGCATCTGCCCTCTCTGGCCCGAGACCGCCCAGGTGCTCACCCAGCATTGCACCGAGCGACGCATCGACCCGCATTCGACTTCTGCGGTGTTCACCAATCGCAACGGCGTGGCGCTCACACGTTTCGGAGTCCGCTACATCCTTGGCAAATACTTTGAGCGCGGGCGGGCGACCACGCCGTCCTTGGCCAAGAAACGCATGCATCCTCACAGCGTTCGCCACAGTACGGCCGTGCACCTGCTCAAGGCGGGAGTCGACCTCGTAACCATCAGCCAGTGGCTCGGTCACGTAAGCGTAAACACGACCAACCGATACGCCACCGTCGATCTCGAGATGAAGCGCGAGGCCATCGCCAAGGCTCGACCTTTGGAAAGCCCCGTACCGGCGGCGTCAGCCTGGCGGCACGACGCGAGCATCCTGGAGTGGCTCGAAGCTCTGTGAAGCCGCTCAGTAATGTGGAGTCCGCCAGGACCAGACATTAGGTTTCCACGCACGGCGAATCGGTGCTGCACATTACGAAGGTCTCACCATTAATCCAGGATCAAGACGTCGGTCTTGGCCAAGCGAGCGAGCAACCGGGTGTAGGAGCCGTCGGCACGTGCCAGAGCGATCTCGCGCAGCAAGCGTGGGACGCGCCGGTAGACGGCGGTGTAGCCCTGGCGGCAGGCCTTGTGCGCCAGGGCACAGGCGAGATAGGTCTTCCCGCAGCCGGTCTTGCCGGTGATGATTAGGCATTGGTGCTTGGTGACCCATTCGTTCGTGGCCAGCCGCCGCATGAGCGAGCGGGCACGCCGCTGGGCGAAGGTCGCTGCCGAAGAGATCCCCGGCTTCGGTGAACTCGAGCAAGTTCAAGCGCTGCTCCGCGACTAGTGATGTTCCCCTACCACGTAGAGTTTGCTGGCGCGCACATCGAGATCTGG
>CAZKRI010000032.1:0-168236 GCA_964555245.1 uncultured Myxococcales bacterium
GCGTCACTCGCGACGTCTCATATTCCCTTAGGTGCAACCGGGAACATAGGTGACAAAGTTAACCGGGAACTGACAGAAAAACGCCCGGACCTCAAGAATCCGGGCGTCGTGGTGTCACAAAATGAAGTGGCGGGGCCGACGAGACTCGAACTCGCGACCTCCGGCGTGACAGGCCGGCGTTCTAACCAACTGAACTACGACCCCGCATGTGCCGCCTTGCGGCGGCGCAGTGGGTCTGGATAACAGCAAAGCCCCCGCACATCAAATGGTCAGCCGCGAGCCGGCGAGCGGCGAACATCTATACCCTGCTTCGTGGGAACGTGGTAGGCGGTGCGTGGCTCGAACACGCGACCCCCGGCTTGTAAGGCCGATGCTCTCCCAGCTGAGCTAACCGCCCTTCCGCCGGCGAAGCTTAGCGGCCCGCGGGTGCCGGAACAACGCCGGAGCGTCGCGCCGATCAGTGAGTGAGTATCTCGCCTTCCTCTTTATCGGCTCCGTGCCTGCGCCTGATCGCCGCCAGAGCCAAGACGCCGATGTCCTCCGGCGTCTCGACGACAAAGACCGAGGGCCGGCCCTCGGGCAGGACGAGAGCCTCGTTGAGAACTTCGTCCAAGTGCTCGACCGGTTGGATCTCGATCTCCCGCAGTACGGCCTTGGCGATCTCTTTGATATCCTGGACGTTCTCGGCGGGCATCAGAACCTTCTTGATCCCCGCCCGGTGCGCCGCCATTACCTTTTCTTTGAGGCCGCCGATCGGAAGCACGCGTCCGCGAAGCGTGATCTCTCCGGTCATGGCGATCTCGTGCCGCACCGGCAACCGCGTCAGGGCAGACACCAGGGAGGTCGCCATCGTGATGCCGGCCGAAGGACCGTCCTTGGGGATGGCCCCTTCCGGAACGTGAATGTGAAAGTCGAGGAACTGATAGAAGTCCAGCGGTAAGCCCAGCTCGTGCGCACGCGAACGTACGTAGCTCATCGCCGCTTGCGCCGACTCCTGCATCACGTCGCCGAGCTGCCCGGTGATGGTCAGCTTGCCCTTGCCAGGAAGGACCGTGACCTCGGTGTTGAGCAATTCGCCACCGAGCTCGGTCCATGCCAGGCCAGTTGTCACACCAATCAGCGCCTCGTTCTCCTTGCGTCCGTAGCGGTACTTCGGTGGTCCGAGGTATTTCTCCAGCATCGGGCTGCTGACGTGCACGGATTCGACCTTGCTCGAACTGACCACCTCGACCGCGACCTTGCGGCACATCGAGGCGATCTCTCGCTCGAGGTTTCGAACACCCGCTTCCTTGGTATAGCGCCGGATCATGGTGACCAGCGCGTTCTCCGAGAAGGAAACCTGCTCTTCCTTGAGTCCGTTTACCTCGCGCTGCTTCCGGATCAAGAAACGCTTGGCGATGTTCAGTTTCTCGATCTCGGTGTAGCCGGCGATACGGATGATCTCCATGCGGTCCTGCAGTGGCCGCGGGATGCGGTCGAGCACGTTCGCCGTGGTGACGAACATCACCTTCGAGAGATCATAGTCGCAGTCGAGATAGTGATCGCTGAAGCTGCCGTTCTGCTCCGGGTCGAGCACCTCGAGCATCGCGGAAGCTGGATCCCCTCGGAAGTCCATCGACATCTTGTCGATCTCATCAAGCAAGAAGACCGGGTTGCCCTTGCTCGCCTTCTTCATGCTCTGAATGATCTTGCCGGGCATCGCACCGATGTAGGTGCGCCGGTGTCCGCGGATCTCCGCCTCGTCACGAACGCCGCCCAGCGAAATGCGAACGAACTTGCGTCCGAGCGCGCGCGCGATCGAGCGCCCGAGTGACGTCTTGCCTACGCCCGGTGGGCCCACCAGACACAGGATCGGGCCTTTGATCGACCCCACCAGCTTGGTAACGGCCAGATACTCGAGGATCCGCTCCTTCACCTTATCGAGGCCGTAGTGGTCCTCCTCGAGAACCTGACGCGCCTGATCGATGTCGATGACGTCCTCGGTGTAGTCCTCCCAGGGCAAGCCGAGCATCCAGTCGATGTAGTTGCGGACCACCGTCGCCTCGGCCGACATGGGCGACATCATCTTGAGCTTCTTGATTTCCTTCTCGGTCTTCTCGCGCGCTTCCACCGGCATCTTCGCGCGAGCCAAGACCTCCTCGAGCTCCTGAATCTCGTTGCGGAACTCGTCTTTCTCACCGAGCTCCTTCTGAATCGCCCGCATCTGCTCGTTGAGGTAGTACTCCTTCTGGGTCTTCTCCATCTGCTTCTTGACTCGGGAGCGGATGCGCTTTTCAACCTCCAAGATTTCCATCTCGGAGCGCATGTGGCTGAGAACCTTCTCCAGACGCTGCCCCACGTCGAACATCTCGAGCAGCTGCTGCTTGTCGTCCAGACTGATTCCCAGGTGAGAAACGATGGTATCGCCGAGCCTGGAGGGATCCTCGATGGAGGCCACCGTCATCACCATTTCCGCCGGGATCTTCTTGTTCAGCCGGACGTAGGCTTCGAACGTGGAGTTGACGCTGCGCACCATCGCCTCCAGCTCGGGCGTGCGCTGAACGACTTCGGCAACGCGGTCCACCTCGACGGCGAAATACTTGTCCGTGGCCGAGTAGCCCGTGATCCGGGCGCGGTGCTTGCCTTCGACCAACACCTTCACGGTTCCGTCCGGCAGTCTCAGGAGCTGCACGACGGTTCCGACCGTCCCGACCGGATGGATATCCTCCGGGCCGGGTTCGTTCGTCTTCGCGTCGCGTTGCGCGGCGAGCAGGATGCTCTGATCGGTCTCCATCGCGGTCTCGAGCGCCGCGATCGATTTCTGCCGGCCGACGAACAACGGCACCACCATGTGCGGGAAAACGATGATGTCACGCAACGGGAGCAGCGGCACCGTACGGTGGTCCGCCTGCCTGCCCTCACCGCCTTTGCCGGATGGGTTGTTCTTGAAGAGCATCGAATCCTTTTCCTTTGACATGTGAGGTAATTCCTTGCGAGCCAATCAGCCTACGCGCGCTGCACCCGCATAAACGACGATCGGCTTCTCCTTGCGCTCGACGACTTCCTGAGAGATCACGACCTCCTCGATCTCGGGATGAGACGGCACGTCGTACATGACGTCGAGCATGATCGTTTCCATGATCGCTCGCAGTCCACGCGCACCTGACTTGCGTGTGAGCCCCTCCCGCGCGATGGCGACGAGCGCGCCATCGGTGAACTTGAGACGAACGTTCTCCATCTCGAAGAGCTTCATGTACTGCTTGGTGAGCGCGTTCTTCGGCTCTTTGAGAATGCGAACGAGCGTCTCTTCATCGAGATCGTCGAGTGTGGCAATGACCGGAAGGCGCCCGATGAACTCGGGAATCAGGCCGAACTTCAGCAGATCCTCGGTCTGGACCACGTGCAGCAGCTGCTGGTTCTTGCGCTCTTCTCGCCCCCGGACGTCCGCGCCGAAACCCATTCCCTTCATGCCAATGCGCCGGCGGATGATGTCCTCGAGTCCGACGAAGGCGCCACCACAAATGAAAAGGATGTTCGTCGTATCGACCTGCAAGAACTCCTGTTGGGGGTGTTTGCGGCCGCCCTTCGGCGGCACGCTCGCAGTGGTCCCCTCGATGATCTTGAGCAGCGCCTGCTGGACGCCTTCACCCGAGACGTCGCGGGTGATCGACGGGTTGTCGCCTTTGCGCGCGATCTTGTCGATCTCGTCTATGTAGACGATGCCGCGTTGGCATTTCTCGACGTCGTAGTCGGCGTTCTGAAGGAGGTTGAGAATGATATTCTCCACGTCCTCCCCGACGTACCCCGCTTCCGTCAAGCTCGTGGCGTCCGCGATCGCGAACGGGACTTGCAGGAAGCGCGCGAGCGTCTGCGCCATCAAGGTCTTTCCCGAGCCCGTCGGGCCGATCAGCAGGATGTTCGACTTCTGCAGCTCGACTTCGCCGGTAACCATCGACGAGTCGATCCGCTTGTAATGGTTGTGCACGGCGACGGAGAGAACCTTCTTCGCTCTCTCCTGGCCCACCACGTACTGGTCGAGCACCTTTCGGATGTCGGCCGGCTTCGGTACCGAGGAAACCGAACTGATGGCCTCGTCCTGGTCGCACTCTTCCGCGATGATGTCGTTACAGAGATCGATGCACTCGTCGCAGATGTAGACCGTTGGTCCGGCGATCAACTTGCGAACCTCCTCTTGCCCCTTGCCGCAGAAGGAGCACAGGAGATCCTTGGTCTTGTCGTCGCCCTTGGTCGGCATGCCTTACTCCGGCTAGCTGCGCACCTCGTCAGCCCGGACGGGGTCGGGTCGTGATCACTTGGTCGACCAATCCGAACGACACCGCTTCGGGTCCGGTCATGAACCGATCCCTGTCCGTATGCTGCTGTATTGTAGCAACATCCTGTCCGGCGTGCTTGGCCAGGATTTCATTTATTTCTTCCCGAAGGCGCAGAATCTCACGGGCCTGGATATCGATGTCGGTGGCCTGTCCCTGCACCCCCCCGATCGGCTGGTGGATCATGATTCTCGAGTGCGGCAACGCATAGCGCTTGCCTTTTGCGCCTGCGGCCAAAAGCACCGCACCCATGCTCGCGGCCTGCCCCAGACAGAGGGTGGAAACGTCGGGGCGGATATACTGCATCGTGTCATAGATCGCGAGGCCGGCAGTCACCAGTCCACCTGGGGAGTTCACATACAGATAGATATCCTTGTCGGGATCCTCCGCTTCGAGGAACAGGAACTGAGCCGTGATCAACGACGCGATGTGGTCGTTGATCTCGTCGGTCAGGAAAACGATCCGCTCTCGCAGCAGGCGCGAGTAGATGTCATACGAACGCTCTCCGCGGCCCGTATTCTCGACGACGATAGGAACAAGCGCCATATATCTCTCTGTCGGCCCGATCCGCGCCGCCGAACCCTAGCGAGATTAACCGGATCCCTGTGGGTCGGCAACCTGGCTTGCGTCGATCTCCACATCGCGCCGCGTCGCTAATTCGACGACGCGGGCAACCGCTTTGTCGCGCAGCATACCGACCCTCAGGCTTGCAGATGCAGGGCTCTGCGAGGCGTAGTGTTCGCGCACACGTGCGGCCTCAGCACCGGCCGCCGCAGCGAGGCGATTGACCTCCGATTCGAGATCCTGGTCGCTCACTGTCAACGTCTCGGCCTCGGAGATCGCGTCGAGCACGAAACCCGCGCGCACCTGCTTGACCGCGTCGCGCCGCAAGGCCTGCTTGAGTTCTGCGACCTGCGACTCTGCGATCTCGTGGATACCAAGATCATGCGCCGTCTCCGCAATACGGCGATCGACCAGGCTCTCGGGAACCTCGAAGGAGTACGCAGCCACGAGCGACTCCAGAAGCTCCAACCGAGCGCGCCGATCCCCGTCGCCCTGTACCCGGCGTTCGAGATCAGCGCGGATTCGGGCTCGTAGATCGGCAACCGTGTGACAATCGGGAAGGTCGACGGTACGAACGAACTCGTCGTCGATCGTTGCCAGGATCTTGCTCTTGATCTCTCGCACCGTCACCTGAAACCGCACAAGCCTTCCAGCAATAGCGGGTTCCCGGTGATCCTCCGAGAAGCGCACATCGATCGGGGTGGGAATGCCTCGGGTGACGCCAACGAGCTGATTCTCGAACTCTTCCGGAAATCGGTTTCTGCCGACCTCGATCAGAACGCCCTGGCCCGATACGCTATCGACGGGTTTGCCGTCCACAAACCCGTACATCTCGAGAACGACGACGTCACCCGCGCATACGTTGACGCGATCTTCCTCCGGCACGAGCTCCGCCATTCGCTCGCGCAAGGATTCCAAGCTCGCATCCACGTTCCGATCCTCGACGCGAACGACGCGGCGTACCAGGTCGAGCGCACGATACGGCTTGAGCTTGAACTGGGGGCGGATCTCGACGCGCGCCTCGAACTGAAGCACGTCGTTGTCGCTGAGGTTCCTGCTCAAAAGTCGCGGATTGCTCACGGGCGCAAGACCATGCGTGGCAATCGCTTCGCGGCAACAGGATTCCGTCAGATCCGCGACGATCTGCTGCTTGACGTCGTGCGCAAACTCCCGCTCGAGCAGGTTGCGCGGAACCTTGCCACGGCGGAAGCCCGGTAGCTTGGCCCGAGCGGCCAAATGGAGATACGCCGCCTCAAGCGCCTGCATCACACGCAGTGTCGGTACCTCCACCTGCAAGACGCGGGTCACCGGCCCCGTCTCGGTCAGGGTGGTCACCAACGGAAGCGTCGGCGCAACCGGTTCGTCGCTCCGTTCTTCAGCTTTCATCAGCCAGACTCTCAATCGGCGCGAATGGTGCGAGAGGGGGGACTCGAACCCCCATCCGCCGAAGCGGGCTAGATCCTAAGTCTAGTGCGTATACCAATTCCGCCACTCTCGCCTGCGAGTCGAAGACATGAAACGGCAGCAAGGGCCGTAAGCAGCGTTTAGTAGCAGAAGCCAATCCGGGACTCCACGCGCGGCGCCGAGATCCGTCAGGGAAGCCCTACGGCACCAAGTGCTGGCCGCGCAGGAAAGAGGTCAGTTCCGCGGCGACCAGTTCATGCCCGCGGGCGGTGAAGTGGCCGTCGCGAGGGAAGTAGAGAACATCACTCGGGGAAACCGGACGTGAATGACGCTCGCGCAGGGCCGGATTCAGATCGAGGTAGGTGATCGCTTTCCTCTCGAGAAACGTACGAATCCTGCGTTCGGGCCGCTGCAGATCGTAGAGCGCGTCGTAGCCCGGATTCGTGGCCAGAAAACGAGCGCGCGCGTCCGGCTCGATCGACGTACGATAGGAAAACAGCGCAACGACAAACCTGGAACCGGATTGCCGGACCGCTTCGTCCAGGCGGGCTAGCAGACGCTCCGACTGCCGGTATGCCTCGATCGAAGGAGCATCAAGCTGCCGCGCGCACATGGCCAGGTAATCGGGGAATGGCGTCCATTCCTCACGTTGGCCTTCGCGCCGGAGACGCAGTCCGTAGCGTGCCTGCATGACGAGTCGCGGCAGTTTCCAGTCACGCTCCTCGCGCACGGGGTAGACGCGCGTTTCGGCGGCGAGCCCTCCATCGGCCGTCTCATGCCACTCACCGTTCCGCGCAATGTCGTTTCCCAGATAGAGCAGGTACAGCACGAGATCGGGCGCCAGCGCGCGGCCGCGCTCACTGTAGTAGTGGACCTGATGGATGATTTCGTAGCCGCCCACGCTCGCATTGACGACGTCGACCCCGAGCTCGCGCTCGATCCGATCCACGAACATCGCGCCTCGATCCACCCCGTATCCAGAAGTGAAAGAGTCGCCGAGGACCAGGACCCGGAACCCGCTCTTCGGGCCTATCTCGTCGTCACGCAACCCGAGCGCGTTCGTCTCGAACGCGACATCGTACTCGCCAGGATGCCGCATCCGGCCGCGAAAGTTCGCGGCGTATCCGAATGCGGTATCGCGCATTCGGACCCACGGGGAGAAATCGCGCGGCGGAAAATCGGCCAGGCGCAGCCCGATCTCCACCGCGCCCAGTCCCAGCACGAGCGAAGCCGCCGCGAGAGCGCCGTTGAGCGCGATCTTCTTGCTCAAGGTCGAAGACAAGCGCACGCACGCCGCGGCACGAGCAACGTCGAACCGCGGCGCGCGTCGGGTGCGCGATGGCTAGAACAACGTATAGATGAAGGGCGCAGCAGCGGTCCCGCCGAGAATGATCAGACCGCCCACCATCAGCAGGACGATCACGATCGGCGTCAGCCACCATTTCTTGTTGTTCCGTAGGTACTCGACGAATTCGCCGAAAAAACCCTTCTGCGCCAGATCGGCCTGGGCGGCAAAATCACTACGTTTGCTCTTCTCGGCTCCGCGCTCTTCGGTAGCCATTTTTACCCTCCAACGGTCAGAACTGCCGGAGATAGCTCGCCGCATCATCGCCGGTACGGTGTTCGGCCCAATAACTAGGCGCCTCCGGATCGAACCCACGAGTCATCGGATCGTGCCCGAATAACCGTACGAGCAACCCGATCGGGGTGATGACGCCATAGAAGATGAACCCCAACAAAAGGTGAGACACCGTCCAGCCGATGGGGAAGGCCAGCACCATCCACGTCACATAGATCGGCCGCATGATCCCCGGGACGAGAAGCCCAGGAAGCCCCAGACCGACGGCAGCCAGGAGCACCCACCGGCCGTGCCCGGCATCACCGCTCTGGTAGAGCATCCAGCCGCCGAACAGCCCGAAGACGCCCAGCCAGAGCCCGGCGAACTGTCGAAGCTCGCGTGTGGAAGGCCGCCAGTTGATATCGAGCATCGCCACGGCAGTCTCCGTCAGTCGAGTTGGAACTGCGCGAGGTATTGCTCGCGGCCGTGGTCGCCTTGGTCGGGTTGATCGCGCTTGAGCAAGACGAAGTTCTCCAAGACCAGCACGTCCATGTTCGTGGCCATGAAGCACCGATAGGCATCGGCCGGCGTGCACACGATGGGCTCGCCGCGCACGTTGAAGCTGGTATTGATCAGCACCGGGCACCCGGTGCGTTTCGCGAAACGCTCGATGAGCTTGCGGTAGCGGCCGTGTCGTACGGCATCCACCGTTTGAACGCGGGCCGAGTAGTCGACATGAGTGATCGCCGGGACCACCGACCGCGGTATCTTCAGCTTCTCGATTCCCTGCAGATTGGCGACCGCCCCGTTGATCCGAACTCGCTTGGACTCGTTGACGGGTGCGACGAGCAGCATGTACGGGCTCTCTTGCCCGCTGCGCATGCCGAAGAACTCGGAGCACTTCTCCTGTAGCACCGACGGCGCGAACGGCCGGAAGGATTCCCGAAACTTGATCTTCAGGTTCATCACCGACTGCATGTCGCGACTGCGCGCGTCACCTAGAATGCTTCGTGCCCCGAGCGCACGAGGACCGAACTCCATGCGACCGTGGAACCACCCGACAACGTTTTCGGTGGCCAGCAACGTCGCCACGTCGTCGCACAGGGCATCCTCATCCGCGAAATGCCGATAGACGGCGCCAACGCCGTCCAGGAATTCGCGGATCTCCGCATCGCCGTAGCGTGGACCAAGCAACGAACCGTACTGGGAGTCTTGCCGCCCCACGGTGCGCGCGTTGTCGAGCAACTGATGCCAGATGAACAGCGCGACCCCCAGCGCGCCACCGGCGTCGCCGGCGGCCGGCTGGATCCATACGTTCTCGAAGGGACCTTCGCGAAGAATACGCCCGTTTCCGACACAGTTGAGCGCCACGCCACCGGCCAGGCAGAGGTTCTTCATCCCTGTCTGCGCGTGAACGTGACGAGCCATCCGCATCATCACCTCTTCGGTCACTTTCTGAATCGACGCGGCGATGTCCATCTCGCGTTGCGCGACCAAACTCTCCGGCTTTCGCGCCGGACCGCCGAACAGCTTGGCGAACTTGTCGGAGGTCATGGTGAGCCCCTGACAGTAGTTGAAGTACGACATGTCCATCCGGAAGGATCCGTCGTCCTTGAGGTCGAGCAGGTGCTCCAGAATCAGGTCCGCGTACTTCGGCTCGCCATACGGCGCCAGACCCATGAGCTTGTACTCCCCCGAGTTGACCTTGAACCCGGTGAAGTACGTAAACGCCGAGTAGAGCAGACCGAGCGAATGCGGGAAGCGCAGTTCGTGAGTGAGCTGCAGCTTGTTGCCGCGACCGACGCCGTAGCTCGCGGTCGCCCACTCGCCCACGCCGTCCAGCGTCATGACCGCAGCTTCCTCGAATGGTGAGGGGAAGAACGCGCTCGCGGCGTGCGACTCATGGTGCTCCGTATAGACGTAGCGGCGCTTGAACTGCCGATTGAGCCCCTTGTCGAGCTCGCGACGGATGTACAGCTTCTGTTTGAGCCACAGCGGCATGGCCTTGAGGAAGGAGCGAAATCCGACCGGACCATAGGCGAGGTAGGTTTCGAGCAACCGCTCGAACTTGAGCAAAGGCTTGTCGTAGAAGCCCACGTAGTCGAGATCGGAAACCTTGATACCGGCGTGCTCGAGGCAGTACTCGATGGCATGGACCGGCATCCGGTGGTCGTGTTTGTTTCGCGTGAACCGTTCTTCTTGAGCCGCGGCAGCGATCTCGCCGTCGATGACGAGCGCGGCTGCCGAGTCGTGGTAGAAGGCCGAGATTCCGAGAATCGCAGTCATGGGGAACTTCCGGCGGACGGCGCGGTCCGCCGTCCATAGTATCAGCCAAACGGGGGGCTACCACCCCGTCCGGGCGCTAGTATATCGGAATTCTCCCGCTGTACACCGACACACGGCGCGGTCGGGGTTCTGCCGTCAAGGCGGTTGCCGTGTCGGACCTCATTGGCTTGCGGCGGCGATGGAGCGAGGCGCAGGGCGGGCTATACCCGCTTGGGGGACTTCAGCCAGTCTTGTCGCGGGCCCGTTTCGCGCGACGCGGTTCCGACTCGGCGCTGCGGGGCGCGCGCTGGACGTGGACGCTCAGCCCGTGCAGCAGGTCTGCCGCCTCCATCACGGTTTCCGAAAGCGTGGGATGGGGGTGGATCGTCGCGCCCAGATCTTCGGCCACGGCTCCAGTTTCGATCGCAAGCACGGCCTCTGCGATCAGATCGCCGGCCCCGACGCCGACGATGCCCGCACCCAGCACGCGCTCGGTCTCCGCATCGACCACCAGCTTGGTCAGGCCTTCGGTCCGTCCCATCGTCATCGCTCGGCCCGACGCCTGCCAGGGGAAGCGTGTGACCGTGACCGCTCTCCCGTTGCGCTCGGCTTCGCTCTCGGTCAGGCCGCACCAGGCGATCTCCGGATCGGTGTACACCACGGCTGGGATCGCCGCGGGATCGAACGCGGTCCGCTTGCCCGCGATGACGTCGGCGACGGTTGTCCCCTCGTGAGTGGCCTTGTGCGCCAGCAGCGGCTCACCGGCGACGTCGCCGACCGCGAAAACGTTCGCCTCGGCGGTACGTCGTTGCGGGTCCGCGATGATGAATCCTTTCGTGTCGACCTTGACGTTCGTGTTCGCCAGGCCCAGACCGCTCGTGTTGGGTTTTCGACCTACGGCGATCAGTGCATGAGAGAACCGGCGTTCGACCGGCGCAGTGGCGCCGCTGGCAAGGAGCGCGACGATCTCTCCCCCTACGTCTTGTAGGGATTCCACCTTGGTGTCGAGAAGGATCGCGTCGAGCTTCGAGGCTAGCCGTCGCGCCAACACGCGCACCAGGTCGCGGTCAGCACCGGGCAAGAGTTCGCCGGTCATCTCCACGAGCGTGACTCGCGTTCCCAGCGCCGCGTACACTGAAGCGAGCTCCAGTCCGATGTAGCCCCCGCCCACCACCAACAGGCTGGAGGGCACGGTCGTCAACTCGAGCGCCGCCGTCGAGTTCATGATGCGTTCGGAGTCCGGCAGATCCCCGGGCAGCGATCCTGGACGGGATCCCGTAGCGATCACCGTGTGCCGGGGACGGATCTCGACCGTTGCGGGTTCGATGCATTCCACGCGCAGGCTCGATGCGTCCCGAAACGCAGCGCGGCCACGGATCAGGCGGACTCCCCTCGCCTTGCCCAGCGCGCCCAGGCCCGCCGTGAGCCGGCTCACTACCGACCCTTTCCACTTGCGCAGCGCCTCCAGGTCGATCTGGGGCGGCCCGAAGCGGACCCCGCAGGCGTTCACATCCTCGGCCTCCGCAAGCACGCGCGCCACATGCAGCAGCGCTTTCGATGGAATGCAGCCGCGATACAGGCAGACGCCTCCGGGGTGCTCCTCAGGATCGATCAGCGTGACGTCCAGGCCCAGGTCCGCGGCACGGAATGCGGCGGCGTACCCGCCCGGCCCGGCCCCGATCACCGCCACATCGGTCTGTACGTCGGGCAACGCCACCGTCAGTCACCCTCCAGGTCCATCACGAAAGGCTCCTCGAGCGCCTCGCAGACCCACCGCAGGAACCGAGCGGCGTCGGCCCCATCGATGACGCGATGATCGTAGGACACGGCCAGCGGAAGCATCAGGCGTGGCACGAACTCTCCATGGACGTGGATGGGGACGGTCCGGGCCCGAGCTACGCCCAGCACGGCGACCTCCGGCGGGTTGATCAAGGGATTGAAAGCCGTCCCCCCGATCCCTCCCAGGTTGGTGATCGTGAAGCTGGCGCCCTCGAGCATGTCGGGCGTGATGTTGCGGCGGCGCGCGCGTTCAGAGACGTCATGGAGAGCCAGGGCGAGATCCACGATGTTGCGCTTGTCGGCATCCCGAATCACCGGCACGAGCAACCCCTTGTCGGTATCCACCGCCACGCCCAGATTGACGTAGCGCTTATGGACGATGGTTCCGGAAGCCATGTCGATGCTCGCATTGAATTTAGGGTACCGCTTGAGCGCCGAGCCGACGACCTTCAGAAGAATCGCCGTGAGCGTCAGCTTGCCGCCGGCCGCTTCCACGCGGGCCGCGTAGTGCACGCGCAGCCTATCCAGCTCGGTGATATCGGCCATGTCGTGATGGGTCACATGCGGAATCGTCGCCCACGCGCGCGCCATCTGCTCGGCGGTCTTGCGGCGCACTTTCGACATCGGCTCCGCTTCGGCGGCACCCCACCGAGAGAAGTCAGGCGCTTCACCGCTGGCGCTCGTCCCGGCGCGATCGCGCCCGGCGATCGCTTCGCGAACGTAGCGGTACAGGTCATCCGCGAGAAGACGGCCACCCGCACCGCTCGGCCTGACCGCCGCCAGGTCGACACCGAGCTCACGGGCCAGTCGCCGCACGGACGGGGCTGCAGCCGCCGGTGGGACGGCATGGGGCGCCGACGCGACCGGCGCCACGTTCGCGACAGGCTCAGAGGCAGGCGTGGGCTGCGGCTGATCTTCCCCAGGAGGCGCTTCTGCCGGGAGCGGCGCTTGCGGCGGGGGTTGGCGAGCGGCGGGGGCCGGCGGCCGCGTTTTCGAAACACGAGTCGGTGGAGCTTGCCTCGCCGGTTCGCCATCGGCGATTCGGAAGAGCACTTGGCCCACCCGTACCTCGTCGCCAGGCTTGACCATCAGCGCCTCGATGCGCCCCACCACGGTCGAAGGCAACTCGAACTCGGCTTTGTCCGTTTCCAGACTCAGGACCGGCTGGTCCAGGGCAACGACGTCCCCAACCGCTACGAAGACCTCGACCACGGTCGCGGTGGCGATGTTCTCACCGAGTTCGGGAACCACGCAGTCGGTCGGCATCCGTGTCTCCTTGCTCTGTGAATTTGACGTTGGGAATCAGATCGTGACCGGATCGGGCTTGCTGGGATCAATCGACAGTTCTTCCCGCGCGCGGGCGGCGGTGGCTCGATCGAGCCGTCCGTCGCGAGCGAGGCCAGACAGCGCGGCCAGAGCGAGATAGCGCGCATCCACCTCGAAGAAGTCACGCAACGCCGCTCGGGTGTCGCTGCGCCCGAACCCATCGGTACCGAGACTGAGGAAGGTGCGTGGGCACCAGCGCGCGATGGAGTCCGCCAACGCCTTGACGTAGTCGCTCGCTGCCACGACCACCGGTTCGTCCTCTCCCAAGCACTCCGTCACATAGGCCCGTCGTGGCCTCTCCTCGGGGTGCAGCATATTCCAGCGCTCGATGCTCAGGGCCTCGCGCCGCAACTCGGAATAGCTGGTCACGCTCCAAACCTCGGCCGCGACGCCGTAGCGCTCGGCCAGCAGATCCTGCGCGCGCAACGCCTCGTTGACGATGGCCCCGCTCGCGAGCAGCAGCACGCGCAAACGGGAGGTGAGCGGAGCCGGCCGTAAGCGGTACATCCCCCCGAGGATTCCCTTCTCAACGCCGGCCGGCATCGCCGGCATGGCGTAGGCTTCGTTGGTCACGGTCAAGTAGTAGTAGAGGTCCTCCCGTTCCTGGTACATCCGACGAATCCCCTCCCGCACGATGACGGCGAGCTCGTAGGCGTATGCCGGATCGTAGGCGCGTAAGGTGGGGACCACCTGAGCCAGGTGATGACTATGCCCGTCCTGATGCTGCAATCCCTCTCCCGCCAGCGTGGTTCGACCCGAAGTCGCGCCCACCAAGAAGCCCTTGCAGCGCATGTCGGCGGCGGCCCAGGCCAGGTCGCCGATGCGCTGGAACCCGAACATCGAGTAGAAGATGAAGAACGGGAGCATGGGGATCCCATGCGTTGCGTACGCGGTCCCGGCGGCGATGAATGACGACATCGACCCAGCCTCGGTGATTCCTTCTTCGAGAATTTGACCGTCGGTGGCTTCGCGATAGTACAGCAGGCTCTTGGCGTCGACCGGCTCGTAGAGTTGGCCGACGTGGGAGTAGATCCCGCACTGGCGGAACAGCCCTTCCATTCCGAAGGTGCGAGCCTCATCGGGAACGATCGGGACGATGAAGCGTCCCAGGTTCATGTCTTTCAGGAGCTTACTCAGCAGGCGCACGAACGCCATGGTCGTCGAGACTTCGCGGCCATCGGTGCCCGCAAAGAACTCGGCGAGCATCTTGTCGGCGAGAGGGGCCAGCGGTTCGACGCGTACCACGCGCGCCGGAACGTTGCCGCCTAGGTTCTCGCGGCGTGCTTTCAGGTAGCGGATTTCCGGGCTGTCGTCGGCCGGCCGATACAACGGCGCGCGCGCGATCTCGTCGTCCGATATCGGAATACCGAAACGGGCACGGAACTCCCGGAGCTCCTCTTCGTTGAGCTTCTTCTGCTGGTGGGAGATGTTCTTCCCCTCACCGCTCTCGCCCAGTCCGTAGCCTTTGATGGTTCGAGCCAGAACCACCGTCGGGGCTCCCTCGTGTTCGACGGCTGCCTTGTAGGCCGCATACACCTTGACGGGGTCGTGCCCACCGAGATTGAGCCGCTTGAGTTGTGCATCGGAGAGGTGCCGCACCATCTCCGCCAGCCGCGGCTCCACGCCCCAGAACCGCTCTCGGAGATAGGCGCCGGATTCCACCGCGTACTTCTGCACCTCCCCATCGATGGCCTCGGTCCAGCGCCGTGCGAGCAGCCCGTCCTGATCTCGCGCGAGCAAGGGGTCCCAGTCGCTTCCCAGCACCACCTTGATCACATGCCACCCAGCGCCGCGGAAAACCGCCTCCAGCTCTTGGATGATCTGGCCGTTCCCGCGCACCGGACCGTCGAGGCGTTGCAAGTTGCAGTTGACGACGAAGATCAGATTGTCGAGGCGCTCGCGCGCGGCGAGCGCCAGGGCGCCGAGAGCCTCCGGCTCGTCGGTTTCACCGTCGCCCAGAAACGCCCACACCCGGCCTTCGCCGCGCGGTTTGAGGCCGCGGTCCTCGAGGTACCGATTGAAGCGCGCCTGGTAGATCGCCATGATCGGGGCCAAGCCCATCGAGACCGTTGGAAACTGCCAGAACTCCGGCATGAGCCACGGGTGAGGATACGAACAGAGCCCACCTGCGGGCGAGAGCTCGCGACGGAAGCTCTCCAGGTGGGCCTGGGTCAGCCTTCCCTCCAGGAAAGCGCGGGCGTAGATCCCGGGCGAAGCGTGTCCCTGGAAGTAGATCTGGTCGCCTTCGTGCCGATCGCAGTGCGCTTTGAAGAAATGATTGAATCCGACCTCGATCAGGGTCGCCGCCGAGGCGAAGGTCGAGATGTGACCGCCGATCCCGGCCGCCTCACGGTTGGCGCGCACGACCATCGCCATGGCGTTCCAGCGAACGATGCTCTTGATGCGGCGCTCCAACTCGAGGTCTCCCGGGTAGGGCGGCTGGTCGGAGGCCGGGATGGTATTGATCTGCGGTGTGTTGGCCGAGAACGGTAGGCGCACGCCCTGGACGTGGGCGTGCGCCTGAAGCTGGCGTAAGAGATCCTGTACGCGACCCGGACCGTCTCGATGCAGCACCTCATCGAGAGAGTCCAACCAGTCGCGGATTTCCGCGTCGTCCAGTTCGGTCTTCGGCTGGCGGGCCACTGTCTCCAGACGGTCAGGGCAACTTGGGTGGCGTGAGCCCCTTCATCATCTGGTCTGCTTGCTGCTGGGCCTGGCCCGCCTGCTCCTGGGCACCTTGAACGGCCGCACCCGCTTGCGCGCCGGCGTTGACGTAAGCGGTTTTCGCTCGCTCCAGGGCAGCCGTTACCTCGTGGTTCTCGGGATCGATTCGGGCAGCCTGAAGGCACAGAGGATAAGCGCCGATGAGATCGCCGCCACCGACTTTGCTGAGGCAACCCGCGACGCTTGGGTCGGTTATCGCCGGAAGCTCCTTGCCGACCGCATCGCTCGGTACGGCTGCTCCCCCACCGTTTGCGCCTCCCGTAGAGCCGGCCGGCTTGCTCTCACCACCCGAGCACGCAGCTACCGCCGCCAAAGCGACCACCAGAAGTGTCGTTCTCATCCCTCGATTCCTCCTCCGACGTGACGATGGGCGGATCGGCAGAAAGCCGCTCGGGCCGCAACCGCACGCAGAATTGCCTTAGCACGGATCACCCGCGCCCGGAATCTGCGCGTTGGCCGAACCTCGTGGCCCAGCGAGTCTCTGCCAGCGGGACCGCGTTACCGGATGATGGTCAGAGCCGATCCGCCTCGCAACGCTCTGACCGGCCCGCGCCACCGCTGCCCAGGGTTCACACCACCGATGCCGTTATCGAATCAGTAGCCCGTATACGGCGGGTCGCCGCCGGCAGCCTGAATGCACGCGCAGAGGCCGTCAAGCTCAAAGCGCCAAGGCCCTCAGTTCCGCGTACGAGACGCCGTCGATATGCGTAGCGCTTGCCTTTCGCACCACCGCGGATCACTGCGCGAGTAGCGTCTGCACGACCTTCGATGCAATACTGCTAGCTGCCGGACCAGCCGGTCGCTGCATAGTCGAGGATGGAAACCGCAAGATGGGCACACCCCTTTCGACGGCCTTTCCGAGCCCGGTGCCGGATGGAAGAGATGCTGGGGCCGGCCTCGAGTTGCCGGGCCGCGCTCCCGCGGCCGATCCGCACACCGACCTGATGTCGCGGTGCAACCTCCTCTCCAACTGATGGACACCTCCACCTTGTTTAAACGTGCCCTGGTAACCGGTGCGTCATCGGGGATCGGCAAGGCGTTCGCCGAGCTGCTCGCCGCGGCCGGCACCGATCTGGTCGTGGTTGCACGCAATCGCCAGCGTCTGACCGACCTGGCAATCGCGCTGCGCACCAGCTTCAAGCGAGAGGTCGAAGTGATCGAGGCCGACCTCGAAGACCGTGGCCAGCTCGCCCGAGTCGAAGCGCGGCTGCGCGAACGGGGCGACATCGACCTTCTGGTCAACAACGCCGGCTACGGACACACCGGGCCGTTCGGCGAGCTGGCACCGGAACGCTCTCAAGGCCAGATCGACTGCAACGTTACCGCGCTCACGCGTCTTGCGCATGCCGCGCTGCAGAACATGATCAGCGCGCGTCGCGGCGCCATCCTGAACGTCGCCTCCGGCGCTGCGTTCCTGCCCACCCCCGGGCTCGCCGTTTACGCCGCGACCAAGGCCTACGTCCTAAGCTTTACCCAGGCACTGCACGAGGAGGTCCGGGGCGACGGCATCAAAGTATCGGTGGTTTGTCCCGGCTTCACCCGCACGGAGTTCCAGCAGCGCGCCAAGTACGACACCCGATCGATCCCCAACATGGCTTGGCAGACCCCCGAGCAGGTGGCGCGCGAGGCGCTCACGGCGCTACGCGCCGGCAAGGTGATCTGCGTGCCCGGCATTCAGAACAAGCTCACCATGGGCCTGGTGAGCCTCATCCCACGATCGGCGATCGCCGGCCTGGTCGGCCGCGTCAGCAGGCCCTGAAGGGGTCAGGTCAAATTATCGAGCGGACCCCGTAGCGCGAAGCAGAGCTCGAGGCGCGATAATTTGACCTGACCCCATTTCAGTCGGTCGCGCCACTGCGTACCGCGCGGGCGAAGTGCGTGCTCGGGGTCTTCAAGTCCGAATCGGTCGCACCATCGATAAAGCTCATGCACCACGCCATGGCCGGAAATCGCGCCAGAGTCGTCGAGCTCCAGTAAAAGTTCGAGCGCGTGCAGCTGCATGTGGTTGGCGGGCAGCCGAGCGCGCAGCCGCCGTGAAAGATGGAGTAGGTGGCGGGATCTGATTCCAAGGGGATTGGCGCCGCCAGGTTGACCAGAGTTTCCAGCTCGAAGCGGTTCGGCAATCGCCAGTCGCTGTGACCGGCGAAGCTTGCGGCGTTCAACGCATCGGTCTTTCCGAACGCGTCCTCCCAGGTGTACTGGCTGTTCCAGTCGTGGACGCTGCCGTCATCCGAGAGTTTCTCCCACTGAAGCCCGGTCGTCTCGTCTGTGATGGTGCCATCACCGTTATCGGTGAAGCTGCGAGCCGCGCCTAGCTGCAGCTCACCGTCCTGAGCGGTACCGACACAGGAAACTGCCGTACCCGCCGCGTTGTAACATTCGGTCTGACCGGTCTTGAGCGGCTGAGTCACAGCAGCACCGTCCGCTTCGCAAAGGCAGAGGACGTTGCCATCCAGTCCCACGGACTCGCGCAACACTCGCAACGCGTCCGACGCCGCAACCCCACCCGAGCCGTCGACGTCGCCGCACGGACCCACCGGGTTGCAGGTGGCTTGGGCACCGGCAGGCACGACCTCGGCCACCACGACCAGACCGCAGAGCACGACAGCGATGGCCGACCGCATGCGGACGGCTCGGCGGGCACGCGGTTTGACGAGCGGCACGGATGGCATTGTACATGTGGAAGCCCGGCACAGGCCAGTGGCGACGGCGTTCGCGCGACCCGAGACATCATGCGAATGATCGGGGCGGCGGGCCCAGGATCGGCTCTGCTCACAGGGAACTCGTGGGCGCAAAAGCCGTAAGAATTCCTCGTGATCCGTTCGACCTCGCCTGCGGGCCCACTCCTGAGTTCGATATCGCGGTTCACGCGGCCGATATACGACGAGAACGGATCGTCCTGCGTGCGTCCGGATTCGGAACCGCCTGCACGACCAACAGCCCCGCAAAGATTCCCGCCATGATCAGGATCAGCCTTCGTGTCGAGGTCAGATCTTCCCGCGTGGTAAACTTAGCAGAGCGGACGGCCGGCAGAAGTGAAGCGGAGAATGGAAATGTTCGAGCGGCGGCTACCAGCGGGGTGCCGGCTGATCCTCGTGGGCTTGCTGCTCGCGACTGGCTGCAACGTCACCGTGCGGCACCGTTTTGGAAACCTGAAGCCAAATGAGCAGGCCGCCCACGCGGGTACACAGACGGGGTTTCACCGGCTCTCGCCATACTTCGCCGTGAGTGTCAGCGGCGGTACCATAGGAAACCGCACGATGGAGTTCTGCCATTTCCCCGATGGGGGTGGTCGCAAGAAGTTGATCGGTATGGTCACCGGCTTCTTGCTCGACGGCGCCGACTACGGAGCACGGAACCAACATTTCGCGCTCTCGGCGGACGGCCGGCAACTGCTCTACTTTCACGAGGAGGCCTTGGGCTACGCACACGTGCGCAAGCCCGATGGTCTCTACCGTTACCGCGAGGGCATTGGCGACGCGCTGGTCCGTAGCGGCGGCCAGCGCGTGCTCACCGACGCAGAGACAGCAGCCTGGTTCGCACGCTCGACGTGAGGACGGCGGAAGGCGGGAGCCGTGCCCGCGGGGGAAAGTTGACGTCTGGCCGTTTGAGCGTACCGGCTGCCGCCCGGGCCATTCGTAGCCGGCCCGTATCTTCGCCGCTGGTTCGTCGCTAACATCGTCGCCCGCATGTTGCTGCGGCATCGGTATCGCCCGTTTCTTTTCCGAAGGCTTCTCCTGACAGCCATTGCACTTCTCGGACAGCTCACAGGCACACCGAGCCGCGCCGCAAACTGTGGAGACACCCTGGGCCCCGGCGCTCAGATCACACTGGATTCCGATCTCGACGACTGCGTCGGGTCCAGCCCGGCATTAACCATCATCGGACCCGTCAGCGTCGACATGGGAGGCCATCGGGTGCGCTGCGCAGTACTCGACCCCGCCGCCGGCATCGAGATACTCGGTCAGGGCGCTCAAGTGAAAAACGGCTCCCTGCAGGGTTGTCGTACTGGCTTCCGCGCCGGCGGCCAGGGAGGACACCGGCTCAGCGCGCTGGCTGCACGGACGAACGACGCCTTCGGTTTTTCGATCGAAACCGATCGTAACTCGGTCGAAGGCTGTAGCGCGATCAACGGCAACGCCGTTGGCTTCAGAATCACCGGCTCGACCAATTCGGTCGACACCTGCGTCTCGATCAGCAACACGGCCAACGGCTACACGGTGAGCGGCAATGACAACCGGATCTCCTCGCAGACCGCCACCAACAGCGGTGCGGTCGGTTTCGAAGTCTCGGGAAGTGACAACCGGCTGACCTTGATCACGGTAGGAACGAGCGCTCAAGAGGGCATGGTGTTCAGTGGAGCCGGCAATCGACTGAAACACGCCCAATCGAACCGCAACCTGCAAAGCGGCGTATTCGTCACCGGAAGTGGCAACGATCTCGATCGCGTTACCGCTACACAGAACACCGCCGATGGCTTTCGCCTGACCGGCGCAACGGCGACCCGGCTGAGACGCAGCACCGCGTCGAACAACGGCTCCCAGGGTTTCGATATCGACGGCAGTCGCAACAATCTGCGTGAGCTGCGCGCCGACGGCAACGAAAACGGCATCGACGTACGGGCCGGCTCCGACAACGCAGTATTTCGCTGCGTTGCCCTGAGCAACTTCACCCTCGACGTCCAGGATCGAACCGCCTGCGCGGCGGCCGATTGGTTGGACAACGTCTTCCGCACCAGCGGCGATCCCTGTATCGAGTAACGGTCGGTCCGCTCAGCCGACACCCAGCCGGGCCAGATGCGGCGCGATGCCGGCCGGAGCGTGCGCGGCCGGGCTCCAGAGCGCCCACTGTTTGACCGCGTCGCGACGGAACGGGCCCTGCATCGTCTCGTAGAAAACCAGCGGCTCGTCACGACAGACGGACATGCGCCAAACGCTGGCATCCAGCCACAGAACAAACGGCAGGCCACGATCGGCCACGGCAAGTTCGACCTGACGGGTGACCCCGCCCTGGTCGTCGAACAGGAGGACCGCGAGCTCGCCCTCCAGGATCATGCAGGTGCTGGCCGTGTCCGGATGCAGGTGCGGGCATGAGTAGGTGTCACGACAGTGCAAAACTCGCTCTTGAGTGCCGTGAACCAGCCCTCGTCGGTCGTGACGAGTTTGGCGCGGCACATCGAAAACATACCGAATTCCGCGGCTGCTCCCAGACAGCCGTGGGAATGGCAGGAGAGAAAGCCTGCGCGCAGTTCTCGATCAGTGCCACTCCTGCCCCGGCAGTAATCTTGCACGGCCGCTCAAGATCACAGGCGCGGCGTTAGGATGAACTGCGATGATCGAGCGCGTGCACGCGGTGATCGCTTCCGCCACCGTATACAGATCGATCAGCGGACGCGCGGCGCCGACGCCGGCCAGGCGTACCGTGGCGCCAAACAGGCGCGCCGCGTGCGCCGGCGCGACGAAACCGCCGCTAAAACCACCTACTCGTCGCCCTGGACCGTCTCGTAGGCGAGAGGGCCAGGATCGGAGCAACACTGCCGCTGGTGGTGACGACCACGTAGGGTGTGCCCCCAGTAGATCTGCGATGCGCTCTTCGAGCTGCTGGCACAGCGGGCCCTGATTGATCCAGCGCGTGCGGATAACTCGGCGTATCGTCTCGATCTCGGTTCGCCTCGATCGGTCCGACGCGCGGATCGTCGATCGCGACGCGCGTGGCGCATTGCCGCCACGCCGCACCTGGATATTATCACGCTCGCCGGCGGCTTACTGAACCCCAGGCCCGGCGTCGAGCGCAACGTTGTCTCCCAGCCAGGAAACGGTCTGCGTCCACGCCCCCGTCCCGCGCGGGAGACGTCGCCCCGCGCACGGGATTCGTGCAGCGTTGCCCGTTCCGGTTACCCGTTGTTCTCCGTTCCCTGCCGCCGCCCGTGCGAGCCCGCTTACCGACGCCGTTTGGACCCGCGACCGCGAGGCCGTCACGCGACTGTCGGTGGGCGGGGCACGCATCGACAAGACACTCCCGCTTCCCACCAATGCGCTTGTCGACCGTGGCCGCAGCACCAATTCTGTGTCGGTCGTGGCGACCATTACGTGGGATCGGCGAATCGTCGAGCTGCTGATCGAACGCGGCGCCAACCCGCGCGCGCGAAGTGCCGAAGGCCGAAGCGTGCTTCGCGCGGCGGTCGCGAAGAGCAATACCGAAATCGCCGCCTTGCTCGTCGCACACGGCGCCCCACTCGAAGAGCGGACTGCCGAGAGGCGCAGGCTGCTGCACACCGGCGCAGAGCACGGTCACCGGGCCATCACCGTCTGGCTCCTGCAACGCGGAGTGTCGGTCAGCGCGCTCGAGACGGAGCAGGCGTGACTGCCGCCGAGATCCCCGAGCAGGGCGAGCACGGCGCCCTCGCGGCGTCGTTGCGGGCGACCGAGAGATAGGCCGAGCGGATGGCGAGGCGTCCAGAGCCAGTCGGTCGCACACGCCGCCGTCCCGCGGTGCCCGAGATCATCCGTTACCGTCCACCCCGAAGACGGCGGCGCAGGGTCTTCCTGGTCATCACCGTCGTGGTGACAACACCGCTGCTGACCAGTCTGCTGCTCACGCTCGCGTTTCGTTGGCTCGCACCGCCCACCAGCGCATTCATGGTGCTGCATCGACTGGCCGGCTCGTCGGTGGAGTACGCCTGGGTCGACTACGACGGCATCTCCCCGAACATCCCCATTGCCGCGGTCGCCGCCGAGGACCAGAAGTTCCCCGCCCACGCGGGCTTCGACCTCGAGTCGATTCAGCAGGCCATGCGTGAGAACCGCCAGCGCCGCTCGCCACGGGGGGCGAGCACGATCAGTCAGCAGGTGGCCAAGAATCTCTATCTGTGGCCGGGCAAGAGCTTGGTGCGCAAAGCGCTCGAGGCCTACTTCACCGTGCTGATCGAAGCGCTCTGGCCCAAGCGTCGGATTCTGGAGGTCTATCTCAACATCGCCGAGTTCGGCCCCGGCATCTTCGGCGTGGAGGCGGCGAGCCGCGCTTACTTCGGCAGGCCAGCCGCACGCGTGGACCCGGCCCAAGCCGCGCTCCTGGCGGCCGTGCTCCCCAACCCCAAGCTCCTGCACGCCGGCAGCCCTTCCGAGTACGTCCGCGGACGCGCGCGCCAGATCCAGGACCAGGTTCGGCTCCTCGGCGGCAGCCACTACCTCGCGCGTCTGTGAACCGGCCGTGGCTACGAGCAGGAGGAGCACGTGAGCGCTACCGCCTGTCCGACGGCACGGGCCAGACAGCGGAGCGCGTCAGTCACCACGGTCGTCCCCGAGCCATCCGTATCGCAGACGCAGATCGGACATATCCGCAGCCCGACACTGGTGCGCAGGATGGCCAGACAGTCGGTGACGATCGGATTCGTCCGTTCGCTGACCGGTTGCCCGCAACGCTGGGGCGAATCGTACGTGATGATCCGGCCGGCGCCCACCGCCGCGCCCACGAACACCGTCGACGAAAGTGTGAACCCGGTCGATTGCAGAGTCCCCAGATCGATCGAGGCGACGCTGTCGTTGGTGACCATGTAGAGGAGCAGGTTGCGAGCTGCGTCGATGACGAGGTGACGGAAACCGCCCGGGTTCGCACCCGTCTGCTCCGAGAACGGTATCTGCTGGCCAGTGAGGCTCGACGTGTCCGGATCGATCTCACGAAACGATCCGTCGGTGGCCGCATACCATAGGTTGCCGCTGACCGGGTCGGAGGCGAAGTGCCGGAACGCACCGATGTTGCCATCGAGGAACAGCGCGGCGGGTATCGACCCCACCGATTGGCGGGTCGAGAGGCTGTAGATCTCGACCGATCCGTCGGTGATCGGAACCAGCAACGCGCGTCGTACGTAGTCGATGAACAGATGGCGATCGGCGCCGATCGCCGCTCCGGGAACTCCCGAGATCATCGGTCCGGCGGCTAGACTAGAAACGTTGACCGAGTGGATCAGGTTGTCGGTCGCGGAGTACCAAAGGAGCTGGGTTTCCGGGTCGAACGCGATCTCGCGGCCGGCACCGACGATGGCGCCGGCAAAGGCGTTGGAGGGCACCGCAACCGTTTCCGTGCCCGAGTCCACATCGACTGCACCGACCGCACCGTCGGTGCGCGAGTAGTAGAGCGTCGCGGTCGTCTCGTCGCCGGCGGCAGTCCCCGCGGCGAGAATGCCGACAACGACAACGAAAACCGCCGTCAACCCCCGGATGGCAACCTCGCGCATGCGCATCGCTCCCCCCTTCTCGGAAACCCGTGTGGCCGGCAGTGTGCTACCGAACGAGCGGCAGCGCGAGAGGCCGTGTGCACTATGCCGGCGCTGCTCTACCTGCCGCCGCGCACTGCGCGAACGAAGACGCGGTCAGTCTTGGGCAGATCGCCCACCAGGCCGAGGTTCATGCGGACGGTCAGAGCATGGGCCGGAAAGTCGGCGAACGTGGTCGAGGTCCAGTAGAAGCTCATCCCGGTGCAGCTGCAGGCCGGATCGGTGATGTCGGTGCAGTCGAGCCCGAAGAGGCCGTCCTGGCCGGTCGCGATCAGATCGCCGAAGCTGACGACGTCGTCGCCGACGCGGAGCGTGTCGGCCACCGAGAACTCGCAGGCCGCCTGCGCGGTGACCAGCGAGCCCGTCAGCACGAGCAACGATCCGATCCACGCGAGTGCCGCCGGTCGCATCGGAGCCACGGAGGCCGTCACAGTAACGCCCCTGGCAATCGAGCGTCAACGGCCGATCGAGGCCCGAGGTATGGCTTCAGAATCGATCGGGACGAACCAGCGCGTCGGTGCCGCCGTCGGCGAACAGGATCGAGCCGCAACAGAAGGCAGCGTCGGGCCCGAGCAAGAAGTCGATCGCCGCGGCCATGTCCTCGGCTCTGCCGAAGCCACCCAGCGGCACCGGAAAGTCGCGGATGAGCGGTCCCACCACCGGGTCCTCCAGATCCTTCCTCAACAAGGGGGTATCGATCGGTCCCGGCGCGATGCCGTTCAAGCGCACACCCGCCCGGGCCCATTCGGGAGCACGACGGCGGATCGCCCGCGCCAGCGCCAGCTTCGACGCAACGTACGCTGAGGTTCCGTCGATCTCACCTGCCCGCTCGCGCGCTTTCGTCTCGTCTCCGGCGAGCAAGCACGCGACCAGATCCTCGCGCACGGACGGCACCGCCGTGGCGGAGTTCGAGGTGACGGCGACGACCGCTGGACGGTTGCCGGCGACAAGAGCGGCGCGCAGCCCGTCGAGCAGATCGATTGCGCCGAAGTAGTTGACCGCGACGATGAGCGGCGCCGGCCCGCCGGTCGGCCCGACCCCCGCGCAGAGGAGGAGACCGTCCAAGCGTTCGAGGCTCAGCTCGCGGATCTGCGCCACGGCGTGCGAGCGGCCATGTTTGGTGGAGAGGTCCGCGATGATCGTCGCGTCGCGCAGATCGATCCCGAGCACGCGCGCGCCCTGCCCTTCCAGACGCCGGCGGGTGGCCAAGCCGATTCCGGAAGCCACTCCCGTGATCGCGATCGTGCGCGCGGTGGCAGTGCTCATGCCATCACTCGCTCACTTCTGCTTACCGGCAGCCGGATCCAACTCGAGCGCGAGCGAGTTGATGCAGTAGCGCAGGCCGGTCGGCTCGGGCCCATCCTCGAAGACATGGCCGAGATGCGCATCGCAGCGGCTGCACATCACCTCGTTGCGGGCCATGCCGTGGCTCGCATCCCGCGCGGTCGTCACGTTCTCTTCAGAAGCCGGCTCCCAGAAGCTCGGCCATCCCGAGCCCGAGTCGTACTTGGCCTCCGAGCCGAACAGCGGCGCGCCGCAACAGCGGCAGCGGTACATGCCGCCGTCCTTGCAGTTCCAGTACTCCCCAGTGAACGCCCGCTCGGTGCCCTTGCGCCGGCAGACCTCGAACTCGGGCTCCGTCAGCGCGGCGCGCCACTCGGCCTCGGACTTGCTTACTTTGTCGTTGCTTGGGGTCTTCGCCATGTCGCCACGCTCGCTCCCTCCGAAACCGGCCGCCGACACAGCGGCCGCGGCAGCTTCTAGCAGCGGTTCGTTCCCAACGCACGATCAAGCACGCCCGCGCATGCCGGCGCAGAAGCTAGCCCCTCGGAGCGTCGCGGTCTATAGTGCGCGGCCGATCGGAGACCAAGGGATGCTCGCGTTTCTATGCTCGACGGAATCCGGCTGTTCCCCGGAGCTGCGGCTTGCCCAGCTCCTGCTAGCCGCCTTCCTTGCGATTCTCTTTCTGCAGTCGGGTCTCGACAAAATCTCCGACCGCGAGGGAAATCTGGAGTGGCTCGGCGGCCACTTCGCCAAGTCTCCCTTGGCCGGTCACGTCCCGCTCCTGCTCACGGTGGCGACCGTCGCAGAACTGCTGGCCGGGGGATTCTCGGCGCTAGGCGTGTTCGGCTTGCTCGTCCTGCGCAGCACAACGCCGGCGTTTCTCGGAGTGCTATTCTCGGCGGTCAGCCTCATCATGCTGTTCTTCGGCCAGCGCCTGGCCAAGGACTACGCCGGCGCCGCGGTGATCGCCTCCTATTTCCTGCTCGTCCTCTTCGGATTGTACCTGTACGCCGCGTAGCCGGCTTGTGAATATCGAGGCGTCCGACAGGTCGAGCGACGGCGGCAGTCCATGCCACCACCCCCCACGTCCGGCGGCCGCCGATCCACCGCACCCGTTTTTGCACGGCCCGCTGCGTCGGCGCCGGAAGTCTACGTGAGCTTTGCGTCGCGTTTACTCGCCTTGCCGACGCCGGGCCTCGGGCGGAGCAGCCGGCCTTGACAGCTCGGCTGTCTCTATGTTCAACTTGAGTTGAACATAGAGTTATCCCCATGAGCACCACCATCAATGCCAAGGAGTTACGTGCCTCTCTGCCGAAGCTCGTCGAGCGGGTACGCAAGGGAACGCGGTTCGTCGTGATCTATCGGAGCCGCCCTGCATTCCAGATCGTACCCGTCGATGACAGTGATGCGCCGCGCGCCCCGCTGGAGGACGATCCCCTCTATCATGCAGAGCCCGTGGGTCGCTCGACTGATCGACGGACTGCAGCCGAGCACGATGTGGTGCTCTACAGGCAGTGAACGCGCTCTTCGTCGACACCGCGGGCTGGATGGCCTGTGCCGATGCAGCCGACCCCGCACACCGGTCCGCCTGTGCCGCGCGCGCGCTGCCCTCGAGCAGGGAAGGATGCTCGTTACCACGGACTACGTCGTCGACGAGACACTGACGCTGATACGCAAGAGACTCGGTCCGAATGCCACCGAAGCGTGGTGGGAACAGGTCGAGGGCAGTGCCCGGTTACGCTGGGAATGGATCGGGGTGGCCCGCGCCGAGAAGGCCCGCCGGGTATTCTTTCGGTATCGTGACAAGGACTACTCGTTCACAGACTGCACGAGCCTCGTCGTCATGCAGGAGTTGAGGCTCAAACAGGCTCTTACCACCGACAAGCACCTTCGCCAGATGGGGTTCCAGGTGCTGCCGGCTCGTACGTAACGCGGCAATCGTTATCGAGCGCGCCCTGCGCTCACGTTCAGTCCAGGGCGCAGACACCCCAATTGTGCGTGGCAGGATCGGTCACTGGACCGAAGAACGCATCGGCGTCACAAGCGCAGGAGGCCATGTCCAGACTGATGTCGCAGATGGAATCCTGCACTCGGGGTCTGCGCTCGCTCCCGACGTCGAACTTACAGTTCCTGGTCACGCCACACTCGTAGTAGGTTCCATTGCCGGTCACGGTCGAGTTCTTGAGGCGGACACGAGAGCCCTCGGCACCGGTCCAGCCGTTGTCCACGATCACAGAGTCATAAACGCGGACGCTAGACGCTTCTACCACCGTACTGGTCTTCTGAACTTCCCCAGTGCCGGGTTCGGGTATGCCTCCGTTCTCTGTGATCAGTGAGCTTCGCACGACGCTCCTTCGCGGGGACTCCAGAGCTTGCTTCCCAGCATGAATGACCGTCACGTTTTCGACCGCTGCCCGCCTTTGGCCGTGCAGGGCGACCCGAGTCATGTCGCGGAGGGTCGCGTCCTTTATCTTCGCGCGTCCTGAGCTGGCCACCCCCCAGCACCCACCGACGAGGCTTCCCCCGCCGCCTGTGACCGTACAGTCCTTACGGCAGTCCACGAGCGCCCATCGCGCAGGAGAGCAGCCGTCGAACCAGCCGGTCAAGGTAAAGCCACGCAGATCGAAGACGACGCTATTCAAGAAGACGATCGGGGCTCGAACGTCCTTCCCTTCATAGTCGGCGCAGTCGAGGTCAGCCGACAGGAACGCGTCCGGTGCGTCCGTGATGGCACCGCACTCGGTGATCTCGACGGGTGTGCTGGCCAAGACGATCTGCGCCGGAGCCGACGCGGTCGCGAGAAAAAGGGTCAGCGAGAGAAACCCGGGCGTGCGCATCACCGTGTTACCCCTCCAATGGTGAGGTGTCACCGCGAGCTGCTGCCAAGCACTGCAAAGATGTTCCCGCCCGGGTCGCCGATCGCGATCGTCAGGATCTGAATGCTCGTGCATCCGGGTGGCCGCCGGCAATCGAATAGTCCGCATCCAACCTCGAACGGATCGGTCGTCAGGGAGAAGGCGCCGTTTCGTGCCTGCGAGAAGGCGAGCTGGAACGGGAAGTCAAGAACGGTCGTGTCAGCGCCGGAAGGATCGGCGAACGTCATCCGCGCAACGAGATTGAGCGCGAAGCCCGGAGCGTTCGTGGGCATACCTCCGGAGTCGAGAATCCCTGCACATCTGGCCCTCAGCGTGGAGACCATGCAGGAGGGCTCACCGGAGAAACCACTTGGGCACACCTCCGCATACTTGGACTTGATCTTCACCGAGCACGAGCCTTTCTCATCGTCGAACCGATACTCGGAAAGAGCGAGAGGCGGCATGCATCCGGGCACTCCGGCCATCGTGCTCGTGTTCGGGGACGGGAACGTGACCCCTGGGCAGCCGGCGTATGCCCGTACCATGCTCGTCTTGATGCCCTTGGCCGTCGTCGGCGCGTCGAACGCGCACTGCGCAATTGCGGCACGGACCGGCGAAAGCAGAACGGTGCCGACGACCGCGAATATCACGATTCCTCTACGTCGCAGCATGGACCCGGCGTGATGGTACGCGTCCGATTCCCGGCTTGTCAAGGAACGGGCTGAACAGGAACGGCCTGAACCCAGGGAGCGGTTAGCGAGCGACGTGCGCACCGCATCGGTTGTGGAATGAGAACGAGGAGTCGTGATCGGAGGGCTTATTCCTCGACAACGCGAAACAGGATGTACGAGTTCGGCTCGTACTCCTCACCGACTCTCGGATAGCGGAAGTACAGGTACCAATCCTCCGCGATACGCGAGCGAAGGTCCTCAGCATCGATGCGGTACGCACCGCGGGAAAGGACGACGGGGAGATTGCGAAGCAGGGTTTCTTGGATGTGCCGAGGAGCAGCGCGGAACGTGCGAGCGTAGCCGGGCGTGGGGTAGATGCGCACGCTCGGGGTTCTCTCGTCGGCCCCCTAGTGCGTCAACTACTTCTCGTCCTCCCACGAGTCAGTAAAGCGATGAAGTTCCTCTGCGGAATGAAATGGACCGTAGAGGCGTCCCGCTTCAACCTCGCGCTCGAGATACTCCTCGATGGCCTTACTCGCCTGGGGCTTTACGGCCTTGAGCGGGGGACGCGTGGACTTCCGTTTTACGGGCAAGCGACGCGACAACTTACCCGACGCCTTCTGGGAAGACCGTTTCATTTTGGATCACCCGGCCAGCCAGGCCATCGTTCGTTATGGCCCCACGAAATCCGAAACGAATTGTCCGGACAGAATGTTCGCCGTGTCAAGGCATTCTCATTACGAGAACGGCATATTGCCACATGAGCCGATGGCAACGCATCACGCCGCCAGTCGCAGCGAGACCGAGCCGAGCGGGTCGATGCGCGCCTCGAGGCGGTCGCCGCGCGCGACGCTCACCGGCTGGATCAAGGATCCGGTGATGATCCGGTCGCCGGCGGCGAGCACTTCTCCATGCGCGGCCAGAACGCGCGCGACTAGACAGACCAGATCGGGAAGGCTTTCCGGAACGAGCTCCGGCGCCATGCTGGCCTTCTCGACGCCGTTCACCATCAGTCGCACGGCCAACGCAGCCGGCAGATCGCGCAGAGCAACCGAGGCGGCTGGGCCGAAGACGACGGCCTCGTGGAAAACATCGTGCGCCAGGATGGCATCGAGATCGCCGCCGGGCCGCGCGTAGTCGACCAGCTCGAGCGCAGGCGCGATCATGCTGATGACACGTGCTGCATCGTCCGGAGTCGCGTTCGCGCCCAAGCTACGCCCGATGGTAACGGCGATCTCGGCCTCGATCGCAAGCTTGCCCGCCGCGGGAGGATTGTGGGTCGCACCGTCGGCGACGACGCGATCGGCGGTGAGGTAGCCAACCACAGGCGCATCGAGACCGAAGCGGCGCTGAACCTTGGGGTCGTTGAAGCCAATCTTCCAGCCGGCACGGCCCGCGCCGGCGGCGAGCGCCGCGCGCCAGCGCTCGAGCTGCACGCGCATGCCTGGACGGACTTGGACCGAGACGTCGCCGGTATCCGGCTTCATGCTCCAGCTCCGAACGCGGCAAGCAACCGGTAGGTGGCGATGGTCTCGAACCCCATGCGCCGGTAGATGGGGAAGCCCATCGGCGAGGCCTGCAAAGAGACCACCCGCGCGCCGAGCGCGAAGCCCTCGTTGCTGACCTCGCGCGTGCAGGCTTCGGCCAGCCCCTTGCGACGCGCCGACGCAATCGTGCTGACCCAATAGACGCCGGCGATCCCGTGGCTCAAGTGAACCAGGGCGCAGGCCGCCGGCTTGCCCTGATCGTAGGCGACTACGGCGCGGACGTGCGGCAAGGCGAGCAGCCTCGGCCCGGCGAAAATCGAGCCGGTCACCTCGGGCGGAATGCCGTAGGTGGTCCAGGCCTCGGCGGCGACGACGCGGAAATCCGCGAGCCGTTTCCCGTCGTTCACCGGCGCCAACGAGACGCCTTCTGCGAGTGGGCGCGCCGGGAGCGGCGCGCGCAGAATCATCTCTGGCGGCGAGAGCAGCGACATCAGTCCGGCGCGAGTGGCCGAGGCGTGCAACGCCTCCTCATCGTGGTCGTTGAGCAGAACCAGCGTGAAGCCATGCCGACGGGTGCCGTAGTACTCCGTGATCACCGCGACGCAGGTGTCCGCGTCGACGAGGGGATCGGTTCGCGCCGCGTTGTTGAGAATCGGATGCCGTCCCGGCCCCGACATCAACACGAGGCCGTCGCGTTCGATGATCTCGCCACCGCAGCCACGAGTCTGATCGCGGACCGCTTCGAGATAGTTGAGATCGGCCAGACGAATGAGCTCGCGATCCTGCATGATGCTTGCGCCGAATATCTCGGGATCGCGGCCGACGCCATGGTGTGCCGAGCACTCCGTCACGGAGGCGGCGCGCCGATCTCGAGGTCCACGCTCTCGACGCGCCCCTCGCGCAGCACCTCCAGCGTGCGCACCTCGTCCACCAGCGACGTCATCACCCACTCCCGTAGCTGATGGGTCTCCGCGAAGTGAGCGCCCGGCGGGCCCAGGATGATGTCGCCCCCGCGCAACGCTGCGCGCTCGGCCGGGGAACCGGCGAAGACGCGCGTCACCATCACTGCACCGGTCGCGAGCGAGACGTTCCTGCGGTGCTCCGCATCGACGGGCCCGTACTCCAGGCCCAACCATCCAGGGAGCAGCGTGCCGAGGAGCGCCAATTCCTCGGTCAGCGGGGGATAGATGGTGGCCTCGAGGCGCGGGCGTCCTAACGGACGCACGCGCTGACCGAGGGAGAAATCCTCACACGCTTCCAGACGCTCGAACGCCGCGCGCTCCTCATCGGAGCCCGCGCGGTTGAGGTAGACGAGCCCCGCGATCCGCACCAGCAGCATCCGCATGCGCAACGAGGCGCCCAACCGCACCTCCATGCGATAGGCGGCCGCGCTGGCCTCGTCCGCCATCGTCTTGAGCAGCTCGAGCCGGTCTCGCACCGGACGGTCGGCCGCGGTGAAGGCGTCGAGATCCTCGAGCAGCCAGTCCAAGGTCTGGCGCTTCTGGGCCGGATCGAGCCCGTCGAGGAAGGCTCGGTCGTTCACCTCCTGCCAGTGCACGTGACTCTCGAGAAAGCGCAAGAAATTCTCGCGGACCAGATCGAGCAGAGCGCCCCGCCACTCGCGCGCATAGCCATCCAAGTCGGCGCGCAGCGGCGGTAGGTTGCGCGTCCGTTCCTCCAGCTCGGCAAGCGAGCGCGGTCCGAAGGTTCCGTAGGCCTGCCCCAGCAGGTCGATCTGCTCGAACGCTGCCCGGTAGTGAACCTCATCCGCCCAGGCCTGCTCGAGCAGCTCGTCGACCAACCGATCGAGCGCGATGCCACGGCGGCCGGCCTCACGCTCGAGCATCTGGAGCAGAAAGTGATCCGAGGTTCGATGCGGAATGTCCGGCGTACGGTCGGCGACGAGCACGCTCTCGTGCGCGTCCGTGAAGCGCGCGGAGGCGCGCAGTCCCTCGATGAATAAGAAGGAATGGCCGACGTTGGCCCGGCCGCGGTTCTCCGGGTAGCACCCGTAGGCGAAACGCTCGGCCGTGACCGAAAAGTAGCCGCATACCGATCCGTCGATCTCGCCGTTGGGACGGACACGGTGGATCACGTTGGCGAACGACCCCGAATAGCACTGCGACATCAGCATAACCGTGCGCACTCCGTCGGGCAGCCGGCCAAGCAAGCGCGCCAGATCGGTCACGCTCAGGCGCTCGCCCCAGAGCACCACCGCATTGTCGGCAAGGTCCGCCTCGTTCTTGGCACCGTGGTCGGTCACGTAGACCAGCAGCGTGTCGCCCCGCTGCAACGCGGCGCCTTCGGTAGCGAACCAGGCCTCCAGAGCCGAGCGTGTGGCCGGCTCCACCCGCAGGCGATCGAGCTTGGTGTCTTCCAGCCGGATCTCGGGCCGCAGCGCCTGGGCCGCTGCCAGCCCTTCGACCATCCAGAACCGGCCGTCATCGCGGTGGTCCAGGATGGCGAGGTCGGGCGCGGGATCACGTCCGTCGCTCGTGAACACGACGATCTCGTCGGTGCTGGTGCCGCGCGCCTCGAGCAGATCGACCAGTTCGCGCACGTGCAGCAGGTGCGACTGATAGTTGCGCTCGGCGCTGCCGCCGCCGTTGATCAAGATGGCCTGAATCCGGCTTGGTGGCGCTGCAACGGTCCGGCTCTCTGACCCGCCCTGGCGAGCGCCGGTACCGCCGTGAGGGGTTCGCTCTCGATCGCACGCGACCGAGAGAAACGCGGCGGCGACCGGGAGCCAGATCGACCAGACTAGTAGACCGGCCTGGACCCGCCGGCGGTTCACGATAGATAGCACCGCGATGCGGCCCGCCCCCCTCCTATCCGCCTACTGGTTCGTGGTGCTCGGGGGGCTCGGAACCTTCTTTCCTTTCTATAGCCTGTACCTGAACGAGAACGCAGGCCTCACCGGGCCGCAGGTCGGCATCGTCATGGCGGTGGTGCCGCTGGTGGGAATGATCGTGCAGCCGCTCTGGGGCCAGGTGGCCGACCGCACCGGCTCGCGCACGCGCGTCCTGGTCGTTCTCTCGACAGGAGCCGCCGCCGGTTACGCGGCGCTCTACCCCGCGCGGGACTTCGCGACGATCCTGGCAGCGACCACGCTGATGGCGTTGTTCTCCTCGGCCGTCATCCCGGCCTGCGTCGCCGTCTCCTTCGCGCTGCTGCAAGCGCGCGAGCCTTACGGCTTCGCTCTGGTGAGAGCCTGGGGCACGGTCGGTTTCCTCGTAGCCGTCGTGCTGTTTCCCGAACTGCTGGATCTCCTTGCGCCGAGCGACGCGACGCCGACCGCAACCGGGGCGGCGAACCCAGCGCTCGGACTCATGTTTCCCGTAAGCGCGTTGTGCCACCTCATCGGCGCCGGAATCGCCTGGCGACTGCCGGCCCACGGCAGCGTCACAACCCGCGCCGAGCGCGGCGATTGGAGATCGCTCCTTCGGCACGGGCCGTTCGTGCGGCTGCTCGCCTTCACCTTCGGGTCGTATCTGTTTCTGCAAGGCCCGATCGTACTCTTCCCCATCTATGTCCGTTCGCTGGGTGGAACGGTCGAGACGGTGAGCCACATGTGGATCTTCATGCTCGCGCTCGAGATTCCGCTGGTGGCACTGTCGGGCGTGTGGTTCCGGCGCTTCGGCGGGCGCACCCTGCTCGGCGTCGGGATCGCCTCGGGAGCGGCGCGCTGGCTGATCTCGGCGCTCACGGGTCCGATGTGGCTCATCTATGGAGCGCAGCTCCTGCACGGAATCACCGTCGGTGGCCTCATGGTCGGCGCTCCGATCTACGCCGAGGCCGTGGTCCCCGAGCGCCTGCGCGCCACCGCCCAGGGAATGCTGTCGATGGTCGGCGCCGGGCTCGGCGGCATCCTTTCGACGCTCGGCTCGGGCTACCTGCTGGAACGGATCGGTCCCACCGCGCCGGCGCTGGCCGGCGGACTGGGCGCGCTGGCGCTGACGATCAGCCTGCCGTGGCTGGTGCCTCGCGCCGCGCGCATCACGGCGGCGGGCACGCCGCCGCTCAGGTCCATCTCTGACCTGGGAGGCAGCTGAGCCGGACCCGCGCGGTTATTCGCGTGAGGCTGCGACAGCGAGCGCCGCATCCCACGTCGCACGCGCGGCGATCATGTCGACGTAGCGCAGCAGTTGGCGCGGCCGGCGCAACGCGAGCGCACCGGTGAGGCAGCCCGCTCGGCCGTAGAGCGCGACGAAGCGGAACTGCTCGGGCGAGCCCTCCACGATCCGGACTTCGTCGCCGGGCCGGGCGCGCCCGGCGAACTGGAGCTTGACCTCGTACTGGTCGGACCAGAACAGCGGCACGGGCGCGTACGCGGCGGCGCCGTTCTCACCGGCGAGCAGGCGCTCAGCCGCGGCAACCCCCTGCTCCACCGCGTTGGTCCAGTGTTCGACTCGCATGGTCTCGTCGAACAAGCGGTTGTGCCAACGCGCCACGTCGCCGGCCGCGACCACGCCAGGCGGACCTGCTGCGCAGCTCGCATCGCAGACCACGCCATCGTCGAGGCAGAGCCCAGAGCCTTCGAGCCACTCGGTGCACGGCACGACTCCGATCCCCACCACCACGAGGTCTGTCGCAACTGTCGTGCCGTCGCTCAGGCGCACACGCTCGACACGGTGATCGCCTTCGAGCGCCTCCACTGCTACCCCGCAACGCAGGTCCACGCCGCGCTCACGGTGGAGCCGCGCGCAAACCGCGCCCATCTCCACACCGAGCACGCTCGCCAGAGGTGTCGCCTGTGGCTCGATCAGCACCACGTCCAAGCCGAGGCTCCGCGCCGATGCCGCGACCTCCAGCCCGATGAAACCGGCGCCCACCACGGCAAGACGCGGCCGGGCGCGCAGAGCGCTGCGGATGGCGAGCGCGTCGTCGAGCGTGCGGAGCACGTGGACGCCCTCGAGCTGACCGGCCCGGCCGAGCGTGCGCGGTCTGGCGCCGGTCGCGATGACGAGCCCGTCGAACGCCAACTGCGCTCCGTCATCCAGGACTACCTTGCGGCCGGCCAGATCGAGACTCGTCGCGCGCCGGCCGAGCAGAAGCTCGGCGCCGAGGGATTCGTAGCCTCCTCGCCTCAGGCCGATGCGCTCGGGCTCCCACTGTCCGCGCAGGATTTCCTTGGAGAGCGGTGGGCGATCATAGGGCAGATGCTCCTCGGCGCCGACCAGCACGAGCCGGCCGTCGTAGCCGCGGTCGCGCAGCGCCTCGGCGGCGCGTAGCCCGGCGAGCGAAGCGCCCACGATGACGACGTCGCGGCGGGTGGCCATCCTGGCGCGGCGCGAGGGCGGGGCTCAGCCGGCGCGAGCCGCCGGCATCACCTCTTCGGCGAAAGCCTGGACCTGATCGAGCGGGTACGGCGCGATCAGCATGAAGATGAAGTGCGTGCAGCCGACGCGTACGTACTCATGGATCTTCGCCAAGCATTCCTCGCGGCCACCGACCATCGCCTGCGCGCGTGCTTCCTCGGGGCTCACGCCGAACACGGCGCCGAGCAACTGGCAAACCGCGTCCTGCGTGGCGCGGTCCGGCGTATAGACCAGCGGCAACATCACCGTCTTCTCGATGGCGAACGGATCGCGCCCGGCCTTCTCGCCGTGCCGCTCAATCACGCCGATCAGCTCGGCAATTTCGCGCGGAGAGCCCCGGGAGTTCCACAGGTCGGCGTGCTCGGCGACCAGGCGCAGGAGCACCTTGCGCCCCGAGCCGCCGATCATGATCGGAACCCGCTGCTGGACCGGCACCGGCCGACAAACGGCGTCACGCACCCGATAGTGCCGCCCTTCCAAGCTCACGCGTTCCCCCGCGAGCATGCCCTTGATGATCCGCAGCGATTCCTCGAGCGCCTCCAGGCGGCGAGGTACGGTCATGAAGTCTATCCCGAAGCTCGTGTGCTCATGCTCGAACCACGCCGACCCGATGCCCAGGTTGAGCCGGCCACCGCCGATGTGGTCGACGGTCGCCGCCATCTTCGCCAGCACGCAGGGATGACGGTACGTGTTGCCGGTCACCAGAGGGCCGATCCGCGCGCGTTGGGTCACGCCGGCGAGCGCCGCGAGCAGAGTCCAACCTTCCAGGCAGGGACCGGAGGGATCGCTGAAGATCGGATAGAAGTGATCGTACGCCCAAAGCGAGTCGTAGCCCCAACCGTCGGCCTTCCGCCAAAGGTCGGCGACGTCGTGCCATGTGACGCCCTGCTGGGCGGTCTGAAGTCCGAACCGGACCGGATGTGCATGCATGGTGATCTTCTAACGAGCGGTCGAGCGCCAGACAACGCAATCGAAACCAGCTTCGCCTTACGCGTCGCGTTGTGCGTTGCTCACGGTTCCGCCGCCGCAAGCCTTGAACCGGACCGGCATCCGGGTCTACATCCCTAGGTGAGGCGAGAAGAGATGAGCGCGATGCCCGCCGCCGCCGTCCGGCTCGAACAACCGGCCTACGTCTTCCAAGGACGTGAGGTCACGCTGCCGGTGTACGTCCGCAAGGCCTCCACCGTCGGCGCGACCTACCTCGTGTCTTCGGCGGCTGCCCGCCGCTTGCTCCCCGACCGCGAGCTGGAGATCGCGGAGGTCCTGCCGGGCCGAACGTTGTTCAGCCTGAGCTGCATCGATTATCAGGACAACGACCTGGGCGACTACGACGAAGTCTCCCTCGCCTTCTTCGTTCGCGAGCGCCGCGCTCCGGCTAGCGTGCCGTACGTGGGCACGGCCTTCGACTTCGTTCGTAACCGCCTCGGCACCTACATCTACCGGCTGCCGGTCAACCAGAGCTTCACCTGCGACGCCGGCCGCGGGATCTGGGGCTTTCCCAAGACCATCGAGCAGATAGAGATCCGCACGATGGACGGCCGTACCCGCTGCAGCCTGCACTCTGGGGGGCGGCACGTGCTCACCTTCTCGGCTCCCTGTGGCGGCACGCGGACGCTGCCCGAAGCGGAGATGGCGACCTACAGCCACATCGACGGGGTGTTGCACAAGACGGTGTTCGCGAGCGGCGCTCGCGATGTCGGCTTCACGTTCGGCGGCGCCGAGCTCGAGCTCGGCGACCACCCGATCGCGGCCGAGCTGCGGAGCCTCGGCCTACCCAAGCGCGCCTTGCTCAGCATGTGGATGGGCATGATGTACGGTCGCTTCGAAGCGCCTGTGCCGGTCTGACCCCTGCCCGGTCCCCATCGGGCGCACCGAAATATCCCTTTGCCCGCAGTGAGCTACGGGTGATAGCGTAATCTCTAGATGAGCCCACCGTCCGCTCGCAGCCCTGGACCGAACGCGCTCGAAGAGCTGGCCGCCCACGCGGTGGGGGAAGCCGAAGGCTTCTTCGGTCCGGAGAGTTTGACCTGGCGGGTCAATCGCGAGACGGCGATCTATCTGGGCGGGATGCGCGCCCTGCTCATGCAGCTAGCGCACCCCAAGGTCGCGCAAGGCGTGGCCGATCACAGCGACTTCCGGCGCGACCCACTGGCACGGCTGCGCCGGACCTTCGATACCGTCCATGCCATCGTCTTCGGCGGGCGCGACGAGGCGCTCGCCGCCGCCGGCCGCTTGAGAGACGTGCATGCGAGGGTGCGCGGCCGACTCGACCGTCCCATAGCGGGACAGTCGAGAACCTACTTTGCCAACGACCCCGAGTTGCTGCTCTGGGTGCACGCCACGTTGGTGGACTCCTCGATCGCTTCTTACCGCACTTTCGTTGGACAACTGGCCGGTGACGACCTGGAACGCTACTACGCCGAGAGCCGGATCTTTGCCCAGCTGGTCGGCCTGGATGCCGGCCATGTTCCTGCAAGCGTCGAAAGCTTTCAGCGCTACGTCGACGACATGATCTCCGGCAGAGCATTGACCGTCACACCAACCGCGCAAGAGGTCGCCGAGTCTCTGCTCAAGGGCCCGGCCCTGCTCTATCTGTTTCGCCCGAGCAACTATGTGCTGGCGGCAGGCATGCTGCCTGCGCCGCTCCGTGAGCGTTTCGGGCTGAGCTGGGCCCTGCCAGTGCGGGCGGCCTACAGCGTCGGTGTGGGCGTGGTGCGGCGCGTCGTACGCCATCTGCCACCGCAAGTGCGTTTCGTTCCCTCGTCGCGCCGGGCAACCCGCCGGTGCCGACGGCACCCCCGTCTGGCGGCCTGATATCGGTCGATCGTCCTACGGGACAACGGCACGGCCCTTGCTTCTGATCCCTGCCGAGCGGCGTACACCGCCGCGCCCCGAGGTGTACCGATGCGACTGTTTCCTGGAACCGTGAGTCAGCTGTGGGTCGATGAAAACGGCGCGACCATGGCCGAATACGCCGTGCTGCTGGGACTGATTTCGGCCGGAACCGTCGCGGTAGGCCGGATTCTGGGAGACGCGATCATCGCGTTCTTCTTCTCGACCGCCGACACGATGGGCAACATGAAGTAGTGCTCCGGGCGGCAAATCTTTAACACTGCGACACAATCACCACCCACCCGAGGCGCAGACGGCAGACCGCTTCGACCATCAGGACCTCCAAGCTACGATCGTCGCAACCGATGGTAGCTTCGCCACGCTCCCGATTGAGCTTTCGGCTATGCGCTCTGCTGGCCGCGTTCGCCCTGTGGCTGGCGCCGGTCACGCGCGCCGCCGCCGAACTGTGCGCACCGAAACACAACCGCGCCGCTGCCGGCCGGCTGGCCTGTCACGGCCAAGGCAAAACCGCCTGCGCCGATGCCCACGGCAACGCATCCGCGGGCAAGGCCAAGCGATGCTGCTGCTCAGATAGGTCCGAGATCAGATCTTCGCGCTGTGGCTGCCAGCATCAGCACCTTCCCGTCGCCATCAGCGGAGACCGCGCTATCCCAGCAAAAGCCGGCAGCATAGAGCCCGCGCCGGCGCTGGACGGGGTCTTCGCTCACGTCAGTCTGTTCGCGGATCGCCCGCTCGCTCCCCCCGACCCGCCGCCTCGTATCCTCTCGTAACGCGCCGCAGTCCGAAGTCAGGACGCGGCGCGTCGCCTCTGAGGCCGCGCGTCGCCATCGCACCCGGCGGGGTTTCTGCCTGCGGCCGGGTGGAAGCATTGGGAGGATCTCATGCTCATGCGAGCTATCGCTTTGCGTAGGCTCGTTCTGTTCACGGCCCTGCTGGCCAGCGTCGTGATAGGACAAGCCTGCTGGAGAACGGAAACGGCGCAGGCCTGCGACGTGTGCGCGATCTACGCAGCCACCGCCCTACAGGAAACAAGGAGAGGTCCATGGGTGGGCATCGCGCAGCAGTTCACGCGGTTCGATACCGAACAGGAGGATGGCCATCAGGTCGCGAACCCCGGCGAGTGGATGGACAGCTCCATCACGCAGTTGCTCGTCGGCTACAACCTGGATCACCGCTGGAGCTTCCAGATCAGCCTCCCCTACATCGTCAAGAGCTACCGCCGGATGGAGGAGACGGGTCTCAACGACGGCCGCACCTCCGGCATCGGGGACGCGGCTTTGCTGGGGCGGTTCCATGCCCTCAACTTTGCCGGCGCCGAAACCACCCTGCGTGTGTCGGTTCTTGGCGGCTTCAAGCTGGCCACGGGTGACTCGAACCGTCTGGGCGAAGAGCTGGAAGAACATGGCGAGGACGAGGTCAGCGGCATTCACGGTCACGACCTGGCGCTGGGCTCGGGCTCGATCGACGGAATCGTCGGAACCACGGCCTTCGCGAGCTGGCGGCGGCTGTTCGTCTCGGGCGCGCTCCAATACAAGATCACGACCGAGGGCGACTTCGACTACGAGTTCGCCAACGAGTTGACCTACGCCGCCGGCCCCGGAATCTATGTTCTGCTCGATCCGGCCTACAGCGTCGCGCTGCAGGCCGACTTCTCGGGCGAGTCCAAGGGTACCGACCGTCAAGCCGGTGAACGAGTGGGTGATTCAGCGATGACCGCGCTGTACGCCGGCCCACGCGTGCACGCGACTTACAAGCGCGCGCTCCAGTTCGAGTTCGGGGGCGAGCTGCCGCTCATTCAGAACAACAGCGGCTTGCAGATCGTGCCCGACTACCGGCTGCGCGGCGGGCTCGTCTGGCACTTCTGAGCCGAGCCGGCACCGGTGGTGCCACGGCGCCGCCCGTGCCGGCTCAACCCTTGAACGTGCCAGGGCCGAAATCGCCGAACGGTTCGTCCCGCTCGCGCACCGCCTGCTTGAAGCCGGCCGCGGCCGCGCGTTGCTGAAACGCGTACCCTTCCTTGGTGTGCCGAGCGATGCCGTCGAAGACGGTGCCGAGAATCTGGGTGGCCTGCAGTCCGGCGGCCGCCAGCGTCTGATTGACGAGCAGCTTCATCATGATGAGCTGACTCACCGGCACCCGGGCGATCCGCTCGAGCAGAACCTCGAAGCGCTCGTCGAGACGATCGGCAGGAGCGCACTCGACCGCCAGCCCCCACTCGACGGCCTCCCGCCCGCTCAAGCAGTCGCCGGTGAACAAGAGTCGCTTGGTCTTCTCGATGCCGATCCGGAAGGCCCAAAGCGCCGTGGTCGGCACACCCCAGACGCGCGAGGGCGGATAGCCGATCTTGGCGCCCTCGGCGATCACCAGCAGATCGCTGCAGAGCGCCATGTCCGTACCACCCGCCACGCAGAATCCGTGGACCTTACAGACCACCGGCTTGTTGGCGTGGAACAGACTCATGAAGCCGCGCACGTTGCGCGCCATCATCTGGTAGTCGAGCATCGGGTCCCAGACCGCGGCCGGATCGTGATTGCGCGCAGTCACGCGCGGATCGAGCGCGGTGCCCTCCCGGCCACGCGCCGGCTCCGCCGCGGGTGCATCCGTCAGTCGCTCGGCGCCGGCGACCAGGTCGTAACCGCCGCAGAAGCCTTTGCCGTTGCCCGCGAGCGCGATCACGTGGACGCCGGGGTCGAGATCGGCCCGCTCGACGCATTCGGCCAGCTCGCGCGGCGTGTCCAGCGTGATCCCGTTGCCGCGCTCGGGCCGGTTGAGCGTGATGCGGGCAACGCGCCCGGTCACGGCATAGGTCATCGTTTTCAGCTGGTCCATGAGGAACTCCTTTGGGATCCGTCCGTCCATGTATCGGCCGTGGATGGCTAGCACGCATGGGACACGAGAAGCGTACCGGCCAGCTTGTAGTACGGATTGCAGCCTGGCAGAAAGGCGTTCTCGCCACGACTGGTTGGGCGACTCCACGCGAGCTGTGCGGGAATACCGTTGCGACCCTGCGACAGGTGATGCACTGCCGCAACAGCGAGCCAGCCGGCGGCCGGCGGTTTCCGTGCTTCGGAACCTCACGAGCCGCCGGCCGGGGTTTTGCTTTCGCTCCACGCTATAGTCACCTCCCCTGCGATGTTGGAAAGGAAGCTCCGCCGATGGGATCTAGTCGGCCTGGCAGCGGGCGCTGCCATCGGCGTCACCGATGTTTCGATCTTCGCCGGCTTCGGCGCCCGCATGGAGATCGCCGGCTACGACGTCGCGGCGCTGACCTTCGCCGCTTTCGCCCTTTCGTATGCCGCCTTGGGCCTCTTCTGCGGCCGGTTGGTCATGGCGCGGACGCGAGCTCGGGCGGATGCCGACACGATCGCGCACCACTTGCAGGAACTGGAACACGCGCAGCGCGCTCTGGTCGAACAGGAGAAGCTCGCCGCCATTGGACGGCTGGCGGCTGGGATCGCGCACGAGGTGCGCAATCCGCTCGGTGTGATTCGCGCTTCCGCGTCGCTCGTCAGGGAGAGCTTCGCGGTCACGACCGATAGTCACCGCGCCTGTCAGTTCATCTGCGACGAGACCGACCGTCTCGACGGGCTGATCACATCGCTCTTGGCGTTCGCTCGGCCGACCACGCCGGCGCTGCAGCCGGTGGTCGTCGACGACGTGCTGAGTCATGCCCTACGCCTTGCCGCCGACGAGCTGGAGCGCCGTGGCATACGCGCCGAGTGTGCCACCCAGCAACGGATCCCCACGATCACGGGCGATTCCGATCTACTCTCGCAGGCCGTGTTCGGGCTCACGCTCAACGCAGCCCAAGCGATCGAGCGTGATGGCCGGATCGTGGTGCGCGCCTCCGCGTCGGGTTCCGAGGTCCACGTCGACGTCTGCGACGATGGACCCGGCGTCCCGCAAGAGCTCATCGGTCAGATCTTCGAGCCCTTTTTCACCACCAAGGCTTCGGGGACTGGCCTGGGTTTGCCGATGGCCACGCGGATCGTCCGCGCCCATGGCGGCCGCCTGGAGTTGGTGCCGGGGGCCGGCGCGGGCACCGATGGGCGCGGCGCATGCTTCCGTATCACTCTGCCGCTGGCCCACCAGAGGGAACGTCGCGCATGAAGCCACGCATCGCAGTGCTCGATGATGAGCGCCGCATGGTCGAGATCATCTCGATGGTGCTCGCGCGCGAGGGTTACGACGTGCACGGTTTCGTGGAGCCAGCGACGCTTCTCCAATCGCTGGCCGGCGAGCCGTTCGATCTGCTGATCACGGACCTGCGGATGCCGGGAACCGACGGTCTGGAGGTCATGGCTCGGGTGCGGCAGGCTGACGCGGCCGTACCGGTGATCCTGATCACGGCGCACGCCACGGTCGCAACGGCCATCGCCGCCATGCGGGACGGTGCTTTCGACTACGTTCAGAAACCCTTCGACAACGACGAGCTCAAGGCGCTCGTCAAGCGCGCGCTCGAGGTGACGCGGCTCGTGCGGGAGAACCGCTATCTCCGCGCCGAGGTCCGCAGCCGCTACACGCTCGAGTCCATCGTCGCCGAGAGCACCGCGATGCGCGGGGCGCTCGATCTCGCCCGGCGCGCTGCGCGCAGCCCGAGCACGGTGCTGATCACGGGCGAGAGCGGCACCGGCAAGGAGCTGGTCGCCCGCTCGGTCCACTACCATAGCGAGCGGGTGGGCGGGCCGTTCGTGGCCGTCAATTGCAGGGCGTTCGCGGCGGGGGTGCTCGAGTCCGAGCTGTTTGGCCACGAGAAGGGCGCGTTCACCGGAGCGGCCGCCGCCCGCAAAGGCCTGTTCGAGCAGGCAGTAGCCGGGACACTCTTCCTCGACGAGATCGGAGAGATCGACCTCGAGTTTCAGGCCAAGCTGCTTCGCGTGCTTCAGGAAAAACAGATCCGCCGCGTTGGCGGATCGAGCAACGTTCCGGTCGACGTCCGCATCGTGGCCGCCACCAACCGCGATCTGCGTGCCGAGGTGAAGGCGGGCTCGTTCCGAGAGGACCTGTACTTCCGCATCGCGGTGATCCCGATTCACCTGCCGCCACTACGCGAGCGTCGTGAAGACGTCCTCCCGCTGGCCAGGCATTTTCTGGCCCGCTGGACCCGCGAGCTCGGGCGCGAGGGGCTCGGCTGGACGCCGGAGGTGGAAGCCTACCTCGGCCGGCACGCCTGGCCGGGCAATGTGCGTGAGCTGGAGAACGCCATCGAACGGGGTGTGGTGCTGGCGCGCGGGCAGGTGATCGAACTCGCCGACGTCGCAATCGAAGACTCGCCGATGGACGACGATGGGGCTGCGCTCAGCACGGGCGGCAGCCTGCGAAAGTTCCTCGATGCGGCGGCTGCGGAACGTATTCGTGCGGCGCTGGCGCAGGCCTCGGGAGTCCGCACGGAGGCGGCGCGAGCCCTACGGATCGACCGCGCCACGCTCTACCGGCTCATGCGCAAGTTTGGGATCGACGACGGGGGGAGTCAGTGACGGCGCCACCGACCTCGCCGCTACCGGTGAGGTCGGTGGCAAGGCCGGCTCTCAGGCGCGCTGCTCGGAGGACGTGGAGCGCAGCAACAGATAGGTCAGCGGCGCGATCGATCCGGTGAACAGGGTGGCCACGATCCACGGCACTGGGTTCTTGCCGCGCCGCCGCGCATCGTTCCAGATCCAGATGGATGAGAGCGAGAGAGCGAGAACGAGATCGATGGTCACTTGCAGGATCCACGGGTTGGTCGAGAACGCGGCAACGATCTCCGCGAAACCACCACCGGTCGCGACCACCCACGCGGTGAAGCCGACGAAGTCGGCCAGCACGATGAAAAGGGCGAGTCTTTTGAGATTCATGGCTTTGCCTCCTTGCTTGGTTGCCTCGTCGCTCCGGGCGACGGCAACCGGATACCAGCAGGAGTCGTGCCAGAGTCCGCCCGTGCGTATTCCCGGCGACAGCCCGTGCCGGGCACGGCTGCTGTAGCGCCGCTGCGACACCTGTCGCGCGGTTACGCTAGCGCGGGTTGCCCGCTAGCGGGTCGCCGTCTTCGCCTGCAGCAGGCGGCTCATGGTCTGCGCTTCGGCGATCTGCGCCGAGGTCATGTCGAGGGCAGCCTCGTCGCGGACGGTCCGGGCTTGCTCCAGCTCCTGACTGGCGGCCAGGTTGAGCCACATGTAGGCGCGAACGCTGTTGCGCACAACGCCGGTGCCTTCGTGGTACATCACGCCGAGCATGTATTGGGAGATCACGTCTCCCTGCTCGGCCGCTCGCTCGTACCACGCGATGGCTTGGGTTCGGTCCTGAGGCACGCCGCGCCCGAGATCGTAGAGCGAGGCCAGGATCTGCTGGGCGGCGACCACGCCCTGATCGGCCGCCTTCTGATACCAGCCCGCGGCGTCAGTGATGTTCCGCGGCACGCCCTGGCCTTTGTGATAGGCGACGCCCAGATCGAACTGCGCCTCGGCATGGCCGTGGTCAGCCGCCCTCCGGTACCAGCGCACCCCTTCGACCACATCGGCGGGCGCGTACCGGCCCTCTTCGTAGACGTGGCCTAGCGCATGCTCGGCCTCGGCGTAGCCCTGGCTCGCCGCCGCCTTGTACCACTCGAGGGCGACCTTGGGATGCGCAGCCACGCCCTTGCCCTGCTCGTAGAGGCCCCCGAGCCGGAAGCGGGCCGCGGCCTGTCCCTGAGCAGCCGCCTTTTCGTACCAGGTGACCGCCAGAGTGTAGTCTTGGCCGACGCCCCTTCCGGCTTCGTACATCGCCGCCAGTCGCTCCTGCGCGGAGGCGAGGCCTTGCTCGGCGGCCGCTTGATACCAGCCGACTGCCTCGGCGAGGTCGACCTGGGTTCCACGACCGTGTTCGCACGCGACCCCGAGGTTCTCTTGAGCCAGGGCGAGACCCTGCTTGGCCGCCTTGTGGTACCACAGGGCAGCGGCCACAAGGTCGCGTTCGACGCCGGTGCCGTGCTCGTACATGACGGCGAGGTTGTTCTGGGCCAGTGCGAAACCTTGCTGCGCGGCCTTGCGGTACCAGCGCACCGCCTCGGCGCGATCGAGCGGCACGCCCAGTCCCTCGTCGAACAACAGCGCAAGATTGTGTTGAGCGGCTGCCACCCCACGGTCGGCCGCGAGGCGATACCATTTGGCCGCCTCCACATAGTTGCGCTCCACGCCGCTACCCTGGAAGTAGGCCAGGCCGAGATCGTTTTGCGCGCGCGCGTCACCCCGCGCTGCGCGGGATCTCAGCGCATCGATCGTGGATTCTCCTGCCGCGGCGGTCGTGACCACCAGCAGGGTGGCCGCCAACATCTGCATGAGCGTTCGCATGTGCATCCTAAAAGGAGAGAGCCGACCTCAGCCGGCTCGCCCCCCCAAGTGTAGCGAACCTCGAACGAGTTAGCAGCACGCTGCCCTCAGATGCCGCGTTTCGCTTTGCGCGAGCGCATGCGGAACGAGACCGTTGGCGCGGAACGCACGGGGTTCGCGCCGCCTCAGACAAACGTGACGACGCTGCGAATCGACTCGCCGGCGTGCATCAGATCGAACGCGGTGTTGATCCGCTCCAGCGGCATCGTGTGCGTGATCAGATCGTCGATGTTGATCTTGCCGTTCATGTACCAGTCGACGATCTTGGGGACCTGAGTGCGGCTCTTGGCGCCGCCGAACGCCGTCCCTTTCCAGACTCGGCCCGTCACGAGCTGGAACGGCCGGGTGCGGATCTCCTCGCCGGCCCCCGCCACGCCGATGATCACGCTGGTGCCCCAGCCGCGGTGACAGCACTCGAGCGCCTGCCTCATGGTCTGGACGTTACCGATGCACTCGAAGCTGTAGTCGGCGCCACCATCGGTGAGCTGGACGAGGTGCGCGACCAGATCGCCGTCGGCCTCTTCGGGATTGACGAAGTGGGTCATCCCGAACTTCTCCGCCAAGGCGCGCTTCTTCGGGTTGGTGTCCACGCCGATGATCCGATTGGCGCCGACAAGACGCGCACCCTGAATGACGTTGAGACCGATGCCGCCCAGGCCGAAGACGACGACGTTCGCGCCGGCCTCGACCTTGGCCGTGTTGATGACGGCCCCGATTCCGGTGGTCACCCCGCAGCCGATGTAGCAGACCTTGTCGAAGGGGGCGTCCGTGCGGATCTTGGCGAGCGCGATCTCCGGAACCACGGTGTACTGAGAGAATGTGGACGTGCCCATGTAGTGGTGGATCGGCTTGCCGGCCAGCGAGAAGCGGCTCGTGCCGTCGGGCATCAGGCCCTTGCCCTGCGTCTCACGGATGGCGATGCACAGGTTGGTCTTGCCGCTGAGGCAGGCCTTGCAGACGCGGCACTCCGGGATGTAGCAGGGAATCACGTGATCGCCGGGCTTGAGGCTGGTCACGCCCTTGCCCACCTCGACCACCACGCCCGCACCCTCGTGGCCGAGGACGGCAGGAAAGAGCCCTTCGGGATCGGCCCCCGAAAGCGTGAATGCGTCGGTGTGACAGATGCCGGTGGCCTTGAGCTCGACCAACGCCTCGCCGGCGCGCGGGCCTTCGAGTTGCACTTTCTCGATCGTCAGCGGCTCACCTGCACGGTGCGCCACGGCTGCGCGAACATCCACTGCGGTCTCCTCGGGAACGAAATCGCGGGATCTTATGCTGGCCAGCGGCGTTGCCGCAAGACCGTCACGGTGGGTTATCGCATGCTAGCGCGGGTCTTCGCCACCATGCGCAGGACCGAAGCGTCGGTGTCGAGCGAGGAAACTCGGTCGAGCGCGACCCACGCCAGCTCGTTGGACTCGCGGGTCGGCTTGAGCGTGGCCTCCCGCGGCGCGCTCAGCAGAAAGCGCACGTCGTAGTGCCAGTGTTCCGGCTCGGCTGCGCGCGCCGGAATGCGGTGAACATCGACGTCGAAGATCGCCTCGTCGAGGGTGACGATCGCGGCAAGGCCAGACTCCTCGCGCGCTTCCCGCCGCGCCACCGCCAGCACGTCGGGATCACCGTCGGCGTGGCCACCAAGCTGAAGCCAGCGGCCGAGCTTGCGATGATGCGTGAGCAAAACGTGCGTACGCTCGGTGTCGAGCATCCAGGCGGACCCAGTCACGTGCCCGATCGCGAGCGTCCGCTCGAAGCAGTCCGCGTGCCGGGAGACGAACGCGAGCGTGCGCTCGATCGCCGCCCGCTCGTTGGCGTCCCAGCCCCGGTGCCGTTCGAGCAAGCTCAGGAGTCGGCGCCGGTGCATCGTGGGTCTTCACTGACCGAGGTAATGGGGGCAGGTCAAATTTCCCGCTGCCGATCAGGTCAAATCTCGGCCGGAAGGGGAAATTTGACCTGACCCCATTACCTCGAGGAGCGCGTCCTCGAGGGCGTCATGCAGGTCGCGAGCGACCGCTCCGGGATGAGCGCGAATCTTGGCGAACAACTGGGCGAAGCGGTCGCGGAGCGCCGGCGCCAGTCCGCTCGCCGGCCCGCGCGCGCCCACGCCGCCTTTCTCGTGTGCGAGCACGAGCGGATCGCGGCAGGCGTGGGGGCGGCGCACAACGCTCGCATAGTGCAACAGGGCACGGTCCAGCAGGATCCAGGGAAAGTTCTCGCTTTTGACCGGGCCCACACGCGCCACCTTGCCGCCGAGCGGCCGCCCGAACACGCGGACCCGTGCGATGCTGCGGGCGCCCAGATACGAGGATGCGCCGCCGACGGCTCCGCCGATCAACGTTCCGGCCAAGAGCGATGCCCCGCCCACCGCCAGGTCGATCGCTCCACCCACCGCAGCACCGCCGAGCACCCCAACGCGCAGGAGCTGCCAGGTGTCCAAGCCGAGGACTCGCCAGCCGGTCTCCGCAAACAGGTCGCGCTCGAAGACCGGCGACTCGAAGTCCGCCTCCTCACGCACCACGCGGTCGTGACGATACAGCTCCTCGATGGCGGCGCGCTCGCGGCGCTCTCGCTCGCGCAAGGCCTCGCAGAACGAGTCAACCCAGAGACGCGCGTTCGTAGGAAGAGTCTCGTGTTCACGGAGAGGCCGTTCCTCGCAATGGGTGAGCCCGGCGATCAGCAGCTCCGCAATCACGCCGGCGGCGCGCTTGTGGCGCAGCTCCCAGTCCCTTTCCATCTCCTCGATGACCAGCCCGAGCCTCACGCGGCTGTCCTCACGTAGCTCGCGGAAGGCTCGCAGCAGCGCCACCCGGTCCTCGAAATACGAATGGTGGGCGTCGAACACGCGCACGATGCTGAAGTACTGATCGAGCGCCCGCCGCCATTCGTCGTTGTGGGTGGGCGATCCGATCGAGTTGATCAACGCCATGCGCGGACGGCCCGTCCACTGGAGAATCTCCATCTCTGCGTCGTAGTTCTGGCGATAGGGCTTCGCGGCATCGACCACGTAGAGGATCCCCGACCCCGCCAGGATCGGCTCCAGCAGCCGGCACTCCTCGGCAAACTCGGCGCTGTCGCGGAAGCGGCGCACGAACTCGGCCAAGATGTCCGGCCGCGACACCGCCGATCGCTCGCGCTCCTGCAGCCACCGCAGGACGCGTGGAGCGTCCTCGAACCCGGGCGTGTCGACGACCGTCAAGAGAACGCGCCCCTCCACGCGCACGTCGAAGCGTTGACAGAACCGCGTGGTGCCCGGCAGCGGATCGATCCGGACGGTCTCGTCCTCGACCAAGGTCGAGACGATGCTGGACTTGCCTTTGTTGATACGGCCGACGACGGCGAATACCGGGCTATCGTCGCTCACGGGTCCACCAGCGGCTCGACCCGTAGATACGGGTCGCCGAGCGCGGCCGCCACCTGCCGCCACAACGCGACGTCGGCCGGCGCCGGCGTCTGCCAGCGATCCTGCCGGCGCCCGAGCAATCCCACCAGGATCGGCCGGCGCGGACCCACACCGATGCGAAGCTCGCGCAGAACACTGCGCACCGCCCTGCCCGGCGCCTCCCACGCTTCCGCGATCACGAGCACGGGCGCATCGGCCCCGCCGCGAGCCAGCGCCTGAAGCAAGCCGTGCTGCTCACCGGCAACCTTGCCGCCGAGCGCGTGCATCGCACCGACGTCCCAGCCGAAGCGCTGCCTTACTATGCCGGCCAGCTCCTCGCTCGTTACCGGAATGTCGCCCCAGCAGATCGCCGTGCAGGCGAGCTCACTCGAGCCCGGAGAAGCGAGCGGCGGCCCAGTGTCGCCGTGCGTTCCAGTCGAGACCCTCGGACCGGCCGCGGGCTGCTCGTTCTGCTTCGAAGAATCCGAGGACCAGCCGCTCACCGAGCGCGTCAAACGTTCGTAAAGCGCCTCGCAATCGCCGTGATCCAGCCGTACGCGCCGGCGCGCTCGTCGCAGGTTCGTCGCGGCCACGCCAAGAAGGAGCAAGCGCGGCAGCAAGCCGTACACGACCAGCGCCGCCAGCAAAAACGCCCACCACTGCTTGAGAAGCGCCGGGTCATGCGCCAGCGACTGCCGGAAGTGACGGCTCGCCGCGACCAGCTCCTCGCTCGGCACCGCCACCGAGACCCACCACCACGGCAGCGCGACCACGCGCAGCAGCCGCGCAACGGTGGCCGGCGCCACATCCAACGTCGTGCTCCAGGCGAACGCTAGATCGGTCGCCGTAACCAGATAGAGCACCACCGCGAGCGCACCCAGGTTGAAGCCGACGGCTGCGGCCTGAGTCAGGGTCAAGAGCAGCCAGCGCTCGACCTCTGCGTACAGCGTCGACCAGGAGCTCAAGCGCACCAGTGAACCGGCGACACGGGCGGCATCGCCGTGCAGTCGGACGAGCCAGGCCTCCAAGCCGGCGCGCCGGTAGCCGAGATGGCGAAGCAGTTCATGAATCAAGCCAAATCCCGGCAGCCACGGCAGCCAGCGTCTCGGGAGCATGCGAACGACGGCGAGTCCGGCGAGGGCGATTTGCAGTCCGGCCATCACCGCAAAAAAGCGCGCCAGATTGACCGGCTGCGAACCGTCGTAGTGGAGCAAGCCGGCTGCGGTCCCCGCACCGCTCAGCACGCCCAGGCCGACCAACCCGACAGCGATCAGCCGGTAGATGGTCTGCACTCGCACGCCGGCGCTGCCGGGCTCTCGAGCGCCCACTTCGGCAAGCCAGCGCCGCAAGACCTCGGCGCGCGCGGGAGCCCGACCGCCACGCATGGGCGCGAGCACACGGGGGGCAAGCTCGCGGTCACGCGCGAGAAGACGCTCGGGGGAGATCTGTTGATCGGCGAGCAGCCGACATTCCAGATCGATCAGCTCCGCGAGAGAGAGCGGCTGCGCCCGGCCCGGCAACGGCGCATCCTCAAGATCGCCGCGCGCTCAACAGGCGGCGGGGCAGTTGAGAATCACGGCCTGGCCCGCTGCCTTGCGCAGGACGATCAGGGCATCGGTGGCGGTGACGGTGCCGTTGTTGTTGACGTCGCAGACACAGAGCAGGCAAGGGAAAATCCCCACCGCCGAGTTGAGGATGGCCAGGGCATCGGTGGCGGTAACCGAGCCGTCCGTCACCGCGTCCCCGCAGGTCGGAGCGCTATCGAAGTAGCTCTGACCGAAGACGCCCTCGAGATCGCCGTCCTGCCCGAAGCTCTGCCAGACGATCACGAACGGCGAGTCACCGCCCGAGCTGATCGCCGGCCGCCGCTGGGCGCCGGCGGCGAACGTATTCACCGCGAACTCCGTCCCGGCGGGGGCACCGGCGCTATCGATCTGTTGGGCAACCACCGAGTCGGCGTCGCCGTCCAATCCCTGGGTCTCCCAGGCTACGACGAAGCCGCCCAGTGAATCATCGGCCAGACGCGGGTAGATCTGATCGTTGAATGCGTACGTGTTGACGACGAACTCGGTGCCCGATGCGGCACCTGCGCTGCTATAGCGGCGCGCAGCGATTCCGAAGCCTGCACTGTCGATGCCGTAGCTCTGCCAGGCCACCATGAACGCGCCGCTCGAGGCGACAGCCACGTCGGGGTTGGTCTGGTCGCCCGCGGTCTGAGTGTTGACGATGAAGTCCCCGCCGAGCGAGCCGGTGCCGTCGAATCTACGTCCGACGATGCTCTGCCCGTCGCCATCCTGGCCGTCGCTGTGCCAGACCACCACGAAGGAGTTTCCTTCGGCCGCGACACGCCCGCGGTATTGGCCGGCGCTGGTCACCTGGTTGACCCGGAACTCGGTACCGGCCGGGGTCGCGTCGGCGGCAAAGCGCTGTCCGAAGATGCCAGAGCCGCTGCCGTCCTGCGCCGGGCTCTCCCAGACTACGACGAAGCCGCTATCGAGCGACGCCACAGCGGGGTAGCCCTGATAGCCAGTAAAGTAACTGCTCACCTGGAACTCGGTTCCGGCAGGTGCTCCTGCGTTGCTGAACCGCTGACCGAAAATGCCGGTGCCGTTGCCGTCCTGACCGTTGCTCTGCCAGACCACCACGAAGCCGCCGCCGGAGGTGGCGGCGGCCGCCGGGGCTTCCTGGCGTAGCGGCGTATAGGTGTTGACGGCGAACTCCGTCCCAAGAACATCGCCGTCGGTATCGAAGCGCTGCCCAAAGATTCCCTCGAAGTCTCCGTCCTGACCGGCGCTGTCCCAAACCACCACGAAGGAACCGTCGGTGTGTTGAGCGACCGCCGGCCGGCGCTGGGCGCCGGTGTAGTAGGTGTTGGCCATGAACTCGACACCCACCGGCACGGGCTGGGCGCCTGCCGGCGCGCCGGTCAGGCCTGCCACAAACACCAATGCCATTACGGAGACTTTTCTCATGCGCATCACGTTCGTCGCGGAGCTCGGGAGGTTCGAAGCCGGTGCTTCCCATGATAGCGGATCGGAATCAGAAAGCTGCACTCCGGCGGAGCGAAGGTCGGCTCGGACGCTGCGGGCGCGCGGTGCTGTGTCGCAGGTCGGCGCGCCCGCTGTACGGGCCTATGCCACGGCGAGAACGGCGGCGCGGGCTACCGCGGCGCGCGGCTCGTAGAGGATCCCGGCGGGAAGCCCGAGCAACCGGTGGACCCGCGCCCAATGGTTCGCATCCGCGATCGCGACGGCGAGGTCGAGGATGCCGAGGTCGTCGTAACCGGCCGATCGCAAGGCCGTGATCATCGCCGCGGTGGTGCGCTGCGCGTAGCGGGTGCCCACCATCGCGAAGGCTGCGACCGGGTCGCGCGGCCGCGGGTCGAGGCCGGTCGCCTCATCGGCCGAGGCCGGCAGCGAGTTCTCGACGGTTGCGTGAATGTCGGCAATCGTGTCGCGGTCGAGCGAGGAGCGTTCGCGCTCCTCCAGAGCCAGCCTCAGAAGCTCTAGCGTCCACGGTTTCGATCGCGCCGGCGCGAGCGCGTCAGGCTGCGGTGCTCGGCCCAAGACCCGTTCGGACACCCGCCGCAACGTCTCGCCGGCCTCCGCGTAGGAGCCGGCGTAGGTGCGGCTGGCCAGATCCATGCGGCCCAGCAGTCGCGCGAGCAAGCGGACACCCGTGCGCCGCAGCGGCTCGAACCGGCGCAGCGGCGCCGGCAGCAACTCGGGGCCTACGCCCAGCAGATCGGCAACCCGGTTGATGAAGTGGAACCCGCCGAGGACCAGCGTGTACTCGTGGGCGCCCTCTCCCACGAGAAGGCGCAGCGGATCGAGGTCTGCGGGCGCCAGCCGTCGCGGCTCTGCCCAGCTCTTGCGCGCCAGGTCGACCAACGCGTGCTCGAGCGCGCTGGCGTCGCGTGCTGTTCCCGCAATCAGTCGCTGGACCCGACTCGCCTCTCCTCCTGCAGCCTGCAGGAATGCCTCGTGGCCGTCGATTCAATAGTGGCAGTCGTTGAGCCGCGAGATGCTCGCGGCGAGCAGTTCCTTGTTCGCGCGCGGCTCGCTGCCGCACCACATGGTCAGCTCCCAGCTCCGGATCATCCGGCGCATCGACTCCGGCCGCAGGCTGAAGGCTTGAACGATTTTCGCAACCACGCCGGCGCCACCCACCTGTCTCATGTAACGGTAGGCCTCGTCGGTCTCACCGCTCGCCGCTTTCGGAGGGATGGTTCGGATGAACGCCATGGCCCCGACCTACAGCACCGGATTGCTCAACCCACCGGCTCCTACGTGCATGTGCACCCGTTTACGCTTCCGCACCCCGTCGCGCAAGCCGGCCAGCACCAGCAGTACCCGCGGTTGTGCTGAACTACCGCCGGGTTTGCCGCCGGCCGGTGAACCAGAACGCGGCGGCGAAGGCGAGGAGGAGCGAGATGCCGAGGGCGGCGCCGAACGGCCAGTTGCGGGCGTTCCCCTTGAATTGGTTTTCGATGATGTTGCCGATCATGTCGACCTTACCGCCGCCCAGAATGTCGTTGACCGCGTAGAGGCCGAGGGCCGGAATGAATACGAGCAGCGCTCCCGCCGTGATGCCGGGCGAGGTCATCGGCACGATCACCTTAGAGAAGGCACGCAAGGGCCCGGCGCCCAGATCGAAGGCGGCCTCGACCAACGCATTGTCGAGCTTCTCAACGCTGGTGTAGATGGGCAGGATCATGAACGGCAAGAACGTGTACACCAGCCCGAGCACCACCGCGCCGGAGGTGTAGAGCATCTCGAACGGCTCGGCGATGAGCTGGTACTGCACCAGCAGGCTGTTAAGCAGGCCCTGGCTCTTGAGAATCGTCACCCACGCGTAGGTACGGATGAGAAAGCTCGTCCAGAACGGGATCATGACCAGCATGAGCAACCGATTGCGCCACTGCTCGGAGGCGCGCCCGATATAGTAGGCGACCGGGTAACCGACCAGCAGGCAGATCGCAGTCGTGGCGGCCGAGAACACGATCGAGCGAATGACGATGCGTAGATAGGTCGTGTCAAAGACGGCGGCGTAGTTCTCGAGGGTGAACGAGAACACCACCCCGCCCAGCGTGCCGCGCTTGCAGAAGCTGTAGACGAGCATGATGAGCGTGGGTGCGGCGATGAACACCGCCACCCACAGCAACAGCGGCGCGATGAGCACCCAGGCGCCCACGCCAGGCGCTTGCGCCCGCCCCTGCGGTGCGTCAAACGAGGTCGCGTCCTGGCGCATGACGTCGCGCTTTCCGTCGGCAGGACGCGGGCTTTAGAGGTTGGCCTTCAAGTCGGTGACCAGCTTGTCGAGGTCGACCGCGCGCTCACCGATGTCGCGGAAGCCTTGCAGGTTGAGATCCCCCGGCGGGTAGCTGGCGGGATTGGCCAGATCCTCGGCCGACAGCAGCTTACGCGCTTCCACGTTGGGATTGGTGTACGGAAAATCCTCGGAAATAAGCTTACTTACCTCTGGTCGTAGAACGTAATTGATGAAGGCGAGCGCGCCCTCTGGATTGGCAGCGTTCACCGGGATCGCGAGGCTGTCGATGAACTGATGCGCGCCCTCGGCGGGGAGGACATATTTGAACTTCTTGTTCTCCCGGTACAGCAACGCGGCCTCACCCGACCAGACCACGCCGAGGTCCACGTCGCCGTTGAGCAGTGGGGTCTTGGGGCTATCGGAGTCGAACACCTTGACCAGCGGCAGCCACTGCTCGAGCACCGGTCTTACCAGGGCCAGGTTCTCCGGCGTAACGTCGTTGGGGCCCTTGCCGATCGAGACCAATGCCCATGAGACGATCTCGCCGGCGTCGTCCAAGATCACGATCCGGCCCTTGAACTTCTCCTGGAAGACGTCCTTGTAGCCCTTGATGTCGTCCTTCACCTTCTCGGTGTTGACGACGATCCCGACCGAGCCCACCATCCACGGCACACTGTATTTGAGCTCTGGGTCGTGCACCCGGTTGCGGAACTGCGGGCCGATGTTCTTGAGGTTCGGGATCTTCGAGTGGTCGAGTGGGAGGAGCTGCTTCTCCTTGATCAACGCTTCGATCGTGTACTCGGAGGGCTGGATGAGGTCGTACCTCTGGGCTCCCGAGACCAGCTTGGCGAGCATCTCCTCATTCGACGCGTAAGTCTCGTAGTTGACGTTGATACCGGTCTCTTCGATGAACCCGTCGATGACGGACTGCGGTACATACTCCGACCAGGCGAAGAGGTTCAACTCCTTGGACCCAGCCGAGCCCTCCGTGCTCGCCATCGTGACAAGAGCCAACACGACTGTCGTGACAAAACGTTTCATGGGACCTCCCTTCTCGTCAACTCGCGGAACGAGTTTCTGCGTTTGAGCATTTCGGTGATGAGCAACAGCCACACGGTTGCAACGATGAATACGGTGGAAATGGCGTTGAGGGTCGGATCGAGCCCCTTCTTGACCCGGCCGAAGATCTCGAGCGGCAACGTGCGGGTCCCGGCGCTGGCGGTGAAGTAGGTCACGATTAGCTCATCGAGGGAAAGGCTGAACGACATGAGCGCGCCCGAGACGATCGCCGGCATGAGATAGGGAACCAAGATGCGGCGGAAGGCTCGGGCCGGGGTAGCGCCGAGATCGAGGGCCGCCTCTTCCAGCGACGGGTCGAGTCCCGCCAGCCGGGCTTGCACGGCGACCATGACGAATGGAAAGCAGAAGGTGACATGCGAGATGATGATCGTCGTGTACCCCAGCTCCAGATGGACGACGACGAACAGAATGAGCAGGCTCACGCCCATGATCACCTCGGGAATGATCATGGGGATGAACACCAACGTCTGAATGAGCCGCAGCGCAGGGAATCGATAGCGATACAGGAGCCATGCTCCACCGGTGCCCATCACCACCGACAGCGCGGTGGTGATGGCCGCGACGTAGAGGCTGTTGTTCAGCGACCGCACCAGCGTGCGGTCTCGCCAGATCGCCGAGTACCAGTCGAGCGTGAAGCCTTCCCAGAGGATGTTGAGCCGCGACGTGTTGAAGGAGAAGACGACCAAGATGACGATCGGCAGGTAGAAGAAGAGCATGACGACGGCCGTCCACCCACCGAGCAGCAGGTTGGCGATCTTCATGCGGTCACATCCATCGCAGCGCGAAAGGTATTGAGGTGCACTTGGACCACCTTCGCGGTGTCCTTCGTGTAGCCCCCGGCGAGAACCCAGGCGATGGGAACGCGCTCGCGTTTGGCAAACTCGAAAACGCGCCGGTCACGCTCGAGCAGATCGTCATGGTCGAGCTCGAGAGGCGAGTATGGATCTTCGCGGTACGGATCGGCCCCGGCCTGATACAAGAGCAGGTCGGGACGGCCCCACGCGACGATGAGCTCGAAGGCGGCCTCCATCGCCCGCAGCATCTCCGCCCGGCCCGAGCCGTTCGCCAAGGCGATCGAGCGGTGGTTCGGTCCGTCGCTGTGACGAACCACGCTGACGTCGCGGAAAGCCTGGTTGCGATCGTAGTCGTTCCCGTAGATCGACACATTGAAAAGGTAGGGCCGAGTTGGAGCCAGGGAGGCCGTGCCGTTTCCGTAGTGGAGGTCCATGTCGAGGATCGCCACGCGCTCGACGCGCCCGGCGGCACGGAGCGCATCGATCGTCACGACCAGGCCGTTGAAGGTACAAAAACCCTCGCCGTGATCGGCATGGGCATGGTGGAATCCGCTGACCAGCGCGGCGGCGCTGCCCTCCTTGAGCGCGCGCCCGGCCGCCGCGAGGCAACCGCCGCCGGTGAGCAGCACGGACGGATAGAGCTGCGGCGACCAGGGAAATTTCTGGGATTCGGCCAACGCTCGCGGCTCGCCGGTGCGCACCGCTGCTACGTATTCCGGAGTGTGCACCCGCAACAGATCGGTTTCCGAGAGCGCCGCCGGCTCCTCGAGCCGGACTCGCGGATCTCCGCGCAGCCCTTCGGCCACCAGCGCAAACTTGTTGATCGGCATGACGTGGTCGCCGATCGGCGTGGCGTAACCGGGATGGTAGAAGGCCGTGATCGTCATAGCGTGGGTGGCACCAGGGCCACCGGCTCGCCGATCTCCGAGAGCGCGTCGAGCCAGTCCGACAGCGGCCGCATGTGCCGTGCAAGCATGGTCACGCCGTACATGACGTACAACGCGGCGACAATCCGCTTGGCCTCGGCCAGACCGATTGCGCGTTCGGCCTCGCGACCGACGCGGCGGGCAACGAGAGCGAGCGGAACCGGCTGGAATGCGCTCCGGTCTATTTCCCCGGTCGTTCGAAAGTCCGGCTGCGCATAGTGGATTCGCTGCGGATCGATCTTCAAGAAACCGGCGCGCTCGTAGGAGCGGAGCCGGCCCATCACCGCCGGCGTAACGCCGTCGGGATGCTCCATCTCGGCGACTAACGTGACCACAGGAGAGCACGCCGCGCCGGCCGCTGCTCTCGCGCCCTCGATCCCCGTCTGGATCGGTAACGCCCGCAGCCAACCCGACAGGCCAGTCCCGCGCCAGGCCGGCTCGATCAGCATGTGCGAGAGGTGCACGATCACTTCGGGCGCCCCCGCGATTCTCGCGTTGGGCACGATCGCCGTGTGATCGCGCACCGCGATGATCTCGGCCCCCCGCTCGACCACCAGCATCTCGTAGAGCAACGCATGGCCGTTCACAGGACAGGCCGGACTCCAGGCAAGCCGCGTCCGGATCACCTCCTCCTGCTCCATCTCACCACGCGAGCCGAACTCCGCCCACAGCCGCTGGCAGGCCGGTGCGAACCGTGGATGCAACGGGGAGCGAACGCGGACGACCCGGGTGCCAGCCCAGTCGAAATCGCGTGCGGTGAGGTCGCCGGCTGCGAGATCGGCGGCGATCAACTGCGGCGACGCTTCGGTCACGCTCCCGCCTACCGCGGAAATGGGGTCAGGTCTAATTTTGGCGAGACGTCCGCCGGTCTCGATCGGCATAGCCAAAATTAGACCTGACCCCATTTCCCGGCTTTAAGAGTACGCATGGACACAAACCGGCTCGCCACGCTGCAGCAGCTCGATCGAGAGCATCACCTCCACCCCTTCACCGATCACCGTGCGCTGCACGCGCACGGAACGCATGTGATCGAATCGGGCTCGGGCTGCTTCCTTGTCGACGAGACCGGACGCTCTTTGCTCGACGGTCTCGCCGGTCTCTGGTGCGTCAATGTTGGCTATGGACGGAGCGAAATCGCAGATGCGGTCCACCAGCAGATGCTCAAGCTTCCTTACTACTCCTCGTTCTTCAACACGACCAACGAACCCGCCATTCGACTAGCCGACCGCATCGCTCGCCTGGCGCCTCGACGGTTGGGCAAAGTGTTCTTCTCCAACTCGGGGTCGGAGGCCAACGAGACGGCGCTCAAGCTCGTTCGCGCCTACAACAAGCTGCGCGGCGCAACGAAGAAGACGAAGATCGTCTCTCGTACGTTCGCGTACCACGGGGTGACAGTCGCCACGACGAGCATGACCGGACTGCCCTCCTGCACCGCGCCCTTCGATCTGCCGCTCGCGGGCTTCGTTCACGTTCCCGGTCCGCACCCCTACGGGGCGAACAGCAACCTACCCGCCCGCGAGTACGCGGAGTGGTGCCTAGCCGAAACCGAACGCATCATTCTGAAGGAACGACCCGATACCATCGCGGCGCTCTTCGCCGAGCCCGTGCAGGGGGCCGGCGGCGTCATCGTCCCACCCGACGGTCATCTGGGCGCGCTGCGCGAGCTTTGCCGCCGCAACGAGATCCTGTTCGTCGCCGATGAGGTCATCACCGGCTTCGGCCGGCTGGGCGACTGGTTCGCCTCGAACCTCTGGCAGCTCGATCCCGACCTGCTCACCCTGGCGAAGGGCCTCACCAGCGGCTACCTGCCGCTCGGGGCCACGCTCGTAAGCGACGAGATCGCTCACGTGCTCGAGCAAGGCGGAAGCCTCGCCCACGGCTTCACCTACAGCGGCCACCCCACCGCGGCAGCGGCGGCCCTTGCTAATCTCGACATCATCGAGCGCGAGCGACTCGTCGAGCGCGTGCGCGACGACGTCGGGCCCTACTTTCAGCAGAAGCTACGAGCGCTGGCAGAGCATCCCGCGGTGGGCGAGGTTCGTGGCTTCGGGCTGATCGGCGCGCTCGACCTAGTGCCGCGCGGCGGCAAGGCCGCCCTCACCCCGACGACTCTGCTCGGCGTCAAAGCAGCCCAGCTCGCACGGGAGGAAGGCGTCATCGTGCGCGGCATTCGCGATCTCATCGCGATGTCGCCGCCTCTCATCATCACGCACCAGGAGGTCGACCAGCTTTTCGGCGCCGTGACACGCGCCCTGGACCGAATCCGTAGCGACTGATCGGCCCCGCGGCCGCTTGCTCACCTCCGCGGCGAGCGCCCAGTGAGCCGGGTGTAGACCTGGTACCCGATCCAGCGCAATGGCTCCGGCGGGATGCGCGGGAGCGGCCGATGATAGAAGGGCAGATCCCGCCACGGCGCGTGGTCGTCGCTGTAGAGATCACTCAGGACCTCGCCGGCGAGCGTGGCCAGCGCGATCCCGTGCCCGCTGTAGCCCAGGGCGTAGAACACGTTGCGGTGCTCGCCGCGAACCCCCATGCTGCACACGCGATCGAACGTGAGGTCGATCGTTCCCGTCCAGCGGTGTTCGATGGGCACACCGGCCAGCCCCGGGAAGTAGTCGCGCAGTTGCCGTTGGACCGCATCGAAGGACCGTTTGGCTCGTTCGAGCGAATCCGGAAAAACCGGCTGGCCACCGTATCGATAGGCATACGCTGCGTTGCTCCCGCCGCCGAACAGAAATCGCCCGCTCGCGGTGCGGGAGCCGAACGCGATGCGGGCGCGATCGTCGCTGAATCCGTCGCTTTCACCCCACCCCAGCTCCGACCACTTCTCCTCGCTGAGCGGCGCGGTCGCGACGACGTGGGAGTGCAGCGGCAGGATCCCGTCACGGAAGTATCCAAGCGCCGGCGTATAGGCATTCGTCGCCAGCACCACGGCGGACGCACGAACCTCCCCGGCCGGCGTGACCAGACGAATCGTCCGCCCCTCCTCGACTTTGAGCACCGGCGTCTGCTCCCAGACGCTCACCCCCTGTTGCAGCAGAACCGGCCGCATCCCGCGCAGGAGCCCCACCCCGTTCAGGCGGCCGGCCGCCGGGTCGGCAATGGCGCCGCGGGCTCCCGCGAGCCCAACCGATGAACCGGAGCGCCACTCGACGGGGACACCCGCGCTGCGCCAACGCTCGACGAGCGCGTGAGCCGCCTCCGCCGCCGCCGAGCGCGTGAAGATCTGCAGACAGCCTCGGCGCGAGAACCCGCAACTCAGGCCGTACTGTCCCACCCACTGCTCGATGATGTCGATGCCCCGGCGCGTGACATCGTAAAGTCGACGACTCGTCTCCCAGTCATCGGCGCCGCTGAGGTTCATTCCGGTCAGGGCCTGACCGCCGCTGCGGCCGCTTGCGCCGTTGGCGAGCGCTTTGGCTTCGAGCAGCACCACGCGACGGCTGGGATACCGGCGGCTCAAATGCCATGCGGAGGAGACCCCAGTGAAGCCGCCGCCGATGATCGCGACGTCGGCAACCTCGCGACCGCGCAGTGCGGGCAACGGCTCGTAGGGCGGCTGCTCGGCGATCCAGACCGAGCGATTCTCGTCCAGATCCATGGCTTCTTTGTATCACAGAAGGTCGGCTGGCATCCTTGCCGCAGGCTTCTTGGAGAATGTGTGGACATCGACAGACGCGTCCGGCTCTGCCTCAAGGATCTCTACCAGCAAGACATCGTCGAGATGATCGAGCGGGAGACTCGCCGCTATCAGCTCATCTCGATCGAGCATCCCGATCACCCTGACTTCGCACGCGCCTACCGCGTTCTGTGGGACGCGTTCGGCCCGCACGGCGAGATGGAGGCGGAGGCGGCCGTCCGCAGCTTCCTGGTCGATGACCCGTTCAAGCCCACGCCGGCGGGCACGTTCATGCGTTACTTCTTCATCGTCGCACGCGATGAAACGGGCACGCTGCGCGGCGTGCGCGACGGATCCGTGCTCTACAACCCGACCTACGACCCGGACCTCTGCCTGGTCTACCTCTCGCACATCTTCATGCTCCCCGAGGCGCGCGGGACGGTCCTTACCTACTGGCTGCGCATCGCTCCGGTCGAGCTGGCGGTCGAGTATCTGTTCGACCTGCATCAAAGGGGCCTGGTCCGGCTGCCGGTACCCGATGCGCCGGGCAAGTACTTCGGCATGCAGATCAATCTGGCGGCCGAGATGGAGTACTTCTCGCCGGAGGACCGCCTCTCGCTCCAGCGCATTCTGTTTTACGGCCGGGGCGGCTTCGACGTCATCGATCCGCGGCACTTTCCCTACCGCCAGCCGGACTTCCGCGAGCCCGAGCTGATCCAGGCGACGACCGACACTCCCATTCCGTTCATGCTCTTGCTCAGGCGCATGGGGCGCGAGCGGCAGGCGCGGCTTCCGCTCGAGGAAGCGGCGGCCACCATGCGGCTGCTGTACGACGATTTTGCCTGTTTCTGTACGCCCGAGCACGTCCGCACCAGTCTCGACATCGTGCTCGAGCGGCTCGAGCAGCGCCGCGCGAAGGGCAAGACCGACGTGGCGCTGTTGCCGCTCCCAACCGCCGCGAAGAACCTGCAACGGCTCCGGCGTCTGTTCCGCTACGACGTCTATCAGCGCTACTACGCTGGAGCGCCGGGCACCGACGAATACCTCGCGGCCATGCGCCAGCGGCTCGCGGACAACCCGCGCTACTTCGACGAGACGCTGGCACAGATTGCCGTCGACCTGGAGCGGACCTCGCGGTCCGTCTACGGCAGCCGCGACCAGCGCTTTCTCGTCGACGCCATGCCGGCCCTGATGGCCGAGGCCGACGACTCGAGCCTGCGAGCAGAGTCAACGTTGCAGACCGGTGACGGTTCTGCGAAAAGCGCGCCATCGACCATGGAAGGCTCGTCTCCGGACCCGGCGATGCCAGGAGAAGGTTCACGCTGACGCCGCAGAACGATCGTGCGGGCGCCTCCGCCACCGCCGTGATCTCGCTCGAGGAGGTGAGCAAGCGCTTCGGCAGCTTCGTCGCCGTCGAGCGTGCCCACTTCGACATCGCGCGCGGCGAGTTCTTCTCGATGCTCGGGCCGTCGGGCTGCGGCAAGACGACCATGCTGCGCATGATCGCCGGCTTCGAGGGCGTGACCAGCGGGCGCATCCGGCTGGACGGAATCGACGTGTCGAACGTCCCCCCCTACCGCCGTAACGTCAACACGGTGTTCCAGCACTACGCCCTGTTCCCCCATATGACGGTGTTCGACAACATCGCGTTCGGACCGCGCACCAAGGGGCTCGAACGCGATGAGGTCCGCCGTCGCGTTGTCCAGATGCTCGACATCGTTCGTCTGGGCGACTTCGCCGCGCGCCGCCCCGACCAGCTCTCGGGCGGTCAACGCCAACGCGTGGCCCTCGCGCGCGCTTTGGTGAACTATCCGAGCGCGCTGCTGCTCGATGAGCCGCTCAGCGCTCTCGATCTCAAGTTGCGCCAGGCGATGCAGCTCGAGCTGAAACGCATCCAGCGCGAGGTCGGCATCACGTTCATCTTCGTGACGCACGACCAGGACGAAGCCTTGACGATGTCGGACCGGATTGCGGTCATGAGCGAAGGCCGCGTCGAGCAGGTCGGATCACCGGAAGCGATCTACCACGCGCCGGCGAGCGTGTTCGTCGCCGGCTTCATTGGTAGCGCCAACCTGCTCCCGGGCACCGTGCGTGAGGTGCGCGACGGACGCGTCGTCGTCCAGCTCGCCGGTGGCGGTCACGCCGAGACCGCGATCGTCGGGCGCGGCTTCGCGCGGGGCGACACCGTCGTGGTGATGATCCGGCCCGAGCGGATCCAACTTCAGATGGGCGAGCCGAAGACCAACGGCTCGCGGATTCCCGCCACCTTGGCGGATCTGATCTTCCAGGGTCCGGTGATTCGCTGTGTCTTGCGCGACGCCGCCGGGACCGAGCTGGTGGCGCACATCCGGCCCGAACAACGGCCGGACGGCCTCGAACGCGGCGCCCGGCTGTGGGCGATCTGGGATGCGGGCGCGAGCTGCGTGCTCGCGCCGACCTCCTGATCCCCGACCGGTAGCTGCCGTTTCATGAAGACCGGCGCCGGGCGTCCGCGCCTCGCGCGCGGGCATGGATCCGACCGAGCCTGCGCACGAAGATCTACTTGCGCCGGCTCGTTCAGCAACTCTGGGTGCTGGCGAAGGAATGACTTGCCGACAAACTCACCGAGCTGAGTCGCGTTCGCGCGACCTACACGCCGGGGTCGCCCCGCGAATATTTCACTCTTGCCATTGAACCCGCCGCTCTCGCGACGGATGCTGCCCTCTCAGGCCAGTCACCCGGCAACGACCGGCGGCAACGACACGGCCGAAGTAGATGGCGATCGCGCTCGATACTCTTGTGTATGCCAGGCGGCTGCGCGAGGCTGGCTTCAGCGAGCAGCAGGCCGAGGGACAGGCCCAGGCGCTCGCCGCTGCAATGACGGATGCGCTCGCCACCAAGCACGACCTGCGCGAGCTCGAGACTCGTGTAGATGCCCGGTTCAGCCAGATCGACGCACGCTTCGCGTATCTCGAGAGGCACCTCGATACCCGCCTGGCCGAGCAAGAGAAACGTCTCGAGATTCGCCTGACGGAACAGGAGAAGCGCCTGGACATCCGCTTTGCCGAGCAGAGCGCCCGTTTCGACGGACGACTTGCAGACCTCGAACGACGGATCACGTTGCGTCTGGGCAGCATCACCGTCGCCGGCATCGGCGCCGTCTCCGCACTCGTCAAGCTGCTCTGATGGCCGCGATCACCTCGTCGACGTGGCCGTCGACTTTCACGCCGCGCCACTGCTTGCGGAGCACGCCTTCCTCGTCAATCAGGAACGTGCTGCGCTCGATGCCGCGCACCTTCCTGCCGTACATCGTCTTGTCCTTGATGACGGCGTAGGCCTTGCAGGCCTTCTCGTCCTGGTCGGACAGCAAATCGAAGTTGAAGCCCTGCTCCTCCTTGAACTTCTCGTGCGAAGCCATCGAGTCGCGCGACACGCCCAGCACCACCGCGCCGGCGCGCTTGATGCGGCTCACGCTGTCGCGGAAGTCGCAGCCCTCCTGCGTGCAGTCGGGCGTGCTGTCCTTGGGGTAGAACTAGAGCACGACCTTCTTGCCCTCGAGGTCGGAGAGCTTGACCGCCTGCCCACCGGTGGCGGGAAGGTCGAACGCGGGCGCTTTCTTTCCGATCGTCGGCTCGGCCATGGCGCGCCTTATGCTAGTGCGCGTCTCTGGATGCAAGCGCGCCCAGGCCGCGACCCAGCAAGCGCTCACCAGCGGCGCTGATAGGCCAAGCCCAGCACGCCCGGTGCGACTTGCGAAGAGATCCAATGCTGCGGTTCTCGTTCAGCGGGTTCCGATAAGCGCCGCCAGAAGTAGCCGAGGACCCAGCCCACGATCACGTCGGTCGCGTAGTGGTCGTCCCCGAGCACGCGCAGGAGGGCCGTCGTGCTCGCGGTGGCGAGCGCAGCCCCGCAACAGCACGCGGTCGGTGACCGATCGTTGGTACGAGCAGATCATGCCGGCACCGGTGAACGCGTTGGACGCGTGGCCGCTGAAGAAGCTCGCATTCTCGTCGGACGCGCCGCAGTCGTCGTGGTAGCGGGGATCGGTCCGGCACTTGCGTCCGAAGGGGCGCTGGCGGCCGGCGATGCTCTTGACCGCCGTCGTTGCGGTGTCGTTGACCGCCAGCGCGGTCGTCATGTGCAGCAAGGCGTTCCAGCCATCCGCCCTGGCCTCTGCGCGCCAGGCTGCCGGAGCCACGTCGAGCAGCAGCCAGGGCGCGAACGTGGCGGCGAGCGTCAGGTCACTGGCCAAGGCCGCGTCGTCGCGAGCGGACTGCGAATCCAGCGTCACGCCGCTGCGCAATGGATCGTCGAACAGGATGCCGCCGCTCCAGCGGGGATCGCGCGGGGGGCCGACGGAGGTCTCGACCACGAACCAGGCCGCCGCGGCCGCAAATGCCACGCGCAGATCGGCCGGAGTCGTAGTGGGGTCGACGGGCGCTTTCGGCCGGTCCATCGACACGCGCGACATGAGCGGCGCGAGGGGCGCGAGCCGCTCAAGGCGGCCATCGTGTGCGGGCTCCATCTGCGCGAAGGCGCGCTCGGTGGCACCGCCCAGAGCGGCGCCCGATACGACCAGCATGCACAGGGCCGCGAGCCAGGTGCTCTCGCCGCGCTCGTGCCCGTCGATCAGTACTCGAACCCGAGGTTCCAGACGGCGACCGGGTAGATCCCGTCGCCGTGGTTGACGTTCTCGAGCGTGTTGCTCAACACCAGAGCCGTGATCGAAACGCCCGTGCTCCAGGATCCGAAGTCCTCAGGAATGAAAGTCAGGGGGACGCTCCCTGCCAGCCCGAAGCTGAAGAAGCCGAACGTGTGATCGCTGCTGGTCTCGTAGTAGTCGTACATCGACAAACCGAGCGTCAGCGGCAAGGATACCGAGAGCGGATAGTCTCCCGACCCCAACTCGGTGCCCGGCTCCAGCGCCAGCTCGAAGTACCCGCCCTCGTCGTTACCGAACGACGTGTTCTCAAGCTCGAAGCTGAACGTGGTCGACGGATTGAGAGCGAAGGCGCCCAGCCACTCGCTGTCGTCGAGCGACAGCACCAGATCGAGTTGCTCGACGGTGGCGAACCCACCGTTCGGGCTCGTGTAGAAGTAGTAGATGAGTGAGCTCTCCAGAACCTCAGCCCAGGTCACGCTCACGCTCGGATAGTAGTCGACCTCGTAGAGATCGTTGGGCCCGTCCCCAGTCGCCAGGGTCTCCTTGCTCTGGTAGCTGAACCAGGTGCCGAAGCCCACGTCGACGCTGCTGACCGTCCCCTCCCCTGCGTAGAGGTTCAGGCCGAGGTCAACGTAAGGCTGCCAGATGAAGCCTTCGCGCTCGTTCAAGATGCCGCGGAAGAAGTAGGCATTGGTGATCTCGCTGGCCGCCGAGAGCGAGAGCCGGCCCTGGTTGGGCCCCTCGTTCTCCTGAGCCGCCACCTGCGTCGCGGCGACGAGAACCGTCAGAGCTCCGATGCACCCCAGACGCCCCCACCGGTTGCCATGGCCCATCTGACTCCTCCTTCCCGCCGAAGCCGGGTTGTGCAAAAGGCGGGCGGGATTCTACTCAGCCGTCGTCAAGGCGCAAACGCCGTGCTTGCTACCCAACCACGCGTCGAGATCACACAGACGGTCAGGCGTCTCGCCGCCGCAGGAGCTCTCGGGCGCGGTTTCGCAACGCGGGGGGATCGACGGCGGGAAACCGGTAGAGCTCGGGCTCGATGCGCGCTAGCAATGCGAGGGCCTGGTCCGGGTCGACATGGCCCCGGGCTATCATCGCGTCGACGTCCGCCCGGTCTTGTTCGTGTCCCCGTTCGATCTTCGACAGAGCCTGCGCATACAGATCGTAGTGGTAGAAGTCCACGGTGCGACAGCGCTCAATGAAGACGCTGCGGTCGCGCCATGCCGGAAGCTCCGGCAGAAAGTCGTCCGGAGCTGCCAGCTCGACGTTGATCTCGAGCTCCTCCTTGATAGCCGGGATCGCGCGCAGCAGCGGCTGCGCATCCGCGTCGAGCTTGATGTCCACGTCGATCGTCGTCGTCCGCCAGCCGAGCAGAACCGCAGTCGCGCCCCCCGTAAAATAAACCCGCCCGCGCGCCTTGGGCTCCTCGCCGAGCCGGAGCATGAAACGGTGCAAGCGTGCGACGTCGGTCAGCCGGCGCATTCGACGGCCCGCTCGAAGCTCGTCAGGCGTCGGACGAGAGCGTTGTAGCGAGAATGCGCCGAGTTCTCGTCCTCACGCGCCAGCAGGGCATAGAGACGGTGCTCGGGAGACGGGAGGGTTGGGACCTCGAACCCTAGCGCGCGCAGGCGCGGCCCGCCGATCGCTACCAGCATGGCCTCGACCGTCTCGCGGCAGTTTGCGAGATCTTCCAGACCGCGCGCGATCAGGTCCCCACCCGGGTAACCCTGCAGATCCACGCTGCGATCATAACCCCGCGCTCGGCGCGTGGCGATTGTCGGAATCGTGGCGTGCCTTGGCGTACCTATTTCGGGAACACGGCTGTTCCGAGCCGCGCAAACTCCGCTCCGGTCGAATCGACCAGCTTCACGTCAATGATTTGCATCGACGTACAGCCCAAGAGATCCGTGGGTGTCAAAAACGGGGGAAGTTCGTACCTGACGGCGCGAAACTTGAGTTTTCCATGATCGAGCTGTGGCAGAGAGAAGTCCGCTGGTTGGTCCGCCACCGTTACGTCCCCCACCACGGGATCCGTGGTCGAGGAGCGAACAATGAGCCGAAGCATCCATCCCGCTTCGGTCAGAAGCGTCTGGCCGTCGGCGGCAACGATACCGGTACACTTCAGATCGACCGTCATTGGCGTGCAAGCGTCGCCCGAACCGTCTGGGCAAAGTTCAGTTTCCTGTCGGATCGCGACCCTGCATCGGCCTGTCCCCTCATGGAATCGCCGGTTTGAGAGCGCAAAAGGCGGCACGCAGGAAGGGATACCGGCGCCCGTCGAGGAGTTCGGAGCCGGAAAGCTGATCGGCGGGCAGCTGTCGAAGGCGCGTACGAGGTCGGATTTGATTCCCTTTGCCTTCGCGGCCAGGTCGATGCCGCAGTTCTCCGCCGCGGCGCCGATCGCGGCGTTGCCCGCGGTGGCAAAATTGTTCCCAGCCGGATCGATGATCGTCGCGCCCAGAACCGCAGTGTCTCCATAGTAGCCGGCGGTATCACGGCCGAGGGCGGCCGAGGTGCAGGCGGGCAGATGAAACCCAAATCCATCGATGAGGGTCAGATCGCTACTCTTGACCTTGAGGCTCAGCTCACCGGCTCGGGATGGTGGGAAAACGTACGTCACCGGTAGTCCGATCGTGCTCATGTCGCCGTTGTCGTCGTCGCTGAGCGTCGGCCTTACTATCATTCTGAGCAGCCAGTCGTTCTCATCGCCGATAAGAGCGTTGGTACTGTTCAAAATCCCTGAACATTTGGCCGAGATGGTCATCTCGGAGCATGCGGAAGAGGAAACGCAGTCGGCGGATGGCGTGTGCTTCACGCGAACCTCACACCTGCTGCCGTCGGTTGCGAAAGAGTAAGGCGATAGCGAGACCGGTGGAGTACAAGCCGGTATGCCACCGGTAGTAAACGTGTATACCTCCGGAGGTAACCCGGATGGGCAGCGTCTCATCGCACGAACCATCGTCATCATCACGTTCTTCGCCTTCGGTGACCGCTCGAACGCGCACTGGGCCTGACCTTCGGTCGCCACTAGCATCGCAGCAAGCACGGATAAGACGGCCGCACAGTGTCCAAAACGTCTATGATGGTCGTGCACGGTCCATTCCCTCCGTTGCCGTTCTTCCCGAAACGGCCACACGGATCCTACGGCGTCAGCCGCGGTGCATCAACAAGGGCGATACACTGAGGCCCCACGACCGCAGTCGACGTTCGAACGCAACGCGTACGCTATGAACTTCGCATCACAACCGCCCAACGTCGGCGGTCGCAATCCAGCCACGCAGGCCGTCCTCCCGCTGAGCGCGCAGCCAGCCCTCTCGTTCTTCGTCGATCACCAGCAGGATGCCCTCGGGCAAACGGAAGTATTCGCTGCCACTGGCCGAGGGCTCGTAGCGCACCGCCGCTTCGCCGGTCGTGACCACCGCGGCCCGCTGCCATTCGACGGCAAAACCTCGGCCCAACAGATTGGCGGCGAGGAATCCGACCACCAGACCGCTAGCGAGCGCGCCCTGGCCGAGCCCTCGTCGTAGTCGCGGCAGTAACGGTCGCGCGACGAGCAGGGCCCAGAGCAACCACCACCCCGCCAGCGCCACGCCGAGCTGTTCGCTCACGGTCGCCCGTTCGGCCAGGGGCAGCAGGATGCGGCGCCACAACGGAGGGGCGGCCGGACTCTGTCCGGTCGGCTCGCGTGCGTAGGCGAGGTTGGCGCGCACGTCCGGATCACGCGGCAGCGAGCGGCGCGCGCGTTCGTAGTTGAGGATGGCGGCGCCGCTGCGGCCGAGCTTGAAGTACGCATTGCCGAGATTGAAGTAGGCGGCGCCGCTGGCTTGGCCGGAGTCGATGATGCTTTCGTAGGCCGTGCGCGCCTCATCGTAACGCGCCGCGCTGTAGGCCGAGTTGGCCTCGTAGAAGCGAGCTACCGGATCGAACTGCGGCGCCTCACTGGCAGCGCCGGCCGCAGTCACAGCCACGAGCAGCCACACGGCCAGAGTGCCCAGCCGACGCTCCAGGCCGCGGTCGCGCTCGAGCGCGGTCACGATCGAACCGGCCAGAGCCAGAGCCTGCTCGCGCTCACCGTCGGCGATCCGGCCACGTGCGTAGCGAACGCGCTCGAGCAGGTCGAAGATCCGTTCGAGGCTCCGTCCGACTTCGCTCGTCTTGGCTCCCTCGCCCAGGGCCGCACTCACCACGCCGCGCTCGATGCGTCCCGGCGACAACGACAGCTTGGCGGCGAGGTAGGCGCTCATCGTGGCGACCAGCTCGTCGTAGAAGCCGTCCTGAGCGCCGTCTCTCGCGAGCTTGGTCAGAGCTTGTCGCGCTACGCGTCCGGCGCTCATGAACCTGGCCAGCCTAGGATCGGAAGCTAGCCGCTCGCGCCGGCGCGTCCAGACGCTAATACCACCGAACAGGGCCAGCGGCGCCAGACCATGAAACAGCAACCACCCGCCACGCGGTAGACCCGTTCCGACCGGCTGCAAGCGACCAGGCCGGTCCTTGATGTAGACGATGTCGCGGCCGAGCTTCTCGGCGGCGGCAGTCTGCTGGCTATTCGCGGCCCCGCCCGTCAACCGCGGCTCTTCGACTCGCGCGGCGGCGTTGACCGCGAGCGCAACGGGGCCGCGCGTGATCGTCTGGTAGGTGCCCGACTCCGGCTCGAAGAACGTGAAGCGCACCGGCGGCAAGGCGTTCGCACTCGGCTCCCTGGGAATGACCACCTGCTCGGCGATGTAGGTTCCGGGGCCGGACTGTTCGCGCAACGGCTGCGGATCGTAAGCGCGCAGCGCGTCGCTCCCAGCCACTCGCGGCGGGACCAGGCCGGTGAGGTTGCCGACGCCGCGCACTTCCATGCGGACGTTGACCGGATCGCCGGCGGTAAGCGAGGTCGGCGTGGCACTCATCTGGAAGTCGAACTGGCCGACCGCACCGCTGAAATCTGCTGGTCGGCCGGCGGTGGGCAGCGGCAAGACCTCGAGCATCACCGCACCGGCGGTCACACTGAGGTTGCGTCGCCGGCCGAACCCGAGCTGGAAGTCGAGATCGAAGATGTCTCGGGACGTCCCCGCGCGGTCCTCGACCACGGAGACCTGCAGGGTTGCCGGTCCCAGCGTCAGCGGCCCGGGCCGCAGCGCAGTGAAGTGCGTCACGTACTCGAGCACGCGAAAGTTGCGGCCGTCGACGCGTTCGGCTCCGCGCCGGGGCCCGGCGAACTCTTCGAGCGCGATCCCATCGCCCAGGCCATCCAGACCGTGGACCGAATCGTCGCGCGCACCCGAGACCATGAGCTTGACCGTCAGCGGAACGCGCTCGCCGACGTAGACCCGAGGCTTGGCCGGCAGCAGCGCAAGACGCAGCTCCGTTGCTCCGGACGCATGACGGCCGGCTTGGCCGGGTACGGGCTCGGCGATCTCGATGTCGACCTTGTTGCTCGCGAAGATGCGGTCGTCGACCGTCACTTGAAACGGCCCCAGCTCGTAGTGGCCGGCGCGCTTGGGAACCAGTGTATAGCGGTGAATCACACTGGTAGAGACGCGACCGTTGATGCTGGAGAGCTGGGTGGTCGGCCCCACGTACTGCGCGTCGAACGCCACGCCGGGATCCAGCGCGGGCGCCGGCGCATCGCGCGAGCCACGCACCTCGACACTCAAGGTCAGCCGCTCGCCAACCGTCGCGCGAGCGGGTCGCACCTCGGCACGGACTTGGACCTGCGCGTTGGCGTCGGTGACGGTCAGCAACACGATCGGAATCAGTCCAAACGGAAGCAGGCGCACTCCTCACCAATCCTTGGCAGGAGCGCCCTCGCCCGCCACCGCGCCGCCGCGCTCGATCTCCTCGGGGCCAATCTCCTCGCTGCCCGCCAGATCGAGAATCGCCTGCGCCGCCTGACGCTCGCGCGCGCCTTCGTCGGGCTCGCCTGCCTCTGCCGCGCCGGCGCTCCCCGCTTGCTCGTCCTGTGAAGCGGCTTGCTGCCCGCCGCCCTGGCCCTCGGCGCCATCTTCGGCTTGCTCGGGAGGTTCTGCCGCGTCTTCCTGTTGCTGCGGCTGCCCGCCTTGCTCCTGGGATGCGTCGGGCTGGGCCTGCTCTTCCCCGCCTTCGGCGCTCTGCGGCTCCTGCTGCTGCTCCTGGTCGGGCGGCTCGGAAGCCTCCTCGCCCTGCTCTTGCTCGGATTGCTCCTGACCGGGCTGCTGCTGGTCTTGCGGTTGCTCGGCCTGCTGTTGCTCGTTCTGCTCTTGCTGGTCCGGTTGCTGCTCGTGCTGCTCCTGTTGTTGCTTCTGTTGTTGCTTCTGTTGTTCCTCTTTCTGCTTCTGCTCTTCGATCTTGCGCTCGAGCTCTCGCATGCGCTGCGCGACGAGCTCGTGGCCGTACTTGGAATCCTCGTCGCGAGGGTCGGCGGCCATCGCCCGGCGGTAGGCGAGCAAGGCCTGTTGGTAGCTCGTCAGCGCCGCCTGCGCGTCGCCGGACTCGGCCTTCTCGCCAACCTGGTATAGAGCATTCCCGAGGTTGTAGGCGGCGCGCGCCGTCCAGCCCTCGTCGGCCGCAACCTGCGAGAAGGCCGTCATCGCCTCATCGTACTTCCCCTCCCGATACGACGCCGCGCCGAGATTGAACCGCAGCAACGCGGAGTCGGGCTCCTCGACCAGGGCCTCGCGATACTTCGCCGCTGCCTCGCTGAATTTGCCTTCGTCGTAAAGCCGCCGCCCCTCGGCGCCTGGACTGCTGCTGGCCGCCGGCCACCCGGCGATCCACGGCAGCATCATGATGAACGCGGCGGCGCGCGCTTGGCGGCTGCGGCCCAGCCGGCGCAGCGCGCTTACGAGGGAGCGCGGATCGATGCCGAGCAGGGACTCGATCACGAGCAAGAGCAGCGCCAGCACCAGCGGAATCTGGAAGCGCTGCTCAAAGCGGCGCTCGAGCCCGCTGCCCACGGTGCGGCGTTCCATTTTGGCGATGTGCTGGTCGAATAATTCATCGAGCCCGAGGGACTCGCCTATTCCCCGCACGTAGGCACCGCCGGTGGCCAGCGCGACCTTTTCCAGCACGCCCTCCTCGAGCCGGGACTTGACGACCTGACCGCCGCGATCCTTCACGTAGCCGGCCTGCGCACCGGTGGGGATCAGTTCGCCCTCGGTCGTGCCAATCCCAACGGTGTAGACCTTGACGCCGCGTTCGGCGGCGAGCTTGGCGGCCGCCTCGGGATCTCCCTCGTGGTCTTCGCCGTCGGTGATCAACACGATCGCCTCGTGCTTGCCCTGGCGCGACTCGAGCGCGGCCAGGCTGGTCTCGATCGCGCGGGCCACCGCTGTGCCACCGCGGGGGATGATGCCGACCTGCGTAGCGCGCAGCGAACGCTCGAAGGCCGCGTAGTCGAGGGTCAGCGGGCACTCGAGGAATCCCGTGCCAGCGAAGGCAACCAGGCCGACGCGATCGCCTTGCAATCGTCCGACCAGATCGAGAATCGCCAGCTTCGCTCGCTCGATGCGGTTGGGCTTGACGTCGCCGGCGAGCATGCTGCGCGAGGTGTCGAGCGCGATGACCAGATCGATGCCTTCGCGATGAACCTCTTCCCAGTGGAAGCCCCACAGCGGCCCCGCCGCCGCGGCGACGACGAGCGCCAACGTCGCGCTGCGCAGCAGCGCCGCCCAAGCACGGCGCCGGCTGCTCAGTCCGATCACGAGTCGATCGAGGAGGCGGGCCTCGGCGAATCCCTCGAGCGCGCGCCGGCGCCGGGCTGCGGCGCCGAACAAGAAGACGGCGAACGCCGCCACCGCGATCAGCAGCCAGAGCAGGTTCACTTGGCGCCAGGCCATCTCCACCCTCCGCTCACGGCAGCACGCGCAGCCAGGTTTCGCCGAGCCAGGCGTCGCCCACCAGCGCGATCAGCGCGGGCAGCGCCAGCCAGATGTACAGCTCGTGCCAGTCGAGGTACTGGAGCCCCTCGAACGGGCTCTTCTCCAACGCATCGATCTCGGCGTAGATCTCCTTGAGCCTCTGCGTGGCCGTCGCACGGTAGTAGCGGCCGCCGGTGGTCGCCGCGATCGCTTTGAGCGTCTCCTCATCGATGTCGACCGGGACCGGCCGGTACACACGCTGACCGAACATGTTGGTCCCCGGGTAAGGGGCGAGCCCGTGCGTACCGGCCCCGATGGTGTAGACCTTGTAGCCGAGCGTCTTGGCGGCCTTGGCGGCGTCGATCGGCTTGACGTTGCCGGCGTTGCTCTGCCCGTCGGTGAGCAGCACGACCACCTTGTTCTTGGCGTCGGAAGCTTCCAGGTGCTTGAGCGCCGTGGCCAGCGCCGAGCCGACCGCGGTACCATCTTCGATCAAACCGACCTCGGCCCGGTAAAGGTTCTGCAAGAGCCAACCGTGGTCGAGGGTCAGCGGCGACTGGAGATAGGGCCTGCCGGCGAACAGCACCAGCCCGGCGCGGTCGCTGGAGCGCCCGGCCAAGAACTCGCGGACCGCGACCTTGACCGCATCGAGCCGGTTGGCCCGCGTGCCGTCCAGCTCGAAGTCTTCGGCGAGCATGCTGCTGGACACATCGACGGCAAGCATGATGTCGATGCCTTCGCTGGTGATCTTGGTGGGCTCCTTGCCGAGCTGTGGCCGAGCCAGCGCAACCACGAGCAGCACGGCGCCCATTCCCCGCAGCGCGATTGGAAGCCAGGCGAGGCGGGCGCGGCGGCCCGGCCCGACCCCGTCCAGGTCCGCGAGCGTCGGCAGGCAGAGCGTCGCCCGGTCTCTCGCACGCACGCGACCGACCACGAGCGGGACCAGCAGCAGCAGAACGAGCATCCAGGGATCGTGAAAGCGCATGTCAGCTCTTGACCGGCGGAGCCGGCGTGGTCGACTCGACGAACTCGCGCGCCGCCGTGTAGGCGCGTTCGGCATCGATCTCGCGCGGAACGTGCTGGGCAAACTTGACGAGGTCGGCCTCGCCCAGAAACTGACCGAGCACCGGGCGGTGTCCGGAGACGAGCTGCGGGCTTCGTTGCGCGACGCCGAGAAACTCCTCAGTCGTCATTTCGGGCGCGCGCAGCAGGAATCGCGCTTCCAGATAGCCGCGAACGATCGCCGAGAGCCGAACGTAGTACTGCTCGACCTGGCCCGCCTCGAACAGGCGCGCGCTGCGCAGACGGGCCAGCGCTTCGAGCGCGACCTCGTGAGCCGGCCGCTCCGCGATCGTGCGCGAGGTGCGCTTACGGCCGAGCAGCCGAACCAGACCCCAGGCCACCAGCGCCACGATGCCGAGCAACGCGCCCGCGACCCACATCCAGGGGTAGTCGGCCGGCAGGTCGACGGGCCCTTTGATGTCGCGCAGCTGGTGCGGCGGCTTGCTGCGCGCGAGCAAGCTGGTGAGCTTGACCAGGGTCTTGGGCGCCTCGACCTGACGGACCTCGGAAGCGGCGCTGCGGTAGCCGATTGAAGGTCCCGGGACGAACTGAGCGCCGGCCTCGTATCCGATCAGAGTGTACCAGTACCGGACGCCGGCGCCCGTTCGGGCCCGCTCCTGCCCGAAGTCGGTGATGATGAAGTCGCCGTGCTGGTCCGAGAGCACGGGAACGAAAAGCTCGACGCCTTGCTCCGGCACCACCTCGACCGTGTACCGAAATGGCGTGCCGATGGTCACCTCCGCCGGCTCCACGCTGGTCTCAATCTTGACCGGCGCCGGCGGCTCGGCCTCATCCGCCGACCGGACCAGGCTCGGGGTCCATGCCGAGGCCACGGCGAGCGCCGCGAGCAAACATGCGACGCGCCTCATCGCCGCCGCTCCCGCGCGTGGAAGAATCGCAGCAGCGCCTGGGTGTACGACTGGCCGTTGCGCACGACGATCGCGTCGAGCCCGGCCGCGCGCAGCGCTCGGTTGCGAGACTGGATCGCTGCGTGACGGGCGCGCCCGAACGCCGCGCGAACCTCGGGGTCGGATGCATCCACCACCAGCGAACGGCCCGACTCGGGGTCCTCCAGCCGCAGCAAGCCCACCGGGGGTAGATCGTTTTCCCGCGGATCCTCCAGCACCACCGCGATCAGGTCGTGACGGCGCGCGGCCGCAGCCAGCGGCTTGGCCAGCTCGCCAACGAGAAAGTCCGACAGGACGAAGGTCACGCAACGCCGGTGCGTCACGCGATCGAGGTAGGTCAGGGCGGCGGCCAAGTCGGTGCCGACGCCCTGGGGGCGGTGGTTCATGATCTCGCGAATGACTCGCAGGACGTGGCGGTCGCCCTTGCGCGGGGGCAAGGCCAGCTCGACCTGGTCGGAGAAGACGATCAAGCCGACCCTGTCGTTGTTGGTGGTAGCCGAGAACGCGAGCAGCGCCGCGATCTCGGCGGCAAGCTCGTGCTTGAACTGCGCGACGCTTCCGAACCGAGTCGAGCCGCTGGCATCCACCAGCAGCATGACCGTGAGCTCGCGCTCCTCGACGAAACGCTTGACGTGAGGAACGCCGGTGCGTGCGGTCACGTTCCAGTCGATGGTGCGAACCTCGTCCCCGGGCAGGTAGGGCCGGACCTCGGCGAACTCCATGCCCCGGCCCTTGAACGCGCTCTGGTATTGGCCGGCAAACACGTCGCTCACCAAATGGCTGGTCCGGATCTGGATCTTGCGGACCGCCTTGAGCTGTTCGCGAGTAAGCACGGCGAGACTTGGCTCGGCTAGCGTCGATCTCGGTCAGGGGACCGGCACGCCGTCGAAGATTCGCTGCACGATGCTGTCGGCGGTCATCTCCTCGGCCTCAGCCTCGTATGAAATGATGACCCGGTGACGCAGCACATCCGCGCCGATCGACTTGACGTCCTGGGGCGTGACGTAGCCGCGCCCGCAGATGAACGCATGCGCCTTGGCGGCAAGCGTGAGGTAGAGCGTGGCGCGGGGCGAGGCACCGTACTCGATCAGCGGCTTGAGATCGAGCTGGAAGCGCTCGGGGTCGCGCGTAGCCACCACCAGATCGATCACGTATTCCTTGACCTTGTCGTCCATGTAGATCGAATCCACGAGGCGGCGGGCCTTGAGAATCTCGTCGGCCCCGGTCACGACCCCGACCGAAGGGAGATCGGCGGTCGTGGCCATGCGGTCGAGGATCAATCGTTCTTCCTCGCGGCTGGGATAGTCGACGGAAAGCTTGAGCATGAAACGGTCGATCTGGGCCTCGGGCAGCGGGTATGTCCCCTCCTGCTCGATCGGGTTCTGGGTGGCCAAAACGAGAAACGGCTCGGGCAGGCGGAAGGTCTCGTCCCCGAGCGTCACCTGGTGCTCCTGCATGGCCTCGAGCAGCGCGCTTTGCACCTTGGCGGGCGCGCGGTTGATCTCGTCGGCCAGGATGATGTTGGCGAAGATGGGACCGCGCTTGGTAGTGAACGTTCCCTCGCGCGGATTGTAGATGAGCGTGCCGAGCAGATCGGCAGGCAGCAGGTCGGGCGTGAACTGGATCCGGCGGAAGGTCGCGTCGATGGTCCGAGCGAGCGTTTTGACCGACAGCGTTTTTGCCAGACCGGGCACGCCTTCGAGGAGCACGTGCCCCCCCGTCAACAAACCGATGAGCAACCGGTCCATGACGTAGCGCTGGCCGACCACCAGCTTGCCGATCTCCTCGCGCAGCCGGTAGACGAATCCCGACGCTTCCTCGATCCGTGCGCTAACGGCACCGATATCCTGTTCCATCGCTAGCTCCCCTTCCCTATGTGGCTCCCCGACGGCCGGTGCGGGCGACTGGCCCGACGCGCTCGCTCCTCATAACCTGGCAGCGCGGCGGCGCGGGTGCGGATGGATTGTAAGCGCGCAGGCGTCGTTCGCAACGACGGGCCGGGGGCGGGCTTAGGGCGCGCCCATGAAGCAGTCCAGCTCGAGGCCGATACCGATGGCGATCTTCAGGATGCGCAGCGAGTCCACGGCACTGGCCGTTCCGGTGGTGTTATCCACGTCGCAGACCTCTCCGTCGCAAGGGCTCGCGCCGACGGCTGCGCGCAGGATCAGGAGCGCGTCGGCCGCGGTGAACCGGCCGGAATCGTCGGGACGTCGCATCGACCCGTGGCCAGGTCGCAGGCTGCTCCGCCCGGACAGTCGACCGCGCCGGCACAGTCACCGCTGAAGCAGGCGTCGTTGACGGTGCATGAGCGTCCGTCGTCACAGGAATCGAGGTTGGCCACGTGCTCGCAACCGGTCCGGCCGTCGCAGATCTCGTCGGTGCACGGGTTGCCGTCGCCGCAGCGCACCGAGTTGGGCAGGTGCAGGCAGCCACCCGTCGTCGTGCATAGATCCACCGTGCATCCGATGACATCGTCACAGCCGGTAACCCCGCAGAACGCTCGCGGACTGACGACGCTGACCGTGGACGGCAAGCTCTCGTTGCCGAGCGCGTCGAGGGCAGTCACAGCGACGTAGGCCGCTGCCAATGGATTCGCGACCGGCGCGACCGCCGCGAAGGCGCCGTCCTCGTTCGCGGTGATGTCCTGGTAGCCGAACACGGCCAGTTCGTGCCCGTCTGCCACCGGCTGGCTCACATAGACGTTGAAGTGTACCGCTGTGGCGTGCTCCCAGCGCACGCGCACGTGGGCCGCCTGCGCGGGCGGCGCGATTGCGAGCGCCAAAACCACGGCCAGCGCGCCCAAAACAGCGCTGGCCTCCTCGATGAGGCCGAATCTACCATCACGTTGCACGGTCAGCAGTCCGAAGCCGGACCGCGAGAGCCCGGCGCGCCGGAACGGCGCCATTTGCGAGAGCACGGACCTGATACTACCCGGCCACCGCTAGTCCAAGTCCCGGCGCCGGCCATGGACCGCCGCCGGCCACGTGGTTGTCGGCCAGTCGGCGTGCGCGTACGATGCGGGACGCAAGAGCGGCGCCCCGCTGCTGTGAGGAGACGCAGATGGAATCACCACCGATGGAATTCGTGAAACTGACGCGCGAGATCGAAGCCGTGCGCATTCCGGCCGGTGACAAGCTGACCTTGCCGCCCGGCACCGAAGTGTTCATCAGTCAGTCGCTGGGCGGCTCGTTCACGGTCCAGGTGCGTAGCCACGGCGCGCTGGTTCGCATCGCCGGCCGTGACGCCGACGCACTCGGACGCGAGGTCCCGGCAGAGCCCGCACCCGCCAGCACCGCCGGCGTCGCTCTGGACCGGCTTGTCGAGGACGCGCTCAGGACCTGCTACGACCCGGAGATCCCCGTCAATATCGTCGATCTCGGGCTCGTTTACGATACCCGGATCGCGCCGCTCGACGACGGAACCACCCGGGTCGACATCAAGATGACGCTCACCGCTCAGGGCTGTGGCATGGGTGCGGCAATCGCCGCGGATGCCGAGGACAAGCTGCGCGATCTGCCCGGTGTCAGCGCCGCCACGGTCGAAGTCGTGTGGGATCCGCCGTGGAATCCCAGGATGATCTCCGAGGAAGGCCGCAAGATTCTCGGAATCGGCTAACGGGGCGGCCGTGCTACCGAGAAGCCATGGGCCACGTGTTCGTCGTAGCAACCGTGTCGGCTCGACGCACTGTTGACGTGCGTTTTTTGGTCGACACTGGCGCCACTCATACGATCGTTCCTCCCTCGCTCGCCCGCAAGGTGGGAGCGCCTACCCTTCCTCAGCGTTTCGAGGTCTCCGTTGCTGATGGGACCAAACGGCGACTGAAGGCGTGCTCTCTGGGGATCAGCGTGGCAGGGCGTACTGGTCCGACCATCGCCCTTCTTCTTCCTAGATCGGAACCGCTCCTTGGCGTTGAGACGCTAGAGGCACTCGGCCTCAAAGTGAATCCAAACAAGCAGCGTCTCGAACCGAGCCGCGCTCAGACGGCCCTGCTCGTCAGCGTACGGTTGACGGCACGCGCACAACACCGCAGCGGTCGACCTCAGCGCAGAAGCTCGAAGGGACCGCCCTTCGCAAGCGCACGGCGGTAGGCCGGCCGCGACTCGATACGTTCCAGGAAGGCGGCGACTCGCGGCCGAAGCGCGCCGGGCTCGGCGCGCGCGGTGGCCGCTTGGAGCGGGAAGCTCATCTGCACGTCGGCGGTCGATAGCTCGTCACCGGCGAACCATGCGCTCTTCCCCAGTTCACCCTCGACGAAATCGAGCTGCAGCCGAAGGTTGGGACCGAGATAGAGCTGGTCGACACCTGAGACGATGCGTCGCGCGACCGGTCGAACCAGCGCCGGCACCGCTTGCGGCACGCGGCCGAGCACGAGCTTCATGACCAGCAACGGCATCAACGACCCCTCGGCGTAGTGGAGCCAGTAGGTGTAGCGCAGCCGTGCTGGGGTCCCCGCGGGCGGAATGAGGCGACCTCGCCCGTAACGCTCCACGAGGTACTCGAGGATCGCGCCGGATTCGGCCACCGTCACTTCGCCGTCGGTAATCACCGGCGACTTGCCAAGCGGGTGCACGGCCTTGAGCGACGCTGGCGCGAGCAGCGTCTTGGCGTCGCGCTCGTAGCGCTTCACCTCGTAGGGGATCTCGATCTCTTCGAGCAGCCAGAGCACCCGCTGCGATCGCGAGTTGTTCAGGTGGTGAACGGTGACCATGCCGACGGCGCGTAAGCGTTCCGCGCCTACGCGCGCCGGCCTACGGTCCCGTTACGCACTGGAAGTTGCCGGAGTCGACGAGCTGGTCGGCCGCCCGCAGGATCCACCCACCGCGCCGTTGCGTCCACGTGGCCGTGAGGATCGCCGTGTCCTCGACGCCGAGGAACTGCGTCGTCATGTCCGGTTCGATCGCGGCCGAGAAGTCGCCGTACGCCTTGACTTTGATATGGGCGAAGAACAGGCCACCCGTGTCGATGTCTTTCGTCACCTTCATGCGCACGAGCTCCAAGCCGTTACGCAAACCGAGGCCATTCTTCGCAGAGCGGTCCTTCCAGATGTAGCGTTGCACGCCCTTGTACCGCAGGTCACTGCCCGCCAGCGTGCTTCTGTAGATCACGCCGGTCGGGTTCGACAGGATGATCGTGAAGCCGGTGACCAGCGGATTCCATGTAGCCGGATTCACGTTCACACGGCCGTGGATCTTGTAGAAGTCGGGCTCCGTGACGCGGATCTTGAGGACCGATGGATCGTTCAGGATCGGCTTGCAGTAGTTCGCCACCTGGCAGTTTGCACCGCAGCTGGGGGTGACGAGGTCCTCGCAGCAGTCGGGATCGGCGCACGCGATGAGACCGTCGCCGTCCTCGTCGAACTGCGAGTCGCAGAGCTGAACGCCAAGCGTCGGCTCGCAGGTTTCGCTGCAGCTTGGGTCGATGACACCGTCGCCGCACACGGCACCACCGCCGGCGCAGAAGCCGCTCGTACAGATGTCGGTCGCGGTGCACGAGTCCCCGTCGTCGCACGGCAAGCCTTCGTTGAGCGGCACCCGGACGCACCGGTCGGTGGCCTCGTCGCAGACTCCGTTCGAACACGGGCCGGTCAGCGCCGAGCAGTTCACCGGCGCCGCGGATACGCAGCCGGTCACGGGATTGCAGGTCTCCGCGCCGGTGCAGAATAGACCGTCAGTGCAGCTCGCGTTACTCGGAGTGTGACGCACGATGTCGGCGGGCTCATCGCAGAAGTCGGTCGTGCAGGACACGCCGTCGTCGACCACGGGCGGTGTGCCCGCCTGACAGCCCAGCACCGCGTCGCAAGTCTCCGTCCCGTTGCAGAACAGGGGGTCGGCACACAGCGCGTTGTTCGGCGTGTTGTCGCAGGCGTCGGTGGCTTCGTTGCAGGCATCGGCCGTGCAGGTGACCGCGTCGGCGCAGTTCACCACCGTGCCGGGCACGCAGACGGTCGCCACGCAGGTTTCGGCGCCGTCGCAGAAAGCGCCATTGTCGCACTCCGCGTCGACCGCACAGCCGGTACAGACATCCGTAATCTCATCGCAGGTCAGCACGCCGCAGGGATTGGTTCCCGCCTGGCAGCCCAACAGCACATCACAGGTTTCGGCGCCGTTACAGAACGCGCCGTCGTCGCAAGCGGCGTCATTCGCGGTGTTGTCGCAAGCGTCGGTGACCTCGTTGCAGGCATCGACCGTGCAGGCGACCGCGTCGGCGCAGTTCACCGCCGTGCCGGGCACGCAGACGTTCGCCACGCAGGTCTCGACGCCGTCGCAGAAGGCGCCATTGTCGCAGTCCGCGTCGAGCAAACACCCGGTGCATACGTCCGCGATTTCATCGCAGGTCAGCACGCCGCAGGGATTGGTCCCAGCCTGGCAGCCCAGCAGCGCATCACAGGTTTCGGCGCCGTTGCAGAACGCGCCGTCGTCGCAGTTGGCGTTGTTGGGTGCATTGACGACGATGTCGTTGACCTCGTCACACGAGTCGTCGGTGCAGGGCACGCCGTCATCGACCACCGGCGGCGTTCCCGCCTGACAGCCCAGCAGCGCGTCGCAGGTCTCGGCGCCGTTGCAGAACAAGCCGTCGTCGCAGTTGGCGTTGTTCGGCGTGTTGACGATGACGTCATTCACCTCGTCGCAAGAGTCGTCCGTGCAGGCCACACCGTCGTCGACCGCCGGCGGAGTCCCGGCCTGGCAGCCCAGCAGCGCGTCGCAGGTCTCGGCGCCGTTGCAGAACAAGCCGTCGTCGCAGTTGGCGTTGTTCGGCGTGTTGACGATGACGTCGTTCACCTCGTCACAAGAGTCGTCCGTGCAGGCCACACCGTCGTCGACGGGCGCCGGCGTCCCGCCGGCGCAGACCGACGCCTGGCAAGTCTCGCCGACGTTGCAGAACAGGCCGTCGTTGCACGGCAACAGGTCGCAGCTCGGGTCGGCGCAGTCGATCAGCAGGTCGCCGTCGTTGTCGATGCCGTCCGTGCAGTCGACCTCGGCAAGCGCCGGAGCCGAGAGGACGAGAACCAAACCGAGGGTGAGAAACGTCGTGGTTGCTGTGCGCATATAGGGCCGAGACTAGGACGAAGGTCGGGGTACTAGCAAGAGCAGCCAGGCACAGTTTTCCGGCTGAACGGATCATCGACCGGCGCCGTCGCTCAGCGATGAGGTCGGAGCGCCATCGGTCACCCCCGTTTGGGGGAACCTGCCAGCCTAAACACTCAGTAAACTACGCGCGATCTGCGAGATCTGGATCTCGTCGGTCCCGGCGTAGATCTGCAGCACCTTGGCATCTCGGCAGAGCTGCTCGACGCGGAACTCGGCCATGTAGCCGTTGCCGCCGAACAGCTGGACGGCCTCCAGGCAGACTTCCATGGCCGCCTGCGCCGAGTAGAGCTTCATCGCCGAGGCTTCCGCGAGCGTCGTGCGGCGACCGTGGTTGGCCAGATCGATCTGACGGAAGACCAAGTTCTGGACGTTCATCCGCGCGACTTCCATCTTGGCGAGCTTGAGCTGGATGAGCTGGAACTCACCGATCGGCCGTCCGAACTGCACACGCGTACGCGCGTAGTCGATGCAGAGCTTCAGACACTCCTCGATGATGCCGAGCGCCATTGCGGCGACGCCGGTGCGCTCGATCGAGAAAGTGTCCTTGGCGCCTTCGCGCGAGGCGACCTCCTCGGTCTCCCCCAGCAACTGCTCGCGACCCACGCGCACGTCTTCGACAAACAGCTCGCCGGTGGGCGAAGAGTGCAGTCCCATCTTGCGCAGCGGCGGCGACTGCGTGAGCCCTGGCGTGCCCTTCTCCAGGACGAAGGTCAGAACCTTGCGTTCCTCTGGACGATTACCCTCGTCGAGCTTGCAGATGAAGACGATCACGTCGGCATAGGGGCCGTTCGTGATGAACGTCTTGCTGCCGTTGAGCACGTACGAGTCGCCCTGGCGGCGGGCGGTGGACTTCATGCCGCCGAACGCATCCGACCCAGAGCCCGGCTCGGTGATTGCCCAGGCCCCGATCTTGTCCAACGTCATGAGATCGAGCGCCCAGCGCTCTCTCTGAGGGAGGGTTCCCTTCGAGTTGATGGCCGCGGCGGTCAGCCCAACGCTGACACCGAGCGCCGTGACCATACCCGGGCAGTAGCGGCATAGCTCGATGATCGGGATCATCTGCATGGCGAGCCGGTCGCCACCGTCGCCCTTCTCGGCCCCGGGCTCCGCATCCGGCCGCGCGGTCGCCTTTCGGCCGGGCCCGCCATCGCTCTTGTCGCGCTCCAACTGCTGGCGAAAGCGATGCCGGGCCATCTCGTCGATGCCGAACGTCTTGAACATCTTGCGGAGAATGTCGTAGGGCGGTAGCTCGCCGTGCTCCAGCTCCTCCAGGTTCGGAACCACCTCGGCCTCGATGAACCTGCGCATGGCATCCTGCATCAGCCGGTGCTCATCACTCCACTCGATCATCGCTTCACACTCCAGACGCCCCGCGGGGCCGCGTATCCTCGGAGCCTACGCGCGGCCGCATCCAAGAAGCAACCTCACCGGCGCGGCATCAGCCGTTTCCGTGTCGCGACAGCTCGGGTGAGAACACCAGCAATACTCCAGCCGCCAGTGTCACCAACCCGCTGACGACGAAGGTCACACGATAGCCGGCAACCCCGGCGACGAAACCACCGGCCAGCACCGCGATGCCGAGCCCGCCATAGAACGCGCCCGTGAACACCGCGAACAGCCGGTCGCGCTCCTCGGCCTTGACGGTGCTGGCCGCCAGGGCGTTGAACGCCGGAAAGAACAGGCCGTGGGCCACGCCGAGCGACGCGCCGACCAGCTCGAACTGGCGGGTGATTCCCAGGGCGCTGGTCAGGAGCACCGTGGCATGGCGGTTGAGCGCGAACACCGCCACGCGAAACCGGCCCAGCCGGTCGACCTGCCGCCCCAAACCGAGCCGCGCGACGCCGCCAGGGCGACGCCGAAGCCCGTGCTCGCGAGCAGCGCGTAGATCAGGTCGGACGGAGTACAGTCGCGGTCGACGCGCGGCCGAAAGCTCGACTCGAAGAACTGTTGGGTTGCGGTCGTAGCGCATGATGGGCACCTTTGGCCCGTCGGCGGGCTGGAGGCATCACGCGCAACCAACAACCCTCCAGCCGCTACCGGCGGGAGGGTTGTTGGTTCGTCCTGGGTTACCGTACTAGCCGAGGATCCTCACCTCGCCCGCATCCGTTGCGGCGCAGGTTTCTTTCTACCGTTCCTGCGTCCGCCGGTCAGAGCGGCTCGCGCTCGTCGATCGCCAGGGGGAGCCGATTCAGTTGCTCCATGTACTCGGCCGGGAGGCCGTGCTCCTGGGCTCCTTCCAACAGCAGGCCGAGGTAGCGGGCCGAGGGTTTTCGTCCGGCAACCCCATGCGGGGAAGTGTACGTGAAGGCATCCTCCCTGCCCTCGACCGTTTCGACGGCTACCACGAGCCGCTGGTAGTAGCCGCGATCGACGCCCTCGGTCCGGTCCAGCAGGTCCGCTTCGGCACGGGTGATTTGGTGCAGTACGCCGTGAACGCTCGCTCCGGCGCGGGCCGCGAGGTTGGCCACTCCCCGTTCCCCCGGGCCCACCGGTAGATCGAAGCGCAACTCGAAGCCGTCGACGCGACCCGGGCGACTGATCCTGGGCTGCATCCCGCGCCGGCCGACGAAGGTAGCGCGCTGCATGTTGCTGCCGTAGGCGAAGTACCAGACTAGTTCAGCGGCCGCGGTCACCCGTTCGCTAGATACAGGCGGGGCATGTCAGCGCAATCGGTATGCCCACCGCTCGCCGTAGCGCGCGCAAGGCATCGGTGGCCGTGATCGGCGAACCACCGGCGCTGCCGTCGACGTTACAGATGCAAACGTCGCAGGCGCTGAGACCGACGGCCGAGCGCAGAATGAACAACGCGTCCGGCGCGCTGAGCGAGCCGCTGTCGTCCGGGTCGCCACAGCTGAGCATGCTGCAGGCGGCGTTGCAGAACTGTCCGACGAGCCAGCCGCTGCTGCCGTCATCACACTCTTCGGGAGCCACGACCACTTGATCCCCACAGAAGCCCGGCGGGGGCAACGTCGTCGTGCTGGTCGTGGTAGTAGTCGGCGGCAGCGTGGTTGTAGTGGTGGTACTGGTCGTCGTGGTGCTAGTCGTTGTCGTCGGCGGCAGCTGACACTGGCCACTGACCGGATCACAGATCTCGCCGGCCGGACACGTCGAGACGCCCTGGCACACGCCACCAACGCACTGGTCGGAGGTCGTGCAAACCAGACTGTCGTCACACGGCCCCGTCTTGGCGGTCGTGATGCATCCGGCTTCCGCGTCGCACACATCGTCCGTGCAAGCCTCGCCGTCGTTACACACGATGTTGGCCGGTGTGCTCACACACCCCCGCAGCCCTCTACACGCGCCTCCAGCGCCCGTGCAGCACCGATCCGTGGTGCAGCCAACGCCGTCATCACACGACAACGGGCTCGCTTGATGCAGACACACCTTGCTCACCCCGCAGCTATCGATGGTGCAAGCGATCCCATCGTCGCAATTCTCCTGATGCTCGCACTGGCCCGTAACCGGATTGCACTGATCGACGGTGCATCCGTTGCCGTCGCCGCAGAGTGGAGCTTGCGGGTAGCCGGGAGTCTGGGCGATGCAGCTCTCGTTCTGGCAGTCCGAGCTGCAACCGTCCTCTGGAACGGTATTGCCATCATCGCAGGTTTCGGTGCGCTCCAGCTCGCCATTCCCGCAGACCGGACACTCCAGAAGTCCAGGATCAGCGATCAGGACCGGTGCGGGGCTGACGTTACCGTCGATGTCGGGCAATGGCGTTCCAGAACGGTAGCGGAACTCGTTGCCCTGAGCCGTCTCGCCGAGGATCTCGCCGCCGGTGGCGACATGGATCGATTCGCGACCGAAGACCTGGGTGCGGCTGTTGCCAACCTTGTTATCGATTCTGCCCGCGTTCGTGAACTCGACGTCGCAGCCATTGAGCTCCACGAGATTGCGTGTGAGCGACGGGCTGGCGCCGTCGATGCTGACGTCTCCGGCGAAGCTGAGCACCGCCGCATCGGATAGTAGCTGCGCGCTGCCTGGGATCCCGTCGTTCCCCGTGTGAGCATCGACCGTGCCCGCAAAGCTCAGGCTGCCGAGCGCGTCGATCGAGAGGTCCCCTCCCGCCTGCGGTCCGGTCAGGTCGATCTTCGATGCGGTGGTGACCGCGATCGAGCCCAAGGCGGTAACCGAGAAAAGCCCACCGGTTCCGGAAGCGCCTGCAGGGTCGGCTCTGCAGTCGATGTCGGCTTCCATGAGAACGTCCCCCTGCGCGTCGAGCTCGATCGAGTCGCCAGAACCGTCGGGGGGCGCCCCAACCGACGAGAGCCGGACGAACGGTCCCATCGTGATGTTGCCGACGGCGACGTAGCTATGGAATCCACCATCGCCACCGAACAGCTCAGAGGATAGATGACCGTCTGCGGAGAGAACGAGACGGTTACCCGACGCGCCACCGACGATCACAATGTCCCGGCGGGCATCGAGCGCAATCTCGCCGCCGTAACCCTCGCCGTCGTTGGCGTTGGCGTTGATGTCCTCGGTGACCCGGATATCCCGATCTGCGAACACGTCGAGGAAGCCCCCGTCGAAATCGCCCCCGATCACCTCCACGCCGCCGTTCAGGACCACATCACCCGAAGCGTCCAGGAAGACGTCGCCACCGGTGCCGAAGAAACCCGAGTTGGCGGAGAGCTTGGCGTTGACGACGATCGAGCCTCCAGAGCTCAGGTCGATCGAGCCGCCGTCCTCGTCCGGATGAGCAGCATTCATCGTGATCGGAGCGTCGACCGTGATGTCGCCAGCGGCGCGCAGGGTGAACAACCCAGGGCTATCGGCGTTGCCGGAGATGCGCCCGGCCACGCTCGCTTGGCCCCGGCCTACGCTGCACGTCCCGACCGGCACGGGCCGCCGCTCGCAGACCGAGTCGCTCAAGCAGAGAACGGAGGTGTCGAGGGAGCAGCGCCGATGGACCTCGATGGTAGCTACCCCGCCCACACTCTCGCCGTTCGCGCCCGGACCGCTGAGATCGATGGCCGCCTCGTTGCCCCCTGTGGCGACGGTGAGCTTGCCGCAGCGGATCGTGAGCCGGTTGCCGTCGGTTTTGATCTGGCCGGTGCCGATGATCCGCAGCTCTCGATCGGCGAAGTCGAGGACCGTGCCGAATCCCGTTTGAATCGGCGTGTCGATCACACACGGATCCACCACTGGCGAACAGATCTCATCGGCACCGGTCACCTGGGCCCAAACCGGAGCACTGGCCCAGAGAGTCGTCGCAACGAGCAGCGCCACGAAAAGCAGGGATCGCCGGTACCTCATCTCACAACCATGGGCCGTAAACGGCACCCTTGTAAAGGCCGCCGGACCGGGGCTAAGCCCTTGGTCGGAGTGCGCTGAGGATTTGCCCCCCTTGCGGGGGTTTAACGATCACGGCAACAGCGGAACCCGACGACGTTCGAGCGCAGACTCTTCTCATTGCCGGAACAAACGCCGCTGCAGCCGGTGAAGAGCTCGACGGGGTCATTGCTGCGATAGCCGGCGCCGCGGAAGCGGCAGTAGCTCCCCTTGCAGGCATCGACCCATTCGGCGACGTTGCCCGCCATGTCGAACAGGCCGGGCAGCCCACCCTCACAGCTGGCAAGCGAGCCCACCGGCACCGTCGTCGGCAGCGAGGGGTTGGTTACCGCCGCCGTCGCCGAGTGCGCGTTGCACGCGGCCGGATCGTAGGCGTTCCCATACGGGAAGGCCCGCCCGTCCCTCCCACGGCAGGCCGCTAGCCACTCCTCCTCCGTGCATAGGCGGCCGCCAACGTACGCGCAGTACTGCTCAGCGCCATCGTAGGAGACGCAGTTGAGGGGATGGGTCGCCGCATCCGTGCGGCTCAAGTTGCAGGCCGGATCCGCCGTCTCCGTCTTGCAGCGGCCGGCCTCCAGGCAGGCCCGAAACTGCGAGACCGTCACCTCGGTGGCCAGAATCGAAAAGGACCGGTCGGGGTGATCGATCCAACGGATCGCGGGGACGGTCGCGGTCTGTTCGGTCAGAGCCCGCGTGGGCCAGGCAGACGCGACCGCGACGACGCCGAGCACCAGCAGTACTCCGACTCGAGTCACGGCCAGGAGACTAACGGCGGAATGGGGTCAGGTCTAATTTCCCGCCTGGCGGGAAATTAGACCTGACCCCATCAAGCGAGGCGGACAACGAGCTTCCCGCAAGCTCGGGCCGCTTCCATGTGCTGGTGGGCACGCACGATGTCTCCGATCGCGTAGACCTCCTCGATGTTGGCGGGGTAGCGGCCGCTCGCCACCCCGTCGACGATCTCTTGCAGCGTCGACCCCACGGTCTCACGGTCCACCGTCTCGGCGCTGTAACTGGTCAACTCGACGTGCTCGAGCAGATAGGCGAGCCGGCGGAGCTTGGGCGGATCCCAGACGCCCCCCAACACACCGGCGGCACACACCTTTCCACCGGGCGCGCACGAGCGCAGCGAGTCGGCCATCGTAGGCGATCCGATCAGCTCGAGCACCGCATCGACCCCGCCGACCACGAGCCGGCGCACCTGCTCAGCGATCTGCCCGTCATCGATCAAGACGTGTTCCACACCCGCTGCGCGCAACCGCTCGGTTTTGCCCGGGTCGCGCGTGGTGGCCAGGACGGTGACGCCGCGATCGCGGGCCAACGCGATCGCGGCCCGACCGATCGCAGAGGTGCCGCCACGCACCAGCAGCGACTGGCCGTAGAGGATTCCGAGCGTATCGACCAGAGCGCCGCGCGCGGTCAGATAGCTCTGAGGCAACGCCGCGAGCGTCTCCCAAGCGAGCTCCGTCTGCAGGGGGACGACATGCGTGGCGCGCACGCAGGCGAACTGCGCATAGCTGCCGTCGAATACGGTCCCCATGCCGCCCATGACGGCCGCAACCTTCTGGCCGAAGCGGAAGATCCCGTTGGGGTCCTCGCGCACCGTGCCCACGCATTCGACGCCGGGCACCCGCGGATACGTAACCGCGGGGAGCTGCCCGAGGCGCATGTAAAGCTCGAGCCGGTTCAGGCCGAAGGCCTCCACCTTGAGCAGCATCTGCCCACCGCTGGGCTGCGGGCATGGGATCTCCTCCAGTCGCAACGCCTCCGCCCGACCCGGCGCGCGCACGACGACCGCCTTCATCGTCGATCACTCGCCTCCAAGCCGGGCTGGCAAGAGCCGTCCGCGGCTGGCAGAAGCACCCTCATGGAACCTTCGCCGAAGAACCGCGAACAAATCGCATTCTGGAACGACCAAGCCGGCGCCAAGTGGGTGCGGTTTCAGGAGCTGCTCGATCGACAGCTTGAGCCATTCGGCCGCGCGGCCGCTGACGCCCTCGGTTTGCGACAGGTCGACCGCGTGCTCGACGTCGGCTGCGGCTGCGGCGCGACCTCGCTCGCGCTCGGGCGGATCATCGGGGCCACGGGCCGCGTCGTCGGCATGGACGTCTCCGCGCCCATGCTCGCGAGCGCGAGCCGCAGGGCGGGTGAGCTCGGCGTCACCAACCTCGAGTTCGTCGAAGCCGACGCCCAGACCCACCGCTTCGAGCCCGCCGGGTTCACCGCGATGTTCTCGCGCTTCGGCGTCATGTTCTTCGACGATCCCGTCGCGGCCTTCGCGAACCTGCGTTTGGCGCTCGCTCCTTCGGGACGGCTTGGTTTCGTCTGCTGGCAGTCGGTGGCCGTCAACCCATGGATGGCCGTTCCGGTCATGGTGGCGATGCAGCACGTCGCCGTGGAAACCCCGCCCGACCCCCTGGCTCCCGGTCCATTCGCGTTCGCCGACGCCGGGCGCGTGACCGGCATTCTGCGCGATGCGGGCTACGGTGAGGTTCGCCATGTCGCGCTCGAGCAGCCGATCGCGCTGGCCGGCGGAGCACAGCTCGACGAGGTGGTCGAGTTCGCATTGGAGCTCGGCCCGGTCAGCCGCGCGCTGCTTGGCGCATCGAGCGAGGTCCGTGCGCGGGTTACCAAGGGCGTGCGCGACGCCTTGGCGCCCTATCAGAGCGATGCGGGAGTGCGCATGCCCTCGGCCGCATGGGTGTTCAGCGCGCGCCAGCACGAGTAGCCACCGGAGATCGGAACAGCAGGTCCGATCGGGCGGTGTTGCCCAGCAATGTCACCCGGTGCAGTTTTCGACGATCGGCGCGCAGTTCTCCCATTTGGTCGGCAGCCGTCCAGCCGGGCTCGCGAAATCGAGCCGTTCGACCAGGTTGCGCCGCAGCACGAACGTTCCGACACACGTCGTATGGGGATCGATCTCGGTGTCGCTCAAGTAGCTGAGCATTTCCCGATCCCCCGCCATTTCCCGCAGATCGGGCTCGCCAGCGCACTCGATCAGCGCGCCGCGCGTCAAGCCGACCAGGTCGCGCCGGGCCTCCTGCGCCAGACGAGCGCGTTTGAGGCTGCTGCACCCGACCAAGACCGCGGCCGCCACCACCGCAACGCTCACCGATAGCACCGCTCGCTTCATTCCACCCACCACACTTGCACCTCCTCGGATACGCCCCCGGCCCAGTGTAGCACGCCGGGGCGCACGGGCCGGAATCGGGCCAGACTAGCGGCGATGGAGACGCTCCCAGCTTCGTCGTTCCCTTTTGGTAGGACGGCCCGAGGGCCGCGGGCCGGCGACCATCTGCAGGCGGCGCTCGGCAGCCGCGTGCTCACGGGCGGCCTGACTTTCGGGCGTTTCCCGGTACAGAGCGGCAGCGGTCTTGGCGGGACCGCGACGGTCGGCCAGTCCGAGCACGATCACCTCCCACGTAAGCTCCCCCCGCCGGATGCTCAGCCGGCTCCCCACCGCCACCGTCTTGGCCGGCTTCGCGCGCACGCCGTCCAGCTCGACGTGGCCACGGGCGACCGCCACGGCCGCCTGGCTGCGCGTTTTGTAGAAGCGAGCCACCCACAGCCACCGGTCGACTCGGAGCTTCCCGGCTCGGAGATCGTCTTGCACCGGCAGTTGGTGATCTGCCCGGCTTGCCGTCGCAGCCGCAAGCCCCAGGCGCACACGCGGCCGTCTCGGCTGTCGTGGTTTCGTGATGAATACCGTCGAGGTGGGCCCATCTAAGAGTTAACACCCGTTTAATGACCCGCTCATCCCCCTCCGGTGTGATTGGCTCGCGGATGTCAGTTGTGGAGGTATCCATGAATCGGATGGACCGAACGAAGCGTCGTGAAATGGCCGCCGGAACCGTAAGAGGTGCGCTCTATCAGTACCCGATCATTCTGGCGTTGCTCGCGTTTGGCAGCCTTGCCGCGAGCGCGATCGTGAGCGCCAAACTCGTCGCCCTGGTCACACCAGGCCGCTGACCGAGGCGGCCGGACGACCTCACACGCTTGCGCGTTAGCCGTAGCCGGGTAGTTTGTCCCGTTCGATGCGGAGCGGCTTTCGACCGGGCTGTGCTCTGGCGGCAGTTCTCCTGACCAGTGTCGGTTCGGGAGGGTGCCGCGACCGGACGGCCGCGACCGCCACCTCTGGCCTCCCGAACATCGTGCTGGTGAGCATCGACACGCTGCGCGCCGACCACACATCGGCCTATGGCTACCCGATCGACACCACCCCGGTTCTGCGCCGGCTAGCGGCCGAGGGTCTGCTGTTCCGCCGCGCGTATTCCGCGAGCGCCACCACCGCGCCCTCGCATGCCGCCCTGCTCACGGGTCGCGCGCCGCGATCCCTCGGCGTCCTCAAGAACGGGCACGTTCTCGACGAGCGGTTCACCACGTTGGCCGAGGTGCTCTCCCGGGCCGGCTATCAGACCGCTGCCTTCGTGAGCTCGCGGCCGGTGAGCCGGATCTACGGTTTCGGCCAAGGCTTCGATCGCTTCGACGAGCCCAAGGCCAAGCGTAAGCCTACCGGACGTAACCGAGCCCTGGTCCGCGACCGGCGCGCGGCCGACACCGCCAACGCGCTGCGTGCGTGGCTGCAGCGCCGGCGCGATGAGCGGCCGGTCTTCGTCTGGCTCCACCTGTTCGACCCTCACGCACCGTACACCGCGCCCGAAGCGTTCCGCGGCCGGTGGCCGGCCGGTACACCGAGCCATGTCACCCGCTACGACGAGGAGATCCGCTACGCCGACAAGCACCTTGGATCGATGCTCGAGAGCTTCGATGGCATCGCGGGCCCTGCCGGTACGATCGTCGTGGTCACCGCCGACCACGGGGAGGCCTTGGGCGAACACAACCACCGCGGGCACGGCGTGAACCTCCATGAAGAGTCCGTCCGGATTCCACTGATCCTGGCATGGCGCGGACACATCGCCGGCGGAGAGGCTCGCGAAGGCCCCGCCACCTCCGTGGACGTCGCCTCGACGATTCTCGCGCTCGCCGGGATCGAGCTTCCCGAGGAATTCGAGGGCCACGACCTGCGTGAGCCCGTCGAGGCAGACCGGGCGATCTTCCTGCAGCGTCGCGAGTATCGCTCCAGGCGCGACCGCGGAACCAAGGTGCTCGGCGACATGCTGGCGGTCGTTCAGGGCCCCTGGAAGTTCATCCGGGCGGCCGCTGAGAACCGCTACGAGCTCTACGACTCCGTGGCCGACCCGGCCGAGCAGCGTGACCTCGGCGCCGAGAACGCTGCCAAGCGCGAGGCGCTCGACACGCTGCTCGAGAAATGGATTGCCGAGCACCCACCGCCCGACCTCGCTCAACCCGAGCTCAGCACGAATGAGAAGCGCGCGTTGCGCGCCCTCGGCTACGTGGACTGAGGCGGCGTCATCGCCCCGCGCTGGCCGCTTCGGTTTTGAAGTACACGATATACGACAGCACGCGGCCGACCAGGAGCTGGGCCTGTTCTCGAGCCGGAGCCGCGTTGCCGTTCCGTGCGACTGCGTCCGGGCCAACGTTCCACGCCGCCGCCATGAGGTCGAGACGGCCGTCGAACTGGCGGCCGTAGCTCGCACTGAGAAAGCAGGCGATCAGGATGTTGATCGCAGGGTCGTGGAGGCCCTCGAGCGTGAGCGCGCCGAGCATGCGCTCGTCGACGTAGCTAAAATCGAAGCCGCTGGTGATCAGCCGCTGGGCGGCCGTGCGGCCGGTGACGGGCAGAATCTGCGTGAGACCGATCGCGCCGCTCGATGAGACCGCTCGCGGGTCGCCGGAAGACTCCGCCAGAATGAGGGCGCGGATGTAGTCCGCCGGCACGGTGGTGTCATCGTAGCTCAGAGCCGAGAAGTAGCGGATGTACCGGTCGATCTCGCGAAGGCGGGCCAGTTCCGTCGACGATGGCTTCCGCGCGGTAACATCAGCTGCCGCCAGCGGCTGAGCCCACAGCACCGCCACCAAACCCGCCATGGCGAGCCCCCGCGGGATCGGCTTGGCGCGGCGCAGGGACGCACGCCTCCCCCAACCGACTCCTCCCACCGCTACCGATGGTTGCGGAAAGCGAGACCGAGGGCAACAGATCCAAGGGGCTGGTGAGAAAGGGGCCGCGGCGGGCCCGCGCGTTAGCGCAGGCCCGCCGTCGTGGGCGTCAGAAGTTCAATAGATGCCAGCCGCTACGCTGCTGGGTCCAGATGCTGGTGATGGAAGCCACGTCGTCGACCCCGGCAATCTGCAGCGTCATTTCCGGCATGACCGCCGCTCCGAAATCGTTGAACGCCTTAACCTTGAAGATGTACCACCAGTTGGCGTCGAGCTTCTTCACCTTGATGGCAACCAGGAACAGGCCGTTGCGCAGGCCCGGGCTGTCCTTCGCCGAACGGTCTCGGAAACGGAAGCGCCCGTTCTGGCGGAAGATCAGATCGCCGGGCAACAGCTCGCCACGGTAGATCGTGGCGACGTCATTGGAGAGCAGGACGCGGAAGCCGTCGGCGACCGGGTTGATGAGCGCCGGATTGACCACGACGCGCCCACGCAGCTTCAACAGATCCTTCCCTACCGGACTCAAGCGGATCACGCCCGGATCCTGGGCGATCACCTTGCATGCACTGACCTCGTTGCAGGTCGCGCCGCAGGTCGGAGCACTGGAGGCGTCGCAGCCGCTGTCCTCGCAATCGATCAGGCTGTCACCGTCATCGTCGATGAGGTTGTCGCAGATCTCCACGGCGGGCGGATCGCATTCTTCACCGCAGGCCACGTCGAGCATGCCGTCGCCACAGGTGGTTCCGGCCGCAACGCAGATCCCGGCCACGCAGGCATCATCGGGTGTGCAGGCGTCACCGTCGTCGCACCCGAGGCCTTCGTTCATCGGCACCACGTCGCATGCGTTGGCCGCCTCGTCGCAGAACCCGGTGCCGCAGCTGCTGGTCAGGGGAGAACAGTCGATCGTGGTGCCAACGTTGCAAGCCCCACCGGCGGCGCAGCGCTCACGCCCGTCGCAGAACAGGCCGTTGTCGCACAACGCATCGTTGGGCGTGACGCTGCAGACGTTGAGGATCTCGTTGCAGAACCCTACGGCGCAGCCGACGGTCGCCCCCGAACAGTCCACGCGCGGGCCACTCCCGCAGCCGAACTGCGGGTCGCAAATCTCGGCCCCGTCACAGAACAGGCCGTTGTCGCACAGCGTGTTGTCGGTCGTATTCTCGCAGAGGTCGGTGGTCTCGTTACAGGTATCGACCGTGCAGGAGATGGCGTCGGCGCAATCGATCGCCGTACCCGCAACGCAGCCCACTCCGACCTGACAGATCTCGACGCCGTTACAGAACAGCGTGTCGTCGCACAGCGTGTCGTCCGGCGTGCTCACGCAGATGTTATTCACGTCGTCGCAGATCTCCACGGTGCATGGAATGCCGTCGTCGCAGGCCGGGCCGGTGCCGGGCTGACAGCCCAGCAGCAGGTCGCAGGTCTCACCGCCGTTGCAGGTGACACCGTCGCTGCACAAGACGTCGGCAGGCACGTTGACGCAGCGGCGCCCGGCTTCGTCGCAGCCATCGATGGTGCAGGTGATCGCATCGTTGCAGGTGACGGGCACACCCGAGAGGCAGCCGGCAAACAGATCGCAGGTTTCCGCACCGTCACAGAACAGACCGTTGTCGCACAGCGAGTTGGCCGGCACGTGCGAGCACGTATCCGCAACCTCGTCGCAGGCGTCGACCGTGCAACCGATGCCGTCACTGCAAGCAACCGTCGCTCCGGCCTGGCAACCGGCGGTTGCGCTGCACACTTCGGCCCCGTTGCAGAACAACCCGTCGTTGCAGAGGCTGTTGGTGGGAACGTTCACACAGGCATTGGCAACGGTGTTGCATGCGTCGATCGTGCACACGATGCCGTCGTTGCAGGTGGGCGCAGCCCCGGCCTGACATCCGAGCAACGCGTCGCACACCTCCGTGCCGTTGCAGAAGAAGCCGTCGTTGCACGCCACGTTATTCGGAGCGTTCACGCACGAGTCGAGCGTCTCGTTGCAACTGTCGGTCGTGCACGCGACAGCGTCGCCGCAATTGACCGGTGCACCGGCCTGGCAGTCGTTTATGACATCGCAGGTTTCTGGCCCGTTGCAAAAGAGCCCGTCGTCGCAGATCGCGTTGTTCGCAATATGGGTACAGGTGTCGGTCGTCTCGTTGCACGCATCGGTCGTGCACCCGACGCTGTCGTTGCAGTTGACCAGCGCAGCGGCCTGACAACCGATCAACGCATTGCACGTCTCGACGCCGTTGCAGAACAGGCCGTCATCGCACAAGGCATTGCTCGTGGTGTTGAGGCACTGGTCGCCAATCTCATCGCAACTGTCAACCGTGCAGCTCACACCGTCGCTGCAATTGACAGGAGTGCCCAGTTGGCAACCCAGCAGCGCGTTGCAGGTCTCGACGCCGTTGCAGAACTGGCCATCGTTGCAGACCGCATTGTTCGGCGTGTTGTCACACTGGTCCGTGGACTCGTTACAGGAGTCGGTCGTGCATGCCACCGAATCGGTGCAGCTCACCGGAGTGCCCGCCTGGCAGCCCAACGTTGCGTTGCAAGACTCCACGCCATTGCAGAACTGGCCGTCGCTGCAGGCTGCATTGCTCGGCGTGTTGTCGCAGGCGTCGGTCGCTTCGTTGCAAGCGTCGATCGTGCAGGCCACCCCGTCGTCGCAGTTGACTGCGGTGCCGACCTGGCAGCCCAACGTGGCGTTGCAGGCCTCCGCCCCGTTGCAGAACAGACCGTCGTCGCAGACCGCGTTGTTCGGCGTGTTGTCGCAGGCATCGGTCGCTTCGTTGCAAGCGTCGATCGTGCAGGCCACCCCGTCGTCGCAATTGACTGAGGTGCCGACCTGGCAGCCCAACGTGGCGTTGCAGGCCTCCGCCCCGTTGCAGAACAGACCGTCGTCGCAGACCGCGTTGTTCGGCGTGTTGTCGCAGGCATCGGTCGCTTCGTTGCAAGCGTCGTTCGTGCAGGCCACCCCGTCGTCGCAATTGACTGAGGTGCCGACCTGGCAGCCCAACGTGGCGCTGCAGGTCTCCGCCCCGTTGCAGAACAGACCGTCGTCGCAGACCGCGTTGTTCGGCGTGTTGTCGCAGGCATCGGTCGCTTCGTTGCAAGCGTCGACCGTGCAGGCCACCCCGTCGTCGCAACTGACTGGGGTGCCAGCCTGGCAGCCCAACGTGGCGTTGCAGATCTCCGCACCGTTACAGAACGCCCCGTCGTCGCAGGCCGCGTCGTTGGGCGTGTTGTCGCAGGCGTCGGTCGCTTCGTTGCAAGCGTCGATCGTGCAGGCCACCCCGTCGTCGCAGTTGACCGGGGTGCCCGCCTGGCAGCCCAACGTGGCGTTGCAGGTTTCGGCCCCGTTGCAGAACGCCCCGTCATCGCAGGCCGCGTCGTTGGGCGTATTGTCGCAGGCGTCGGTCGCTTCGTTGCAAGCGTCGATCGTGCAGGCAACCCCGTCGTCACAGGTCACCGCGGTGCCACCGGTACAGGTCGCGGCCTGACAGGTTTCGCCGGTGTTGCAGAACAAACCGTCGTCACAAGGCTGCAGGTCGCAGCTCGGGTCGAGGCAGTCGACGAGTAGATCGCCGTCGTTATCGATACCGTCGGTGCAGTCGCTCTCGGCGAGCGCAGTCCCGGGCGCAAGCACGGCAGCAAAGAGGAAGGCAAGCAGGAAACGCCTCGTGTGTCGCATGGATCGTCCTGGCTGTTGGTCTATGCCGAGTGCACAGGCATGGCGATGCACAGCACCCACGGTCGGAGAAAGCCGATCTCAGCGTAAACACCATCGGCTCTGACTTGGGATACTGTTGCGCGCCAGCCCGCGATCGGCGGCGCGAAGGCTGGCCGTCAGCGCGAGCGCGGCCTCTCACCGGCGCTCGCCGACGACAGAAAAAACTCCTTGAATCACGCGGGTTTTGCGCGGACGCGTCGGTCGATGCGTCCGCAACATTGCGGGGAATCGCCCGCGCCCGGCCCGAATCGACACATAACGCGGGCTCGTCTCCACTGGCCGCCCCGAACGGGGGTGCGGCTAGCCGGAGCCGCGGTGGCCGCGTCGGACCGTGCTCGAAAGGTGGCCTGCCTCAGGCAACGGCCTGAACGGGAACGCCGTCGCTGCTTTGATCGGCCAGACGGCTGATGGTGCGCGTGAAGTACGCAGCCGCCCCCTCCGACAGCTCTCCCGCGCCCAGCCTCTGACGGGTCTCCGCCAGGGCATAGTAAACCAGGCTGTCCGGAATACGGGCCGCGAGCTGCTCATAGAGCGCGACCGGCTCCCGATCGCCGCAGAGATCCAGGATTTCCTGCGCGACGGCCGCCCGCGAGTTGGCCTGAGCCCGGCTGAAGTCGGCCAGCCTGTGTGACTGCTCCTGAATCAGCAGAACCAGAGCGAGGCCAACGGATATCCAAATGACTGCTGTGGCTAGTGCGTCCACAACCTGCCTCCCAGCGCGGATGCGTACCGCGTGTCTGCCAAGGAGCAATCGTCGTGCCTACGGCGATTGCTCCGCCTGACTCCGAAGATACGCACCTTGGTCGGCAACTCCGCATGGCGGACCGCAGGTCAATCCTCAATCTGCTGTGTCGATTTTGTGACGGTCGAGACTTCGACCGTTCCCGCTCTGGGAGTCCTTTCTGCTAGAGTGAGCCGGCCCAGGCCAACAACGGGGAGAACGCTAGAGATGAATACGGTTGCCTTGCGCTCGTTCGTGGCATCGTCGGTGGTGGCGGTTTGGTTGTCGGTTGCTGGGACCGCGAGCGCCGGTCTCGGCGATTGCGCCCAACCGTTGTCCACCGGCCCTTCCCCGCTGGCCACCGACTGCCTGTTCATCCTGCGAGTGGTCGTAGGGTTGCTCACCTGCCCCTCCGATCCCTGTGTTTGCGCCCCCAAGGGGACCCTTCCTGCGTCGGCCACCGACGCGCTTCTCTGTCTCAGGGTGGCGACGGGACAGCCACTTCCGTTGAGCTGTCCGTGTGGCGGTAACGGGTGCGATCAGAGCCAGATCCCCGAGTGCGGTGGAACCTGCGGGGACGAAGGACGCACCTGCGCGCCGGATCCGTTCGATCCTGGGCATTGCACCTGCCTCAATGCGTGTGAACAGAGCGCAGCGCCGGCTTGCGGCGTGAGCTGCGCAGACATCGGATTCCCGGATGAGCAATGTCTGCCGGTCACTCGTACGCCGCAGGGCCAGCCGTCGACCGAGGCTTGTGCGTGCTTGCCGGCCGACCTCGTCAGTTGCGCGAACGCCGCTGCGCCGGCTTGTGAAGGTATTTGCCAGGCAGGCAGCACCTGTGAGGACACCGGCGGCGGCTGCGCGTGCACTGCGCAGCCGGTGCAGGGCCCTTGTGGTGGCGCCTCACCTCCGGCCTGCGCCGGCACCTGCACGGACGGCTTCATCTGCGAAACCTCCGGCGCCGGCTGCGCGTGCGTCGCGTACGTAGGACAGCCGGCGAGTTGCTTCGAAGCCGGCGCTCCCGTCTGCGGCGGTACCTGCGCGTCGGGCGATCTGTGCGCCGTCGAAGTTCTCGGCTCGTGCGAATGTCTGGCACCCTGCGAGGTTTCACCGGCCCCCGCATGCGGCGGCGACTGCCCGAGCGGTGGCACCTGCACCGCCGTGACCGTGAGCACCTCGACCGTGATGCTCGAGCTCTGTGCTTGCGAGCCGGCCGGCAACTGAAACGGCTCGACACCCCCGGTGGGGTGGAGTGGCGCGAGGCCTCGCGATCAACGCGATCGCCATGCGCGGGGCGGAGCCGAAGCGATCATTCATCGTCGCGGCTAGAAAACCCTTGACCCAAGCTCGCCGTTCGCTATACACGGCATGCCGCCCGGCAGCCCGAGCTCGCTGGTGGATGCAGCGCGGCGTGCGACGCTTTTACCATCGGGCACTGCCGTATGCGCCATACCTGCGCTTTCCACCCAGCCCTTACGCGTGGGGTTACCTCATTCTCAGCGCTGATTGCCGTCCTCGCTCTGTGCCTGACGGCACTTGAGCGCTCGGCCGAGGCCAGCCCGGCGTTCATTCCCGACATCTTCAGCGACGGAATGGTCCTGCAGCGCAACTCGCCCGCACCCGTATGGGGTGAGGCTGCGCCCGACGAACAAATCACCGTCACGTTCAATGGCCAGGAGAAGTCGGCGTTCAGTAACGGTGTGGGCGAATGGATCGTGCATCTGGATCCCATGCCGGGCGGTGGCCCCTTCGATCTGACGATCTCGAGCTCGAGCGAGAACAGAATCATCCACGACGTGCTGATCGGCGAGGTCTGGCTGTGCAGCGGTCAGTCCAACATGTCGCTCTCGCGCGTCAAGCACGACGTGCTCAACCAGTACCGCTCGCAGGTTCGCGGGATCACACGTGTGGGCTGGTCCGATCGTCCCGGTCTGATTGCGTTCCAGTTCGGGCTGGATTTGAGCAACGCGCTGGGCGTGCCGGTCGGTCTGATCAACAACGCGAAGCGCGGGTCGAGGCTCCGCTCATGGTTGCCGGTGTCGGCGCTCAACGACCCCGACCCGCAGGTCGCCGCCATCGCCTCGGCGTGGCTGCCGCCCTGGGGAGAGAACTATCCCCTTCGGATGGGTCCATACCTGCGCTACGGCATCCGCGGGGTCGCATGGTGGCAAGGCGAGACGGATCTGCAATCGGCTGGCGAGCATCGCCATATCCTTCCAGCGTTCATCCGTGCGCTGCGCGCGGAATGGGGGATTGGCAACTTCCCTTTCCTGTTCGTGCAGACTCCCACCGGCCGCGGCCTGCAGCTCGGCAACGCCGCCAAATCGCTGCCAACTAATCCCAACGGCTCACCCCAGGCCGCCGTCCTGCGCAACGCATTCATCACCGCGTTGCAGGAGCCGAACACGGGAATGGTCGTCACGACTGACTTGGACGGCGGCACGCATCCGCCCAAGCCAGCGCGGCCTACCTATGCGCACCGCCTTGCCGACGTGGCGCTAGCCGAGGTCTACGGTCAGAGCTTCATCTACTCGGGCCCGATCTTCCGATCGGCCGTGCTGGAAGGGAACCAGGTTCGCGTGAGCTTCAGGTCGAACACTTCCGGCGGGCTTTTCGCTCCGGGAGGCGCCCAGCTGCAGGGCTTCGCGCTGTCGGCGGACGGGCAGAGCTACGTCTGGGCAGACGCCGAGATCGTCGGCAACGACGTGATCGTCTGGAGCGATCAGGTGCCTGCGCCCGTTGCCATCCGTTACGGCTACGCAACTCGGCCGGCATGGGCGAACCTGTTCAACACCAGCGGTATGGGTGCTGCGCCGTTCGCAGCCGCGGTCACGCCCGGTCCCTGAAGCGCCCTGCAACCCGCAGCGCACTCCGCGCCCGTCGACGCAGCCTGCCCCCCCCTCGATCGCCTATCCGAAGTACGCCGCGGCGAAGTCGCGTAGGCCGTCGCGCGCCTCCGGCGACCGTCGCCAGGGTGCGACGATCAGCCGGTCGACACCGGCTCGTCGCCACAGCTCAATCTCATCGCGGCCGCGCACATCCGCCATCACCGTGACCGTGAAACACTCGGCAAGCCGGCCAGCCTGGGCACGCAACTCGCGCAGCCTAGCCACCGGTCGCGCCACGCTCGCCGGGGTGTGTTGAAGTCCGATCCAGCCGTCGCCCGCGACCGCCGCACGGCGCAGCGCGGCTTCGGACTCCCCGCCGACGTGAAGCGGCGGCCAGGGTTTTTGCGTCGGCTTGGGCTCGAACACCACCGGTTCGAACGTGAAAAACTCCCCGTGGTGCTCTACCACCGGCTCGCTCCAGAGCCGCTTGCAGATGGCCAGCGCCTCATCCAACCGCCGCCCGCGGCTCGCGAAGTCGACGCCGGCGGCCCGGCACTCGCCGGCAAGCCAGCCGGCGCCGATGCCGATCTCCGCACGGCCCCCCGAAACGATGTCGAGAGTCTGCACGGCCCGCGCAGCGACGAAGGGATGCCTCAAGCCCAGCAGGTAGACGTGAGTCCCGAGCCGGACCGTGCGGGTCTGTCCTGCCAGGAAGGAAAGATACGCAAAACAGTCGAAGACCGGGGTGGTCGCGGCCACGGGAGGCTCGTTCAGGCCCGGGTGCGGTGAGCCCGACAGCGTCTCGGGGAAGATCAGGTGCTCAGGCAGCCACACCGATTCGAAACCGAGCCGCTCGGCCTCGATGGCGACCGCCAGATGGAAGGCGGGGTTGAGCCGTCCGAGCGCGACGCCGAACCTCATCGGTCACAGAGTGTAGCGGCCGTCCTCGGTCAGGCGCCATCCGCCGGCGGCGGCCGTGCCACCGTCCACGTGCAGCGTCGTCCCGGTCACGAACAGCGATAGATCGGAGGCGAGGAACAGCGCCGCGCCCGCGACGTGGTTGGGGTGCCCCTTGCGTGCCAGAGGCGCACGCACCTGCGGATCTCCGATTCCCGGCGTGGGGATCAGGTCGGGCGCGATGGCATTGACGCGGATCCGCCGCGCGCCGAGCTCCAGAGCAAGGGTCCTGGTCAGGTTCTCGACCGCGGCCTTCATCGCCGCATAGATCGCGTATCCCGGGGCACCGCGCCCGGCTTCGATCGAGCTGATGTTGAGGATCGAGCCGCCGGTATCGGGAAACAGCGGGAGCGTCGCGCGGATGCAGTTCGTCACGCTCGTGAAGTTCTCCGCAATGAGGGCGTCCTGCGCATGGGCACTGAGCTCCGCGAACGCGGCGTGAAAACCCCCTCCGGCGTTGTTGACGAGCACGTCGACCCGGCCGGCTTCCGCACCAACCCGGGCGACGAACGCGCCCACGGCCTCGCCGTCGCGCACGTCAAGGCGCCCGGTCCATGCCCGCCGGCCCAGGGCCCGCACCGAGCGCGCGGTCGTCTCGAGGTTCACCTCGTCGCGGTCGCAGATCGCCAGGTCGGCGCCGAAGCTGGCCAAGGTCAGTGCGATCGCCTCGCCGATCCCGGCGGCGGCCCCGGTAACGAGCGCGACGCGGCCTTCCAGCGAGACGGTAGCAGGACCGAGCGGCACCGGCCCAAGCTATCAGCCGGACCTCCGCTCGTCACGCCGCCGCCCGGCACCAAGCCTGCCACGATCGCGCGGTGGACGTTCGCGAGCGAAGGGTCCTGGTCAGAACCGCCGCCGTGCATGAGAATGCCGCCGTGAGCTGGCTGGCACACGCGGCCGGAACCGGCGCGACGTTTGCGCAGGTGTTCGGCCTTTGCCCAGAGCTTCATCGTGGGTTCGAGCGTTTTTACGGATTGTTCTGGCAACGGCGGCTCGTGGATCCGGTGGTACTCGAGCTGTGCCGGTTGCAGGTGGCCGCGCTGCTCGGCTGCACCGTCGAGCGCGAGGTGCGCTACCGCGCCGCCGTCGAAGCCGGGTTGACGGAAGCCAAGGTTGCCGAGCTTTCCCGCTGGCGAACCAGCCCGAGCTTCAGCGAACTGGAGCGGGCTTGCTTGGGTTTCGCGCAGCGGTTCGTCACCGACGTGCACGGGCTTACCGATGAGGACGTCGCCGCTGTCTCTCGTCTGCTCGGCGAACCGGGAACGGTGGCGCTCGCCGAGGCGATCGCCTTGTTCGAGGGCTTCTGCCGCTTCCGCCTCGCGCTGGACGTCCAGAGCGAGGTCCAGGGGACCGTTCCCACTCCGACGGCCGAGCCCACGGGTAGGCTCGAACGATGACCAAGCGTCCGCGCAGCCCGCGTATCCGCCCCCCGCAGCAAGCGGCCGCCGATCCCATTGCCGGCAGTGCGCTCAGCCACCAGCCCGAAACCCTACGGGCGTTCCTCGATCTCTACGCAACGCTGTGGGAGGGAGGCTCGGTGGATGCCGCGACCAAGGAGATGGTTCGGCTGCGCAACGCGCAGATCACCGACTGCGGCTATTGAAAGAACGTTCGCTTCGCCGTGGCGAAGGAGCAGCTTGTCGACGAGTCCGCGGTCGCCCAGATCCAAAATCACCGCGCGTCGACCGTGCTCACCGCACGCGACAAGGCGCTGCTCGCTTACGTGGACCTGCTGCTAACGATACCTGGTGCGATCGACGAGCGGGTGACCGCGCAGCTGCTGACGCACTTCTCTCCCGCGCAGATCGTCGAGCTGACCGCAGCCGCGGCCGTGTTCCTCGGGTTCTCCAAGCTCGCCATCGCCCTGGGTCCGGTACCGGACGATCTGCCCCGGATGCTCATGCCGCTGCCCGCTCGCCCCGACTGAACCCTTCTCGGGTCAGCCGGCTAGGGACGCGCCCGCCGCCCCGGCGCTGCCGCAATCGAGACTGGCGCACAGCTCGGCGAAGCTCTTCACCGTGTGCCGCTTGGCCAGCGACCGGATGCGGGTCGCCGGTCCGATCAGACCGGCAGTGGACAAGACCACGTCGGCGTCCACGGAGGCAACCGCGGCCGGCGCGGTCAGCCCGGCGCGCAGCGTCGCCGCAACGGCGACCTCGGCGTAAGCCGCGGCGAACTCGTCGGCGTCGCCGGGACTGTCCCACGTGGTGAGCCACACGAACTCCAGCCGGGTCCCGCAGCGGGCGACGAGATAGCGATCGCCGTTCCACCCTTCCCAGGCCTCCGGCCGGGCGCTGGCTGCCAGATCCCGGAAGAGATAGCTCAGCCCGAGCTCGCCAGCCGTGTTCTCGTAGACGAACGCGCATTCGGCGGGCAGCAGTTCGCGCAACGGGCGCAGATCGATCGACTGGAAGCCCTCCTCGCGCCGCGAGGGATGGAGCACCTGTTCGGTCGAGATCGGCGGACGTTCCAACAAAAGATCAGCCTCGAGCATGGCGAGTCGGTAGCCCTTGGTGTAGGGGAACGGCACACCGTAGCGGATCATCGCCGCGCGCTCGTGTAGCCGATTCTCCGAGAGTTCCGCATCGAGGCTCGACTCCAGGTCGACGGGTGCGGGCGGCGTCATCCGGGCATCGAGCGCCTGAAAGCTGATGCGGACGGCGTCGCCCTCAATCGCCGCTTGCAGCGCCGCCACCACGTCATCCTGATCCTGCAACGTCTGCGTGGCGCCGATCAGCGCCGGGTAGGCTTGGTGTTGCAGCAGGTGAGTCAGCTCGTGCCCGAGCAACAGCTCACGGGCGAGGTCGCGCCCCATGAGCGCAGAGACCAGGGAGACCGAGAACGGCGTCTCCGGCTCGTCGACCACGTAGAGCACGCGCCGGCTCGGAACGTAGAGCCCGCCAGCCTCGGCGCCGACGCTGTCGACGAACTCGGTGAACAGGTCTTGGTCGCGGGGCCATAACCCCACGGCGACCAACCCATCCTGATAGGCGGCCGCCGCCTGGGGTGGCCACTGCTCCTCCAGCGCGCGCGCCACCGCGGCGCGTAGATCCCCGCTGCTCACGACGCGCGCGTCAACCAGGCCGCGGGCTTGGATCCCGCGCGCCTGTTCGACGCGGGCGATGATGGCAGCGAACGGCTCGGGACGGATCGCGCCGTCCGAGACGATCGAGCGCGCGCAACCTGCGGCCGCTGCGACGCCTGCCAGCGCGAGGACCAGCAGAACCCGGGCGCCAGAACCCGATCGCGCGACGGCCTGCCGGCCCGACGATGCGATGCCCGGATGCCGCACGCTAGCCACGCCGGGGGCGCAGCCGCTCAGCTATCCGAGCCGGTCGCGCGCTCGGCTCGGCGCCGGGCGCGCAGCGCCTTGCGCTCGGCGCGCCGCTCGGTGCGCTTGTCCGACTTGTCAGCCGTCCACACCGCGTCCTCATCGAGCCGGTGCACGACCAAGGCCTGCGCCAAGACGATCCCTTCCTGCAAGGCCAAGGCTCGTACGCTCGAATCCGGCTCGGCGATCGGCATCGAATCGCCTGCGCGCGAAACGGTCGCGCCGCCGATCAACAACGCGAGCGTAACGACAACGGCCAGAAACAAGCTGATCCGAAAATGCTTGGTAAACTGCCCCTCCATCCAACTCCCCCTCCACGCCCGTGCGGCGTCAACGTCTCAGCATAGAGTTCTCTGCTCGAATCTCAATACTTGACAGTCGCCGACGGATCTGTCGCGCGCCGTTTTCGGCGGCGGCCTTGCAGAAAAGAACGGCCCGGGTCGACGATGAACGCATCGCGGACCGCTTGTCTGCCCAGCAGCATGCGAAAGCCCATCGCGTCGCGCGAGGTCAGCGTCAGCTCGATGGGAACGCTCAGCTCACCGATCCGCACCGCGGTCTGGATCACCGGCCGTCGTTCGACCAGGCCGCCAGAGTTTCGGATGCTACGGTACTCGAGCAACGTCGCCTCCGCCTCGACAGCCTCGCGTTCGCTCCGTTGGAACGGTAGCACACGAAACCGGACGAGCAGCCGCGCCCCGTGCCGCACGACCCGCACGTCATAGGCGTGCAGCGCCGAGGATCGCGCTCCGGTGTCGACCTTGGCCTTGATCCGCTCGACTCCGAGCTCCGGGAGGCCAACCCACTCGCGCCAGCCAATCACCTGTCGCTCGGATCTGCCGTGCATGGGCGTCGCGCACCTTACCACAGGCCGCGGCCAATGCTCTTGCGCCTGGCCGGCGTCCGCGTCACCAATGACGCCGTCCAGCATCTATAAGGGAGCGCCTCCCCGTAGGTGCGCAACTCATGACCCGGCGGACTTTCATCGAGCGATCCTTGTTGCTAGGGAGCCTGTGGTTGGTGGGCCCGGCGTGTGCCCGCAGCGAGCGGACCACCAGTGCCACCGAGCCGTCATCCGACATCGAGCGCTTGGCCAAGCCACGGGAGGAATGGCGGCGGCTCCTGGGACCGCAGCGCTACGCGGTGCTCTTCGAGGAGGACACCGAACCGCCCTTCTCGAGCCCGCTCAACGATGAGAAGCGGGCGGGCACCTTCGTCTGCGCGGCGTGCTATCTGCCGCTGTTCGCCTCGGATGCGAAGTTCGACAGCGGCACGGGTTGGCCCAGCTTCACACGGCCGATCGAGGGGCACGTCGGCCTCGAGGACGATTTCAAACTCCTGCTGCGCCGCACCGAATACCACTGCATCCGCTGCGGCGGGCACCAGGGGCACGTCTTCGAGGACGGGCCGCCCCCCACCGGGCAGCGTTGGTGCAACAACGGCTTGGCGCTCGAGTTCGTCCCCGCCGAACTACCCCTGCCTCGGCTACGCACATGAAGGCCGTGACTCCCATGATCGCTCTGGCCGTGACGCTGGCAGGCGCGACGGCTACGATGGCGCAGACAACCCAACCGGAGCAGGCCATACCGATGACAGAACAAAGCCATCTCAAGAAGGCAACGTTCGCTGGCGGCTGTTTTTGGTGCATGGAACCGCCGTTCGACAAGCTCGACGGCGTGGTTTCGACGGTATCCGGCTACACCGGCGGACGCACCGAGCATCCGTCCTACGAGCAGGTCAGCGCCGGCGGCACCGGCCACGCCGAGGCGGTGGAGATCCAGTTCGATCCGGCCAAGATTACCTACGCGCGCCTGCTCGACGTGTTCTGGCGCAACATCGATCCAACGACCCTCAACCGCCAGTTCTGCGACATCGGCGACCAGTACCGCACCGCGATCTTCTATCATGACGATGAACAGAAGCGCCTAGCCGAAGAATCCAAGCGCGCTCTGGAGCAACCCGATCGTCTCGGAACGAAGATCGTTACCCAGATCGTTTCTGCCTCGGCGTTCTATCCGGCCGAGGACTACCACCAGGACTACTCGACGAAGAATCCGCTGCGCTACAAGTACTATCGCTTCTCGTGCGGCCGCGACCAGCGGCTCGAGGAGCTCTGGGGCGACGACTCATGAGGCACCGCGCTCGACGGACTCAGCCGCGCAAGACCACGGCGGTCCACGCGTCGCCGCCCTGCTCGGAGTCCGCCGGACCGAACGCCGCTACGTAGGGCGAGCCATCGAGCGCCGCGCGCACCGCGCGCTTGAGCGCGTCGGTACCGTGGCCGTGCAGCACGAAGACGCCGTCGTGACCGGCGAGCATCGCCTCGTCGAGAAAGCGCTCCAGGCGTACCAGCGCCTCCTCCACCCGGGTTCCGCGCAGATCCAGCGTGTTGGCTGCATGGCGCACGATTCGGTTGATGGCGGTCGATCGCGCCGGCTGCGATGAGGATCGGCTCGGCGGCCTCGCGAGTCTGTCCGGAGCATCCGGCTCGAGTTTGCGCAGTTGGTTCGGCGCGACCCGCACGCTGAGCGCCGCCGCACGCACCTCGACCTCGCGACCACGGACCGCGACCACCTCGCCGGTCAAGTTCAAATGCTCGATGCGCACGCGATCGCCCGGTTGCGGGCTGGGCGCTGCGCGGTCCTCGCTCTCCGTCGGCCCGACCATCACCGAATCGCGCGTGTGCCGAACGGCCGACCGCGCGGCGGCGGCGGCGGCCGCCGAGGGGGCGCGCTGCAGGTCGGCGACGATGGCGCCGATCTCGCGCTCTGCCTGGCGCGCCCTTTCCACCAGCGCCGCTGCGGCCTCCTGCTCGAGTTGCCGGGCCCGCCGCCTGATGTGAGCCTCGCGCTCGGCCACCGCGGCTTCACGGCCGGCTACCTCTTCCAGCGCTCGCTCGGCCTGCAACCGGGTCTCCCGCGCGCGGGTGCGTTCCGCTTCGAGGCTCGCGAGCGTCTCCTGCAAGGCACGCTCGCCCTGATCCATTAGCGCGCGTGCGCGCGTGACGACCGCCGGCTCGATCCCGGCGCGCAAGGCCGCGGCCAGCGCATGACTTTCGCCAGCCAAGCCGGGGAGGATGCGATACGTGGGACGCTCGTCACGGTACTCCATCGCCGCGACGCTCACCCGGCGGTCAGCGGCGGACATCGCCTTGAGCTGCGCGTAGTGCGTGGTGACGACTACGCGCGCACCGGCCTCGGCGAATCGTTCGACGAGCGCGCGGGCGAGCGCGCCGCCCTGGGCGGGATCTGTGCCCGCGGCAATCTCGTCGAGCAGCAGGAGGGCTCCCGGCCGAACCTCAGCGAGCATCCCGTGCAAGTTGGCCAGGTGGCCGGAGAAGCTGGAGAGTCCACCGTAGACGCTCTGGCGATCTCCGATGTCGGCTAGCACAGGCTCGAACAGGTCGACCCGGGAACCCTCAGCCGCGGGCACGAAGCAACCGGCGCGCACCAGTAGCGCGCAGATTCCGATGGTCTTCAGGGCGACGGTCTTGCCGCCCGCGTTCGGTCCCGTCAGCACCAGCACCGGCTGCTCGGCCGTCAGGCGCAAGTCGTTCGCCACGACCTCGGCACGCTCGAGCACCAGGACCGGATGTCGCGCCGCGCGCAGATCGACGATGGCCTGATCGGCCACCTCAGGCCGCGCGGCGTGCATCCGCAGCGCAAGCTCGGCCCGCGCCACGATCAGATCGATGGCGGCGGCTGCGGCCAGCGCCGCGACGAGCGCCGGCGCGTGCCGGCCGACCAGCGCACTGAGGTCGCGCAGAATCCGTAGCTCCTCCGCACGCAGCTCGGCCTCGGCGACGCGGCGCTGATTGTTGAGCGGCACGACGGCATGGGGCTCCAAGAAGATCGTCTGCCCCGAGCGCGAGGCGTCGTGCACGATGCCGAGGTCGAGTCCCTTGGCGTGCGCCTTGATCGGCACGACGAAGCGTTCTGCGCGGATCGTCACGTAGCGATCCTGAAGCACCCCAGCGAACTCCTCGTCCACCAGGAGCGCGTCCATCCGCTCGCGCACCCGTCGGTCCAACGCCTGGATCCGCCGTCGCAGCTCGCCCAAAACAGGATAAGCGCGCTCGCTCAGCTCGCCCCGCTCGTCGAATGCCGAGGTCAAGGTCGACAGCAGCGCCCGATCGATGTCGATCGCGTCACCCGTGGATGCGAGCGTCGGAGCCGACTGCCGGCGCACGTCGAGAAAGCCGCGCAACCCGACGAGCGCCGCAACCGTGCTGGCCACGGGGCGTAGCTCACCTGCCTCTAGCAGTTCTCCTCGCTCGCTGCGCGCGACCAGGCCGGCGATATCCTCGACTCCACCCGTCGGCGGAAACGCCCCCTCCGATGTGAGCAGGCCGAGCGCCTCGCCGACCGCATCGAGCGTCCGGTGAATCGCCGCCAATTCATCGAAAAGGTCGAGTTCCAATGCCGCCCGCCGCCCCGCCGCGGTGCGCGCGTGCGAGGCAAGCGCACCAAGCACGTACGGCCAGTCCAGTGCCTCGAGGGTCCGTTGGGACAGGTCCATCGAGGCCACCGCTAAGCCGGCCACTGCGATGCGTCAAGCGCGGCTCAAGCCGGGACGGGCGCGCCCATCTCCTCGCAGAGCCTGCGCGCCATCTCGCGCTCGCGCTCCGCGGCGGCATGATTGCCGGCCGCAGCCTCGAGCGCAGCACGCAGGATGTGAACGCGCGGGGCGAAGCTGCGGGTCCCCATCTCTTCGATGGATGACCGCGCCCGGCTGAGCAGCGAGTCGACGGCGGCGCGGGCCGCACCGCCGTGCATTCGAGTCAAGATTTCCGCCTCCGCCAGCAGGGCCGGCGCGATGAACGTCCTCATCCCGGTCGACCGAACCCTCTCGGATGCCTGGCGAACGAGGTCGAGTGCCGCGTCCATGTCACCGCGCGCAAGTGCAAGCTGTGCGCGTAAGAACGTCAAGGCGAACTGCTGAAACCCGAACGCGACCTGCGCCAGGCGTTGCACCGTCGCTTCGAGCTCTTCGACCGGCATGCCGAAGCCGGATATGTCCGGTGTGAGAGCCACACACGCGCATGAGACCGCCACCGCCATGCGTACACCCGTCGCCTCGCCGAGCCGACGCGCCTCGCGGACGCAAGCGAGCGCACGCTGGCGATCCCCCCACAGGGAACAGACGCAGGCCACCAGGCCGAGCGTGATCGCTAGGTCGATGCGGTCGTCCGTTGCGCGCGAGTGCTCGAGCGCAAGATCTGCCCCGGCCAGCGACTCGGCATACCTACCGGCGTAGGCGGCGCACGTAGCGCTGAAGCCCCTGCTCCAACCGGCGGTCTGAAATCCCATGTAGTCACTCGCGCCGTCGATGCCGACCTCGCCTATCTGGTCGAGCGTCGCAATCGCCGCCGCCGGGTCGCGAAACGTCTGCACGACAAGCCAGAAGCTCAGGGCCGCCGAGATCAAATAGTCGTCGCCTGTCTCGCGCGCAGCCATCAGCGCCCGGTCGAGCAGCGGGAACGCGCCCACCATGTTGCCATCGACGTATGCGACGTTGCCTTCGGCAATGAGGATTCGTATCTCCGCGTGCGGGTCGTCGCAGCCCTCGAGCGCTCCGCGCGCCTCGGCCAGCAACGCCGGCGCATCGACGCTCGCGCCGGCGCGAAGCCCACGCATCAGCTCCTGGCAACAGGCGCGGATCCGTTGCGACCTCACCTCCGGCGTCGGCTCGATGCTCGCCGTCAGGGTCCGTACCTTGCGCCAGTGCTCGTAGCACTCGGCAACGTTGCTCTGCCCGATCCACAGAGCGGCACGCTCGTACCACCGCGCTGCCGCCAGCAGCTCGCCGGCTTGCTCGTAGTGATGGGCGAGAAGCGCGGCGCGCTCGTCCCGCACCGCATGCGCCTGCGACTCCAGCGCGCGCCCGAGAGCGGCGTGCAGCGCTCGCCTACGACCGCCGAGCAGAGATTCGTAGGCAACGTCGCGGGTCAGCGCGTGCTTGAACGCGTACTCGGCGTCGGGATAGAGCGCCGTCGGATAAACGAACTCGTCGTCGACGAGCTTCGACAGGATCGGCGCGAGATCGCTCGGCGCACGCTCGGTCGCGGTCGCCAGCAGTGCGAGCGGAAAATCTCGGCCGATCGCGGATGCGGCCTGGAGCACCTGCTTGGCCTCGTCGTCGAGTCGGTCGATGCGCGCGGCAAGGACGCCTTGAACGCTCCCGGGCACAGGAATCGCATCGATCGGAGTCTCCAAGCGGAAGGCGCCGCGCGCGCCGACGATGTGCCCTTGTTCGGCAAGCTCGCGCGTTATCTCCTCGATGAAGAACGGGTTCCCGCCGGTGCGCTCGCGCACGCGGGTGCGCAGCTCGGCGAGAGTCGGGTGGCGACCGAGCAGGAAGTCCATCAACTCGTCGATCTCGCCCGCGCCGAGCGGCGCGAGCGGTACCTGCTGGTAGTACGACTTCTGGATCCATCTTCCGGAGAACTCGGGCCGGAAGTTCAGCAGCAGAAGCAATTTTCCGCTCGGCACACTGTCGATCAGGGCGTTGAAAAAGACCGTGCTGCCGGGATCCATCCAGTGGAGGTCTTCGACGAGCACCACGACCGCGTCACGCTCGCCGCGTGCCGCGGTGAAGCGCCGCAGGACGTCGAGGATCCGGCGAGTCCGTAGCTCCGGGTCGGTCACCGGGATCGGTCGCTTTGGATCGGGAACACCGAGGAAGTCGAACAGCAACGGCAGCGTGTCGATCAGCTTCTCGTCGATCAGCACCACGCGGCCGGCGATCTTGTCGCGGGCGCGTTCGGGCGAATCGTCGTCCTTGATGCCGAAGACGTTGCGGTACAGCTCGAGCACCGGGAACAGCGGCAGCGTCCGACCGTGGGGCAGGCAGTAGGTCTCGTAGACCGTCACGCCCCGCTCGCGGCAGCGCTCGAGAAACTCGAAGCAGAGGCGGCTCTTACCGGTGCCCGCCTCGGCGACCACGCCTACGATGCGACCTTGACCGCCCCTGACCTCCTCGAAGGCTTCTTCGAGCGACTCGACCTCCCGCGAGCGGCCGACGAAGCGCGAGAAGCCGCGGCTTCGTGAGACGTCCAAACGCGTGCGCAGCTCCCCGAGGCCGGTCAGTGCGAACACCTCGACCGGCTCGCGCACGCCCTTGATCGTCGAGCGACCCAGACCCTCGAGCGCGAAGTAGCCGCGCACGAGATCGGCGGTCGCTCCTGTCAGGTAGGCCTTGCCGGGCTCGGCGATCTGCTGCATGCGCGCGGCCAGCCCCACGCTGTGCCCTTGCGCCGTGTAGTCCATGCGCAAGTCGTCGCCGATGCGTCCGACGACCACGTCTCCGGAGTTGAGCCCGATGCGTGCGGCGACCGGCAGCCCGCGCTCGATCCGCAGTTCGTTGGCGTACTTGCGCAGCTCGCTCTGGAGATGGAGCGCGGCGAAGCAGGCGCGCTGCGCGTGGTCTTCGTGCGCGATCGGCGCACCGAACAGCGCCATGACACCGTCACCGGTGTACTGGTTGATCGTGCCTTCGAAGCGATGGATGCCCTCGGTCATGATCGCGAAGAAGCGATCCATGACGAGGTGCCACTCCTCGGGGTCGAGCTGCTCGGACATCGCCATGGACCCTTGAATATCGCTGAACAGAACGGTGACGCGCTTGCGCTCCCCCTCGAGCGCACTGCGCGAGGAGAGAATCTTGTCGGCGAGGTGCTTGGGCGTGTACGCGCCCGGTGAGCGTTCGACAGGCTTCTCGATCGCCGCCTGTCCGCAGGCGGGGCAGAACTTTGCAGACGCTTTCAGCGAGGCGCCGCAGGTCGCACAGGCACGGGCGAGCTTTGCCCCGCACTCCTCGCAGAACTTGGCCGCGGCCTCGTTCGGGTGCTTACAGACGGCACATTCCATTGCGATTTCGCAGCTGCGGGACGATCGCTGTCCGCGTCCGCCTTACCTATCGGCAATATCACGCTACGGTCAATCTCGAGGCGTCTAGACGCCTCACAAGGCGATTGACGGCCGGCGGCCAAGTGCGGTAGCGTGCGCCACGACGGACCGAGTCCGGCGAGAGACCCGCCCTGCCGCCACGGGCCTTGTTCGGGCCCAGCCCGCCGACTGAGATCGCTCACGCGAGCGTTTCCTCTATACGCGCGCGGTGAGCGTCGAAGAGGGCACGTCGATGACGCAATTCGTGGCCGTTCTGATCGCAATCGCGGTCGCGCTGGGATTTCTGGGTACCCTGTTCCGGCTATCGCATCACTGGGAGGGCTGACCAGAGTCCGGAGCGGGTGCCGGCGTCCAAGGTTAGCCGGCGCCCCGACCGCCCTTCACCTGGAGCTAGCCTCGCGTCGTAGCGGGACGCCGGCCGCAGAGGCGCGCGCTGTCTCCTCGTCGAGGGTCAAACCGAAGCCGTCGGCAAGGCGGGTCAGGTAGTTGAAGATGCCGACGATGTGTCCGACCTCCAAACAGGCGCGGTCGTCGAAACCGAGCGCACGTAACGGTTGCCAGTCGGACTCGACCATCTTGGTCGGGGTGGCGCTGAGCTTCTCGGCAACTTCGCACAGGGCGCGGTCGCGCGTGGACAGGCTCCCCAGCGCGCGCCAGCGCCGGGCCTTGATCGCGTCCACCAGCTCCGCGTCCCCGTGCTCGACACGCAGAAACTCTGCGTGGGACTGCGTTCAATAGAAACAGTCCTGGGCGGCTGCGGTTACTGCCGCGACCATCTCCCGTTCGCGCCGGTCGAGTGATCCCGGAGCAAACATGATCTGTGCAAACAGCAAGCCGAAAGCCGGACCGAGATCGCGGTGCGCCATGATCAGACCGGCCATCGTCGGCAAAAAGCCGAAGTCGTAGGGATGCCCGGACGGCATCGCAGCGCGCAGCTCGGTCTGGTCCGGGAGCGCGACCCATGCGGGTGGTGGTAATGTTTGGCTCATGGTGTTCGTCCTCCTCGATCGCAGCACCGCAAGCGGTGCTGCGGTGCCGACTCTACCTCTACGTCCCGAGCAGGTCGACGGATCATCGGGTTGCGCTTGGCAAACCTCCCTCCCCCCGTGCTAAGGAAAGCGCCGCCGGGCCGCCGCGGGTGTCCGGCAAGGAGGCTTCCGTGTCGAGACGGAGAACAGTGGCGATCACGCTCGTGGCCTGTATCGCGGCAGCGGGTTGCGCGCCAAGGCTCCCTGCTGACCCAGATCGGACGGCTTCTGCGCGGCGCGTGATTCCGAAGGGTGCAACCGCTCCTCTTTTCAACGACCTGGGGAACCACCACTACTCCGTCACCACGAATTCCGAGCTCGCCCAACGCTACTTCGACCAGGGCTTACGGCTCTGTTACGCCTTCAACCACCAGGAAGCCGTGCGCTCGTTCCGCGAGGCGGAGCGGTTGGATCCCAACTGTGCGATGTGTTTCTGGGGCGAGGCGTTCGCCCTGGGCGCCAACATCAACAAGCCCATGGACGACGCCGATGTGCCGGTGGCGTGGGCTGCCGTCCAGAACGCCCGTCGCACCGCCGCCAGCGCAACTTCCAAGGAGCACGCCCTGATCGATGCGCTGGCCGTGCGCTACAGCGAGCAGCCGGTCAAGGACCGCGCTCCGCTGGACCTCGCTTATGCGGATGCCATGCGCACGGTCGCGCGGGCCTATCCAAACGACCTCGACGTGCAGACGCTGTTCGCCGAGGCGCTCATGGATACGATGCCGTGGAACTACTACGAGAAGGACGGCAGCCCCAAACCGGCCACGCTCGAGGTCGTCGCCGCGCTCGAAGGCGTAATGGAGCGCGAGCCGCTCCATCCGGGCGCGTTGCACTTCTACATTCACGCCGTCGAGGCATCCGCCACGCCCGGGCGCGCCGAGACGCCTGCCGACCGTCTGCTCGGCCTGATGCCGGGCGCCGGTCACCTGGTGCACATGCCCTCTCACATCTACATTCGGGTCGGACGCTACCACGACGCCAGCGTCGTCAACGAGCTGGCGGCCAAGGCCGATGAGTCCTACCTCACGCAGTGCAACGCGCAGGGCTTCTATCCGGCGATGTACTATCCCCACAACGTGCACTTCCTGTGGGCCGCCGCCAGCTTCGAAGGCCGCAGCCAGGTCGCTCTGAATGCCGCACGCAAGCTGGTCGCATTCATCCCGCCCGAGCGCGTCGGCGAGTTTCCGTTCCTCGAAGAGCTGCTGCCGGTCGTCGCGTTGACGCAGGCTCGCTTCGGGCAATGGAAGGAGATCCTCGCGGCCCCTGCGCCCGCGGCCGAGTTCCGGTACGCGACCGGCATGTGGCACTACGCGCGTGGCCTCGCTCTGGTACGCAACGGCCGGATCAAGGACAGCGAGGACGAGTTGCGTCAGGTTGTCGCACTCGCCGAGAGCGAAGCGATGCGTTCACTCATGCTGCTGTCGGTGCAGACCAGCGCCCAACAGCTGCTGAGAATCGCCGCGAAAGTCCTCGAGGGCGAGATCGCTGCTGCGCGCGGCCGCTGGAGCCAGGCCATTGCAGCGCTCGAGCGAGCGGTGACCCTCGAAGCCGACCTCACCTACTCCGAGCCGCCGCCCTGGTACTTCCCGGTGAGAGATGCGCTGGGACAAACCCTGCTCCGCGCTGGACGTGCCCGCGACGCCGAAGCCGTCTACCGCAAACAACTCGCGTCCACCCCCGGTAACGGCTGGAGCCTGTACGGACTCGCGGCCAGTCTGCGCGAACAGGGCAATGTGGCTACCGCCGCAGCGGTCCAGGCAGACTTCGAGGCCGCCTGGGCCCTGGCCGACGTCCCGCTTACGGGCTCGGTGTTCTAGGGAGTGTCCGACGTGCGCGAGACCGAACCGCCGTCCGCCCGGCTACGAGAGCTGATCTTCAAAGCCAACGAAGAGACCTTTCGCGCCTGGAACGCGCACGACGCCGCGGCCGTGGCTGCAGTGTTCGCACCAGAGGCCGTGGTGGTCGACGTGCTGACCGGCGAAACCATCACCGGACGCGAGGCGATCCGGACGCGTACGGCTTCGCTGTTCGAGGCTTTTCCCGACCTGTCGCTGACCCGCGTCATGCTGCTCATCGATACCGCGACCAACGCCGATCAATGGGTCATGCGAGGCACGCACCGCGGCCCGTTCCTCGGGATTCCACCCAGCGGCCGTAGATTCGAGGTGCGCGGCGCAACCTTCAGCGAGTTCGATCAGGCCGGCCTGGTGGTGCGCGACACCAACTACGTCGACGTCGCGGCTTTGCTCGCGCAGATCAGCCCCGCGCGGGCTGAAGGCTGAGGCCGGACGCTTGCGGGTCCGGCCTCAGCATCGTGGTCACGGCCCTTTCGCCTTGTACTGCGTTGGGCTCTGCAGCGTGAAGGTGGAGAACGTCGTCTTGAAGCACTCAGTCGTGAAGCCGTCGTCGATCAGCAACTGCACGACGACGCTGGGCGCCAGCGCGGCGGTCGAAGGAGGCCCGAGCAGAGCGCCCTTCCCCTTCACCTGCACCTGGGACTTGCCGGCCGCGCCGGCCTTGAGCTTACCGCCAGTGATGCCGTCGGGCGTGGCGGCTTTGTTTTTGTACTTGAACCCGGTGGTGCCCGATGGCTTCCAGCACGGCTGAGTCCCGCACAGCGGCATCACGCCGCCGTTGGGGATGTCCGCTTCCAGCAGCGGCTGCGGATTGATCGAGGCGTCGTAGACACACAGGCGGTACGTCGAGCCCGCTACGGTCGGCGTCTGGAAGTCGCCGATCACGGTTGCCACCCCTTTGTTCCACTTCCACTTGAAGGAGTCCTTGGTGTTGTCGGCGTCGTTCTTGATCTGGAGCGAGGACTTACCGAGCCCGGTCACGTCCGCGAGGTTGCACGAGCCGTCGGGCTCGGGAAGCGGACCGCAGAGCGGCACGAGCGTGGTGCTCGTGGTCGACGTGGTGGTCGTCGACGTCGTGATCGTCGTCGTGGTCGACGTGGTGGTGGTCGTTGAGGTGGGAGTCGCAAACGCTGGCGTCAGCTCCAAGGCGTCGACGTTGTCGCCGCCGGGATGGAACGGATGCGGGCCGCAGGCTCGCGCCGGCCAGAGGTTCACAATGTCCTCGGGGATGAGGATGCAGAGCGGGCCGGCAAGGCCGAACAGCGCCGGATCCGCCAGGACGTCGCCTTCTTCGATTGGCATTCCGAGGCAGGAATCGAAGAGTCCGATGCTTGCCGAGCCGGGCGCCAGCGAGAAGAGGACGTAGTCCCCGCCGCCCCCGGGAATCGGGCCATATGCACAGTCCATTGGCGGGTCCGAGACGACGAGACCGTCGATGTCGTCGGTGCCCGGGCCGAAGAAGTCGAGCCCGAGCACGGGCGCCGGCGCGTAGAGACAGGCGGGGAAGCCGCCTATCGTGCCGATCACGTCAGCGCCGGATAGACCAACACCGGCTCCGGTCGCAGCATCGACCGAGAAGTACACGAGAATGTCAGGTGTACCGTCGACCGGGCCCGAATCAATCGCGCCGACCGGGAGAAAGTCGACTGCGTCGATATCGTCACCTCCCGGCATCGGCTCTATGAGACCAAGGGGAGCACTGAAGAAAGGCGGCCCCCCCGGTGCGTTCCCATCTGCGATCTGGCGGTGCGGCATCGGCGGGAACCCGAACGGCAGAGGTCCGGCAAAGTTGCCACCGGTGTAGTAGACGTCGGCAGGAGCATCGGAGCTAAGAGGCAAGAGAGCCGATTCGGTACCCACGTTCGGCGGGAACGGCACTGCACCCGGTACGCACCCTGGCACGGTCGTACCCGTCGCCGGCAGGTCAACGCTGAACAGGATGCTCACGGCACCCGGCGGAATGGGAAACGGAAGACCCGGTGGGGCGACGAGACCCGTGGAGAAGCCGTCGAGGTTCGCCGGCACCGGCGGGCCGAACCAGCCTAGTCCGCAGCCCGGAGGCGCCATCGGAATCGTCGTGAGGGCGAGCGGATCCCAAACATCGCCGTCCGGTGAAAAGTTCGCGCCGAGGCACGGAGGTCCGAGCGGTGGAGGAGGCGGCAGAGTTACCGAGCCGGGCGCCCCTGAGATCGTCTGGGCAACGATCGACGATCTCTACGTCCACCGTCCGGACGGTACCCTGGTGCTCGGTTTTCGGGTCGCTGCGCCCCCCCAGCATGAGTTCCGGACGGTTCCGACCCTGGCCGACCTCGACGGAGACGGGAGCCTCGACATCGTGGTCGGGGCACGTGGCGATACCGCGAGCGATCCCGGTCAAGTCCTCGCCTTCCGTTACTCCAGCGGCAACCCGACTCTGCTGCCGGGCTGGCCTCGAGAGGTGGACGACAACTCTCTCTACGCATCCGCGTCGGTGGGAGATCTCGACGGTGGTGGACCGGATGTCGTCGTGGAGAGCTACGACCGAATCTATGCCTGGCACGCCGACGGCACACCGGTCGCCGGCCTGCACGGCGCGCCGCTGGCGGCTCCCATCGATCAGGCCGAGACCGCGGGGTCGGGGTCGGTCCGGTCTTCGTCGCAACCGGCGCTCGCAGACCTGAACGGCGACGGGACGCTCGAGATCATCGTCGGCTCCAACGTCCTGCGTGCCGACGGAACCGCTCTGCCCGGATGGGAGGGCGCGAAGCCTGGCGCTAGGAATAGCCTGTCGGCGGCCGTGGGAGATCTCGACGGCGTGGCCGGCAACGGTTTCGAAGTCGTGCTTGGAACGGATGCCTGGCATGCCGACGGGACCACTGTCACGGGTCGCCCGTTTCCCTCTCCCCTCGCCTCCGCAGTGCTCGGCGACTGCGGCGATGGGGATCTCGACACGATCGTCGGCTCGCGCGATCCGTTCGAACCAGGCGTTGCCGCGTTTCGTCCGGACGGAACCATGCTGGAGGGATATCCGAAGAGTCTCTACGGAAATACGGGAGATGCGGGTGCACCGGTGATCGGCGACTTCGACGCCGACGGGCTCGTCGACGTCGCCACCGCCATCACGGACGCCGGCTATGGCGGTGTGGTCGCGGTGTGGGACATGCCCGGCACCAACCACGACGAGCGTCACGCCTGGCCCATGCTCGGGCATGACGTCCGGCACACCGGCCTCTACACCCTCCCCCCGCCCAACCGGCCCGCGAACCTCGCGGCAACCCTAGAGGACGGGGCTTTGCGGTTGACGTGGGAAGACCGGAGCGCCGTCGAGGATGCCTATGTCGTCGAGCGTTCGGCCACGGGCGCACCGTGGACTTACTCCGCGATCGCCCAGCTCCCGGCCAACACGACGGCGTACGTAACTCCTGTCGTCGGGGGAACCTATCGCGTCCGCGCCACACGACAGGATCCACAAAGCGGAACGAGCCTCTCGTCCGTGGCCTCGGACCCGGTCCAGCCGTAGCGCTGGGCAGTGACGTCAGCCAGCGCGAAGCGAGAGCCTATCCCGCATCCCCCGCTGCCCGGATCCGCCGCAGCAGCACCTTTGCATCCCGCTGTTCCGGCTCGAGCGCGAGGCTTTGCTGCCAGTGCTCGCGGGCTTCGACCAGCCGGCCTTCCTGGCGCAACAGGTTGCCGAGGTAGCGGTGCACGTCGGCCATCGCTTGGTTCTGGTCGAGCGCCCGCCGGTAGGCCGCCTCGGCACGTGCGCGGTCGCCGAGCCTCTCGTAGAGGACTCCGAGGTTCTTGTGGGGGCGCGCGTAGTCAGGACTGATCGCGATGGCACGCTGGTACGCTCGCTCGGCCTCATCGAGTTTGCCGGCATGATGCAGAGCCACTCCGAGATCGTTTTGCACCTTCTCGTCTTGCGGCTCGAGCGCAGCAGCACGGGTAAACGCCTCGATCGCCTTTTCACGATCGCGAGCACGCAGGGCGGCCCGCCCCATCCGGCGCCAGATCTCGGCATCCTCCGGCCTGAGCGTGGCAGCCTCGGCATAGGCGATGAGCGCGCGATCGTACTGCTTGTTGTCCACGAACTTGTCCCCGGCGCGACGGTGCAGGTAGACGGGGTTCGAGAGCGTAAGCAGACCGATCGCCACTGCCGCGACCGCGGCCAGGCCACCGGCGGCGCCGAGCACACGCCAGACCGACAGACGCGACAGCGGCAACGCCTGACGTACGCGGGCGATCGCAAAGCAAGCAAAGGCTGCCAGGATGCAGGTCCCGCCCACCATCTCGCAGGCCTCTTCGAGCGCGACCTCGATCCGGTACAGCCCCGCGGGAATGAAGTAGGGTTTGGCCGCGCCCTCCAGGATGAAGCTCGCCGTCCATAGTCCCAGCCCGGCCAGCCCGAGCCCCTTTGCGCCCGGCAGCGGCCCCAAACGCGTCTGCAGGAGGGAGACGATGACGACAAAGGCTGCGACGATGCCCGGCGCAAAGATGAGCTGCCAGGGCAGCACACCTTGAAGGAGCGAGTCGGCCGGAAAGAACGCCCGCACCGCGTGGGTCAGCACGCGCTCGTGCAAGGCGAGCGCTTCATCGGCCGAGAGATAGAAGAAGCCCAAGCCGACCACCGGCCAGATCCACGTGGACCACTGCGGGCTCCCCACGTCGCGCCGCTCGGCCTCGAATGCGAATAGGCAGGTGCCGCCGATGCCTGCAAGCTGAAGCGCCGAGAACCAGGCCGGCAGCGTGTGCTCCTTGTCGAGATCGACCAGAGCGATGTCGGGCAGCAACAGGTGCGCGGCCACGAGCAACGCCTCAACGGCGCCTATCGCGACTGCGTAGGGAAGAAGAATTCGCCACGCGCTACGCATGGCGCAACAGGCCGATGCTGAGCGAGGCTAGACCGCCCTCAGTCGCCGCCGCCGGGGCCGGAGGTGTCGTCCTCGTCCTCCGAAACGCTGGGCGAGACTTCTTCGTCGTCGCCGTCAGACTCGCTGGGCGAGGGCTGCTCATCGTCGCTCACGCTCGGTGAAACGTCGTCCTCGCTCACCGAGGCGGATGCCGACGCGCTAGGGTCAGCGGAGGGCTCCCCATCGGCGGGGCTGGCGGAGGGTGAGACCGACGCGCTGGGCTCGTCCTCTTGCGTGCCGTCGCCGTCACCGCCGTCGACCGGGCTGACCGAAGCCGATGCCGACGGAGAGACGCTCGGATCATCCTCCGGGTCCCCGTCGAAGGGGCTCACCGACGGGGAGGCGCTCACGCTCGGCTCTTCGGTGCCGGTATCGGGCACATCGCCTTCCAGAATTGGGCCGCCCTCGGTATCCGCTACCACGAGGGTGCAGGCGCCCGGGTCGAAGTCCAGGGGTTCGTCGCGGCTGCTGCGCCGATCGCCGGCACGCAATCGTACCTTGCCTCCGCCACCTCCATTGGTGGCGATGTCGGCCACGTGAGCACCGCCGCAGAGCACCTTGAACCCAGAGTCCGCGGCCAAGCCCGCCACCCGGATCTTCAAGCTCGCGCCCGAGTGGCCGCCGCGATTCTTGAATGCTGCGCTCCCGGTCGCACTGGACCCGGCGGTCGAAGCGGAAAGCGCGGTCTTTGATTTGCTGCCGCCTGAGACTGCCACGCCCGTCAGGAGCAGCACCATCGAAGCGACGGATGAAAGACAAGCGATGCGCCGGAAAACAGTGGTCATGGTGGAACCTCCTGGAAGAATGATGTTCTGCCCTTAATACAGTGCACCCGCTCGCGCAAGTCGTTGATGAGTCGCAGCAGCGAGCGTCGCCCCGCCGGCTTAGGACTAGCGTCCTACTTCGATCGAGTGGGAATCAGATGCTCATCATCCCCCGGCGTGGGACGTTGGTTCCGTAGGTTTCGCTCGCGATCGGGGCGCCCATCTCGGCCAAGACCGTGCGCTGTTGCGCGAGCGGAGTGCGCATCGAGCGATCCTCGAACGGCCTGAGCCGCGCGAATTCATCGAGCGCCAGAACACGGTCGACGTATCCCGCAGTTCGGGGCCAGCGAGCCGATTCGATCGAGAAGCCTGCGAATGCGGCGTTGCGGAAGAACGTCGCGATCGAGATGTCGGCAATCGAAGGCGCGCCGAACAAGAATCCGTCCGGCGGCGCGATGCTCTCGAGGTAGTCGAGCACACTTGGGATTTCTTCCCGCCGCGCGCGCTCGACGACGGCCTCGTCGGTCGGCTCCCCCCAGACGAACGGCCGGATGACGAGCTGATTGAAGAAACGCCAGATCAGCACCTCTCCCATGCGCGTGTCGGCGAACTCCTCCAACCAGCGGGCCTTCGCCCGGTCCACCACGTCGATCGGATAGAGCGCGGGCTCTGGATAACGGTCCTCGAGGTACTGACAGATGACCGAGGAGTCGGCGAGCGTGACCCGGTCGTCCACGAGTACGGGAACCCGGCGCACCGGGCTCAGCTTGGCGAATCGGTCATCGCCCAGAAACGGAACGATCGGATCGATGCGGTACGGTATGCCCTTGAAGTGCAGGACGACCAAGACTTTGCGGACGTAGGGGGAGACGTACGATCCAATGATCGTGACCGGGGGTCGCGCGACCTCAGGCATACGGGTCAGACATAGGAAGGATCGAATTCGCCGCCGTTCTTGCCGACCCAGGCGACCGTCTCATCGCCGATCCCGTCCTCGTAGGTGTCCGAGAGGTAGACGATTCGATCGTCTTGGTAGCGAGCCTCGGAACGGCCGCGAATGGTCACCGGTGCCATCCCTTTGCCCTCGTAGGTTCCCTTCCAGGGCACGGCGACGCCGTCGGGTTGCATCTCGGGAGCGCCGGTAACCTCAACCCGCCGGACGGCGAACTTGCGATCGAAGCCGTCGAGCGACTTGCGGATCCCGCGCAGAACCGCGGCGCGGCCTTCCAGCCGGCAGGCGAAGGGAACGTTCTTGACCTCGTAGACGGCGTCCTCGGTAAAGTATCGTTCCAGGCGCGACCAATCGTCGTCGAGATAGGTCTTCTCGAAGTCGGCCGCGTAGGCGACGAAACGGTCGAGAAAATTCATCACGGTACCTCCGTGCGTTGCCGCGGCGGCCAGTATCCCGGCGGCGGTGCCTGTGACAAGCGCGCCCCACGGCAGCCTTGACAAGCACCGGTTGCGCGGGTGTATCGTCCAACGGCCGCCGGCAGTCCCGGCGGCGAACATGCCCCGCACCCGAATAGCAACCAAGGGGCTTTCCCTGACCGTATCGCTGCTGGCCGTAGCCGCGGTCGCGCACGCGCAGCCCTGCACGACGGTCGATGAAGCGCGCGCGGTGCTCAAGGCGGCCAAGTCCGAGGTCCGGTGCAACGACCGCCGGCTGGCATCAGACCCAGCCCACGTGTGCACGATCGAGGCGGCTCCCGCGTGCTCGGCAGCTCTCGTCGACGATACCGTCGCGCTGGCCTACGGAGCGAACAATCCGCCCCTCGCCGCCGTCGATCGCTCGACGCTTCGCGACCAGCTTCGCTGCCAGCGTGCGATCGGCAAGGGAAGCGCATCCTTCATCGGGCTCAAGCTCAAGTTCCTCGTTCAGGGATCGAGCGCAGCTGAAGCGGAGCTTCGAGCACGCAAGCGTCTGGACCGCCTGCCCGACCGATGCGCCGTCGGCGTGGCCCAGAGCAACGGTGTTCTGCTGCCGGCGGTTGGCCCCCAGCTCGCAGCTGCGGTCGGCGGTGCCGGCTCAACCGTGGACGCGGTCGCACTGCCCGCTGCGTTCGTGACGCTGCTGGAGACCTGGGTCGACCGGATCGGGCCCAACCCGCAGCCACTCAAGCCCAACATCGTGCTGATCATCACCGACGATCAGCGCGGGGATACGATCGCACCGCAGTTCATGCCCAAGCTCACCGCCGAGCTGGTCGACTCGGGTGTGCTGTTCCCCAACGGCTTCTCCTCCAATCCGGTGTGCTGCCCGAGCCGGGCGAGCATCTTGAGTGGCCAGTACGCCCACAACCACGGGGTGCTGCAGAACCGCGAGGGCGATCCGTTGAATCCCACTGGTGGGATCCAGGCGTTCAACGACGTCTCGACCTTGTCCACTTGGCTGCGCGACCAGGCTGGCTACCGGACCGGGCTGTTCGGCAAGTACCTCAACGGCTACCGCCAGTTCAGCAACGATTACGCCGCAAGCCACGGAGGGTTGCAGTACGTTCCGCCTGGATGGGACCGCTGGTACGCCGTTCACGGTGGCGGAGGTCAGTACGGGATCACGTTCGCCGATGAGACCGGGGCGATCGTCGACACCGACCCGGGGAGCTGCGTCGATCTTCCTCTCGGCCAGGAGTGCGCGGCCACCCAGGCCCCCGATTGTCCGCACTCGACCGACCACCTGCGGGACAAAGCGATCTCGTTCATCGACGAGGCGCTCGGGCTCGGGAAGAGGTTCTTCCTCTATCTGTCGACGCAGTCGCCGCACGGGCCGGCCTGTCCGGCCATGCGGCACCTTGGAATGTTCGCGGGGCTTCCACCCCACCGGCCGCCCAACTACAACGAGGGTGAGCCGGGGCAGGATCCCGACAACGACAAGCCCGCCTGGCTCCGGCAGCAAGGCCCCATCGACGCCGCCGCGATCGACCAGTTCCGGATCAATCAGCTCGAGTCGTTGCAGAGCGTCGACGAGGCCATCGAGGCGATCATGCAGAAGCTGCGCGACACCGGGCACGACCGGGACACGATCGTGATCGTGTACGGCGACAACGGCTACCTCTGGGGCGAGCATCGTCGCGAGAAGAAGTCCTGCCCGTACGAAGAGTGCCTCCGGGTTCCCTTCCTGGTCCGCTACCCGCCGCTGGCTCCGCTGCCGCGCAGCGACGACGGCCCGGTGATGAACATCGACCTCGCCCCCACCCTCGCGGCACTAGCTGGTCTTGCTCCCGCCGGGCTGCTGCCGCCAATCGACGGGCTGAGCATGGTCGACCAACTCGACGGCACCGAGGCCGCCTGGCGCACCGACATTCTGGGCGAGCACTGGGGTAGCGAGCCTCAGCCTGGCGATCTTTCCCCACCGATCCCGACCTTCGCCTTGGTCCGTGGCCCGCAGTGGAAGTACACGGAATACTGCACCGGGGAGACCGAGCTCTACGATCTCACGCAGGATCCCAACGAGCTGACCAACATCGCCGGCGCCAACCCCGGCGTGGTCGCCACGATGGCCGCACGGTTGCGCGAACTGAACGACGAATGGCCGGCAACGATCCCGTTTACCTGCGGCATCTTCGACGACGACGAGAACGAGTAACCAGGAAACACGACCCGATGGGGAACGGCACACGCCCCCCATCGGGGTAAATCTCCGACGCAGCGGCGTACGTCTCTTGACCTAGGCACCGGAGTAGGACGAAAGTCCAGGGGTTTTTACGGACCTTTGTCGGGGGCAGCGGCCGGCGCACATCGATGTTCCCCGGAAGCTGCCTGTCGGCGTTCATCAGAGGGAGGGTACCGGCATGCCGACAGTCACCAGTCGTTTTGCACGCGCGGTGGCCACGGTCGCCTGCGCATTGTTGCTATCCGCCGCCAGGGCACTGGCCGGCGGCGCGGTGATGGTCGTCGGCCACGATGCTGACGATCACGGCTTCGAAGCCACGTACGCCGATCTCTACGACCTGCTGCTCGCCAGCACCACCAACGGCAGCAGCGGCATTCTCGCCATCGGCGCCGACGCCGGCTCGGCCGCCGGCAACTGGATCACCACCGTTGCCGGCCTCATGAACACACCGCAGACGGTCACCTTCGTCAACGACGCCGCAATCTCGACGGCCTCGTTCTCCGGCTTCGCCATCATCCACGTGCCGAGCACGAACATCGATACCCCCGGCGGCATCAATTCGACCACCGAGCAGCCGCTGCTGGTCGCCCGCGCCGTCGACATCGCCGGCTTCATCAATGGGGGCGGCTCCCTCTTCGGACTTACTCAGGACAGCGTCACGGACGCCTACGGGTATCTGGGGTTGTTCGCGGAGATCACCTCCGTCGGAGTTCCGGCGAGCGGGGACTGTGGCGGCGGTCAACAGTTCGACAACATCACGTCCACTCCAGCGGGGCAGGCTCTCGGCATCACCGACACGAACGTGGATGGGTGCTGCTGGCACAATTCGTTCACGAGCTACCCGGCCTTCTTGCAACCGCTCGCGACGGTGGACGAGCCCGGGTGCACCAGCCCGGTCATCGACGGCCATGCAGCGATGCTCGGCTGTCTGAACTGCACCTTGCCCGGCCAGATGAGCCTGGCGCCGGCGGTTGATCTCAACCCGCCCGGGACCAGCCACACCGTAACCTCGACGTTCCTCGAAGGCCTCGCGCCGAACGACCCCATCGTGGGCGTGCTCACCGATTATGACGTCATTTCGGGTCCCAACGCCGGGGCGAACGGTACGGACACCACCAACGTCAACGGCCAGGCTTCGTTCACCTACACCAGCAATGGAAGCATCGGAGTGGACCGGATTCAGGCTGCCGCCCAGGATCCGAGCACGCTCGACATCGTGACCTCCAACACGGCGATCAAGTTCTGGGACGAAGACTGCAACAGCAACTCGATCCCGGACACCTGCGATCTGGACTGCAACGGATTCGCCGACGACTGCCTGCTCTTCGCTGGCTGCGGCACGAGCGCCGATGCGAACGGCAACAGTGTGCCCGATGACTGCGATGAGTGCTTGACGGACGCCGACTGCGACGACGGCAACGTCTGCACGGACGACGATTGCGTGTTGCCTGCCGCGCAGTGCACGAACATCCCGAATACCGCGCCCTGCGACGACGGCTTGTTCTGCACCGCAACCGACGTGTGTGCCGGCGGCGTCTGCACGGGCTCCGGTGATCCCTGCCCCGGCCAATTCTGCGACGAAGCGAACGATCAGTGCGCGGACTGTACGGCGAACGCTCAGTGCGACGACGGCATCGCGTGCACCGTCGACACCTGTACGCCGGGCGGCACATGCGCGAGCGCGCCCGACGACAGCTTGTGTCCGGATACGACGTGCACGAACGGTGTCTGCAACGCGATCAGCGGCTGCGGGAGCACGCCCACCAACGAAGGCGGGCCCTGCGACGACGGGAACTCCTGCACGACCAACGACGTCTGCATCGCGGGAGTCTGCACCGGCACGAGCGACACCTGCGGCAACGGCACCGTGGAACCCGCGTGCGGTGAGACCTGCGAGCCACCGGGCACGCTCACCTGCGCCAGCGACTGCACCGACGCGGAGTTCTGTCGCGGGCCCATCCCGCCCCCGGGCGTCGACTGCAACGATCCCCTCACTCCGCCCGAGCTGTGCGACCCCTGCGATCTGATCTGCTTCCCGGGGGAGCAGCCGACCGTGCGGCGCGCCGCCGGTCGCATCGGGTTCGTCTCGGACGAGAACTACACCGGCACCAATATCGACGGGAACGACGAGATCCACATCTTCGATCTCAAGCACTTCTTGCGACGCAAGAAGAAAGGCGCCGCCCAGCCTGTTGCGCTGATCGATTCGGTGGTGCAGATCACCGACACGACGGTCAACGGTGTCAGCGCCATCGCCGTCAACGAAGCACCGAGCTTCAATGCAAGTGGACGCTATCTGGCGTTCGCATCCAACGCGGACGTGTTCGGCGATGGCTTGAGCGATGACGGCAACAACGAGATCTTCCACCACAAGCTCACCGTCAAGAAGAGCAAGATCATCAAGACCAAGATCACGGTCGACCTCCAGGAGAGCAACCGCATCACGGCCACCGCCGGCGTCGACAACCGCAACCCGAACCTGCGCGCCTTCCGCGGCAACCTCCTCATCTTCGACTCGCCCGGGGATCTGGTCCCCGACCGCTGCTCGGGCGGCGACCTCGATCTCGAGCTTTGCACCACCAACGCCGACTGTGCCGGCGCCGTCTGCGGCAACCCCGAGGGCAACCGCGAGGTTTTCGAGTGGGTCCGTAGCGAAAGCTCGGGCGACACGCCGTTGCGGCAGCTAACGGCTTCACCCAGCGGCACGAGTACCGTGGGCCAGGCCGGCAACTTCAACACCAAGGCTACCGTCTTCTCGAGCGACGCCGACCTGATCGGTCAGAATCCGGACGGAATCGGCCAGATCTATCGAATCATCAAGAAACCCGAGAACCTGGTGCAGATCAGTCAGCTCACCGACGCGACCACCCCCGGGGCCACCGCCAGCGACCCGGTGCAGTCACGCAAGCCGCTCGCCACGTTCATTTCGGATGCCGACCTGACCGGAGCCAACCCGCTGACGCTCGATCAGGTCTTCCTGTGGCGCGAGAGCGGCGCACCGGCGTTCACGCAGATAACCGACACTCCGAGCGGGCTCTGCGAGTACGACGCGCCGGCGATCGACGGCGGCGGGCGGTACATCGCGCTCGCCACCAACTGCGATCTCTTGGACAGCACCGTCGGTATCACCCCGACCCTATTCTTCTTCGACGTCGTTCGCGGCGGGTACGTCGGTTTCTCGGTCGCGTCGCCTGGCGGCGAGCCGGTCGCCAATCCGATCGTGACGCAACGGGCCAAGCGGGCCGTGTTCGAGCTTCTCGACCAGAATGACGATCCGGACGCGGTCTGTATTTTCCGGATCCGCAAGGAGCACTTCGAAGGCCCGCTCACACCGCCGTAAACAACCGGCATGGAACGGCAACGAGCGAATCCGCGTTGACAGCCGTCGCTGCGGGAGAGTAAGACCGTGGCAGAGAACGCCGTCTCCCGGAGGAGGCTGCTGCCATGGCTCAATCGTACGGTCGACGCGTCACGGGTATCGCGCTCGGTCTGCTCGCCGGCTTCGCACTTCAGCGGCCGGCTACCGCAGCGACGATCTGCCCCGCCAAGCCGTTCTCAGGATGCGTAACGAGCGAGAAGGCGTCGTTCCAGATCCGCGGCGACTCGGATGACGCCCGTGACCAGCTCAAGTGGAGCTGGTCGAAGGGAGCGGCGGTCGGCCAGGCCGAACTTGGAGATCCCTCGGTGACCACGGCTTACGCCCTGTGCATCTATGATTCGACGGGCAGCGCACCCTGCCCGTAAATGGGGTCAGGTCAGATTTTCGACGAATCTCATGCGCACCGTGCCAGAGAGAGTTTCTCCTGGTCCGATCACTCGTAGACCGGTCAGCTCGCGCGACTCGAAACCGTTTGCATGACGCAGCGTCAGGATCGGCACCGCCACTAGTCGCGTTCAGAACACATCCATCGTGGGGAACGCGTCCGTAGCCCGGATGCAACTCCACAGGTAGATCGCCAGGCCGAGATCTCCCGTCCACAGCGAGTATCGATAGCGGCCGTACTCCTCGTGGTGCCGTTCGCACTGCGCGATCCCGTGCATCGCGAACGCTCGCGCCCGATCCAGCCAGAGCTGGTTCCGAGTCCGGCGAAAGAGCTTGAGGAAGGCGTAGCCGTTGCCCGCCGTTCCGTGACAGAGATTGGCGCCCTTTTGCAGGGGACCAGCGGTCCAGATCAGCTCTCCTGCTTCGCTCAGCAGCTCATCGAGGGCGGAATCAGGAAGCTCGGCAAGGCAAGTCACCACGCCCGGGGCGCCGTGACAGTGTTGGACCAGCAGCGCGGTGCGGCCGGGCCGCGGGGTGCCCACGCTCTGAGGCCAGTTTACCCGGCCCTCTGCGCGCAGTGCCGTCGCGGTGATGGTCTCCACGATGCGACGTTGCCACTGGCGCCAATCGGCCGGCGGCAGCACTCGGCGACCGCGAATGAGGGCGAACGCGTTGCCCGCGAAGCCATGGACGGCGCCCAACAGCTTGGAACGGGCGCCGAGAAAATCTTGCGTCCAGAGATAGCAGCCGTGCTCGGAGTCTTGCTCGAGTGCGCGGCCGAGCGCGCTGGCGCTACGGCGAAACAGTTCGGCCCAGGACTCATCCCCGGTCCACTCATGCATCGCGAGCGCCGCCAGCATGGTTCCGGGCGAGCCCAACATGAGCTCGAGGGCTGGGTGCTCCTCGTTCCCCGAGATCGCCTTGGCAAGCTCCGTCGCAACTTCCGGCGAGCGGCTCCGCTTCCAGGAGAGCAGAAGAATGCCGGCATCTCCCACGAGCAGGGAACCGGTGTCCGGCGTGAAGAGCCGGACGGTGGCGCGATTCGGCTCGAGCAGTCCGGCCAGCGCCTCCGCGAAATCCGCGGGCGGTCCTGCCGCGCCAACCTCGTGGAGATAGTCGAGGCCCCACATGACGCCGGCCGCGCCGAAGTAGAGCATCCGCAGCGGTTCGGTCGCAGCCGGGGAGTCGAGAGCATGGGCCGGCCACAGGCCGTTCGTCGTAAAGTCCCGTTGCGTCGCGGCCGCGATCCGCTCGATGGCGTCCCGAGCCGCGGCCACGTCCCACGGCGTGCCGATGAGTGGCTCGTGTCTCTCGGTCTCGAACAACATGCGTGCGGCACCTCGCTTGGAGGCACAAGCGGTACGGGTTTGCCTGGCCTGCCATCACGTGTCCATTGGTGACCTGCTTTGCCGGCACCCGATCGCGTGTTAGCGTAGCGCAGCATGGGGCAGGTCGTTCCACCTTTAGCATCCGGTCTCGATGATGCTGTAGCGCTCATCGGCAGGCGCTTCGCGCCGGCCGCGATCCTGCTCTACGGCTCGGCCGCTCGCGGCGAGCTACGTCGCGACAGCGACATCGACATCGGGATTCTGTTCGGAAGCCAGCCCCCGGATGCATTCGAGCTCGCGTCGACACGCACGGACGTCGAAGCACGGGTCGGACGCGACGTTGACCTCGTCGTCCTCGATACCGCGTCGCCAATTCTGTCGATGGAAGTGCTGCGCGAGCATCGAGTCCTGCTCAACCGCGCTCCTGAGATCATGGAGAGCTTCATCGTGAAAACCCTCGGGGCGTACTTCGATCTCAAGCGCGTCCGGCGCCCCATCGAGGAAGCGCTGCGACGTCCGACCGTCTCCGCATGACGGACGCGGTTCTCGCAAAGCTCGCTTCCATCCGGCGGTACCTGCAGCGAATTCGCGATGTCACCCGTGGCGATGCGTCCAGGGTGTCCGATATCGACGTTCAAGACGTCGTAGTCCTCAATCTCCAACGGGCAATCCAGGCCGCGATCGACCTGGCCGCTTACCTGATCTCCCGCCGGCGGTGGGGCTTACCGGATTCCTTGAAGGCACACTTCACTATCCTACAGCAAGAGAGAGTCATCGACGCTAGCCTCTGCCAGCGACTCGAAGCGATGGTTGGCTTTCGCAACATCGCCGTTCACGACTACCAAGCTCTGGACCCGAAGGTTCTGCAGCGAATCGTTGCCGAACGACTGGGTGATTTGGAGAGCTTCGCCGTGGCAATCACGCGAGTGCTGGCGAAAGACGCGGGAACGCCCCTTCCGTAACTCTCGCGGACCTGAACTCTCGCCAGGCTGGCCCAGTGTCTCTGCGAACTCTTCCCGAGCTCACCACCGGCGGTCCTGGGCGGGGCCTCCGGCCGCTCTGGTCGGAATTTGCCAGGCGTCTGCAGTACCAGTGTCTTGCACAAACGCTGGGACAGCTGTCGGGTCAGCTGCTGCGAGTCGCACACCCCATGCCCTCCGCCCATGCAATCGTACGCCCAGCGAACCTTAGAGGACGTAAATGGTCGGCCGACGGCTTGACAGCCGACACCTCGGCCCGCAATCCTGAGATGATCGATGCACTGTGAGGGCCGGGCCACCGGCTCGCGAACAGCGGAGGAAAGCCCAATGAGCCGTACCGATAGATATACTCGGATGAGCGTGGTGTTTTCGGTCGCGGTCATTCTCGGCGTGCTCGACGCGACGAGTTGGGCCGACACGGGGGCAGACCACCGCCTCAAGCAGAGCCTGCCGATCAAGCTCGGAACATCGGGAGGCAGCGTCGCGGATACGAGCAAGGCGTTCTGCTGTGGGGGCACTCTGGGAGCAGCCGTGACCTGCAACGGGGCCGTCCACATTCTCTCAAACAACCACGTCCTGGGGCGCTCCGGCAGCGCAGCCGCCGGCGAAGATGCCATACAGCCCGGCTTGATCGACAGCGGCTGCAGAGCCAACCAGGCGAACGTCGTTGCCGACTACGCGGGCAACCTCGTGCCGCTTGGAACCGCCAACGTCGATGCCGCGCTCTCGATCGCCCGGCCGGGAGCCGTGAACACGAGCGGGGAAATCCTAGACATCGGGGTCCCCTGCGCGACTGCGAAAGCGGTAACCATCGGCATGCCCGTGGCAAAGAGCGGTCGCACGACCGGTTTCACGATGGGAACGGTACAGGCGATCAATGCCACGGTATCGGTGCAGTACCAGAAGGGCTGCAACGCCGGCAAGAAGTTCTCGGTGCGGTTCGAGAACCAGATAACGGTGACGCCTGGTACCTTCCTACAGTCGGGTGACTCCGGATCGCTCATGGTCACCAACGATTCGAATCATCAGCCCACTGGCCTGCTCTTTGCGGGCAGTAGCAGCATCGCGATCGCCAACCCGATCCAGGACGTGATCGATGCCTTCGCACCGGTGTGCGGGGGAGACTTAGCGTTCGTGGGTGCGGCCTGCGCGGCCAACGCCTCGTTGATGGTCGGCATGGCGGAACCGGATCCCTCGCAGATTGCCCTGGCCAGCGCCGTCAAAGGGCGGCACGTCGGTCAGCTCATGTCCGACGACGCCGTACTGGGCGTCGGCGTGGGCGCTTCGGAAGACGATCCCAGCGAGGCGGCGATCGTGCTCTATCTCGAGCAGGGCCGCAGCCACCGGCCGCTTCCTGCGAAGCTCGATGGCGTACGGGTGCAGGTGGTTCTGACTGACCGGATCGTTGCGCGCGTGGGAGCGTGCGGCGACTGAGCACCCGGCTCAACGCTTCCAGGCACTCGCGTCCAGTACCCGATTGGCGATCAGGTAACGCTTCGACCAATAACCACGGTCGAGCCCCGACAGGATCATCCCCCTGCTTAGCCGACACGCCGGCGAACTCGCCACGTCCGAGGTAAAAACCGACGTGCTAACGGTTGGACCATAATGTGGTTTTTTTGGCCACCTCGTCGAGCAGGCGCTCCGCCACCACCTGCAGGCGCTGCACGAGCTACCGTCCGACGTCATCATTCATCCCCAGTTGGTGGTCACGCGGAAGTCCGGGGACGCGATCCTGAAAGAGTTGAAGACCGGGAAACCCTCGCGAGCGTTGCGCGCCCTCTTGCGCAATGGAGACTAGACCGCAACCTGGGGAAAACATACGTCGCCGTCGAGGGCGGCTCGAACTCTCGGCCGCAACCTATGCCCATGTTCCTTTCGATGCGCGCCATCAAGGCTGGAATCGGCTGACGCGACGCTCACCGAGACCCGTACCGCCCCTGACGCATGCTGGGGCGCGCGCGCCTTTGGTCACCCGCGGCACAGCTCCCAGGCGCAAGGGGTGTGCGTGCGGGCAGCCACTTGGGGAACCAGTGCCGTTCCGGCGCTGCAAAATACCAGCACGGGTGTTGACGGCCCCGAAAGCGGCGGGATAACCTTATCTTCCATGATCAGATCTAAAGCCGTATCGACCCTGCTGTTTCTCATGCTCTTCGCTGTCTCATCGGCCCTCGCAGCCGACGACACGAATGACGGCCAAGCCGGAGTGTGCATCGAGCGCTGCCTGCGCTCGGCGCACGAGCTTTTTCATGACTGCGTCGCCGCAGGCGGTGACCCCACCGTCTGCCGAGCCGACGCCCAAGTAGCTTTCCGTGAGTGCATGGCAACGAATTGCGAGCCGCCCGGCTGCGAAGAGCGCTGTGCGAACAAAGCAGCCAAGCTCGAGCAGCGCTGCCTCGAGGCGGGGATCGCGCCCGACCGTTGCGCAGCGATCTCGCAGGAGGCGGAAACGCGCTGCGTCGCCGCGTACTGCGAACCCGACCTGCGCCCGTGCGAGCGTAGGTGTGTACGCTTGGCGCATCGCCTGCTCCACGCCTGTGTGAAGGAAGGTGGCGATCCGGAGACCTGTGCTTCGCGCGCGCGCGAAGTCGCGCAGAACTGCATCGCGGACCACTGCAGTCCGCCTACCTGCGAGGATCGCTGCGCGCGGCTTGCAGGCGCGATTCGTGACGCGTGCGTTCTGGCGGGCGGTACCGAAGAGGAGTGCGCCACGCTTGGCCGCGCGGCGTACCATCGCTGCACCAACCTGCACTGCGATCCGTCGCTTCGCTGCGAGCGCAAATGCGCAGCGTTGGCGCACGGGGCGATTGCAGCGTGCTTGGCCGGTGGCGGCGATCCGTTGGACTGCGAGGAGACTGGCAGGACGGTATTCAAGAAGTGCCTCGAACGACGGTGTGAGCTGCCACCACCCACCAACCCGTGCGAGGAACGATGCGAAACCGTTGCCCGAACCGTCTACGACACCCTGGTCGCCGGCGGATTGGATCCCGAGCGCGCGGCGTACAAGGCGCGGGCGCTGTACCGTCGCTGCGTGGCGGGGCTGTGTTCCGACATCGGTAGCTGACTGTCGGACTGAGCACCCAGCTGCGACATGCTGACGGCCCGTGACGGCACCACCGTCGCCCACCAGGAGTCGTGCAAGCTGGCATCGCACCTGCGAAATAGTGAGGCTTGCCTCGGGCTCGTACATGGAGTCCTATCGCAACCCATGGATGAGATCCTCCGAGCGTGCGACGGGATAGCGTCGGAGCGTACGATCCCGGCCGGCGAAACGCTTCTCGCGGAGGGCCAGCGAGTCGGCGTCCTCTTCATCTTGGTCGATGGCGAGGTCGAGGTTCTCAAGGGCGATTTTCGGATTCACTCGATCTCTGAGCCGGGCTCGGTCTTCGGTGAGATCTCGGTACTACTCGACGCGCCACACACGGCGACGGTCAAGACCACGTCGCCGTGCCGGTTCTACGTCGTCGAGGACCCGCTCGAATTTCTGCGCTCGCGGCCCGAGATCGCGCTCGACATCGCGAGACTTCTCGCCGAGCGGCTGCACGCAATGACTACTTACCTCGTCGATCTAAAACAGCAGTTCGAGGGCAGCGACGACCACTTCGGCATGGTCGACGAAGTGCTCGAGACGCTGGGCCATGCACAGCGCGGGCGGCACGTGCCGGGCTCCGACCGCGACCCCGATCCGACCGTATCCTGAGCAGCACGCGACGCGCGCTTTCACGCGAGAGCGGCGACCGGGCGCACCAACGGTTCTCCGAGGTCGACGTACTCGCTGCCCGCAAGCGAGAACCACATTGCACGCCGCTCGTCGGTGTCGATGACGATGTGGCAGGGAACCGGCCCGATCTGTCTGCCGGAATTGAACACCCAGGTGTCGCCAATGCGGTCGACCCACGATCCGCCTGCACGGAACGGTGACTGATGGATGTGGCCGGTGAACACCATGTCGGGGCGGTACTGGGAGATCCATGCCGACAGGTCGCTATCGCCGTAGTGCCGCGTTCCCGCCCAGCTCGTCGGCGATTGGTTGGGTGGGGAGTGATAGATCCATACCCAAGGGTGCTTGCTGCCGTCTCGCAGCGCTCCGTCACGCGCGAGCTGCGCGGCCACTTGCTCTCGCGTCGCGGAGCCGTCCCACCAGGGGCACACGGTGAACAGCGTGCCGTCGACCTCGAGCGCGTCACCGTCGGTAGACACGCCGAGCTTACGCACCCGGGCCATCCACCCTGCGACCTTCTCGCCGGCATCGTTGGTGGCGTTGAGATCGTGGTTGCCTGAGCACACCAGAAGCTTCGCCCGCGAGCTCACACGCTGGAGGTACTTCAGGGTGACGACAATCTGTGCCTCGAGGGCCACGGCCGACGAGACGTCGAGATGATCACCCGCGACGACGACGAGAGAGAATTGGTCCGCCGTTTTCTGGAGCCAATCGAGCTGCTTGAGCGTGTAGTGAAGGTCTGAGACGAGGAGGCATCTCATCGCGCGGCGCCGCGCTCATGGTTTGCGCCGGAGTGAGTCCCAACGCAACAAGCTAGCCGCACGGCCATGGACGCGGACTGGAGGCCGTGGAGCGTTTCGTTTCTAGCGGAACCGGCACCGCTACCGGGACCAGTGACGAAGCCGAAGAGTGCGTCGCGGAAGCAGCGGCGAAGTCGTTGAACTAGCGGGGAAAACGGATGGGCCGTGTAGGAGTCGAACCTACGACCCGCTGATTAAGAGTCAGCTGCTCTACCAACTGAGCTAACGGCCCCGGGGCTCTGTTATACGTGTGCGACCTTGGGATCAAGGTCGCGGGAGAGAATGGGGTGAGCGACGGGATTCGAACCCGCGACAACCGGGACCACAACCCGGGGCTCTACCGCCTGAGCTACGCCCACCACAAGCATTGGCCGCGTCTCGCCGGCCCTCGCTGCGCCCCTCACGACGAGACGCGATCGACAGCGGGAGAGCCTAGGGCGATTGCGCCCCGGAGTCCAGTTCACATGTTGAGTTGGAGGCGGGCGGCCTCGGTCATCATGTCGGGGGTCCATGGTGGGTCCCAGACCAGGTCGATGGCGCAGTCGCTCACCGCATGGATGCAGCGGACGGCGCGCTCGACCATGCCGGGCATCGAGCCGGCCACGGGGCACATCGGCGTGGTGAGCGTCATCTTGATGGCGACCTTGCTGCCCTCGTCGATCCTGAGGTCGTAGACCAGCCCGAGATCGTAGATGTTGACGGGAATCTCCGGGTCGTAGACGGTGCGCAAGGCATCGACGACCATCTCCTCGAGCTTCTCGGGGGTGAGCTTGACGTTTTCGGTGGCGGCGGGCGGGCCCGGTGCCGTTGGCTGAGTTGGTTCGGTCGTTGGTTCTTTCATGTGACTACCTCCGATGACTAGACGCTCCGAGGTCACTCCGTCACCGCGACGTTCTCACCGCGGCCGTCGATTGCGTTGCGCAAGGTGTGCCAGGCCAAGGTGGCGCACTTGACCCGCAGCGGATACTGGCGGACGCCCTCGAAGACCGCGAGCTTGCCGATCTCGACCGGCTCGCCGGGCTCCGCGCCGGCATCCTTTTGGCCGGTCACGGTCTCGCGCAAGCGACGGAACAAGGCGCGCGCGTAGCCGACGGTCTTGCCTTTGACGGCCTCGGTCATGAGCGACGCGGACGCGGTAGAAATCGCGCAACCCGCGCCTTCGAAGCGAATGTCCTTGACGGTCTCGCCCTCGACGTCGAGGTAGAGTCGAATCTTGTCGCCACAGAGCGGATTGTAACCTTCGGCACGGTGGGTGGCGCGCTCGAGCTTGCCGTAGTTCTTGGGCTGCCGGCTGTGATCGAGAATGGTCTCTTGGTAAAGCTCGCGCAGCTCGGACATCAGAGCAGCACCTTACGCACGTGATCGAGGCCGGCCACGAGCCGGTCGACGTCCTCTTTCGTGTTGTAGATCGCGAACGAAGCGCGCGCCGTGGCCGGCACGCCGAACCGTTGCATCACCGGCTGCGCGCAGTGGTGGCCGGTGCGAACCGCGATTCCTTCGTGGTCCAGGATCGTTCCGATGTCATGCGGGTGGCAGCCGTCGATCACGAAGGAGTGGACAGCGGCTTTGTCGGCGGCAGTCCCGATCAATCGCAGCCCCCGCACGGTAGCGAGGGCCGGCTCCGCATACTCGAGCAACTCGCGCTCGTAGGCGGTGACCGCATTGATGTCCAGGCCGATCAGGTAGTCGACGGCTGCACCCAGCCCGATCGCCCCGGCGATATCCGGCGTCCCCGCCTCGAACTTGTGCGGAATCTCGTTGTAGGTCGTGCGTTCGAAGGTCACCGACAGGATCATCTCGCCCCCACCCTGCCAGGGCGGCATCGCTTCGAGCAGGCTTGCCTTGGCGTAGAGCGCGCCGATGCCGGTGGGTCCGTAGGCCTTGTGGGCGGAGAGCGCGTAGAAGTCGCAGTCGAGATCCTGGACGTCCACCCGCATGTGCGGAACGGCCTGCGCGCCATCGACCAGAACGGGCACGCCGTGGGCGTGGGCCATGCGGACGATCTCCTTGACCGGGTTGACGGTGCCCAACGCGTTGGAGACATGCACCAGAGCGGCGATCTTCGTGCGCGGCGACAAGAGCTTGGCGAGCTCATCGAGGATTAGCTCGCCGCGGTCGTTGATCGGCGCTACTCGAAGCCGCGCACCGGTCTGCTCGCAGAGGATCTGCCACGGCACGATGTTGGAGTGATGCTCCATGGCCGTGATCAGCACCTCGTCGCCCGAGCCCACGTGGCTGCGCCCGTAACTCTGGGCGACCAGATTGATCGCCTCGGTGGTGCCGCGCACGAAGACGATCTCGCGAATGTCCCGCGCGTTCAGGTACATCTTGACCTTGCCGCGAGCTCGCTCATACGCGAACGTCGCGCGCTCGGCCAGCGAGTGGACGCCGCGGTGAACGTTGGCGTTGTCCTGCTCGTAGTAGCTCAGGATTGTATCGAGCACCTGGCGCGGCTTCTGTGAAGTGGCTGCGCTGTCCAAGTAGACCAGGGGCTTGCCGTGAACCTCCTGCTGGAGGATCGGAAACTCGTCTCGCACGTTGCGCGCCACACCGAATCCGGCGAGCGACTCGGTGGCCTTGCGGGCGAGCTGCTGAGCGCGCGGCATCATCTCAGGGCTTTCTGCCCGCAATGGGCTCATGTTGGCTCGGCGCGAGCCCGGAAAGATCGCGTTCGAGCGCGCTGCGCAGTTCGGCCGGTTGGAGCGTGGCGAGCACCTCTGCCGCAAAACCGTAGGTGAGCAGGGCGCGAGCGCTCGCTTGGTCCAGACCACGCTGGCGCAGGTAGAACATGGCGTCTTCGTCCAGATGTCCGACGGTCGCGCCGTGGGTGCAACGCACATCATCGGCGTGGATCTCGAGCTGCGGCCGCGTCTCCACCAGGGCGCCTTCGCCTAGCAGCAGATTCTTGTTCGTCTGCTCGGCGCTCACCTGCTGGGCGTCACGGCGCACCTTGACGCTGCCCGTGAACACACCGCGGGCCTGGCCATCGAGAATGCCTTTGTACAGCTCGCGACTGGTCGTTCGAGCCACCGCGTGGTCGATCACGGTGTGATGATCGACGTGCTGGCGTCCGCCGATCATGTAGAGCCCATACAGCGAACAGCTTGCCCCGTGTCCAGATAGCACGGTCGCGATCTCCGTCCGCGACAGCGCGGCGCCGAACGCGACCGCATGGGACGCGAACGTGCTGCCGGCCTCCTGAAACACCTGAATGCGATGGACGTGGAACGCGCGCGCATCCTCTTTCTGAATCTTGCAGTGCGAAAGCGTCGCGTCGACGCCGAGCGCGATCTCGGTGACGGCGTTGGTCAGGTAAGGATGCTGGGCGTCACCCAGATAGTGTTCGACGACGGCGGCACGCGCTCCTGGCTCCACCAAGATGAGATTCCGGAGATGCGCAAGCGTCGGCTCGGACGTCGCCTCGGCGTAGAAGACGAGGTGGATGGGGTTGATGCAGCTCGTTGCGCGAGGCACCCGGACGATCGCGCCATCTTCAAAGAACGCCGTGTTGAGCGCGGCGAACCCATGCACACCGTAGTCGAGCTGGCGTGCGAGCGTCCCCGACAGACCCCCATCCTCCGCTTCGATGCGGGGGCGAATGCTGCCCGCTAGATCTGAGAGCGCTGGCTCGCCGGATCGCGATAGCTCGGCCATGAAGTGGCCGTTGACGAAGACCAAAACGGTCGCGGCCTTGTCCGCCGGGATCGAGGCGACGGCGCGAGCCACAGCCGCCCGGTCGAAGCTCAGTCCGGAGCGCGCGACCCGCCGGAACGGGATCTGAAGAAGCGAGCCGACGCTGGTGTACTTCCAGTCCTCGTTCTTGGATCCAGGGAAACCGATCTCGGCGAACCGCCCGATCGCCGAACGACGCAGATCGCCAATCCAGCCTGCGCCACCGGCCAGCTCACCGCGGGATCTTTCGAACTCCGCCAGAAAGCTCTCTCGTGCCTGTACGGTCGTGGCCATCTTGGGGGTTCAGGCCGGAGTCGCCTGCGTCTCGATCCAGCCGTAACCCCGCTGCTCGACCTCGCGCGCCAGCTCGGGACCGCCCGAGCGGACGATGCGCCCAGCGGCGAGCACGTGGGTGTGATCGGGAACCACATGGTCGAGCAAGCGCTGGTAGTGGGTGATCACGATCATCGCGCGCTGGGGAGAGCGTAGCGCGTTGATGCCGCGGGCGACGGTTTGCAGCGCGTCGATGTCGAGGCCCGAATCGGTCTCGTCCAGAATCGCCAGCCGCGGCTCCAGCATGGTCATCTGGAAAATCTCGTTGCGCTTCTTCTCTCCGCCCGAGAAGCCGTCGTTGAGCGGCCGGTTGAGCAGATCTTCCTTCATGTCGACCAGGCTCAACTTCTCGCGAGCCAACTTGAGGAAGTCCATCGCGTCCAATTCGGGACGGCCGCCGTGACGGCGGACGGCGTTGAGAGCTTCCTTGAGGAAGTAGGCCGTGCTCACGCCGGGAATCTCAACGGGGTACTGGAACGAGAGGAACACGCCCTCGCGCGCGCGCTCTTCGGGTGGCATCGCCAACAGATCACGCCCCTCGAACAGAACCTGGCCGGCCGTCACCGTAAACGCTTCGCGCCCGGTCAACACTCCGGCCAAGGTGCTCTTGCCCGAGGCGTTAGGCCCCATGACCGCGTGGACCTCGCCGGCGCGCACCGTCAGATCGATCCCTCGCAGGATCGGCTTGCCCTCGACTTGGGCGTGAAGGTTGCGAATCTCGAGCATCACCCTATCCAATGGCGCCCTCCAAGGTCACCGCGAGAAGCTTCTGAGCCTCCACGGCAAACTCCATCGGCAGCTCCTTGAAAACCGTCTTGCAGAAACCGCTGACGATCATGTTGACGGCGTTCTCCTCGGAGAGCCCGCGCTGCTTGCAGTAGAAGAGCTGGTCCTCGCCGATCTTCGACGTGGAAGCCTCGTGCTCCACACGCGCGCTGGCGTTGCGAACGTCGATGTATGGAAACGTGTGCGCGCCGCAGCGGTCGCCGATGAGCAGGGAGTCGCATTGCGTGTAGTTGCGCGCGCTTTCGGCCTTGGGGTTCACCTGCACCAGCCCGCGGTAGCTGTTGTTGCCGCGGCCCGCCGAGATGCCCTTGGAGATGATCGTGCTGCGCGTGTTCTTGCCGACATGAATCATCTTGGTGCCAGTGTCGGCCTGCTGCCGGTTATTGGTCACGGCCACCGAGTAGAACTCGCCGACCGATCCATCGCCCTGCAGGATGCAGCTCGGGTACTTCCAGGTGATGGCCGAGCCGGTCTCGACTTGCGTCCAGGAGATCTTCGAGTTGCGGCCGGCGCACTTGCCGCGCTTGGTCACGAAGTTGTAGATGCCGCCCTTGCCTTCCTTGTCGCCGGGATACCAGTTCTGGACGGTCGAGTACTTGATCTGCGCATCGTCGAGAGCGATCAGCTCGACCACCGCGGCGTGCAGTTGGTTCTCGTCGCGCATGGGGGCGGTGCAGCCTTCGAGGTAGCTCACGTAGCTGCCGGCATCGGCAACGATCAACGTACGCTCGAACTGGCCGGTCTTGGCCGCGTTGATCCGGAAATAGGTCGATAGCTCCATCGGGCAGCGCACGCCGGGCGGGATGTAGCAAAAGGACCCGTCGGTGAAGACCGCTGCGTTGAGCGCCGCGTAGAAGTTGTCGCTCGCCGGTACGACCGAACCCAAGTACTTGCGGACCAGCTCGGGGTGGTTGGTCACCGCTTCGGAGAACGAGCAGAAGACGATGCCTTTCTCTGCCAGCGCGCCCTTGAACGTCGTGGCGACCGAGACGCTGTCGAAGACCGCATCCACCGCGACCCCGGCCAGCAGCTTCCGTTCTTCCAATGGGATCCCGAGTTTCTCGAACGTCGCGATCAGCTCCGGGTCGACCTCGTCCAGGCTCTTGGGGCCTTCGGTGGTCTTGGGGGCCGCGTAGTAACTGATCGCTTGGTAGTCGATCGTGGGAAAGGTCACGTTGGCCCAGCGTGGCTCTCCATCCTTGGCCTGCATCCGCGACCAGATCCGGTAGGCGTTGAGCCGCCACTCGAGCATGAACTCGGGCTCACCCTTCTTCGTCGAGATCAGGCGGATGACATCTTCGTTCAGTCCGGGCGGAACGATGTCGCTCTCGATGTCGGTGACGAAGCCCCACTTGTACTCGTTGCGCTCGTCGACCAGGCGCGAGGCTTCGGTTGACTCGGGCATGCTCGCTACCTCCCTACCCCTCACGCACGACCGGCGCGCCGGTTTGCGTCCCGCGGGCCATCTCGGTGATCCACGCCAGCGGTGGCTGCGCACCGGCCGCCAGATCGGCCACCGTGATGCTCGAAAGCGCGGCGTGCAGCAGAGCGTTGAGGCTGGTCCAGACCGCTCGGATCGAACAGTTGGGTGTGTGAACGCAATCTCTGAGCGCGCCCGGATGCGCCTCGCAGAAGGAGTCGGGGAACAACGGGCCGCCCAGGATGGTCAGGGCATCCCAGAGCGTGACGTCTCCAGCGGGCCGGCTCAGCTGATAGCCACCCGCCGCTCCACGCGTGCTGCTCACCAGGCCGCCTTGCCGCAGGATCCGCATCAGCTTGGCGACGTACTCGGGACCCAGGCCCTCGGCGGTCGCGATCTCCTGGATCCGCATCGGCTGAGCCACCTCGTGACGCGCGAGCTGGAGCAGGCAGCGAAGACCGTACTCTTCCTGGGATGAGAAATGCACTGGGCGAGGTATAGGGAATCTATACCGACTAGTCAATATTGGGGTCAGGTCACACTTAATAAGGGCCGCCACCCATCTGGGGCCCACGGCATTCCGACCGCTGGCCTTACGGCGATACTAAATTCGAACTTTTCCGTTTGACTCTAGTAGTACGGGCATCCAGGCTGCCCCCGTGCCCGATTTCCAGTACCCGCAATTCTGCGCGGTGGCTCGAGCGGCCGAGGTCGTCGGTGAGCGCTGGACCCTGCTGCTACTGCGGGAGCTGTTCTTCGGCCCGCAACGCTTCAGCGACCTGCGCCGCCAGTTGAGTCAGGTGAGCCCGAGCGTACTCAGCGAGCGTCTGGGGTTGCTCGAAGCGCAGGGGATCATCCGTAAGCGGGAGCTCGAGCCTCCGGCGGCCGCGACCGTCTACGAGCTTACCGAGGACGGCCACGCTTTCGGTCCCGCGCTCATCGCGCTGGCGCGTTGGGGGATGCGCTTCCTGCTACCGGCTCGGCCCGGCGATCAGATCGACGTCGGGCGCCTCGCGTTCATGCTTCAGCAATTCGCGCGCGCTTCCGCCTCCCCCGCCCTTTCCTGTGCTCTGCATGTGACCGACCCGGGCAAGTCGCGCCGGATACTCCTGGCCGGCGGCGCGACAGGAACTCAGGTCACCGAGATGAGCGCTACCACCGCCGCACCCGCGGTCGACGTCACGGTGGAAGCGAGCGCCTTGGACTTGGTCGGAGTCCTGATGCAAACGATCGATCTAGCGGTCGCCGAGCGCGAGGGGCGCGTTCGGATCAGTGGCGACCGAGCAAAACTAGCCGAGCTGCCCCAACTCTTCGAGATCGAACCATCCCATTCCCGAACGATCTCGTTGTCCCCCCAACCCAACCAACAAGGAGAAACGTCATGAGCACGTTACACGGAGTCAATGCCTCACCGTTCGTTCGCAAGGCGCGCATCGCGCTGAAGGAGAAGGGCATCGCCTACACCCTCAATCCCGTCTTTCCGATCAACGTGAGCGAAGAGTACCGCAAGATGAGCCCGCTCGGGAAGGTCCCCTGCTACACGACGCCGAAAGGTGACAACATCCCGGACTCCTCCGTGATCATCGCCTACCTCGAGCGCGTCCAGCCCAAGCCGCCTCTGTATCCGGCCGACGCGGTCGAGTTCGCCCGTGCCCTTTACTTCGAAGAGTACGGTGATTCGGGGCTCATGGGACAGATCGGTCCGGTGTTCTTCAACCGCATCGTCGGCCCCAAGTTCATGAACAAGCCGGCCGATGAGGCCGCGATCAAGCTGTCGCTGGAGACCGGGCTGCCGCCGTTGCTCGCCTACCTCAACGAGCAGACCAAGGACAAGCGGTTCCTCGTGGGCGACGCCTTCAGTGTGGCCGACATCGGAATCACCTCGCCGTTCATCAATCTCATGCACGCTGGCGAGGACGTCGACGCCAAGAAGTACCCGCACCTGGCTCGATACCTGGCCAACATGTTCGAGCGGCCCTCGATCAAGGAGCTGATCGACGAAGAGAAGGCCCTGTTCCCACGCGCGGCTTGAAGCTTGGGATTCAGCCGGGGCGGCGCAGACCGCCGCCCCGGCCCCTGCTCTACGGAGTCACGCTCCAGACCGGCCCGAGCCCGCTGTCGAACTGGGCGCCGCTGAACAGCAGATGGGCGCCGGGCAAGAAGTCCGCCCCCAGCATGAACGCATCCAACTGGTAGAGCGTGCCGGACATCGAACCGGCCCCGATCAACCCGGCCATTCCAAGCTCGGTGACGTCAGTAACGGCCGTTCCCCCCGGCAGCTCGACGGTGGTGCGGCTGAAGCCACCGCTCTTGTTTCGTGAGAGCGCACCGCCCCCGCTCGGCGTGAAGTGATCGGAGCGGTAGGTCGTGCCTCCCACCACGGCGTACGCGTAGAGAACGTCGCCGGGAACATCGACATCCAGCTCGTACTCGACGAACAGATAGTCACGCGGATCGCCGAGCGCCAGGGTATTGGTACGTGTCGGCACCTCGATCTTGGTCTCGCGGATCATCTCCTTCGCCATCGCGACGTAGGAAACCGGATCCAGGTCCATGCCCCGCTCGCGCGGCAGACCGCTGTCGTCGAATTCGAACGGCGCCAGGGCGAAGCGCAGTCGCGAGTCGCCGTCGTCTTCGACCAGGCCGTTGGCCGTGCTCGTGCGGACGATGGGATGCGTGCCCAGGAAGCCTCCGGCGAACACCGGCAAGATCCCGCTCTCGTCGGGCCGGAATCGTACCTCCTCGAGCACCCCGAGGTCGCTCACGTCGACCTCGACGTAGCCTTCGATGTCGGTGGTCCGCCCGTACTGGGCCATGAGCACGTTCGGGAACAGCCCGGTTCCGCCGTCCTCATTGCTCCAGATCATCACGTAGCGGTACGTGGTCATGCCGCTTTGCGGGATCGCGCGAACGTAGGTCACCACGGGCACATCGCTGACCGCATTGCCGGGATGGGAACTGAAGACGTTGAGATCATCGTCCAACCCCAGCAGCACCGGTGCGAAGCGGAGCGCGTCGTAGCCGGGGTCGCTCGGCGCAAGCACGGAGGCCTGAGCCGATGCATGGATCACACCGGCGGAGGTCGAGGCGGGGCTCAGGGTTTTGCTGTGACGCAGCCCGATCGTGTGATCGCCTGCGCTGAGATCGCCCAGGAGAATGCGGTAGTCGGTTGCGGCCTCACCGTTGTGGACGACGATCGTGCCGAGGGCCTGGCCATCGACGTCATACTCCAAGACGATCGATTCGGCTCCGTACAGACCCCAGTCGGACGCTTCCGACGACAACGTCAACGTGGCGGCGCCTTCGCCAGCAACTGCCGCCGTGAACTCCAACGTCTGAATGCGGCCCGGACGCACCGCGGTCGGCATGATTCCTTCGACCCAGTCGGAGACCTGCGCGCACAGCGTCGCGCCATCGCAGGCGCCCGGCTTGTCGGCCGAGGTCGCGCAGGACTGCGCGTCGTTAGCGAGCTTGTCCATGGTTCCGGTGCGCCGGCGTTTGAGGCGTTTTGCGGCGAGCTTGCCTGCCGCCTTCGCACGCGCGAGCTGACAGTCATCCGCCGCCGACATCGCGCAGGAGCCGGCGTCATCCCACGCGGCAGCCAGTGCGGTCTCCGCCATCGCTCGGATCTGGCAAGCGAGCAGATCCCCGCAGGCCGGTGATAGCCCCGACTCGGCCGGGTCGGGCAGCGGACAAGCTGTGGGACAGCCGGGATCCCCGTCCTTCGCGCAATCGAGCACCGCTTTCGATGCTCTCTTCGCGTAGACCTCTAGCGTCTTGGGATCGGTCGAATCCTCGACCGAGCAGTCGCCGGCGCACTGGGCTGTCGCGCGTACAGGGATTGCAAGAAAGGAACCGATGAGGAGGCACATCAACGCGAAGCGAAGCATGGCGGGACTATACACGCCGGGCGACGCTCCTGTCCACGCGGGATTGCCCCGTTTGCGCCCAGACCGCTCTCGCGTTTTAAGACCGGAGGCCACGAACGAATATGGCAACGCTCACCCACATCTTGGGGCTCGTTATTCTGATCGCTGTGGCGCTCCTCGCCCTGGCCTGCCTCGTCATCGGTTTGCCCGGCACGTTCTTCCTGTTCGGCATCGCACTGGCCTACGGATGGATCACCGGTTTCGAGATGGTCACCTGGGTAAAGCTGGCCTGGCTGCTCGCTCTGGCTGTGGTCGCCGAGATCCTCGAGCTCGCCTCGGCCGCGGTAGCGACCGGCACCGAGCGCCCCACCCGGCGGGTGACAGTCGCCGCCTTGAGCGGCGGTTTCGTCGGTGGCCTGGTGGGGACGCCGTTTCTGCTGGGCGTGGGTTCGTTGCTCGGCGCACTGACGGGTGCGTTCGCCGGTGCGACACTGGCGGCAAGCAGTGAAGGCAAGCAGACGCAGTCGGCGCTGCGCGCGGGACTGGCCGCGATGCGCGGCCGCCTGCTCGGCTTCGTCGTCAAGGCGTCGATCGGCGTGGTGATGCTGATCGTTCTGATCGCCGCGGCGCTGTAGCCTTCGGAGCTACCGGGACGGAAGTAGCCGGCTACGTGTTGACGGAAGCGCGTAGTACGACCACACTTGCTATGTATTACAGGAGAAACAGACGATGCGAAGCGTGAGACTCGACGAATCGCTCGAATCTCGCCTGGAGGAGGCGGCCCACCTCAGCGGCGAGCCCGTCTCCAACATCATCCGGCAGGCGATTGAGGAGCGTTGCGCCGCCATGCTGGGACAACGGCTTGCGCACCGCCTGCGGGACGTCGCAGGAATCGTCCGCAGTAAGGGCGGACGCGCGCGACGCACGGGCAAGAAGTTCTCGGCCCAGCTAAAGAAGAAACAGGGTCGCCGTTGATTTTGGTGGACGCGGGTCCTCTCGTCGCGGTCATCGACCGCGGAGAGGCCGATCACGAACGGTGTCTCATGGCTCTCTCGAGCCTTTCCGCGCCCATGATCACGACCTGGCCCGCGTTCACCGAAGCGATGTACCTGCTCGGAAGCGCGGGGGGATGGAAGGCTCAGGACGGGCTCTGGAAGCTGCTGGAACGCGGAGACCTGCAGCTCGTCCCGCTCGACGACCCACTGCAGAGTCGAATCCGCGTCCTGATGGCCAAGTACAAGGATCTTCCTATGGATCTGGCCGATGCGTCTCTGGTTGCTGCCGCCGAAGCGCTCGGGATCACACGGGTGTTCACCCTGGATCGCGATTTCCGGGTCTATCGCTGGAAAGGTAAGCGCAGGTTCGAGATCGTCCCCTGAGCGTACCTGTCAGTCCACCCCTAACGTGGTGACGCGCCGACCAACGCAGTGACCGCGTTGACGAGATCGGTCGTGTTGAACGGCTTGGTCAGGTATGCGCTCGCGCCGCGCGCCAGCGCCTCGGCGCGATCGGTGTCCTTGGCGCGCGCCGACAGCACCAGGATCGGAGGCTCCGCGGCGGAGGAGCCGCGGCCCAGCTCGGTGAGAATGTCGAGCCCGGACTTGCCCGGAAGATTCAAGTCCAACACGATCAGGTCCGGCGCCGGGGCCTGACGCAGTCGTTCCAGCGCTTGGATTCCGTCGCTGCAGTGCTCGATCTCGAAGCCCAGGTCCTCCAGACAGAACTCGACGAGCACGGCCACGTGGTGATCGTCCTCGGCCAGCAGCATCCGCTTCATGAGCTCACCTCCGGCATGAGCAGATCGGCCGGCTCACTCGGCTGAGCGACTGCACGCTCGCTTATCTCGACCGGCAGCACGATCCGGAACCGGCTTCCGGCGCCCGGCGCGCTCTTGACCTCGATCCGCCCGCCGTGGCGCTCGACCAATGCCTTGACGATGGAGAGCCCCAGTCCGGTGCCACCTACCTGCGCCGCGTAGGCGGCGCTGCTGCGGAAGAAGCGGTCGAAGATCCGGACCAACTCGGTCTCGCCGATTCCGATGCCCGTGTCCTCCACGTCCACGATCACGGTGCTCGCGGTCTCGCTGTCGACCGAGACGGTCACGGTGCCCTGCGGCGTATACTTGATCGCGTTGGCCACCAGGTTCTGGAAGACCTGATAGAGGCGTTCCCGGTCACCGCTGATCCGGCACGAGGCCAGGCCGCGCAGTCCGACCGCGAGGCCCTTGGCTTCGGCGCGCGTGCGCTCGTTCGTAATGGCTTCGGCCAAGAGCGCGACCAGGTCGAACTGCGCGATCTCGAGCGGCGCCGTGCTCACGCGGTCGACGTCGAGGAGGTCGGAGACCAGGTGCTTGAGGCGCTCGACGTTCTCGCCGACTATTCCAAGAATCTTCCGCTGTTTCTGCGAGACCGAGCCGGCCCGCTCCTCGACGAGCAACTGCACGAACCCCTGAATGGACGTGAGCGGCGTACGCAGTTCGTGGGAGACGTTGCCGATGAGATCGTCCTTGGCGCGGTGAACCTCGTCCTCCCAGGTCACGTCGCGGAACACGGCCAAGCGTCCGATGGGGTTGTCCGCTTCCGAACCGTAGCTGCGCCAGGAGACCCGCAGGGTGCGCGGTACGACCGCGTCGATTCGGCAGCGACGGTAGAGGGGCCGGCCCGAGTGATCCCCCTGCCCTCCCACGCCGAGGGCGTAGTCGAACGCATCGGCGGGGTCGGGCTTGAGCCGCCGCAACCGCTGCGCCAGGTCGCAGGCGGGCATGCCGCGGATCGCAACCCCGTCGCAGCCCATCATCTCCTCGAAGCTACGATTGGCATAGGCAACCGCGCCGTCGTGCGCGAGCACGACGATGCCGTCGCTGGTGACCGAAAGGATCGCCTCGAGCTTGGCTTTCTCCTCGGCCAGCCGCGAGAGGTACCGCTTGCGCTCGGAGATATCGCTGACGTAGGCGGTGAAGGTGAGCGAGTTGCGGCGCCGCACCTCGCCCACGCGCAACTCCACGGGGAACTCGCTGCCGTCGCGCCGCATGGCCACGCTCTCGAAGCGCCGGCCCAGCAGCTTGGCGCCGCGGCCAGCTGCGCAGTCGCGCAGCCATCGATGATACGCTTCGCGGAGGAAGGGAGGCACGACCAGATCGGCGATCGGGCTGCCCAGGGCCTCCTGTCGCGTGTACCCGAACATCTTCTCGGCCGCTGGGTTGAACTCGAGCACGGTCCCGCGGTCGTCCAGACTGATGATCGAATCGAGCGCACAGCCCAGGATCGCGCGCGTGATCTCGTCATTTTCGTGCAGGTAGCGGACGATCTTCACCGTCTCCTCGACGTCGCGCACGATGATCTGGATCAGGTGCTCGCCGGCCACGCGGCAACGGCTCGCGGAGATTTCGGCCGGAAACAGCTGGCCGCTCTTCTTGCGGCAGGTCAGCTCGAAGCGCGCGATGCGGTGCGAGAAGATCCCGCGTAGCTCGGCTTTGACGGTCGCGCCCGCTTCCTCCGGGTAGAGGTCGGCAAGGTCGAGATCGGCGAGCTCGTCGCGAGTGTAGCCGAACAAATCGAGCGCACCGCGGGTGGCGTCGACGATGCGGCCGGACTGGTCGTACAGCAGCAGACAATCGGGTAGATGGTCGAACAGCGCCTTGTAGGCCGCGCCGTCGAGGCTGCCATCCTTCTCGGCGACGCCACGAGCCTGCGATTTGCCCAAGCCGAACAATGCCACCGCGACTCTCCCTTCAGATGCCGGTCTTGAGTCCGTAACGATCGATCTTGCGATAGATGGTCGCACGGCCGATGCCCAGCCGCGTCGACGCCTCTTGGATGTTCCAGCGGGTCAGCTCCAATGCGCGCAGGATGATCCGGCGCTCTTCTTCTTCCAGCGGAAGGATGTCCTCGGGAGACCCGCCCGAAGGCGACTCCAGTGCCGAGGGCGACGAAGAGGCAACCGGTGAAGCTCCGCACCCCGGCCGCGCGTCAAGGGCGGCGGCAGCGACATCGGCAGGCAGACTGGCCGAGGAGATGACTGGCCCGTCTTCCAGAATCGCCGCACGCTCCAGGACATTCTCGAGCTCGCGCACGTTGCCCGGCCACCGGTAACGCTCGACGGCGCGCTGCGCGTCCGGGCTGAGTCCTGAGATCGGCTTACCGAGACGGCCGGCGAACCGCTCGATGAAGGCACGCGCGAGAAGCAGGGCGTCGCCAGCACGCTCGCGTAGCGGCGGCAGCTCTACCGGGAAAACCGCCAGCCGATAGTAGAGGTCTTCGCGAAATCCTCGGCGGCCGACCTCGGTCTTGAGGTCGCGGTTGGTCGCCGCGATCACGCGCACGTCGATCGCTCGCGGCCCGGAGCCGCCCACACGCTGCACCTGACGCTCCTGGAGGACCCGCAGTAGACGAACCTGAAGGTCCGCGCGCAACTCCCCGATCTCATCGAGGAAGATGCTTCCCCCTTGCGCCTGCTCGAAGCTGCCGATGCGGCTCGCGGTGGCGCCGGTGAAGGCACCTTTCTCGTGGCCAAACAGCTCGCTCTCGATCAGACCTTCGGGAATCGCACCGCAGTTGACGACGATGAACGGACCGTCTCGCCGGGAGCTTTCCGTGTGGATGGCACGGGCGGCGACTTCCTTCCCCGTTCCGCTCTCGCCTTGCAGCAGAACCGTCACATCGCTCGCGGATGCACGCTCGAGCATGTGAATGGTCTGACGGATAGCTGCCGAGCGGCCGACGACTGCCGCGAAACCGTCGCGTTCGCGCAGGCGCGAGCTGAGCGACTCGACCCGCTCCTTGAGCCGGGCCTGGCTGCACGCGTTGCGGACCGAGGTGACCAGTCGCGTGCCGTCGAAAGGCTTCTGCACGTAGTCGGTCGCGCCGAGCTGGATGCACTCGACGACGACGCTGACGTCCGCTTGCGCGGTCAACACCACCACGGGGATGCCGGGGTGGTCGCGATGCAACTTGGCGAGCAGGTCCTTGCCCGACAGATCCGGCAGCATCAGGTCGAGCACGATGGCCGCTGGAACGCCCTCGGCCAGCCGCGCCAAAGCCTGAGCGCCGCTGCTCGCGGTGACGGTCTCGAAGCCCTCTCCTTGCAGATGGAACTCCACCAGCCGGAGCAGCGTGGGATCGTCGTCGATGAGTAAGACGCGTCCGTTCAACATGGCGGTTGCTTGCCCAGGGAGAGCGAGCCGTCGCAGATCGCGACCGCCTCGCGCAAGCGCAGCGCGAACGCCCGCACGTCGGTCTCGGACGCGCCGGCATCGAGGGCGTTGTCCAAGCACGCTGCCGTGTCGCTGATCTGGGCGTAGCCGTAGGAGGCTCCCGTGCCGCGCAGGTTGTGGGCGATCACACGACAACACCGGCGTGCATCGGTTCCCGTCGACTGACCATTCAAGAGCGAGAGCAGCTCCGCGACATCGGCGGCCGCCTCATCGAGGAAGGCACGCTGCAGCTTGAGGAATCTCTGTTTGCGATCCGCTTCGAGCACCGCACACCTCATTCCAGCCTACCATCTGGTTCGGCCGCGGCTCGGCATAAAATGACGCGGGACCCGCCGGTCAGCCCACCGACGAGTCCCGCGTTTGCTGCAGAGAGAGAGGAGGAATCACACCGTGGCCTGCCGGAGGGCTCGCACCGTGGGGGGTTCGGTGCGAGCCTACCGGCCTGCCGTTCGGCCTGGACTACTTCGCGTTGCCGAGAGTCGAGGCCGAGGCGTTGAACACAGCAACGATCTGGTCGCGCAGCGCGGTCACCGCACCGATCGTCGCCACCGCGATCAAAGCCAACAGCATGGCGTACTCCGCCATCGACGCGCCCTGCTCATCCTTCACGAAAGTCTCGAAAAGCTTCATTTGGTTCCGTTCTCCTTTGGTTATCGATCCCCGCGACCTGATCGCGTTCGTCGTAGTGCTCGGACATCTGCAAGCGAGATGCCATCGCGGCGCAACTCGCGCTGCAGAGCGAGTTTGGCGTCTTGGCCACCGCCGCCCTGGCCTCGAACCCAGCATCCGCAACGTTCAGACGTTCAATCTTGAGTCAGCCGTCTCATCTCGTCTCGATCTGATGCGGGCCTGCTGCGGCAGACCGGCGCCGGCTCCATGGCATCCGCTGGGCCGGCCGCCCACGCACGTCGCATGCGCCGGACGCCACCGTAGTGGCACCATGACCCACTTGCACCAACTCGAAGCATCGACTCGAACCGGTGGATTGGACGCGGACGATCCACTAGCCTTGCCCACCCCTGGCCGGCCGGCTCGCCCGGCCGGCGGCCACGAGGAGACCTATGGCGGAGTACGGATTCTGGAATCTGGCGCGCGCCAACCCGGACAGGCTCGCGCTGGTGACCCCGCGGGAGCGGCGGATCAGTCGCGGCGAGTTGGCGGCAGCCTCCAACCGCCTGGCGCGGGCGCTACGCGCCCTCGGTGTAAGCAAGGGCGACGCAGTGGCGACGCTGCTGCCGAACGAAGCCGAGATGATCGAAGCGTACCTGGCCGCATTTCAAATCGGTTGCTACCTGGTTCCCATCAACCATCACCTGGTCGGCCCTGAGATCGCCTACATCGTCGACAACTCCGACTCGAAGGCGTTCATCGGCCACGAGAGCTTCGCCGAGGTCTGCCAGGCGGCGGCCGGGGAGTTCTCCGTACCCAATGCGGCCCGGCTCGCGGTCGGCTCGATACCTGGGTTTCGGACCTACGCGGACGTCGTGGGCGAGCAGCCCGACGGCCCACCAGAGGCGCGAACCGCGGGCGCCGTCATGAACTACACGTCGGGCACGACCGGAAAACCCAAAGGCGTACGCCGGCGGCTTCCGGATACGGACCCGGACACGATGGGAGCGCTCTATGCGCTGTTCCTGTCCATGTTCGGAATCCAGCCCGAAGACGGCAACGTTCACCTGTGCGGCTCGCCGCTCTACCACACCGCCGTGCTGTTGTTCGCGTCATCCTCTCTGCACTTCGGCCACGCCGTGGTGCTCATGGACCGGTGGACCCCCCAAAGCTGCCTCGAGCTCATCGAACGATACCGGGTAACGACCAGTCACATGGTTCCCACCCAGTTCCACCGGCTGCTCGGTCTGCCCGAAGCCGCGCGCAAGAGGTACGACCTCGCTTCGCTCCGCTGCATGATCCACGCGGCCGCGCCCTGCCCCACCGAAACGAAACGAAAGATGCTCGAGTGGTGGGGTCCCGTGGTCTACGAATACTACGCCGCAAGCGAAGGCGGCGGCACGCTCGTAACGCCGCAGGAGTGGCTCGAGTATCCGGGAACCGTGGGAAGGCCCTGGCCCAGCTCCGACATCAAGATCTTTGACGACCAGGGAAACCCCTGCCCCGTCAACACTCCCGGAACCGTCTACATGGCGCTCGGCACCAACGAGTTCCGCTACCACAAGGACGAGGCCAAAACCGAGGACAACCGGCGCGCCGGTTACTTCACGGTCGGCGACATCGGCTACCTCAACGAGCAAGGGTATCTGTTCCTCTGCGACCGCAAGGTCGACATGATCATCTCGGGCGGCGTCAACATCTATCCGGCCGAGATTGAGGCGGTGCTGCTCACGCATCCCCATGTTGCGGATGCCGCGGTGTTCGGGATTCCCAACGAGGACTGGGGCGAAGAGGTCAAGGCCACGGTTCAGCTCATCGACGGCATCTCACCCGATGATGGCACGAGCCAGGACGTTCTCGCGTTCTGCGACGACAAGCTTGCCAAGTACAAGCGGCCCAAGTCGATCGACTTCGTCGTCGAGATGCCGCGCGATCCCAACGGGAAGCTCTACAAGAGGAAGCTTCGCGACCCGTACTGGGCCGGCCGTTCACGGGCGATCTGAGGTGCTAGAGAAAAGCCTCCGCGCCGGAGGAGGATCCGGCCGCGGAGGCATGTAGTGCAACCGAAGAGCTGCTGCCGAAGCTCCCCGGTACGGCGCGTCAGACATCACGGACGTGATGCCCGACCCCCTTCCTCCCTACGCACCCGCTGGCGTGTGCCAGAGTTTGACCGGATGCGCACTTTACCGCCGTGCACCGTTCACTCGACAACCGGCGGGCTCGACACCGATCATCGCGGTCCCCATATACAGCCGCCGGGCACGCCCGATCAATTAGGACTTTCCCTAACGCCACTAAGGGCGGCTAGCGAGGTCAACTTCGGGGTCTGCCGAAACTCTAGGAATCGGAGGTAAAGGTCAGGCTGAGCAGTTCTCCTCCCCCCATTGGGGGGGGACACAGCGCTACGTCAGCCACTGCCACAGGCGAGTTCCCCAAACCCACCGGACCATGCGCTGGAAATTGCGCAGCTTGCGCGCGGTGAACGGGTACCAGGCAGGCTCGTTCTTGCGGCCAAAGCGGTCGACGATGATCGGTTGGGAGTAACAATAGCCACGCAGGCCCTCCTCACCGTTGACCCGTCCGACCCCGCTGTTGCGAACGCCGCCGAAGGGCGCCTCTGTGGCGCCGTAGGTCATCGAGCTGTCGTTGACGATGACCGATCCGGCCGAGATCCGCCGGGCGTACTCGACCGCTTTGCCGCGATCCCGCGTCCAGATCGTGGCCGTGAGGCCGTAGCTGGTGTCGTTGGCCAGGCGAATCGCCTCATCCTCGTCCCGCACGCGCAAGATGGGCAGAACGGGCCCGAACGTCTCCTCACGCATGATCGCCATCTCTTGGGTGACGTCGGCGAGCACCGTCGGCTCATAGAACAGGCCCTTCAGCGCCGGATTGCGCCGCCCTCCCACCAGGGCCTTGGCCCCTTTGGCAACGGCCTCATCGACGTGGCGTTCGATGATCTCGAGTTGGCGCGGCCAGAAGATCGCACCGACGTCGAACTCGCCTTCGGCTCCCTGACGAAGCGTACGGGTCAACGCGACGACGCGTTCGGTGAACTGGTCGGCGACGGATTCGACGACGTAAACGCGTTCGACAGCCATGCAGACCTGGCCCGAGTTCATGAAGGCGCCGAACACCACACCGCGCGCCGCGCGCTCCAGATCGGCGTCCGCGCAGACGATGCAGGGATCCTTGCCACCCAGTTCGAGCGTACACGGGATGAGGCGCCGCCCGCAGGCCTCACCCACCTTGCGTCCGGTGGCCACGCTGCCGGTAAACGAGATCTTGTCGACCCCTGCCTCGACGAGCGCCGCGCCTGTCTCGCCGTCGCCGAGCACGACCTGCAGCACGTCAGGCGGCAGACCGGCAGCCGCGAACAGATCGCCGACGAGCTTGCCCGAGCACGGCGTGACCTCCGACGGCTTGAGCACGACCGTATTGCCCGCCATCAACGCTTGCACGGCTGGGTTGAGCGACAGAACCAACGGCGCGTTCCACGGCGTGATGATGCCGACGACGCCGAGCGGCCGGTAGACGATGCGCAGGCTCTTCATCGGGCCCAGCAGGTGCATGCGCCGCTTGCGCTCGGCCAGGATCTTCTTGGCATGCTTGGACCAGTAGGCGAGGAAATCGCAGGAAGCGATGATCTCGATCATCAGCGCTTCCATGCGGGCCTTTCCGGTCTCCAGGCAGACCACGTCGAGGTAGTCGTCTTGGCGCTGGACCAGCAGCTTGAGCGCCCGCCTCATGTAGGCGGCACGGCCGTCGAATCCGAGTGCCGCCCACGCCGGCTGGGCTACGCGGGCGCGCTCGACCGCGCGACGGACGTCCTGCGGAGTCGCGACCTCGATCTCGCCAATGGGAGCCAGGGTGGCGGGGCTGGACAGCTTGAAGCGCCGCTTGGCCCCCGGCGCGACCGCCAGCGGTTCAACGATGGCCACGGGCAAGCCTCACTACGATTTTCGCGGGCGGCCGCCCGGCGTGTACAGCGGGATGGTGATCGGCGAAACCTTCGACTCGGTAACCGCCGGCATGGCCAGGATCTTGGCCGTGCCACCCTTGTCGACTTCGTCGATGCGCACCACCGCATGCAGCGGCACGCTGGTGCGCTTGACCCCGTTGAACTCGTTCTTGAGCTCCTGCTCGCCGGGATCGACGATCACCTCGGAACGCTTGCCCCAGACGATGTCCTCGATCTGGATGAACCCAAACAGCTCACCATGGTGAACCCGGCGGGCGTACAGCTCGTAGACCTTGCCCTCGTTGAAGAAACGGACGCGAAAAATCGGCTTGCTTGCCACCTGTGGGAATCCCCCCGCGGGACGGTCCAGCCTGTATAAGGTTCCCGGCCAACGATGCAAGGCGGTGGGTTGCGGGATCCGAGCCCCACGTCTAAGGAGGCCCCCAATGTCCGAACGCAAAGACACGCCCGAGCAGGTCGAGTTCCGCCAGTACTGCCGCCGCTGGCTGGCCGACAACCGTCCGGCGGCCCCCGCCTTCCGGCTTCCCGAGTTCGCCATCGAGGTGATGACCGAAGAGCAGCGGCGCTACCTGTGCGACTGGCAGAAGAAGTGCCACGCCGCGGGCCTGGTGGGTGCCGACTACCCCAAGGCGTACGGCGGCCACGGGCACGAAGGCTTTCAGCGGACCGCGAGCCAGGAGATGTCACGGGCACAGGTCCCCTACCTCATCAACGTCATCGGTCTGGGCATGGCCGCGCCCACGATCCTCCACCACGGCAGCGAGGAGCAGAAGCGCCGTTACCTGCCTCCCTTGCTGGCGGCCGAAGAGATCTGGTGCCAGGGATTCTCCGAGCCGAACGCCGGCAGCGATCTGGCCAGCGTGCAGAGCTCGGCCGTGCGGGAGGGCGACAACTGGGTCATCAACGGCCACAAGGTGTGGACCAGCCTGGCGCACTTCGCCAGTTGGATGATCATGCTCTGCCGTAGCAGCAGCGCAGACAAGTACGGGGGGCTCACCTATTTCATCGTGCCGATCGCAGACGCGCCGGGGGTCACGGTCCGGCCGCTGATCAAGATCACCGGCGAGACCGGCTTCAACGAAGTGATCTTCGAGAACGTCCTGGTCCCCGACCGGTTGCGAGTCGATGCCGTGGGTGAAGGCTGGAAGGTGGCCATGACCACCCTGCTGCACGAGCGCGGAGCTGCCGAGTCAGCCGGCGGCGGAGGCGGGCTGTCGCTGGAAGACCGCGTGGACGCGCTGGTCCGCTTGGCAAAGAAGATCCCGCGCGCCGGCAAGCGGGCCTGGGACGATCCCGTGCTGCGCGACCGGATCCTACAGATCTGCGTGCGCGCCGAGGGTTTCCGTCAAACCGCTCGTCGGGCTCGCGTGGAAGCGCTGACCGATCACCCGATGCGTATTCCTTTACAGGGCAAGCTGCTCACCAGCGAGCTGCTGCAAGACCTTGCCGCCGTCGCACTCGAGGTCGAGGGACCGCATGCGTCGCTGTATCTCTCCGACCCCAACGCGCCGGACCGCGCCGAGTGGCCGCTGTCTTACCTCAACTCCTACGGCATCACGATCGCGGCCGGCACCAGCGAGATCCAACGCAACATCCTCGGCGAGCGCGTGCTCGGCCTGGCCAAGTCGAAGTAAGACGCCGGCACTCGATCCCACGAGCAAACGGCAGCATGGCACAACCCAGGAACTTCGGATTCGGAGAAGACGAACGCATGATGCAGGACTCGGCGCGGCGCTTTCTGACCGAGAACGCCGGGATCGAGCGGCTACGCAAGCTGGTCGCCGCCGACCCTCACCAGGCCTACGAGGCCGCCGAGCCACCCTGCGCCTGGGATGAACGGCTGTGGAAACAGGTGGTCGCGCTGGGGTGGACGGGGCTGGCGGTGCCGGCGGACGCCGGGGGCCTCGGCATGAGTATGGTGGCGGTAGCCGCGCTAGCCGAGGAGGTCGGCCGGGCCGCCCTCCCCTCGCCGTTGATCGCGACCCTGCTGGCAACCTGCGTGCTGCGTGAGGCCGGTCCGACCGCCAAGGCGGCGCTCGAGCGGATTGCCGCCGGTGCGCCGACGAGCCTGGCGATCACCGATGGAAACGGATCTTGGGAATCCGGCGATACCGACGTCACGGCCACCGCAGCGGGCAAGGGCGTGGTGCTCGCGGGGATCGCCCATTTCGTGCAGGACGCGCGCAAGGCGGAGCAGTTCGTGCTTTCGGCGCGCAGCTCCCTCGGCATCGGTCTGTACTGCGTGCCCGCGGACGCGCCAGGGTTCAAAGTCCGGCCCGATCACATCGTCGACCTGACCCGCGATCAGGCTCGCGTCGAGCTGAAGGACGTCGAGGTTGGCGCCGGTGGCATCGTCGCCGCGGCCGGTAGCGGCGATGCCGCCATCGAGCGCGCCCTGCCGGCGATGCTCACCATCGTCGCCGCCGATCTGTGCGGCGCGGCCGAGTGGCAACTGCAGACGACCGCCGAGTACGCCCGCGTGCGTAAGCAGTTCGACCGGCCTATCGGGTTCTTCCAAGCCGTCAAGCACCCCATCGCCAATATGATGGTGGAGATCGACCGTGCCCGCTCGCTCGTCTACAACGCCGCCTGCGCGGTCGACACCGAGCCGGACAAAGCCGAGACCTTCGCGCGCATGGCCAAGTCCGCCGCGTCCGATGCGGCCGCCTATTGCTCGGGCCGTTCGGTACAGCTGCACGGAGGTATCGGGTTCACCTGGGAGTGCGACCTCCACATCTACTTCAAACGGCAGAAGCACAACCAGTTCTATCTCGGCGATGGCATCCACCAACGGGCCAAGCTCGCCGAACTGATCGATGCGCAGGTGGGCTGACGGCGCCACGTGCGTGCGCCCGCGTGCTGATCGGATTCGAGCGCTCTGATATCCTGCGTGAATGCCCCGACGCCGCCCCACACGACGCAAGGTTAGCAAGCTCGCCGAGCCCATGGCCCGGCTCGCCGACAAGTACGATCTCTATCTCCGCTCGGTGCAGCAGCCCGACGTCGAGGTGCGCTTCTTCCACCGCGCCTACCGCGCGGCCTTCGGGCGTGAGCCGCGGATCTTGCGGGAGGATTTCTGTGGAACCGCGGCGGTTTCGTGCGAGTGGGTCAGGGGCCGGCCCAACCGGCGCGCGGTCGGCGTCGATCTCGATCGGAAGCCGCTGGACTGGGCCTCCGAGCACCACCTGGGCGCGCTCGGACCGGCTGCGCGCGGGCGGGTTCGGCTGGTGCGGGCGGATGCCCGAAGCGTCGACGGCGTCAAGGCCGACATCGTCGCGGCCCAGAACTTTTCCTTCTACGTGTTCCACACGCGCCCCGAGCTGCGCGCCTACTGTCGCGCGGCCCACCGGAACCTGGCCCGCAAGGGCATCTTCGTCCTCGACATGCTCGGTGGCTACGAGGTCCTGCACGAGGGACTGGAGGAACCCAGGCGCTGCCGTGGGTTTACCTACGTCTGGGAACAGAAGCGCTTCGATCCGATCACCCACCGTTGCGAGTTCGCCATCCACTTCCGATTCCCAGACGGGAGCGAGATCCGTCGCGCCTTCGTCTACCGCTGGCGCCTGTGGTCGATCCCCGAGGTACGGGAGGTTCTGACCGAGGCCGGCTTCAGCCGGGTCGAGGTCTACTGGGAAGGAACCGTCAAGCGCACCGGAGCGGGCAACGGTGCCTACCGCTCCCGCCAGCATGCCGAGAGCGACGCGTCCTGGGTCGCCTACGTCGTCGGCATCAAGGAATGAGTCGCGGGCTTGCCTGGCTCCTGACCCGCACCGCTGCTATGGAACAGCGGATCTCCCGCTAGGCTCGCGATGCGCCCGGATTTCCTCCAGCAGGCCAATGCCGCCTTCATCGAGGAAATGCACCAGCGTTATCGGGACGACCCCGCCGCGGTGCCGGAGGACTGGCGGCAGTTCTTCGCCACGGAGCCTGGCCGCGCCCTGGAAACCACCCCGGCGCCGCAGCCGACTGCGGACGTCGAACCGACGATCGGGGTCTTCGACCTCATTCACTCGTACCGCGAGCTCGGGCATCTGATCGCTAACCTCGACCCGCTCGGCGACAACCAGTCCGACCATCCCTTGCTCGAGCTGTCCCAGTTCGGCTTCAGCGACGCCGACCTAGATCGGGTGGTTGCCTGCCCGACGTTCGGCGCCTGCGATCACGCGCCGCTCCGCGATCTCATCGTTCTGTTGCGCGCAACGTACTGCGGCACGCTCGGCATCGAGTACATGCACATCTCGTCAAAGGAGCAGCGCGAGTGGCTGCAAGCGCAGATCGAGCCGAACCTAAACGTGCCTCAGCTCAGCGCGGAGGACCGCCACCAAGTGCTGACGGCGATGATGACCACGGCCGCTCTCGAGCAGTTCTTGCACGTCAAGTTCGTGGGCCAGAAGCGCTTCTCGCTGGAGGGCGCCGACTCCCTGGTTCCCCTGCTCAACACCTTGATCGAAGAGGCCGGCAACCGCGGCGTGGACGAGATCATCATGGGCATGCCGCATCGCGGCCGGCTCAACGTCATGGCCAACGTCATGGGCAAGCCCTACCACGAGATCTTCGCGGAGTTCGAGGGCAGCTTCCTTCCCGCCAACATCCAGGGCGACGGCGACGTCAAGTACCACCTCGGTTACAGCCGCGACCACGTGACCAGCGCCGGCCACAAGGTGCACATCTCGCTCCTGTCCAATCCGAGTCACCTCGAGGCGATCGACCCGATCGTCGAGGGCATCGTACATGCCAAACAGCACTACCTGCACGACCTGGAGCACCGGCGGGTGATGCCGCTCCTGCTCCACGGTGATGCGGCCTTCACCGGCCAAGGCATCGTCATGGAGACGATGTCGCTGTCGGAGCTGCGCGCTTACCACAACGGCGGCACGGTCCACGTGATCATCAACAACCAGATCGGCTTCACCACCTCGCCGCGCGACGCTCGCTTCACCAGGTACCCGAGCGACCTCTCCAAGGTCTTCAACGCTCCGGTCTTTCACGTCAACGCCGATGACCCCGAGGCCGCCGCGCAGGCCGCGCGCTTGGCCGCCGGTTTCCGGTACGAGTTCAAGGAAGACGCGATCATCCACCTGATCTGCTACCGCCGTCACGGGCACAGCGAGCTGGACGATCCCACGTTCACGCAGCCGGCCATGTACCGGAAGATCAAGGGCAAGCGCCCGGCGCACGAGCTGTACCGTGAGCGCCTGGAGGCCGAAGGAATCCTCACCCCGGCCGACGCCGAAGAGATGGCGCAGGCGATCCGCAAGCGCCTCGACGAGGCTCTCGACTACGCTCGCGACACCATGCCGCGCCAGCGCATCTTCGCCTTCGCAGGCGCCTGGGACGGAATGCACTGGGCGGGGAAAGACTGGAGCGCTCACACGCAGGTCCCGGCGCGCACCTTGCGGCGGATCGCCGAGGACGCGAGCAAGCTGCCCCCGACGTTCAAGCCGCACCCCAAGATCGTCAAGCTGCTGGAGTCGCGCCGTGCCATGCTCCAAGGCGAGGGCGCAGTTGACTGGGCCTGCGCGGAGATGCTCGCGTTAGGCACCTTGCTCACCGACGGCTTCAACGTGCGCTTGAGCGGCCAGGACAGCGAGCGCGGCACGTTCAGCCAACGCCACGCCACGTTTCACGACATCGAGACGGATCAGCGCATCGTCCCCCTCAATCAGATTGCGGCGCGTCAGGGCCACTTCACCGTCATCAACTCGATGCTCTCGGAGGAAGGCGTCCTCGGCTTCGAGTACGGATTCAGCAGCGCCGACCCGCGCAACCTCGTGCTGTGGGAGGCGCAGTACGGTGACTTCGCGAACAACGCGCAGGTCATCATCGACCAGTTCATCGCCTCGGCGGAGTCCAAGTGGCAGCGCCAGAGCGGGATCGTTCTGCTCTTGCCCCACGGATACGAGGGACAGGGTCCCGAGCACTCGAGCGCGCGCCTGGAGCGCTTCCTGCAACTGTGCGCTCAGGACAATCTGCAAGTCTGCTACCCGACCACGCCGGCGCAGTACTTCCATGTCTTGCGCCGGCAACAGCACCGCCGGTTCCGCAAGCCGCTCGTCTTGATGACGCCCAAGAGCATGCTGCGCTTCAAGCTCGCGGTCTCGCACCTGGCCGAGTTCAGCGAGGCCGGCTTCCAGTCCGTGCTCGACGAGCGCGAGCCCATCGACCGCATGCAGGTCCGCCGCGTGCTGCTTTGCTCCGGCAAGGTCTACTACGACCTCCTGGTCGGCCGGTCCGAACGGGTGATCGACAACGTCGCGATCCTGCGCGTGGAGCAGCTCTACCCGTTCCCCGCCGACGAGCTGCGCGCGCTGCTCGCGAGCTATCCGAATGATGCCGAGATCCACTGGGTGCAGGAAGAGTCGAAGAACTGCGGCGCGTGGCACTTCGTGGAGCCGTACTTGCGTGACATGCTCGGTCCCGATCGCGCGGTCGAGTACGTGGGCCGCGACGCATCGGCCAGCCCGGCCACCGGCTCCTACAAGATTCACCTCCAGGAGCTCGAGCGCATTCTCAACCGAGCGCTGCGCCGGCCCGAAGTGAAGATGGAGCGGAAAGCGCATGCCAGTTGAAGTCAAGGTTCCCGAGTTCGGCGAGTCGATCACCGAAGCGGTCATCGTGGCCTGGCTCAAGAGCGACGGCGCAACCGTGGCGATCGACGAACCGATCGCCGAATTGGAAACCGACAAGGCCAACAGCGAATTGCCGGCCCCAGCGGCGGGCGTGCTGCGCATCCTGCGGCAGGCCGGTGAACGCGTACAGGTCGGCGACCTGATCGCTCGGATCGAGCAGAGCGCCGCCCTGCGCCCGGTGCGAGAGCCCGCGGCGAGCACACCCCGCGCGGTGCCGCCGCCCCTCGAGCCCCCTTCCTCACGGACGCGCGGCGAGGCACGGATGCCCCCGGTCACCGAGCTCACGCCCGGCGAGGAGGGCGCCGCCGAGGAACCGATCAGCAGCCCTGCCGCGCGCCGCATGATCACCGAGCATGAACTGGACCCGCGTCAGATCGCGGGGAGCGGGCGGAGCGGCCGGGTGATGAAAGAGGATGTGCTGCACCACCTGCGCCGGCCCGAAACGAGCGCCGGCGGCCGCGGCCAGGGGGCCGAGGGCAGCCGCACGGCACCGCTCGCCATGGTCGAGGGCGCGAGCCGGCCGGCGCCCGAGCCGATCGCACCGACGCGCAAGGAATCGACGGAAGAAGAGCGCGTTCCGATGACTAGCTTGCGCCGGCGCATCGCCGAGCGCTTGGTTCACGCCCAGCACACCGCCGCGATCCTGACCACGTTCAACGAGATCGACATGCAGCGGGTGATCGACCTGCGGGCCCGCCACAAGGATAGCTTCGCGGAAAAGCACGGGGTGTCGCTCGGTTTTATGTCGTTCTTCGCGCGCGCCTGCGTCCTGGCGCTCCGTGAGGTGCGCGGCGTCAACGCACGCGTCGAGGGCGAGGAGATCGTCTACAACCGGCGCGTTCACCTGGGGATCGCCACCTCGACCGAACGCGGTCTGGTGGTACCGGTGGTGCGCAACGCCGACTCGCTCGGCATGGCCGACCTCGAGCGCGAGATCGCCCGCCTGGCTGCCGTGGCGCGCGAGGGCAAGCTCTCGATCGCCGACCTGAGCGGTGGCACGTTCACGATCTCCAACGGCGGAGTGTTCGGCTCGCTACTTTCCACACCGATTCTCAACCCTCCACAAAGCGGAATCCTCGGCATGCACAAGATCGAGAAGCGGCCCGTGGTGGTCAACGACGAGATCGTCATCCGGCCGATGATGTACGTCGCGCTCTCCTACGATCACCGCTTGATCGATGGCCGCGAGGCGGTCACGTTCCTGGTGCGGGTCAAGGAACGTCTGGAGGATCCCGAACGCCTGCTGCTCGACCTGTGAGCGTAGAGGGGTCTCGTCGAGAGCGGGATTGCCGTGACGCAAGCCGAGCATGACCTGATCGTCGTAGGCGCCGGCCCAGGCGGCTACGTGGGCGCCATCCGCGCGGCACAGCTCGGCATGCGCGTCGTGTGCGTCGAGAAAGAGGCTGCGCTGGGCGGCACCTGTCTCAACGTCGGCTGCATCCCGAGCAAAGCGCTCCTCGATTCGAGCGAACGGTACTTCGAAGCCAAGGAGCATCTGGCGGAGCACGGCGTGCGCGTCGGCAGCGTGACGCTCGATCTGGCGGCGATGATGAAGCGCAAGGACGGCGTGGTAACCGGACTCGGTCGCGGTGTGGCCGCCCTGTTCAAGAAGAACGGCATCGAGCACGTGTGCGGCAACGCGCGGATCGTCTCACCCGGCGCCGTCGAGGTCACCGGCAAGACGCCGCGGACGTTGCGCGGACGGCGCGTTCTGATCGCCACGGGCAGCATCCCCATCGCCCTGCCCACGCTGCCGTTCGATGGCCGCCGAGTGATCTCGTCAACCGAGGCCCTCTGTCTCGAGCGCGTGCCGGAACGCATACTCGTGATCGGCGCGGGCGCCGTCGGGCTGGAGCTGGGATCGGTCTGGTCGCGGCTGGGTAGCGAGGTAACGGTGGTCGAGCTGCTCGCCGAGATCGCTCCGGGTGCCGATCACGAGGCCGCCGCAGCCTTGCGCAAGGCGCTCGAACGTCAGGGCCTGCGTTTTCTACTCGAAAGCACCGCCGTCACTGCAGAGTCCGACGCCGAGGGCGTCGGGGTAACGATCGAGACCGGCCGGAAGCAACAGCAGCAAAGGTTCGACGTCGTGCTGGTCGCCGTGGGACGCCGGCCCTACACCGAGGGGCTGGGGTTGGAGGCCGCGGGCGTGCGCACCGATGAGCGCGGCCGCATCATCGTGGACGAGAGCTACCGCACCAGCGTGGATGACGTCTACGCAATCGGCGACGTGATCGCCGGACCGATGCTCGCGCACAAAGCGCAGGAAGAAGCCGTCGCGGCCGTCGAACGGATGGCCGGGGTCGGCGGCCACGTCAACTACGCGGCCATTCCGAGCGTCATCTACACCTGGCCGGAGCTAGCCTTCGTCGGTCTGACCGAGCAGCAGGCCGCCAGCCGCCCCACGGCGTCGCGCGTCGGTCGTTTTCCGTTTCGGGCCAGCGGCCGAGCCCGTTGCTCGGGCGAGGTGGAAGGCCTCTGCAAGATCATCGCCGATGAACAGACCGACCGCGTACTCGGCATCCACCTGGTCGGACCGTCGGCCTCGGAGCTGATCGCCGAGGCTGCGGTCGCCGTCGAGTTCGCAGCCAGCGCCGAGGACATCGCCCGTTCCGTGCACGCGCACCCCACGCTTGCCGAAGCGCTCAAAGAAGCGGCCCTGGCCGTCGACGGCCGGGCCATCCACATCTAGCGGCAAATCCAGTCTCGACGCGACGGCGCTCGCTGGCGTGCAACATTACGCGAATTTGCCTGGTACCCTGACTAGGGTCTAACGACCTCAAGCTCGGAGATCGCCGCGAAGTCACGCGTGTTGAACGTGTAGAGGCGCTTCACGCCGTTTGCGAGAAGGGTGGCCGCAAGCTGAAGGTCAAAGATGTCGGCACCCGTAACCGGGTGGCGGCGGGCGAGCTCCGTCCATCGGCTTACGATGTCCGCTGGAACGGGGAGGAGGTCGATGTTGGGCTGAGCAAGAAGCGTCGTGATGGCAGCGAGGGCTTCATCGGGCGAGAGCGGACTCGTGATCCGCTTGCCGCCGGTTCTGGTTACGACAGAGTAGAACTCGGAGAGGACCTGGGGCGCTAGGTAAAGGTCGTTCTCGCGACGGTTAAGAAGCGCGCGACAGGCGGCTTGATGGGGTGAGGTGTTGTCCTCGGCGTAGACTAGGACGTTGGTATCTACGCCGGCGGGGTCAGACACGATCCTCGTAGGCGTCGGCGCGGGTTAGTTCGCCTCTTACTCCGAGGTTGCTACGGTGAAGATCTGGGACGTCGCCGTTTTCCGGCTCCTTCTTCTTCGCGAGGCGCGCACGAATGCGCTCGGCTTGCTCGGCAAGCGCGCGCTGAAACCTCTCCGGAAGGTCGCTTACGTCAATGCTTCTCATGGGCATGGCCTTCTCTAACTAGGATAACACCGAAGGCGAAAGTTCGGCAAGTTGTAACCCTACCCTACCCCTACCCTTCGTTGAGATCGCGGCTCACTAGCGTCCGGACGTTAATCGAACAAAGTCAGCTGATTAGCCGAAAGGGCCTGAATGTCATCGGTGATGATGGTGTTAAGTAGCTGATCCAATGGGAATCGCTCGAACATGGTCAGGCTCAAGATCTGTAGCATTTCATACAAGCTCGCGGAGAGGTTGAGGCGCTTCTTGACGATGGCGACGAGCACGTAAACCGAAACCGCGATCCAGATTTGGGTTTTGACGGCGTTCTCGGATGTACCGAAGAAGACTTTGATACGAAGATGCTGCTTGATCCATTTGAAAAACAACTCGACCTGCCACCGGCATCGATACAGCTCGGTGATGGTGATCGCCGGCAGGGCAAAGTTGTTGGTCAGGAACACCAGCCGCTTGCCGGTCACAGGGTCTTTGAAGCGGATGCGACGCAGGGGCGTGGCGAAGTCCTGACACGAGTAAAAGCCGGTCAGCACGATGGTCTGATCGCACATCAACCCCGTGCTCCGGTCGACCGGATGCGAATACCGACGCTGGGCTTGGAGATTGGATTTGGCGCGCGTCAGAAAGAAGCTGCCCGCGTCGTGCAAGCGATGGAGCCGGTCGAAGTCGAGATAGCCTCGGTCCATGACGTAGAAGGCACCCGGCTCGGGCAGCAACAGGTCGAGGACATTGACGTCGTGCAGTTTGCCGTCGCTGATGTGCAGGAACGTAGGGATGTTGCCGCGCAGGTCCAAAAGCGTGTGCAGCTTGATGGCCGCCTTGGTCGAGCGAAACCGGGCCCAAGGAAACACCGACAGGCACAGGTCGATGGTGCTGGCATCCAGCGCATAGACCGTGTCTTTCAGATCGACGCCAAACGGCTCCCCGGCATACAGACGACGGGCGATTCCAATGAGCGATTGGGCAAACTCGGCATAGAGACGCCAGTCGCGCACTTCGTTGGCATCGGCCAGCGTGCTGCGCGAAACCTGGCTCTTGATACCCATGTGGTACAGCTTGCCCGCCTGTGCGCGCAGGCACGCTTCGATGTCGCGCAAGCTCTCGCGATAGGTCAGTTGGGCAACGGCCATGCAGAGATATTGCTCGAGGCAGGAAAAGCTCTTGACCTTGTGCTCCCCGCCATAGCGCGCGACGCACCGGCGAAACGTCGTCAACGGCATATGTTGCGTGACTTGCGCGAACACCAGCTTGCCTCTGTTCATCGATGCCCCCCGCGAGTGAGTTTCTCGCAGGATCGCAATTCGACGCGGCGCACTTCAAATCGAGACCAAGAAGAATCATGAGATATCCATTTAGAATCAACCCATTATCGCGTTTCTGACGTTCGACGTCCGGACAGCAGTGTCTTAGCATATTACGCTAGGGATCCACGGTGAGCGGAAAAAAGCAAACAGGTCATAGGGGAAACGATAATAGGCAAAGCATCCTTCACTACGTGCAATGAGCGACCCCCATTCATCTCAATGATCCTTCCAAGCTCGCTAAGGGGAAGAAATTGGTGTCAGGAACCATTGCCTGGGTCGTAAGTGCGACTTTCCTGAATTGACATCGTCCGCCTCTCGATGAGAGCCAGGCAGAGCAAGCCTAGTCCACTCCAGGCCAGCTCCTGGAACTGACGGAGTCACACGCAGGTGATGCCGGTGACATCGGAATATCCAAAGACTCTTAACAATAGCACATTTCCCGACGTCTTTGGCACCGAGGCTGCCGGGGGTGAAGAAGAGGAAGAACATGGTGTCAGGAACCATTGCCTGAGTCGAGAGTGCGACCTTCCTGAATTCCCGCCGCACGCCCACGCAGCACCGCTAGACACAGTAGCCCGGTCCCGATCCATACCAGCTCCCGAAATCGCCTCAGCAGCGCAAAGGTAACGCCAGCGACCTCGGAGTAACCAAAGTCTTTCAGCAAGAACAAATTCCCGAGGTCTTGGGCACCAAGGCTGCCGGGGATGAAGAAGGTGGTGCCTTTGATAAAGACGGAGAGGTCGTCGATAGAGATGGCAGGGAGAGCCTTGGCAGGCCCCCCCAGATACCAGATGAAAACGTACACTTCCACTGCTTCTGCCATCCAACTAAGAAAGAACAACCCGGTGGAGGAATACACGGCTGGACGGTTATGGCGATAGAATTCCAAGATCATTCGATCCAGCGACCGTAACTTTTC
>CAZKRI010000033.1:0-63330 GCA_964555245.1 uncultured Myxococcales bacterium
GCAATCGCCGTTGCTCGCGCAGGTAACGCGGGCGAGCGCGGCCGGAGTGTCAACTGGATCGCAGTGGGTCGGATTGTCCGTGCAGGTGCCCGGGAAGACGCAGTCGGCGTCCTCGTCGCAGGCCAGCACGCCGTTGCTGCATGAGGTGAACAGACCCTGGATCGCGCCGGCGCCGTTGGCGCAGCCCTGGCCCAGGTTCGTCCCTGTGTTGCACGCGGCGGCGCACTTGTTGGGCTGGGGCGGCAGGCCGCCCGCCCCTGGACACGGGCAGTCGTAGTTGGCGAAGGCCGCGTTGGCGCAGGCCAGGACCGGCGGCAGGCTCCGGGTCTCGCTGGTCTGGGGCAGGAAGTTGATCGACAGGCCCGTGCCCGAGATGTTCTTGCCGGCGGCCGGCGGGCAGTCCGTCGAGGTCGTGCCGAAGTCGCGGGTAAACGCTCCGATCCGGCACGGAAAGCCCTCGTTGAGTCCCGATTCGTCCTCGCCGCCGCCGCAAACCAGGCTCAGAAGGCAGGTGCCGCCGCCGCACTCGGGCGCGTCGGTGGTGCAGGTCTCGCCGCTCGGGCAATCGTCGTCGAACCGGCAGCTATCGCCCGTGGTCACGCTGCAGCGCCCCTCGCAGACCTTGCCGGCCAGATTAGCCGGACTGTCGTTCAGGTCGCAGAACCCGCCGCAAACCGGGCAGGGCGTGGTGTTCGAGGTTCCGAGGTGAACCTTGGAGTACTGCTGGACGAAGAGCGCGTGCTCGCCCGTGACGATGTTCGCCGTGCCGGTGATGTCGGCGCGGAACAAGTTGTCCACGCACACCGCCGTGCCGCCCGATGAGATCGGCAACGGGTGACCGTTGGGCACGATGATGCAGCCCTGGGTGGTGTCGCACTGGCCGCGGCAAACCTGACCCGCCGCGCAGTCGTCCTGATCGTCGCAGGGGCCGGTGGGTACGGCGCCGTTGAAGCACTGCGATTCACACTCGTTGGCCGGAACACCCAGACCGTCGGGCCGGCAGTTCTCACTGGCGTTGATGCTGAAGTCGTCGCAGATGTAGCAATCGGCGTCGGTGTCGGTGCCGTTGGGGCCGGTCACGGTGTTGTTCTGATCGCAGCGCCGGCCGCAGTCGGCGTTCGTCGTACAGGTCGCCGGAGCGAGCAGCGAGCCCGTGCCGTTGCAGATGCCGACCGTGCAGGTTCCGTTCCGGTTGAACGGCTCCCACGAACACGAGGGGAGCTGGAACCTGCTGCGCACGTTGCACAGCGGATCGGTGGAGCTGATGCAGGTCGCTATGTCGCTGCCATCGAACGCCGCGCAGTCGCAGTCGAGCAGCTCGTAGATGTAGCCGGCGTCGTCGGTGACACCCGAGTTGTGCGAGGTTCCGCTCCAGCCGCTGTCGAGGTCGGTGACGAAGCCGTCGGCAAAAAAGCGCTGCCGCGGCGAGCCCGGGCAGGTGCAGCCGAACACGTCGTCCGGCGGCACACAGGCGCCCGTGCAGTCGTCGTCGTCGTCGAGGTCGCACTCCTCACCGAGCAACTGGAACGGGTTGGGGATCTGGTTGACGACGCCGTCGCCGCAGGCGGGGAACAGCGACGGATAAGCGGTCTCGACGAGCGAGGTCACCGAGTACAGGCGCTGGGGTGAGGGCAGCGTCGTGTCGCCGATCTCGTTGGCGGCCTCGGTCAAACACGCCACGGCATCGGCGACCGTCAAGGTCCCGCCGACGCCGGCCAGGCACAGGTCGAGCTCCAAGATCTGAGCGTCCGTGCAGGAAGCAGCGGCGGTGTCGGCCAGTTTTTGGTTGCCGCCCGCGATCTTCTCTGCGAGCTTCGTGTCATCGGTGGTGCAGGTGAGCGGGTTGCCGGTGATCTTGCCCTTCTGGATTCCGCCGCGGCACTTGATGACGCCCTTGAAGATCGTGCTCGCGATTTTCTGGACCTGTTTGGACAGCGACTTGACGCAGCTCGCCGCGCCCGGGCTGATCCCGGAGGTGCCGTCGATCGTGCCGTAGGCGACGTCGATCAGTTTCTGGGCAATCCCGTTCTCGACGCCGGCCACGCAGTTGCCGAGATCGGTGTTCGCCGTGATCGTGCCGCAGAGCGGGCCGGGGAAGTTGATGTTGCGCATGTCGAAGTTGCTGTTGCCGTCGGGTGGCTGACCCTCGGGTGCCGAACAGTTCTCCGATCCCGCGTTGACCTGAGGCGGGCACAGAGTCGGCGCCATGCAAGCGAGGGTCGAGTGGACGGAACAGAAGCTCCCGCAGTTTCCCACGGCGCTCTCCACCACCTTGGTGGATGCGGCGCTGATCTTCGTAAGATCAGTCGGGCAGGCGGTGTAAGGTCCGGTTGCGGCCGCGATCTGATCGTCGCGGCACTTGGCCGTGACCTTGCCGTAGGTCTTCGCCTGCTTGGAGGCGCTCTTGGCAACCTTGGAGTTGCACTTCTCTTCGAGCGGCTGCACGGCCTGGGCCAGCGCGGGCGCGGGCGCCACGGCCGTCCAGGTCCATATCGCTGCGGCAACGACCGCGGTCGTGACGACTAGCTTCCGGTGATGCATACGGTTCTCCTCCTCGTGCTCATGTCCAAAAAGTCTGCGCGGCCCGAGCAACCGCTCGGCAGCCACGCCCGAGAGGGGGCCGAGATGCGCGTCCGATGGTCCCCTGGCGCCCAGGCGGGCGCAGCCCAGCTAGACGTTAGGGGACCGGTCGGAACCTTGTCAAGAACGAAATGTGGAAGACGCAGGAGAACCGCCCCCTTCGGGGGTGAGCCTGCAACTCGGCCGCGGCTCGTTCGGCGGCTAGTAGAAGTTCCGGAGCGTCTCGAACTGGATGATCCCGCGTACCGGCCCCGGCGGCTTGAGCCCGGCGTTCACTGCCGTCGAGCTGGTCGGCACGGTGCAGAACGCGGTCACCACCAGCGGATCGTTCTGATCCGGCAGACCGCTCACCTGGATCGGATCGACGAAGCAGCCCTTGATCTCGGTGAGCGTGCAGTCACCGCAGTCGCCGCCGTCGCAGATCCCATCGATCGCCGAGCAGTCCGAATTGTTGAGGCAGGTCAGGTACGGCTTGCCGCTGGCCCGTAGCTGGCCGTCACAGTAGTCGGCGCTGTCGCCGATGCCGCCGGCCTGGCACTCGCCCAGCCCATCGCCGATCGGCGTGCAGGCGAGGTCCGAGCAATCGTTGGGCTGACGCTGGGCTCCCGAGCCGATGGCGCTGCAGTTTCCCAGCAGGCAATCGGCGTTGGTCGCACAGGTCTCGCTCGGATCGGCCGTGCAGGTGCCGCTCGAGCAGGTGCCGAGATTACAGTCGGCGTTGCCGTTGCAGGTCCGGGTGATGTCACCCGAGCACAGCGCGCACGCGCAGTCCAAGAAGTTCAACGGGAAGTCGCAGGTCGTGCCGAACGGCAGCGAGGTCGTGCCGGTGGTCAGCGGGAGGGTGAGCTTGAGGCCGGCGCCGCTGATGTTCTGTCCGGGTAAGGGTACGCAATCGAGGCTCAGACCCTGGCCGTCGGCGGGGTTGGCGAACGTCGCGTCGGTTGCCTGGACGTTGCAGGCCTGGCCATTGTTGAGCCCGCCGAAACAGGTGCCGCCGGCCACCCCGTCCTGGTGAATCGGATCGCCAACGCAGACCGGGCAGGGCAGGGTCTGGGTCAGGCCGAAATGAACCACCGCGCGCGCCGTGATGCTGATGCCGGCATCCCCGGTGTCCGGGTTGACCGTGCCGCTGATGTCTTCGTCCAGCCGATTCAGGGCGCAGATCGGCGTGTTGCTGGAGGAGAGCGGGATTGCTGGGCCCAGAAAGAACGCGCACTGGTCGGTGGCCTGTCCGGCGCAGGCCGGATCGGACGCGAAAATGTTCGTGCACGGGATGCCCGGGGCGTCCTTGCAGCGGGCGAAATCGCTGAACTGTCCGCCGGCATCGACGATGCCGGTGATCGTACAAATGCCGCAGGGCACCGAGCTGTTCGGGCAGCTCAGGCCGACGCTGAGGTTGTAGCCGTGGACCAGATCCTGGCGGAAGCCCAAGCCGTTCCAGCCCACGTCGAGCTGGGTCGCGGTGGTTGCGCCGCCTGGAGCGGTGCCGGCGTGAGTGACGATGCTGAGCGAGGTCGGGCACACCGTCCCATCCTCGGGTAGCTGGTAGTTCTGGGGGAACGCATCGGCGCCGGTGTTGTCGTCTTGCGCAGCGAGGCAGGTCTGAAGATCGCCCACGCTCACGTTGCTGCACGAGGCGATGTTGTTGAGGTTGACGCTGCCGCAGTTGCTGGCGACTCCGGCCGCGGCGTTGGTCAAGACGGAGGCGATCTTGCCATTGGGATCGGCGGTGCTGCAGGCGGCAATCTCGTAGCCGAGCAGCTTGTCGGCGTCTTTCTGACACTTGGTGCGGCCCTTGAGGATCGCCGAGAGGTGTTTGCCGTAGCCCTTGCCGATCGCCGCATGACACTTCTGCTCGCCGCTGGTCAGCGGCGCGGGCGGTGTTCCCAGGATCGCCGTGGCGCGCGCCTCGACGTGCTCTTCGGCCAGGCAGCCCAGACACTCGGCGATCTCGACGTAGCTCGCCAGCGGATTGCTGACGCCCGTGCTCGTCAGGCAGGGCTCGGGACAGGAGACGAGCTCGTGCCGGGCGCCCACGCCGACGCTCGCGCACTTGCCCTGCGCGGTCGAAAGGAGCTTGTTCTTGGCGTTGGCGAACTTGCCGTTGAAGTCCGCGCCGCCGCTGCTCAGGTCGTTGCAGTCGACGCCGGGCAGGACCGTGCTTTTGTTGCGCCCGCTGTGGCAGCCGGCGCTCACCTTGTCGCCGATGGTGACCGCTTTGGTGAAGGACTTGGCCAGCGCCGTGCGGCACTTCTGCTCGCCCTTGGTCAGCGGCCCTATGTGCGATGCGAGCGCGGGCGCGGCGGCCAACAGCAGAACGCAGCTCGTAGCGGCCGGCAGCGCGTGAGCCATGGCTCGCAGCCGGTCGCCGTTGCCCGATTTGCGGATGCCTCTTCGGCTCATGATGACGCCCCCCGGACCCTGTCGGCCTTCGGATCGTTTCGCAGCACGCACGGTCTCAGGCGCAGCGTAGAAGGTCGCCCGACGCACTGTCAAGGCCGAATGTCCGTCTAGCTCTACCAACCGGGTCAAATGGAACGGCCCCGGCATCTCTTGCGATGCCGGGGCCGTTGCTCGGGCCGCGGTGCGGGACGCGGCCAGCTGGTCTTGCGCGGCTACTTGTAGATCAACGTGGTCAACTGATCGACGATTACGCGGCCCGCTGCCGGCGTGCCCGCCGCGCCGTTGATCGCGGCGTTGGAAGTCGGCGGAATGCAGAACGTCGCCGCGATGTTCGGGTTGTCCGGATCGGCGATGCCGCTGACGACGATCGGATCGTTGAAGCAGGGCCGCTGCTCGGTCACGCCCCCGCAGGTTCCGCAGTCGCCGCCGTCGCACTCGGGATCGGCGGTGTCGCAGTCACCCTGGCTCAAGCACACCAGGTAGCCGTGGCCGTTGGCCTTGACCTGGCCGTCGCAGAACTGGAGGTCGTCGACGTCGATCACGCCGGCCTGACACTCACCCTTGCCGCCGCCGACGTCGGTGCAGATGAGGTCGCTGCAACTGTTGGGTAGGCGCTGGGCCGCCTGGCCACCGCCGTTGGTGTTGCACAGGCCTTCACCGCCGCCGCAATCGCTGTTGTTTCCGCACGGCTTGCTAATCGCCAGCGAGCAGACGCCGCAGGCGCAGTCGAGGAACTGTAGCGGCGCATCGCATGGAGACTCGAACGCCAGCGAAGAGCTGCCGGTGGTGAAGCTGATGGGAATGTTCAAGCCCGCGCCGCTGATGTTGGCGCCCGGTGAGGGCGGGCAGTCCAGGCTCAAACCCTCATCGTCAGACTGAGGTGCAAAGCTTTCGTCGAAGGCCTGCGTGTCGCATCCAAGTCCGTCCTTCGGGCCGCCGTCGCAGAGCCCGTCCTTGACCCCATCCCCGGCCGTGGGATCGTTGTTGCATGTCGGGCAGGGCTTGGTCTTGGCGATGCCCAGGTGGACGCGCGTTTTCAGCTCGACGTCGAGCGCGCCGGAGCCGGTCGCCGGATTGGCCGTACCCGTGATGTCCAGCACCATCGTGTTGATGTTGCAGGTCGGGTTGTTCGCGGCGCTGATTGGCAGCGGCGGGCCGAGGATGTAGGTGCACATGCCGCCGCTCGGGCAGAGCACGTTGCTGGCGAACGCCGGCGAGCACGCGATCGAGAAATCGTCGATGCAGCGGCTGAACGCCAGGTACTGCGGCCCGGCGAGTGCGAGCCCGTCCACCGTGCAATCGCCGCACGGTGGCGAGGCAGCGCAGATGAGATCCGCGCTCAGGAAGTAGTCGTCGGGTACGTCGGCGTAATGGGCCATGCCGGTGAAGCCGACATCCAGGAACGAATTGGTGTTGCCGGCCACGCCCACGCCGGCGCGGATCAAGGCGTCCACGCGCACCGGGCAGATCGCGGCGGTATCGGCGGCCAGCTCGTAGGTGGCCACCGTGATCGTATTGCCGTCGCCGGTGCCGTTGGTGCCGTTCTGGGCGAGCGCGCAGGCGTTGAGCAACGCGGCGGTGGTCGCCGCCGCGCAGCCGCCGGTCAGGTTGAAGCCGGCCGGGACGCTCGCGCAGTCCCCAGTCGTATCGGTCGTTGCCTTGCCGCTGGCGTCGGTGATCTTCTGGATGGGCTGCGTATCGCAGGTCGTGTCGCCCAGGCCGTCGGCGGTGCCGGCCTTCTCAGCGGCGCCCTGACACTTGGTCCTCTCCTTGTGATAGGTGAGCAGGTGCTTGCTCCAACCCTTGGCGATCGTCTTGTGACAGGTCTGATCGGCGGCGGCCACCGGCGTGGTCGGCAAGCCGAGGTAGGTGGCGTGGTTGGTCTCGACCAGCTCGGCGGCCATGCAGCTCAGGCAGTCGGCGAGATCGGCGAAGGTGGTGATCGGGTTGCCGATCGGAGTGTTGCCTGGTCCAGCCGTGGCCGAGCAAGAGACCGAACAGGAGACGTACTCGTCGAGCACGTCGTTGTCAGGCAACGCGTTGCAGGCGCCGGTGACCTTGGTCTTCATCGTCGTGCGTGCGCCGGCGACTTTGCCGTCGGGGTCCGCCTCGCCCGGTGACAGATCGTTGCAATCGGTGCCGGTGGGCTCGGTGCCCTTGTTGCGGTTGCTGTGACAGCCGGTGATCACCTTGCTGGCGCTCTTCATGACCTTTTGCGTGTTCTTGGAAATGGTCTTGCGGCACTTGGCTTCGTCGCCGTCGAAGCTCGTGGCGGTCCCCACCGCCACCAGCACGACCAGCGCGCCGCAAAGCGCGGCCGTCAGCGTTTTGAAAGTCCTCGTCATGGGTTGGTCCTCCCCGTTCCCGCGGGCGGAATCCCGCCGCGGCCCGATCGTAAGTGAAGCGTCTAGCAGCAGACTAGTTGGCATGGCAGAAAACTGTCAAGGGGGGATTATGCGGGGCCGGGCAAGCGCCCCCCGGGCGGATTCACCGTTGACGCTCACCGGCTCCATCGCAACAATGTGCCGGCACGGCGCCGCCGCGGCGTCCGAATCCACATCTCGAAACAGCCCCAAAGGAGTCACGATGAACCGCGATCAATCCCGAGTGCGAACCCTACCCCTGTACCTGCGAGCTTTCGTGGTGCTCGTCCTGGCCGTTTTCCTCACCGCTGCGGGCCTTGGCACGGCGCAAGCGGGGGGCATGACCTGCCGAAAGGTCGTGTCCCGAGACATCAGCGGCGAGGGCCGCAACGCACTCAAGGCCTCACGGGTGCGTTGCGACAACGACGAGTTCTTGACCGGCGGGACCTGTTACCCGGAAGTCAGGCCCGAGGCAGACGGCACGTGTCAGACCTCCGCGATGGGTATCATCCAGACAATCGCCGACTATCCCGAGTCCACCCGCGGCGCGTTCTACACTTGTCTTCAGACCGGCGGCACGAGCTGTCCGGTCGAAGAGCGCACGCGCGCCATGGCGATCTGCTGCAAGTTCACCGAGGGCGCCGCCGAGCAGCCCGTCGCCGGCAAAGAGTCGAAGCAGCAGTGACCTAGAACTGCCAGGTGAAACTCAGGCCCGACTCCGAACGGCCGCGGCTGCCGCCAGCCAGGAACCACGGGTCGAAGAACTCACCCTCGTCGGGGTCGTCGTTGCTGTCGTGTCCCGCGTACGCGTCCCACGGCGCGCCGGCCCAGATCAGGCGCGTGGTGAAGTTCACCGCGATGTCGGGACGGATGAACCAATCGACGCCGAGCGCCAGCTCCTGGCTGTAGCTGTTCACCGGATCGAGCAAGTAGATCAGCGCCGGCACCAGCGAACCGCCGCGGTAGAAGCCGAGCACGGCCAGGGTGCCGAGCAGCTCCCACTGATGGATCGTGTCGCGCTGCTTGGGTTGCGGCTCGTTCAGGCTCGGGAAGTCCAACGGTCCGACCAGGCCCGTCTGCTCGCCCGGCAGCAGGTAGGCCGTCTCGCTGCCACACGGCTCGGTGGGGCTGGCGGTGTAGCCGTTGGCCGGGTTGTCGTCGATCGCGCAGCGGCGCCTCTCGTGGTTGATGATGTAGTGCCAGAAGAACTGACCGGTTACGAAGAACGTCGTCTGCTTGTTGAGCCACTTGATCCAGGTCGGACGGTCGAAGGCCAGCATGCCCTTCCACATGGTCTTTTCGGTGATTCCCGGCACCAGGGTGTTGGAGCTCCGGCCCTGGTTGGGATCGGTCCCGAACAGCGCGACCTGCTCGTCGCCATCGTAGAACGGCAGATCGAAGTCCATGATCGTCTCGACCCGCCACACGGTCTGTGTGAAGTCGGCCTCGAAGAAGTTCATCGACCAGCCCACGGTGTGGACGTAGGGTGCGAAGTACTCCAGGCACAGCTCGTTGGCGCCCCAGGGGAAGAACACGTTGGAGGGACGGCGCAGTCCGTCGCAGAAGCCACCCGGCCCCGACGCTGGGATGGAGCCCGGCTGGTTGCCGGGAACGAAGCCGTTGGTGTCCGCGACCTGTACGGTCGCGTCGAAGGGGATGCCCTTGACCAGCGCCACGGGTGAGCCGTCGGGGCTGAAGCGCTGGTAGAGGTAGTTCAGCGTCATCTCGAAGCCCCCCGGCGTGATGAAATGGAAGCGCACGCCGAACTGGCTGTTCTCCAGCGGGTTGCGCTGCCAATCGCCCTGCTTGAACAGCGTGGTGCCGCCGAGCAGGCTCGAGCACTCGCCGGGCGGAAGTCCGTCTGCTCGTGCGAACGCGCAGAAACCCGACTGCAGCGCACCGCGCGTGAGCGGGTCGGACGAGTCGTTGCGAATCGGATCGAGCAAGCGCGCGCCCCAGGGTCGCGGCAGGAACGAGATTTCCCCCGGGTCCCAGTCACCGGGGTTCCAGTAGGCCTCGAGGAACGGCTGGGAAAGCGGCCCGAGCTGCTTGAAGTCCCACAGGCCCTTGGCCATCCAGAACGGTTTGCGCAGCTCGTCGAACCCGAAGCCGGGCGGCGGCAGCTCTTGGAAGAAGTGCCAGCTCAGGTCGAGCGTGTTCGCGCGGTCGAGCATTCGGAAGCCGTCCGACTCGCCCCAGACGATCTGCTGCTTGCCGAGCCGGAGCGTGAGCGGCAGGTTCTTGAAGTACACGTCGGTGTAGGCCTCGCGAATGTGATTGTTGAACTTGATCTGATCGCGCGTGCCCTTGGGGATGCTCTCGAGGCTCACGTCTTCCTCGCTCAGCGTGCGCCCCGAAAGGTCCTTGCGCTCGATCTGCCCCGGGGTGATGTCGTAGACGCTGTCGTAGATGCCGCGATAGACCAGGAACATGTCGGAGCGCTCGAGCCAGGGCAGGGAGAAGCGGTTGACCGCCTTGCCCCGCTGCAGCCACTTCCACTCGAAGCGCAGCTTGAGCTCGTTGCGCTGCATGATGAACGCCATGTTGTCGAAGTCCTGGTGGCGCACCAGGTTGGTCGCGCGCAGCCGGCCCGAAAGGTCCATGTCGCCGTACTTGCTGTCGCGATAGAGCGCGCCAGCCGGGCGTGACCACAACGCCAGGCAAGCCGTGACGCCCATCAGCGCTACCAGTCGTCTCGTCCAGCTCTTCTGTCTCATCGGCTGACCCTCATCAGACTCATCGGATGTGCCCCTCAGCGCGAAAGAAAAGGTTGAAACGGGCCTTCAGGTATCACCCTGGCCACCTCCGTACAAGACAGGCGGCGCGGTCTGCCGCGGCTTGATGGAGCACGTTCACGGCGGTAGGCAGGGCGCTCCCGCCGGACCCAGCCGGTGGGTATCCCGCGTACGGAGAAGGAACGGGTCCGGTGGCCCGGCCGGTCTTCAAAACCGCGACGTCGGCCTCGACGGTCGGCGGAGGGTTCGACTCCCTCCCTTCTCCGCCACCTGGGTACGCGCGGCCGCGTCGTTCAGGACCAGCACGCGCCCGTCGCCGGCGGGGTGGCTGCGCGCCGGCCACCATGCTGGCGCGTGCGCGTGTGTTTGCACGGCGGCGGCGAGCTCGGCGAGGTAGCGCTCGCGCGTGAGCAGCGCTGCAGGCGCGGATCCGGCCAGCGCGGTCGCCGCCTCGGCTGGATCCTTGGTGCGCCGCGCCATGCGCCCGGAATAAAAGGAGAGCGCGTGCGCCGGCACTCCGTAGGTGACGAGGAGGGCCGAGGCCGGCAGGTCGCGCCGCACGATCTCGGCGGTGGGGCGAAGACTGTGCCCGGCATTCAGTAGCTTGGCCACGGTGGTGTAGGTGACGGCGACCACGGCGAGCGAGCAGCCGGCGAGCGCGACGAGGATCCGTGCGCTCTCGCGCCGGCGCGCGGCCGCGATCGCGAGCGGCGGGAGGCAGGCGACGGCAACGGTAGCGGCCACGTCCGCGGCTCCGGCCCGGCCGGCGACGAGCGCAAGCCCGAGCACGCCGAGGGCCGCCGCCGCAAGGATGGTCAGGCTCGCCGCGGCGTAGGCGCCGAGCCATCCGGGGCAGCGCGCCGCTGGGTCCGCCAACATCCGCTTGTGAACGTAGGTGGCGGCGAGCGCGGCCAGCGCGGGAAACGCCGGTAAGAGATAGGTGATCAGGCGAGTCCCGGCGGGCAGGAAAAAACCGATGACGGTTCCCGCCCAGACCATCGCATACGCGTCGGCTCGCCGCCGCTCGGAAGAGCGAAGGAAAGCGCACGCCGCCGCGGCGACCAGCGGCGTCCACGGCAGCAGCGCCGCCGGCAGCGCCACCAGGTAGTAGAACCAGGGCTCGGCCGGGTGCGTGCGCAGCTGGCTCAGGTAGCGCAGCACGTTGTGCTTCCAGAGGAACGTTTCGACGTAGCCGGGCTCGCTCATCCACGCCGCCAGGTACCAGGGCGCCGCCACGGCGGCGACGATGAGCAGGCCACGGACGGGCCGGAGCCCGATGCGGCGGAGCTGCGCGCGGTCGATGATGGCCAATGCCGTCACCAGCAGGCACGCCAGGGCGATCGCGGCCGGCCCCTTGATGAGCGTGGCGATCCCGATCGCGACGTAGAACGGCGTGAGGTTGCGAGGGTCGGGGCAGGTCCATGCGACGCCCAGCCAGGCGAACCCCGTCGTCAACGCGGCCGCGAACGGCATGTCCACCACGACGGTCCGGCCCACGGCCACGAACACGAACGTCGTCGACAACCCGAGCACCGCTAGGCGCGCGACCGCGGGCGAGTAAGCGCGCGCGACCCACCAGGCCGTCATCACCAGCGTCCACAGCGCCGCCGCCGCCGAGGGCAGGCGCGCCGCGCCGGCCTGTTCGCCGAAAGCGGCCATCGACGCTGCGACCAGCCAGTGAACCAGCGGCGGCTTGTCGTGGTAGGGGAGGCCTTCGACGCGAGGCGTGAGCCACTGTCCGCTCGCGAGCATCTCACGAGCGATCTCGGCGTGGCGGGCTTCGTCGGGGTCGTTGAGATCGAGATGGCCGAGCCACGCGGTGAAGGCGAAGACCGCCACGGCCGAGGCCAGGAGCCAAGCCTTCAGCTCGCGACGATCCGCGGGCGCTCGACGCGGGCTCAGCGCCGGTCCCAGCCCTGCAGGGATCCGTAGTAGAGCGGACCCCCGAGGTACATCGCGAAGCCGATGCCGAAGACGAAAGCGAGGTCGGCCTCTTCTTCCGACGCGACGATGCCGCGATCGACCAGGCCGCGCGCGGTCGTGTAGAGCGCGCGCGTGCAGCGTTCGACGATCTCCTCGTCGCCGGCTACCCGGCGGCCGCGGTCGGGCACGAGCTTGGCGAGGCCCGGCCACTCGGCCTTCTTCACGCCGCCTTCGTAGTCGTAGTAGCCGGCGCCCGCCTTGATCCCGAAGCGGCCCAGCTCGCGCAGCTTCCAGACCAACGGCTCGACCGCCGGCGCCTTCTCGGCCGCGATCGTGTCGAACATGCCGGCGGCGATGTCGAGACCGGCCTGGTCGCCCAGCTCGAACGGACCCATCGGCAGCACCTGGGCGCGGACGGCGGCGTCGATGGCCGCGATCGGCGTGCCTTCGCGATAGAGCGCCTCGGCCGCCTGGAAGTAGGCGGCGAGCCCAGCGTTGACGAGAAATCCAGGCGAGCCGTCGGACAGCAGAACAGGCGTCTTGCCAATGCGGCGCACGAAGGCGTGCGCGGTCGCCACGGCCTCGTCGCTGGTCCCGGCGCCGCGGATGATCTCCACCAGCTGCATCATCGGATGCTCGGCGGGGCTGAAGAAGTGGAGGTTCAAGAAGTTGGCCGGCTTGCCTCCGCCGGCGTCGAAGTCGGCCGCGAGCATGCCGGGTCCCATCGAGCTGGAATTGGACGCGACCAGGCCCTGGGGCGTCAGCACCGCGCCGAGCGCCTTGAAGAAGTCCGCCTTCATGCGCCGGTTCTCCATGCGCGCCTCGACCACCAGATCGCACTCCGCCAGGCAGCCGGGGTTCTCGCTCGCGATCTTGACCTTGGCGATCTTGCGATCGACGTCGGCCTCGCTCGCCGTTCCCTTCTTGATGGCGCGGGCGTACTTGGCTTTGAGCTTGGCGGGCACGCCCTCGGCAAACTTGGCGAGCGGCACGTGGCCCACGACTGCGTATCCGGCCTCCAGCGCCAGCCACGCGATCGCGTTGCCCATGTAGCCGTCGATCCCGTCGATGCCTACGCACTTTAGATCGCGGGCCTTGCCGGCCAGCTCCTTGGGCAGCTTTTGAACCCGCTGCTGGGTGAAGAAAAAACGCATGCCGGCCTTGCCTTCGGCAGAGGTGGCGACCTCGACGAACGCGTCGCGCTCGACGCGCAACGCCGCGCGCAGCGGCAGCCCGGCGCCCCGGATCATGACGTCGAGGGCGACGTAGGGAGCGCGCGGGTTGGCCCGCCCCATCGTCGCCTTCTCGACCATCGGCAGCACCAGCGCGCGCAGCGACTCGGCGTTGGCCAGATCGGCCGGCGGCTTGCGCTCGATGCGCGGCAAGCGCTCGGTCAAGAACTCGGCGGCGAACGCGTCGAGGTCGGCGCCTTTGGGAACCACGGCGTCGATCATTTTGATTTGCTCGGCCTCGGCCGCGCGGAAGTTTTTGCCCTGGAGAATGGCGGTGAAGCCGGCGTCGCCGCCCACGGGATCGGCGGCGTTGAGCAGTCCGCTGCGCCTCGGCATGCGCTGGGTACCGCCCAATCCGGGAAAGATGTTGAGACGGATCTCGGGGAAGCCGACGGTGGAGCGCTCGGTGGCGACGATGCCGTGGCAGGAGAGCGCCAGCTCGTAGATCCCGCCCAGGGCGTAGCCGTCGACGACCGCCAGCCAGGGCAGCTCGCCTTCCTCGATCGCGAGCATCGTCTCGTGGCCGTGGTCGACGAGCTGCTCGAGATCGGCGCGGGTACCATTCATCAGCTCGCCGATGTTCGCGCCGGCGCCGAGCCCGTAGCGGTTGCCCTTGAGAACCACACCTTTGAGCGGGCTGCGGGCATGTGCCTTGGCCAGCTCGGCGCGCAGCGTGCCGACCTCGCTGATGGCGGCGCGCGAGAGCGTGTTCATCGCGCCCTGGTCGAACGTCACCCACGCGATGCCATCGCGGACCTGGAACGACATGCTGCTCATGGATCTCTCCTGCTCGGGCGGTTGCCGGCGGCGCTCGATCCCATAGCGCGGCGCTGGACGCATTGCGAGTCCGTTCAGGGGACGAACGTGAAGTTGAAGGGGCTCAACCCCGGGTTGATCGGCGCGGCGGTCAGCTCGTGGTTGTCGGCCACGGCGAAACAGCGCATGCCCGGGTCGAACGGGTCGCGGTCGGCGACGCAAAGCGTTCCGTCCTCGGTCATCTCGATGTCGGAGAACAGGAACTCGCTGGTGGCGAGCGTATCGGTCACCCGACCGATAGCCAGGTCGAGCTCGACGAGTGAGACCACGAAGTCAGGCCCTGCCACCAGGGCATAGGCGCGATCGCGGCCCAGCAGCACCAGATCGCTCAGGTCGCCGCCCAGCTCGGCGCCGGTCATGACGAGGCCCTGCGACGTGAGCGTGGCGGGATCGACGACTTCGATGCCGCCGTCTGTCAGATCCGTGAACAGGGTCCCGGGCCCGGCGACGTAGATGCGCCGGCTGCGCGCGTGGTAGGTCAGGCCCTTGGTCTCGGCGAACGGATTGGCCAGCTCGAGCTCGATTGTGCCGGCCACCGTGTCGTTGCGCGTGTCGATCGCGGCCAGGCGTCCGGGTCCGCTGGGACGGAAGAAGCGCTTGCGGTCGAGAAGCTGAAGCGCGACGAAGAGCCGGTCGCCGACCAGCACGCTCTGGTCCATCTCGGGAATCCCGTCGGCATCAGCAAGCGCCGACAGGTCGATGGTCCCGGTGACGAAGCCCGCGCACGATGCGCCGGCCGACGGATCGACGATCGCGAGCCAGGGGCGATCGTAGAGCGTCACGTAGCCCTTGGTGGGCGAGACCGCAACGATGTCGTGAGGATTGGCGCCCAGCCCGACGCTGCACTGGCGGAGCGTTCCAAGCCCGGCGGTGTCGAGCTCCTGAATGTTGTTGGCGCCGAAACGGTTGACGACGAAGAAGCGGTTCATCTGATGACGCACGACCGAGTCTCCCGCCGCGAACCCGAGCTGATGCTGGAGAACCTCGAAGCCGTCCAAACCGATGGCGGCGATCCCGCCGGTGGCGAAGTCCTCGGAGGCGGTGATGACTAGCATGCGCGTCGCGGTTGCGGCCGCGCAGCGGGGCACGGACCCGTCGAGCGCCGCGCGCAGCGCGACGAGCGCGTCGGTTGCCGTCAGGCGGCCGTCGGCGGCGCCGGCCACGGCGAGATCGCCCGTCGGATCGTAGCCGCCCGTGGCCGACAGCTTGAGGATCGCGAGCGCGTCGCTCGCACGCAGCGTGCCTTCGCCACCGAGATCGCCGCAGAGCGCCTGCGCCGGCACGGCGTGGCTCGCGATGACCGCGGCGAAGCTCACTACGGCGAGCATGCGCCGCAGACCGCTGCCGCCCCGGCAGCCGCGGGCCGCGTCAGTTGACACCGTAGCTCACCGTCACGGAGAAGGACCGTCCGGGTCGTGGAAAGTTGTACTGGTCTTCGAAGCGTTCGTCGGTCACGTTGCCTGCCTCCAGCCGCAGCTCGAGCGCGCGCGTGAACGGGCGCAGCGCCAGCGTGAACGTGTGCGTCGTGTGCGCGTCGACCCGCGTGATCGGGTTCTCGAAGCGGTCCAGGAACACGGCGCTCTGGTAGTCGAGCTGGTAGCTCGCCACCCAAGGCCCGCGTGTCATGCTCGCGCGCGCGTAGGCTTCGTCCGCGGGCAAAGAGGGCAGCTCGTTGCCGCGCAGATTGACGAGCTGGCTGCGATCCTCGCCGTTCTGGTGCGTGTAGTTGGCCTCGCACGAGATGCCGGCCGGCGCGTCCAGCGCCACCCGCAGCTCGTTGCCCACCACCCGCGACTTGCCGATGTTGAGCGCGCGCGGGATCTGCGTGCCGGTGCTGACCAGCAGGATCTGGTCGTCGCTGGTGTTGAAGAAGAACGCGTACTCGAAGGCGAGGCTGCGGATCGGGCCCAGCTGGGGCGCGCTCAGGATGAAGCCGATGTCGCGGTTGATGCCTTTTTCCGGATTCAGATTGGCATTGGGCAGGCTGAACCCGCTGATCCCGAACAGCTCCTGGAACGTCGGCTGGCGGACGTAGCTGCCGATGTTGCCCTTGAAGGTCAGGTGGGCGTGCGCCTCCCAGCGTGCTCCCAGGCGGAAATCCGCGGTTCCGTCATGGGAAGATCCGGCCGTGCAATCGGGAATGAGGCCCGCGCACTCCCCGTCGAAGCGGTTCCACACCAGCTCACCGCGCGCTTGCGGCGCCACTCCCAAGGCCAGCCCCGGCATGAAGATCTCGTCGCCGGCGGCGACGGAGACCGTGGTGCGTTCCTCGTTCTGGCGGACGTCGGGATTGCCGGGGAACCGGCCTTCGTAGCGCTCGACGACAGTCTCGCCGCTCATCTCGAGCAGATGGTAGTTGCCGGCGGCACGGGTCCAGTGGCCGGCTGCGGTGGCGGCGTAGGTGCGGCCGTCGGCCTCGGGAAAGGGCAGGCCGAGCCGATTGGTCGCGTCGAGCGGGTCGCGCTGGATTTGATCGAGGTAGGTGAAATCGCCGTGCAACCCCGCCTCGCCGCCCGCCGAGGTCCAGTCGGCGGCGAACACGTTGCGCGTCTGCCGCAGGCTGGCGCGGTCGGCCTCCTGGGTCACCACGCCGGGCGTGCCCTCGTCCTTGTAAAAAGCCTGGTCGATGAGCGTCAGCCGGCTGCCGCCGTTGAAGTCGTGCGAGAGGCGGGCGAGCAGGTCGAAGGCTTCGGCACCGTTGTTGCGCCGGTCGGCGGTGAAGTCGTCGCCGGGGTTGAGCGGGGTGCCGTTGTCGTTGCGGTACGCGAAGTCGCCGTCGGTGCGGCGGTAGGTGAAAAACCCCGAGACGAGCCCGGCCTCGGTCGGATTGGCGCCGAACAGCGTGGCCTTGGCCGACTCGAATGACCCGTAGCCGAGCGAGCCGCCCAAGGCCTTTCCGGTCGCGCCGCGCGTGCGGATGTTGACGACGCTCGCGGCGCCGGAGCCGGCGAAGCGCGCGGGGACGAACCCGCGGTAGACCTCGATGCGTTCGACGGCGTCGAGCGGAAGATCGGAGAGGTTCACGACCGCGTCGCTCGCGTGCGTGTAGCTCACCCCGTCCACCAGGATCAGCACCTGCGCCGGCGTCGACCCGCGCACCGAGATGGTCGAGAAATCCTCGTCGTCGCCGAGGCTGCGCACGCGCACGCCGACGCTGCGATCGAGCACGTCGCTGACGGTCTCGTAGCCGCGCCAGGCCTCGCGGGTCTCGATCGTATCGCTGAAGCCGCTCAGATCGAGCCCGGATTCGAAAGCCGCGGCTCGCGGGCCCGAGATGATGACCAGAGGGCGATCCGAATCGCCGTCGTCCGCGCCCGGGGAGGCGACGGGTAGAAAGGCGGTCAGTAAGCCGCAGACTATGGGCGCAGCGCGCGACATCGGCGGCCCCTCCCGCGAGAGGCGTGGCCTCATCCTCGAGCCGCGCCGGTATCCTGACTCGGGTTCGACCTACTCGCCGCGCCTTCCCGGCCGGTTTCATACCGGCCAGTGGCACCAAGCGGCTTTCGTCCCCCTCACAGTTGCGGGGCAGTAGAGGCTTTGCACCTCTTTCCCGACTGGAACCTCGCGGTTCCCTGCGGCTGGCGGCGACGCTACGGCCACGCTGGGGGTTTGTCAACGGTGTTGCAGCGCGCGACGGCAGCGGGGGATGCCCCGGCGTTTTTGACAGGCTCTGAGCCGGAGACTAAGAGCGAGCCCGTGACGTCGGTGCGCAAGCGCGTGAGCATCCTCGGCTCCACCGGTTCCATCGGAACGACCGCGTTGGAGCTCATCGCGCGCTTTCCCGAGCGCTTCGAGGTCATCGCACTCGCGGCCGGCCGGCGAGTCGATCGGCTCAAGGAGCAGATCGAGCGGTTCCGGCCGCGCTTGGTTTCAGTGGCCGATGCGGGCGAGGCGGCGGTGCTGCGCTCGGCCGTTCGTCACGTCGACGTCCGCGTGCTCGCCGGAGCGGAGGGCTTGACGGCGGTGGCGACGGCCGAGGGCGCCGACATCGTGCTGTCGGCGCTCGTCGGTGCCGTGGGCCTGGCGCCGACGTTGGCGGCCATCGACCGAGGCATCGACGTCGGCTTGGCGAACAAAGAGGTCATGGTCGTCGCCGGCGAGCTGGTCCGCAGCCGCGCGCGCGCCTCGGGCGCGCGCGTGCTGCCGGTGGACAGCGAGCACAACGCGATCTTCCAGGCCCTGCAGGGGCGCGAGCGTGCCCATCTGCGCCGCATCCTGCTCACCGCTTCGGGCGGGCCCTTCCGCGAGCACACCGCGGAACAGCTCGCCGCCGTCACTCGCGAACAAGCGCTTCGCCACCCGACGTGGAACATGGGCGACAAGATCACGATCGACTCGGCGACTCTGATGAACAAAGGCCTCGAGGTGATCGAGGCGCGCTGGTTCTTCGATGCCGAGCCCGCGCAGATCGAGGTGATCGTGCACCCGCAGAGCATCGTTCATTCGATGGTCGAGTACCGCGACGGGTCGGTCGTGGCCCTGCTGGCCATACCCGACATGACCATTCCCGTCGGCTACGCGCTGGCCTACCCGGATTTGCTCGATCTGGGACATCTGGAGCGCCTGGATCTGGCGCGGTGTGGTCAGCTGACCTTCCACCGCCCCGACGAGCAGCGGTTCCCCTGCTTGCAGCTCGCGTATGCGGCGATGCGTGCGGCCGGGACCATGCCCGCGGTGGCGAATGCGGCGAACGAAGTCGCGGTGGAACGTTTTCTCGCCGGCGACATCGGTTTCACCGAGATTGCCAGGATCATCGGCGCGGCGATGGCCTCGCACGCGCCGCGCGCCTACCAGAGCGTCGAGGAGCTGCGCGCGGCGGACGCTTGGGCGCGCGGCCATGCTGCCGACTTCCCCGCTCGGCGCGCCTCGGTACCGGCCTGATGCAGGGAACGAGCCCAGGCTCGCGCAGCGGCGGGATGGGCCTGGCTACGACGGCGCGCGGGGCGCGGCGGTTGCTTCCCGCCGCCACCATGGCGGTCGCGGCCGCGCTCGCGCTGCGCACGCTCGACGACTTCGATACGTGGTGGCACCTGGCCGCCGGCCGCTGGATCGCCGTTCATGCCGCGGTGCCGACCACCGACACGCTGTCGTATACGGTGCCCGACCATCCCTGGATCAATCTGCAATGGCTCTACGATCTCGCGCTCTATGGCCTGTATCGATTGGGCGCCGAGCCGGCGCTCACGGTCTCGGCCGCGATCGCGTTCACGGCGGCGGTCTGGGTCACGCTGGCCAACGTGCGCGCTTGGACCGGCCCCGTGAGCGCGTGGGCGTTGATGCTCTGCATGGTCTTCGTGGTCGAGGAGCGGTTCGCCATCCGGCCCGAGATGGTCACGTTCGTACTGCTCGCGCTCCTTCTGCGCATCCTCATGCGCGCCCGGCTCGAACTCGGCAGGCGGCTCTGGCTCCTGGCGCCGTTGATGCTGCTGTGGGTGAACTCTCACTCGCTGTTCGTGATCGGCCTGTTCGCGATCGCCTGCACGATCGCCGGCGCCCTGGTGGCCGAACTGCCGCTCCTGCCCGATGCCTGGCGCCGCGCATCGCGCTGGCCGCCGGCGCTCCGCCGCAAGCTCCTCGTGCACGGCCTCGCGGCCGGCGCCGTGACCCTTGCCAATCCGTACTTCGCCGAGGGCGTCGCGTTTCCGATCCAGCTCATCTCGCGGATCGACGGCTCGAGCACGGTCTTCCGGGCGATCGGCGAGTTTCGCCGGCCTTTTTCCGGCTACTTCACCACGTTCTCGATCACGGCGTATCAAGCCTTCTTTTTCCTGGGGTTCGCCCTTCTCGGCTTGGCGGGGCTCACGAGCCTGGTCGCGCGCCGGCGGCCCGGCGCCGACGCCGCAGGCGCGCTGCCCGGCTTCGACCTCGGTTTGGCGTATCTATTCGTCGGCCTCGCCTATCTCTCGACCTTGGCCCGGCGCAACATCGGCATCTTCGCCTTCGCCGCGGCTCCCGTGCTGGCGGTCTGGTGCGGCACGCTCGCCGCGGTGCTCGCGGGGAAGACCCGCGAGCGGCTCGTCCGAGCCGGTGATCTGGTGGCCATTGCGGCGGTGCCGGCCTGCGTGGCACTGGTCGGATCGATCGTGACCAATGAGTTCTATCGCTGGAACACCGTCACCCACGAGTTCAGCACGGGTGTCTTCACGTCCAACTTTCCCATCCATGCCGCCGCGTTCGCCCGCGAGGCCGAGCTGCCGCCCAAGCTGTACAACGACCTGACCGCCGGGGGTTACTTGACGTGGGACGCGCCGGTGCCCGGCGGCGTCTTCATCGACGGCCGACTCGAAGTCTACGACACCGAGTTCTTTTCCGAGTACTTGAGCGCGCTTTCCAACCCACAAGCGTGGCGCGCTCAAGCCGACCGCTACGGCATACACACGGCGCTTCTGTTTCACCGCTGGTCGAACCGGCATCCGCTCATCCGAGCGCTGGCCTCCGACCCCGGCTGGTCGCTGGTGTACCACGACGACGTCGCGGTGATCCTGGTCCGCACCCGCGGCAACGCTGCGGCCATCGAGCGAGCCCGCGAGCTCGCTCCTGCCTGGCACGAGCGCACCATGGCGCGGCTCGCGACGCCGACCTCGCGCTGGCGCTTCCCGGTCGACCGGGTTTCGTCGCTGGTGAGTTACGGCGCCCTGCTCACCCTGATCGGCGCGCACGAGGAGGCCGCCCGTGTCTACGAGCAAGCCCTGGCCTTCGACCTCAGGCCGGAGGACGAGATCCTGGTCCGCACGCGCCTCGGCATGTATCTGGCGCAGCGCGGGCAGCGCGCGGGCGCGCGCGTGCACCTGGAGAGAGCGGCGAAGCTCGATCCGGCCAATCGACGCCTTCAGCAGTTTCTGGCGGAGCTCGGAGCCTGAGCGTGGGCCGGGTGCGCCAGGCCAAGCGGTTTCCGCGCGCCGCTTGGCTCGGGATCGCATTGCTGCTGGCGGCGTTCGCGCTGCAAGCGGCGATTGCCGCGCGGCGCGACTCGGTCACCGTCGACGAGTTCGTCCACCTGCCGCTCGGGCTCTACAACCTTTATACAGGCGACTTCAGCGACGACCCGATCAACCCGCCGCTGTCCCGGATGATTGCCGCGCTGCCGCTGCTCTTCGACCCGCCGGCGTTTCGCGCCGATGCCGATGCTGCGCACTGGACCATGGGGTATCGGTTCATGGCCGCCAACGCCGAGCGTTACCAGGCCATCTACGTCCAAGCGCGCACGATGGTGATCGTGGCCTCCTGCATCCTCGGCCTGCTCGTTTTCCGCTGGGCGTACGAGCTTGCCGGCTGGGAGGCCGGGCTGGTCGCGCTCGGGGTGTGGGCGTTCACTCCCGAGCTGCTCGCCCACGGTCATCTGGTCACGCTCGACCTGTGCGGCACCCTCGGGTTCGCGACCACCTGCTACGCGACCTGGCGCATGCTGCGCCGGCCCACGCCCCTGGCTGCGGTCGTGACCGGCGCCGCGCTCGGCCTGGCGACGATGCTCAAGCTCTCGGGGTTCGTGCTGGTGGGCGCGGTCGCTGCCTGCGTCGCCGCTCGCCTTCTGGCCGGCGACAGCGTCGCTCGACGCGAGGGGCTGCTGCAGTGGGCGCGCTTGCTCGGGCTGGTCGGGCTGGCGGCCTTGGGCATCATCAACCTGGGTTACGGTTTCGACGGCTTCCTGGCGCCACTGGCCGAGGCCGATCTCGATCCGGACGGGAAGCTCCATGCGCTCGCGGCCGCGCAGCCGTGGCTGCGCTTGCCGCTGCCGCAGCCGTTCATCAACGGCGTGGACATGGTGATGAACGTGGGCAAGCAGCCCGACCCGGCCTTCTTCTTCGCCGGCAAGCTCTCGGGTGAGGGATGGTGGTACTACCACCTGGCGGCCTTCGTGTTGAAAGCGCCGCTTCCGTTCGTCGCCATGTCGGCGGCGAGTTTCACGCTTTGGCTTCTCGGCCGAGGGACCGCAGAGCGCGCGTACTGCGTCTTCCTGCCCGTGATCCTCATTTTCGCTTCCAACGCGCTGGTCAACTCGCTGCAGATCGGCGTTCGCCATGTGCTGCCGGTGTTCCCCCTGCTCATCGTCGGCGGCGCACCTTTGGTGTCCCGCGCGCTCGCGACCTGGCCGCGAGCCGGCTGGGGCCGGCTTCCCGCGATCGTGGCGAGCGCCGGGCTCGCCTGGCTCGTGGTGGGAACGCTCGCGGTCGCGCCGCGCTATCTTCAGTACTTCAACGAGCTCGCCGGGGGACCGCAGGGCGGCCACCGGATGCTCGTCGATTCCAACATCGACTGGGGTCAGGACCTGATCCGGCTGCGCGAGTACATGGACGCGAACGGGCTCGAGCGGATCAACCTCGCTTACTTCGGCCGCGTCGATCCGCGGGTTTACGGCATCGCTTTCGCGCCCTTGGAGCCGGGACGCTCGCTCGGGCCGACCGCGGTCTCGGCGACCTTTCTCATGGGAAGACCGTATTTTTGGTACCTCGGTGGCGTCATGCGCTGGGTCAAGGCGGGAACCTACACGTCGCTTCAGCGCTACATTCCCAGCGCGCGCGTGGGCGCGATGTTCATCTACGACCTCCAGCCGGACGCGCAGTCCGGGGCCGGTCAACCGGTAGAACGCGTGGTCAGGTAGACGCCGGCGAGCACGGCCGCGCCGCCGCCGACTTGCGCGCCGGAGAGCGGTTCGTCGAGGAAGACGGCGGCAGCGGCGGCGGTGAGTACCGGCACCAGATACACGAACGCGACCGCGCGCCCCACGCCCACGGTATGCACGCCGTGCAGGAACAACTGACCGGCCAGCGCCGAGGACAGGACTCCCATGACGAGCAGCGCGGCGAGCGCGTCGGCGGATGCGGACGCCAGCTGATGCCAGGGATCGCTCGGGAGGGCGAGCGCGAACAGCGCGACGCCGCCCACCCCGTAGGTCAAGGCGTTGGTCAACGCATAGGGAAGGTGCGCGACGACGGCGCGCGAGGCCAGGTTGTAGGTTGCCCACAGACCGGCCGCGGCGAGCGCGAAGAGATCACCCAGCCCGGCCTCTCCGAGCGTTCGTACCACCGCCAGGTCACCGCCCGAGATCACGATGCCCGCGCCCGCCAGCGCCGTCAGCATGCCGCCGATCCGGCGGCGGTCGGGAAGCTCGCCGACCAGCGGAGAGAGCAGGACGGTGAGCGCGGGATTGAGCGCGATCAACAGCGCGGTGTTGGTCGCGCTGGTTCGCTCGAGCGCGCTCAAGAAAAGCCATGGGTAGAGGATCCCCCCACACCCCACCATCAAGAACAGTGGCAACATCACGCGGCCAGTCCCGAGCGCGCCGCGCGTGCGCCAAGCGAACGGGAACAGCACCGTGGTGGCCACCGCGTAACGCCAGGAGGCCGCGACCAGCGGGGTCAGCTCGGCGAGCACGATCTTGCCGGCGATGAACGCGGCCGCCCACCCCAGCGCCGCCAGACACAGGCCCGCATACGCGCGCTGGTTGGCGACTGGCCCGTCCTGCATCCATCCTTTATAACCGCGTTCGATGGTGAACCTCGAACGCGACGGTGGCGTGTTCGTTCTGCGGATCGACGCCGGGGCCGACGAGCACCTGGGCCGCGTGCTCGAGCTGCTCACGCGCTGTTCGCCGCGCCGCTCGCGGCCAAGGCCCATCCCGTCATGAGCCGGCTCAAGCGGGATCTTTACGCGCGGGTGTTGGAGGCATTGGAGACGCCGCTGTCCGACGTCAGCGTCGGCGAGCGGCGCTGAGCGTTAACGGGTGGTTGCGCGCGAGGGCTCGGCCGGGCAAGCTTCGGTCGCGATGCGCACGCGCGAACAGACGCTAGGCGTAGTCCAGGCGACCCTGGAGAGCCGTGCCGAAATTCTCGACGGGTACGTCTTCGGTTCGGTCGCCCGTGGTGACGCGGCGGCGCACAGCGATCTCGATGTGGCAGTCTACGTCGAGGACGGCGCGCTCGCGGCCGCCAGCGCGTACGGCTACGACTCGGAGCTGACCGCCGACCTCATGCGCGCCCTCGGCCGTAACGACGTGGACGTCACCGTGCTGAACACGGCGCCGCCCCTGCTTTACCATCGCATTCTGCGCGACGGCGTGCGCGTTTTTTCCCGCGATCTTGCCCGGACGACGACCCGCGAAGGCCGAGCGCTCTCGCGCTACTGCGACTACGTACCGCAGCTTCGCAAGCTCGACGCAGCCAGCCGCGAGCGGATCGAGCGAGGGGAGTTCGGCAGGTGAGCCCGGGCGCCGTCGATACGGAGGTCGTTCGTCGTCATCTCACGGCGATCGACGCGGCGCTGCAAGCGCTGCGACGCCATCGGGGGAAATCCGCCGCAGCCCTCAAATCGGATCAGGATCTCCTTTGGGCGGTCGAGCGCGGGTTGCAGCTATGCGCTCAGAACGCGTTGGACGTCGCCACCCATCTGGTGGCGAGCGCCGGTCACGATGCTGCCGACTACGCGACCGCGATCGACGAGCTTGGTCGAATGGGCGTCCTCCCTCTCGAGTTCGCTGCTCGATTTCGTGGCATCGCGGGTTTCCGCAACGTCTTGGTGCACGCCTACCTCGACGTCGACGAGCGGCGGGTTCATCAGCTCTTGAACGAGAATCTCGACGATTTCAGCGAGTTCGCTCGATACGTTCAGGTGTATACCGGCCGCCGCTCCGGCGGCTGACTTCAGTCAGGGCCGCGCGGCGATCGCGGCGAGAGAAAGCCCGAAGGGCAGCCCGGTTCTGGCCGCGACTTCCGCCTCGAGCCGGTAGACCCCGTACATGCTCGCGTTGAGCGGGCCGGGTAGCGCGAACAGATCCTGGCCGCTCTCGTCGCTCGCGAGAAAACGGCGCAACAGCCGCATCGCTACCGCGGGCAAGAAGATGCTCGCGCTGGTCCAGCCGAGGTACTCGAGCTCGAGCCCGGCCGCCTCGATGAGGGCGCGCAGGCCGCGGCGTGTATAGCGCCGCTTGTGCTCGAGCACCTCGTCGTGGTGGCTCCACAGCGAGGGCCACGCCGGCACGTGGATCGCGATCGCGCCGCCCCGGCGCGTGACCCGCATCAGGTCGGTGAGCATGCGTAGGTCATCATCGACGTGCTCGATGACGTCGAAGGCGAGCACGAGGTCGAAGCACTCGGCGGCGAACGGAACCTCGGCGGCGTCCGACGCCACGATGGTCGTGACGCCGCGGGTCCGTGCGAAGGCGAGCGCGTCGCGGCTGCGGTCGCATGCACACACCCGCCCGTAGGCGCCGAAATCGACGGCCACCGCGCCGGTGCCGCAACCGGTGTCCAGAATCCGCAGCGGCGCCCGGCTCAGACGGTCCCGGAGCAGCCGCTTGAACAGGGCGCGTTTGCCGGCGTACCACCAATGGGTGGACTCGACGGCGTACATCTCGGCCAGTTCGCGCAGCTGCATCGCCAGGCCGGCGCCTCATTCGCCCAGGTCGTCGACGCTCACGCCGAAGCAGCGGGCGACGTTGCGACGGTAGCGAATCTGAAGCTCGCGCGTCAGCTCGCCGATGCGCCCGCCGGCAATGGCGCGCTTGGTCACGCGCACGATGGGGACCACTTCGACGGTGGAGGAGGTCAGGAACACCTCGTCCGCGCCGAGGAGGTCCTCGACCGTGATCCTGCGCTCGACCACCGGCGCCAGCCGTCGCGCCAGGCGCATGACCGTCGCGCGGGTCACGCCGGGGAGAATCCCCGCGGTGACCGGCGTCGTGAAGAGCTTGCCTGCCTTGACCACGAAGAAGTTGCTCGTCGTGCCCTCCAGTACCGTTCCGTCCTCGAGCTTGTAGAGCGACTCGAAGCAGCCCCGTTTGTTCGCCTCGACCTTGCCCATGATCGCCGGCAGGTAGTTGAGCGTCTTGAGGCGGCGCAGTCGCACGTTGACCCCCGCGCCGAAGTCGAGCAGGTGGATGCCGACGCCTCGGGCGCGCGCTTCTTCCAGACCTGGCTCGAGCGGCCGAAACAGCATGAGCTGCGTCGCGCGCACGATCGGCTGTGGGATCAAGCTGATCGGTCCGGGCCCGCGCGTGATCGTGAAGCGAATCGCGCCGCCGCGTTGATCCAGGCCGTTGAGGCGAGCCAGACGCCGCGTCCGTCCCTCCCAATCCTCGCCGGTGTCCAGCGGGATGCCGAGCGCGTGGGCCGACTTGGCCATCCGCACCAAGTGTTCCTGCAGGGCGAACGGCCGGCCCTTGTACGTGCGCCAGGTCTCGAAGAGCCCTTCGCCGAAGAGGAAACCGCGATCGAGCGCGGAGATCATCGCGCGCGCGGTCTCGACGTACTTGCCGTTCAGAAAGCAGATCGGTGGTCGCATCAGACGGCCATCCTGGGTTGGGCTCCCGCTTCGAGCAGCGCCTCGGTGAACGCGCGAGCCTTGGTCACGGTTTCGTCGAACTCGCGCGCCAGCGAGGAGTCGGCGACGATGCCGCCGCCGGTGCGGTACTCGACGGCGCCGGCCCGGACCACAGCGGTGCGGATCGCGACGTTGAGCTGCACCGAGCGCGAGCCGTTGAAGCAGCCGACCGCGCCGGTGTAGACCCCGCGCGGCTCGCCTTCGACCTCGACCAGAATCTCCATCGCCCTGAGCTTGGGCGCGCCGGTGATCGAGCCGCCGGGAAACGTAGCGCGCAGAATCGCCGCGAGCCGGCGGTCGGAGACGAGCTCGCCGCGCACCTCGGAGACCAGATGGTGAACCGTGGCATAGCTGGCGAGGGCGGCGTGCTCGACGACCCGGACGGTTCCGGTTCGGCAGATCCTGCCGAGATCGCTGCGCTCGAGATCCACGATCATCACGTGCTCGGCCAATTCCTTCGGGTCGGCGAGCAGATCTCGGCGCGCCTCCGCGTCGGCGCGCGCGTCGGGGTGACGCGGACGCGTGCCCTTGATCGGATGGGTGCTGATCCGTTCGCGGTCGATTCGCAGGAAGCACTCCGGCGAGTTGCTCAGAACCTGAAAGGCGCCCAGGTCCAGGAAAGCGCCTTCGGGCACCGGCTGCCGCGTGCGCATCCTCTCGTAGAGCGCCGCCGGCTCCACGGTCATCGGCAGCGTGATCCTGCGCGAGAGGTTGGCCTGGTAGATTTCGCCGGCGCTAATGGCGCGCTGAATGCGTTCGAAGCCTCGCCGGTAGTGCTCGGACCACGCCTGGTCCGCGGAGAACCCAACCGTCCGGGTCGACGCGGCCGGGGCGGGCCACGGCGCCGGCTCGGCAGCGGCCCTCGCGGCGAACTCCAAGCTCACCGGACCGGCGAGCGAGGGGTGCCAAGCGTCGAAGCGGTCGTAGGTCGACAGCACCGCAAGCGGAACGTCGGGAACAGGAGCGGGCGCACGCGGCCTATCGGCGTGCCAGCCCAGCTCGTAGGCGAGGTAACCGACCGTTCGCGGCAGCGCGACGCCGGCGAGGAGCCCGTCGGGAATCGCGCGATTCGAGGCGAGCTCGGCTGCGCTGGAATCGACGAAGCTTTCGATGGCATCGAGTGGATCGCCGGTGATCTCGTTCCAGCACCGGCCGGTCCACGTGCGCAGGCGTCCGTCTGTCTCGACGATCAGTTGCCGGGCCGGGCTCGACCCGGCGAATGACCAGCCCGTCGCGTCGCCGCGGTCGAGAAAGAAAGGGTAAGGCCGGCGCCGGTGGCGGCCGAGCAGATCCACGGGGTCGGTCACCCGGCTTTTCCTAGGCCCCTTGCGACTCGTGGTCAACCGAACAGGCGCTCTTGCCCGGAGCGGGCGTGCTGTCTAGGTTCGCATGCAGTGGACGGCACCATCGACTTGCTGCACCGTGTGGTGCGCTCGACGGTGACGGTCGTGGCCGAGATTCCGGCCTCGCACCCCTCGGTCCGCGTGCTCGGCACCAGCCGTCTCGGGTCCGGCACCGTGGTGGACCGCAACGGGACCATCCTGACCGCGAACTACGTGGTGCTCGGCGCCGGTCCGGTCGCCGTCGTCGACATCGAGGGCAGGCGCCATCGTGGCGAGCTTCTCGCTCACGACTATGCCACGGGCATAGCCGCGGTGCGGATCGAGGGTGGCCTGTTGCCGCCGATTCCGCGCGGGGACTCCTCGGCGCTCGTGCCCGGCAGCGACGTGTTCGTGGTCGCGAGCACCGGAACCGAAGAGCGACGGGTAGCCAGCGGCGCGGTCGCCTCCACCGAAGCGTTCGACGCCTATTGGGAGTACAAGCTGGAGCGAGCGCTCTGGCTGACCTTCGCCAATCCGGGACTGGGCGGCGGTCCGGTCTGTGACGGGCACGGCAGTCTGCTCGGCGTCGTCTCGCTGCATCTGGGCACCTTGGGACGGACGACGTTGGCGATACCCGCCGAGAACTACTACGCCCACGCCGACGAGCTGCGTGCGCACGGCCGCCGGATCAGTCGCCCGCAGCGCGCTTGGCTGGGGATGTTCTGTCACGCGTTCGTGGATCGCACGGTGATTGCGGGGTTGATGCCCGGGAGTCCCGGCGACGTGAGCGGGCTGGCCGCGGGCGACGTCATCGTCTCGGTCGACGGCATCCGCATCACGGACCGCGCCGAGCTCTACGACCGGATCTGGCGGCACCGGCCCGGCGAGATCGTCGAGCTGGACGTGGTTCGCGACGGCGAGCTACTGAAGCTCCCCGTGCGTGGCGTCGACGTCGACGAGTTCTTCGGCGGCTGAATAGTCCGCGCCGCTCAAGCCGGGCGACTCGCGCGGCCCGGCCAGGAACGTCGCCAATCCCACCAGGGTGATCGCGAACGCGGCGAGAAACATCACGGTGAACCCATGGCGCTCGGCCACCGTTCCGAAGAAGAACGAGCAGGTCGCGATGCCCAGGCTGTAGGATCCACTGAATAGCGACTGAGTCCGGCCGATGTTGTGCGCGCTGCTCCAGTCGGTCACCAGCGCGTTCATCGTTGGGTAGAGCAAACCCTGGGCGGTGCCGAAGATGATCGCGGCCACGAGCATGCCGCTCATCGAACGCGTGGCCGAGAGCACGACCAGGGCGACGCTCATCGCCATCATTGCCGGGACGATGACGGCCCGTCTGCCGAAGCGGTCCGATGCACCGCCGAGAAGCGCCCGGACGGCGACGGCGCAGATGCTCCAGGTGGCAAAGAAAGCGCCGACACGTCCGATGGCGAACCGTTCGATGAGAATCGGAACGAAGGTCTGGGTAGCACCGAATCCGACGCCGTAGCAGACCATCGCGATGGACGCGGTCATGACTGCCCTCCGCGCCAGCGCCGGGTCCGCGTCGCCGGCCGTGTGTCCCACCCTGAGCGGCGGGGGTGGCGGCACCGAGCAGGCCAGCAGGAACGCCGCCGTGCCGACGCAGGCACCGGTGGCGAACATCGCGTCGAAACCCCAGCGCCGGATGATCTCCTCCCCCAGCGCCGGACTGATCGCGTGGGTCAGGATCGTGGAGATGCCGAACCAGCCGATGGCCTGGGCGCGACGCTCGAACGGAGCGAACAGGACGGCGAGAGTCTGCGCGCCGGTGAACGCACACGTGCACGCGACCCCGTGGACGACCTGCAGCGCATAGAGCGACGGCCCGATCTCGTCGATTGCGAGATAGGCCGCCGAACACAACGCCGAGACCGCCGCGCCGCCGATCAGGAAGCGGCGGCGGCCGAATCGGTCCAAGAGGTAGCCGACCAGCGGCAGCACGAGAAGGCCGGCGAAACCGAACGTACCGGCCACGCGACCGGCCTCTTCCTCGCCTCCTCCGCGCTGGAGAATCCAGAGCGGCAGCAGAAACAGGAACGCGACATTGAGGAAGAAAAGGAAGTTCGCGGTGGCGACCAGGTAGAAGGACAGCGGTACCGCCATCGGCTCGCGACGCATCGCCCATTCGTAACCGTGGGTGCGCCCGCAGGCAACGCGTCACACGGTGCGCGATCCACGTGTTTGAAATCCTGGTTGCCGTTGTCAATGATTGCGGCGGCTTCTGATGTACGAGGGTTTCTTCGGTCTGCGCGATCAGCCGTTCCGGCTCACTCCGGATCCCCGTTACCTGTACCTCGGCCCGAAGCACCGCGAGGGATACGCGCACCTACTCTACGCGCTGCGCGAGGGCAGTGGGTTCGTCGCGATCATGGGCGAGGTCGGCACCGGGAAGACCACGCTGGTACGCGCCCTGCTCAACGAGAATCGCGAGAACATCGCCGTCGCCTACATTTTCAATCCGGTCCTTTCCTCGATCGAATTGTTGCAGACGATCAACGCCGAGCTCGGCATCGCCGCACGCAGCACGAGCAAGAAGGAACTGACCGACGCGCTGAACGCGTTTTTGCTCGCGCAAAAGACGGGCGGCGGCCGCGCCGTCATCATCGTGGATGAAGCGCAGAATCTGGACCCGGCCGTCCTGGAGCAGCTGCGCCTGCTGTCCAACCTGGAGACCGAGACCGCGAAGCTTTTGCAGATCGTTCTGCTCGGCCAACCCGAGCTGCGCAATCTCCTGGATCGCCCGGAGCTGCGGCAGCTCTCTCAGCGGGTGGCGTTGCGCTGGCAGCTCGATCCGCTCGGGCGCAACGAAACCCGCAAGTACCTCGATCACCGGGTGCGTGTGGCGGGAGGCGGTGCAGGGCTGTTTCAGCCGGCGGCGATCGCTACGATCTACGACCACACGGGGGGCGTGCCACGCCTGATCAACATTCTGGCGCACCGGTCGCTGCTCATGGCGTACACGCGCGGAGTGCGCGCGGTGGGCCCCGCCGAGGTCAGCAGCGCGGTGGTCGAGTTGGAAGAGGGCAAGGTTCCGCTGCGCCCGCAGCCCCGGCGCGCCACCTGGCAATACAAGCTTGTCGCGGGCGCCGGCGTAGCGATCGCGGCAGTCGTCGTCGCGTTCTTGCTCGTGGCGCCGTTGGGCACGGAATCGCACAATGACGCCAACGATTCGCAGACGGCGCCGCCGCCGGTCAAACGGGACAAGCAGCAGCGCAAAACGGCCGAGAACCGGTCCGAGCAGTTGCCGTCGGCGGAGATGGCGCCCAAGAAACCGGGTGTGCGCCGGCAGCGCGACGCGGCGTCGTCCGAGGTCGACGATTTCGGCCGGCAGCTAGCGCGCAGCTCCGCCTACGAAACCGCATCGGGCGCGATGTCCCGGCTGATCGAGCTTTGGACGGGCGCGCCGCTGGCTGCCACCGAGATCGCCTCGGGTACGCTCGATCTTCAGTTGCTCGGGGCGCGCCGAGGCCTGCGCTATCTCGCCGCCGAGATGTCGGCCGATCTGCTGGCGCTGATCGACCTGCCCGCGGTCATCGAGCTGGAGGTTCCCGAGCAGGGTGACTTGCGGTACGCGCTTCTCGAGCGGCTCGACAACGGCACCGTGCTGCTCCGGCTCGACAGACAGACGACGGTCGGCCGGGACGCCATCGATACCTACTGGACCGGCCGCGCACACTTGCTCTGGCGCGATGCGGAGCGCTTGAGCCGAGCGCTGATTCCGGGCTCTGACGGCCCCGCGGTGACCAAGCTTCAGGAACTTCTAGCAGAAGCCGGAAGCTATCAAGGCGAGCCGACCGGGGTCTACGATGAAAAGACCCAGTCCGCGGTGCAGAGCTTCCAGTCCACCCATGGGCTGGTGCAGAATGGAGTCGCCGGGATCGTGACCCAGATCGTGCTTTACAATGCGCTCGAGCGTTTCGAGCGGCCCCGGCTGCGGCCGCCGGCCGCGCCCAGCGGCACCGGGGCCGTGCAGGGTGAGTCGGCTTTGTGAGCTCGATTCTCGATGCGCTCCGGCGTGCGCAGACCCAACCGAACGCGCCGCGCGGGCGATCCGCGCATCCGGCTTCGCTGATGGCGGCATTGCCGCCGGAGTCAACGGTGGCAATGCCGCCTCCTGAAGAACCCCTCGAGTTTCCTCCGCCGGATGATGAAGGCGATGACCCTGGCGGCGGCGGGGGGGGAGGCGGCAGATCCAGCCTGCTGCGCATCGTCGGTGTCGTGGTCGTCGGGCTTGGAGTCGGCTACGCCGCCTCACGCTACTTGGCCGATCGCGTGTCCTCAGAAGCCCCGGCGCCAGAGCCGGCCGTCGAGCCGACCGCCGCAGTTCCGATACCTCCAATCGCCGAGCCAGCAGCCGAGCCGCCCCCGGCAGGCCGGCGCAAACCTCCGGTTCTCGCCGGCGGGAGGAAGTCGCCGGAGGCGCCGCAAGCGCCTGCCGACGCCGACCAGCCCGCGCCTGCTCCATCGCCGCTCGCGAGCGCTCCGGCTCGGCCCGCTCCTCCACCATCGGCCGTCGCGCCGCCAACTGCGCCGCCGCTTGCACCGCCGCTGGCTCCCCTGCTCGCGCCGCCGATTGCGCCGAACGTTCCTGCGCCCACCCAGCAGGTTCCTGTCGAGCCGCCGGCGCCATCGCTACCTCCCGTTGCGGCGCCGCCGCCAGCTACGCCTCCGCTTACTCCGGCCGCTCCGGCGCTTGCTTCCGCACCGGTCCCGGACTCTGCCGCGAATCCCGTGCCCGAGTCGCCGCCGCCGTCGCTACCGTCGAGCGAGCCGCCCTCGCAGGCCCCGGCCCTGCCCGGCGAGGTGGCGAAGGCCGATGGCGTCGCAGCGCCTGCTGGAGACCAGGAGGTGTTGACCACGCCGCCGGAAGGCTCACCCCAGGTGTTCTTGCTGTTCATTCAATGGTCGGATCAGCCGTTACGCCGCGTCGCCTCTTTGCGTAGCTCGGGCGGACGGCTCGCGATCGTCAAGGAAGGCGACATCGTCGAGGGCATGAAGGTCATGGCGATTCGCCGCGACGCCGTCGAGTTTCAGTGGCGGGGAAGCACGTTTCTAGTGGCCGCGATCCGCGCACCGGCCGGCTGAGCCGGCGCGGCCGCGGCGAGGGCTCCCGCCTCGTTCAATCGATGTAGCCCAGCTCGCGCAGCTCGTTGCGGGTGCGCCGGTCCAACGGGCTCGAGTCGCGCGCGGCCACCGGCGAGTCCGCGCGCATGCGTTCCTCCCATCGGACCAGGGCCTCGAGCAAAGGCTCGTGGCGCGTGCGACCGTAGAGGTTCTCGCGCTCCGCGGGGTCCGCGATCAGATCGTAGAGCTCCCAGCGCGCGCCGCCCAGCGGCAGCGGCGTGCGAATGAGCTTGAGCCGGCCGATCCTCGCCGTCGTGAGCCGCCCTTCCAGTCCCGAAACCGGCGTCCATGGGCTTCGCCCGTAGCGCGCGCGTCGCGGTGCACTGGCGGCGAAGACGGCTCGCGGTGAGTCCGGCTGCTCACTTACCGGCAGCAACGCCACGCCGTCGAGCGCGGCAGGGCAGTCGAGGTGGGCGAGTCGACAGAGGGTGGGCAGGACGTCCACGAGCGAGACCGCATCGGCGCGACGCATCGGCTCGAGGCCGGGCGCGAGAACAATCAACGGCACGCGGAGAAGCTCCTCATACACGTTGAAATCGTGCGCGAAATGGAGACCATGCTCTCCCAAGGCTTCTCCGTGGTCGGCGGTGATGATGATCACCGAGTTTTCGAGAAGGCTTCGCGCTTGCAGCCCGGCGAGGAGCCTGCCGATCTCGGCATCGACGTAGTGTACGCAGGCATCGTAGAGCCTGCGTGTCGCCTCCGCCTCGTCTGGATCGACTGCTTCGGCGAAGTAGAGCCGTTGTCGATCGTTGTGAGGCTCGCCGAACCTCGTGGTGATCGAGGTGCCTTCCGCCGGCGCTCCGAGGGCGGCACCGTGGAACGCGGGTGGACGGTAGGGCATGTGCGTGTCCATGTAGTGCGCCCACAGGAGAAACGGGCGCCGGGTGCGATCGATGAACGCCAACGCTCGGTCGGTAACCGCTGCCGCATCCATCCGTGTGCGCGCGCCGGTATCTCGGCCCGACGCGACACGGTCGAAGCTTCGGCCGAACCCGGTTGCCTCTCGTGCAAGCCACGGGTTGGTGAGCACCGCCATGGTTTCGTACCCGACGCCTTTCACTAGGCTCGCTAGGGTCGGCACACCCTCGCTCAGGTGGTCACGGGGGCCGTGGCTGCGCACGCCGGTGCGATCGGGGTAGCGGCCGGTCATCAGTGCCGCGACCGCCGGCATCGTGAACGGCGCCGGCGTGCTCGCATGGGTGAACACGACCCCTCGCTCGCCGGCCCGATCCAGCTCCGGGGTAAGGGGGCCTCGGTCGCCGGCGTGGCCGACGCGGTCGGCGCGCAGGGTGTCGACGCTGATGAGAACGATCGACGGGGGCGGCTTTGGCGCCGGCCGGCAGCCCACCGCCGCCGCGATTGCAGCGCAACCGACCGCTGCCATCGCCCCGCAGCGGCGTGGTTGTAGGTTTGTGGAGCGTACCCCCCCTGGACGGGGGGACTTCATGGCAGCCGCTCCAGCAGGCCTCACGGCACTGTCAAGAGCCGGTGTGCACTCCGCAGTGAATCCATAACATCTCATTATCGAAGGAGAAATCATGATTTAGCCCGGTTGCGCCAGAGCGCAGGCCGCCGGCGGTTTCTTGACTCCTGATCCTGGCCTACGTAGCGTGACCAAGCCGCTTGCGAGATTGTGACCTCCTCGCCCCGGACGCTGGCGTGGCAAGTGCGCGTCCGATCGGGGTTTTTTGCCATTGAGCCGCCGGGGTGGGGCGGTTCAGCCGGCCGCGGATAGGGCAAGGACAAGACTGGTCATGGAGAAGGATTCCGCGAACCCGAACGTCAAGAAGGGGATCAGCCGGCTCGTCGACCTGGGCAAAGAGCGGGGCTACGTCACCTACGAGGACATCAATCGGATGGTGCCCCAAGAGGACGTCGTCCCGGACGACATCAAGAGCGCCTTCAACGTCCTGTCCGAGAACGACATCGAGATCATCGAGGGCTTCGCCGACGATTCCCCGGATACCGCGGACGAGGGCGACACATTCTTTGCCGACGAGGCCGAATGGGGGGTCGACGACACCGACGTCGCCGAGGTCAAGAAGGCGGCCGTCGAGGGACCGGTGGTTCCCGATGTCACCAAGCTGCGCACGCCCGACCGCGACTACGGTGGGGACAGCACCGACCCCGTCCGCATGTACCTGCAGGAGATGGGCAGCGTGCCGCTGCTCTCCCGCGAGGAAGAGGTCACGATCGCCAAGGAGATCGAGAGCGGCCTGCACGAGGTTCGCGACTGTGTCTATGGCTTGCCGTTGGGATTCCGCTACGTAATCGGGCTGGCCGACCGGCTCAAGAGCGGGGAGATCGAACCACGCGACATCTTCGCGGACGAGACCGAGGAAGAGAAAGCGTCGGTCGAACGCGACGAAAAGAAGCTCAAGGACTTCATGGCGCAAGTCGGCGTGTTGAAGCGGATCGGCAGGAGCTACGAGCAGACGATGCCCGCCCGCTTCGCTCCGCCGCTGCCGGCGCCGAAGATCCGGCGCAAGCCCACCGCGCGCGAGCAGCGCTTCGACGTCGCGCGAGCCAAGGTTCTCGAGCACTTGGTCCTCATGAACCTGGGCGAGCGACACGTCAACGCGGTCGTTGCCAAGCTCAAGGAGGCCCACGCGCTCGCCCGGCATCAGCGGCGGGTCATCCAGAAGTACGAGCGGCGCACCCGGCGCGATTCCCGGCAAATCCTCGAGATCTGCCGTCAGCTGACGGGGGCCAACGCCAACACCAAGCGCAAGGCCACCGGCAATCTGCGCATGAGCGTGGAAGCGGCCCAGAAGATGGCCGCCGACATCCGCGACGCCCGCAAGGTGATGGGCGAGCTGGAGAAGAGCGTCGGCCTGTCGATCGACGACGTCGAGTACTTCCTGCGTATCATTCAGCGCGGTGAGGCGCGCGCCCAACGCGGGAAGAAGGCGTTGATCGAAGCGAACCTCCGCCTGGTGGTGTCGATCGCGAAGCGCTACACCAACCGCGGCCTGGGCTTTCTCGATCTCATCCAGGAAGGGAACATCGGCCTCATGCGCGCGGTCGACAAGTTCGAGTACCAGCGCGGGTACAAGTTCTCGACCTACGCGACCTGGTGGATCCGCCAGTCGGTCAGCCGGGCGATTGCCGACCAAGCGCGCACCATCCGCATCCCCGTCCACATGATCGAGACGATCAACAAGGTGCTGCGCACCTCGCGCTACCTCGTGCAGCAGCTGGGCCGCGAGCCCACCCCCGAAGAGATCGCGGGCCAGATGGAGATGCCCTCCGACAAGATCCGCAAGGTTCTCAAGATCGTCAAGGAACCGGTTTCGCTCGAGACGCCGATCGGAGACGACGAGGAGAGCTCGCTCGGCGACTTTGTCGAGGACCGCCAATCGGTGTCGCCCGCAGACGCTGCCGTCGCGCTCAGCTTGGAAGAGCAGACGCGCAAGGTGCTGGCCACCTTGACGCCTCGCGAGGAGCAGATTCTGCGCATGCGCTTCGGTATCGGTGAGCGCACCGATTTCACCCTGGAAGAGGTCGGGCAGAAGTTCGCGGTGACTCGCGAGCGCATCCGCCAAATCGAGGCCAAGGCGCTCCGCAAGCTCCGAAACCCGCAGCGGGCGCGCACGCTCGAGACGTTCGGCTAGACTGTCGGCCGAGCCGGTGAGTGCCCGGCGACCCCTCGGCCAGCGGATCCGGCGCGGCATCGTGCTCGCCGTCGTTCTGCTCGTCTGCGTCTATGCCTACATGGTCGCGCGCGTGGGCGGGCGCGAGATGGTCGAGACCGTCTTGGGCCTGGATCCCCGGCTCCTGATCCTGCCCCTTCTGGCCACGCTGCTGAGCTACCTCACCATGTCGCGTTCCTACGAAGGCATCGCGCGGGCGGCCGGCTGCGCGGTCCGGCCGCTCGACATGCTGCGAATCACGTTCGTCGCCAACACCGCCAATTACATGCTACCGACCGGCGGCTTGAGCGGATTCGCGCTTCGCATGGTCATGCTGAACAAGAAAGGCGTCAGCGCCGGGCGCGCGGTGCTCATTTCGTTCGCGCAGACCCTGCTGACGAATCTCATGCTGATGGCGTTCATCGTCTACGGACTCGCCCACCTCATCTGGACGCGCCGGCTCGATGTGCTCGGCGCGGCCTTCGTCGGTCTGGTAGCCTTGGCTCTGACGGCATTCCTCGGCCTATGCCTGATCATGGTCTACCGCGAGCGAGTCCGCACCCGGCTCCTCGAACGCCTGGAGGATCTCGCGGGCCGCGGTCTTCGGCGTCTCGGTCACCACGAGCGCTTTGCTGAGCGGTTGCGACACTTCTTCGTCCACATCGAGGAGGGCATGGTCTTCTTCGCGACCCGGCCGCGCGCGATGGTGGCGCCGCTGGGCTGGATCTTTCTCGACTGGGTGTTCACGATCGGCGTGTTGTACGCGGCCTTCATCTCGGTCGGCTCGAAGGTCGCCTTCGGACAGGTCGTCGTCGCCTTCTCGGTCAGCATCGTGGTCGCGGTGCTCTCGTTCGTGCCGGCGGGCGCCGGCGTGCTCGAGGTTGCGCTGACCGGCATGTTCCAGGGCGCCGGGGTGCCCAGGGACGAGACGGTCCTGGCGGTGCTGATCTTTCGGCTGTCGTTCTACGTGGTGCCCATTCTGCTTGCGCTCGTGCTGGCGCGCGGCGCGTTCAGCGAAGCCGACGCCGTGGTTCCCGAAGAGGTGCTGCGGTGAGCGCATGGGCGGGTCTCGACATCGGAGGGCAGGCTGCCAAGGGAGTGGCAATCGACGAGTCCGGGGCCGTGCTCGCTCGCGCGCGGCAGCCGACCGGGCTCGATACCGACCTGGCGCGCTTGGTGACGATCGTGCGTGGCGTGCTCGAGGAGCTCGGCGGCGCCGTGCGGCTGGAGCAACGGATCGGTGTGGGAGTGGCGGGCGTGTTCGGGCAGGCCGGAGTCCTGCGCGGCAGCCCGAACCTGCCACGCCTGGCCGGCCTCGCCATCGGACCGTTGCTCAGCGAGCAGCTGGGACGGCCGGCCGTGGTCGAGAACGACGCGAACTGCGCAGCGCTCGGCGAAGGCCTGGGCGGCGCGACCGATCGCTGCGCGAGCTACCTGCTGGTCACGGTGGGTAGCGGCATCGGCTCGGGTCTGATCCTCGACGGGGAGCTCTATCGGGGCGCAACCGGCTACGGCTGTGAGCTGGGACACACGATCATCGAGCGCGGGGGTCGGCTCTGCGGCTGCGGCAACCGTGGCTGTCTGGAGGCTTACGTTTCGGAGTCCGCCGCTCGCCAGTACGTGCGCGAGACCGGCGGGCGCCTGGAACAGGAAGTGGACCGCGCCGTTCGCCAACGGGATCATGGGTTCGCGCAGGCACTCTTCGCCCTCGCCGACGCCGGCGAGGCGACGGCGGCACGCATCGCGGATGCGATGACGAGCTCTCTCGGCACCGGCCTGGCCTCGGCGATCAACCTGATCGACGTTCCCACGGTCATCGTGGGTGGCGGAATCGCCCCGGCCATACTCACGCGGCGCCGGCTCTTGGTCGACGCCCTCGGCGCCGCGCTGTTCGCGCGTAGCGCGAGCGAGGTGAGCATCCTCGCCGCCGCGCGCGGCGGCGAGGCGGGCGCGGTCGGTGCGGCCCGGCTGGCGATGCGCCCGCATTGACAGCCTGAGAAGCGTTTCCTATATGAACGCGCGCGCTCCGGCCGCCCTGCGGCCGTGATGCTCGACCGGTGCGGTGCGACTCTCACGGCTCCACGCTCCAACGCTCAAGGAAGACCCGACCGACGCCGAGGTCGTCAGTCATCGCCTCCTGGTTCGCGCCGGCATGATCCGCCAGGTTGCGCGCGGCATCTACGATCTTCTCCCGCTCGGCTTGCGCTCGGTGCGCAAGATCGAGCGCATCATTCGCGAGGAGCTCGACGCGGCCGGCTGCCAGGAGGTGCTGCTGCCGGTGGTCTGCCCCGCCGAGCTCTGGCAGGAGAGCGGCCGCTGGGAACGTTACGGCAAGGAGCTGCTGCGGCTACGCGACCGGCACGAGCGCGAGTTCTGCCTGGGACCGACGCACGAGGAGGTGATCACCGACCTGGTGCGGCGCGACGTCCGCTCCTACCGTGAGCTGCCGCTCAATCTCTATCAAATCCAGACCAAGTTCCGCGACGAGATCAGGCCGCGGTTCGGTCTGATGCGCGGCCGCGAGTTCGTCATGAAGGACGGTTACAGCTTCCACGCCGACTTCGACGACTGCCAGCGCGAGTACGAGAACATGCGGCGGACCTACGCGCGCATCTTCAAGCGTTGCGGGCTGCGCTTCCGCGCCGTCGAGGCCGACACCGGAGCCATCGGCGGCACCATGTCGCACGAGTTCCAGGTTCTGGCCGAATCCGGGGAAGATCTGATCGTGAGCTGCGAGCGCTGCGAGTATGCCGCGAACGTGGAGAAGGCGGAGGCGCGCGCGGTCCCCGGAACGATCTTTCCCACCGGCCCCCGCACGGCGACGCCGACGCCGAACGCCCGCACGATCGAGGAAGTCTCCGCGTTTCTCGGCGAGCCGCCCGAGCGCTTCGTCAAGACGCTGGTGTTTGTCGCCGACGGCGCCGGCGTGGCGGCCCTGGTTCGCGGCGACGACCAACTGAGCGAGGTCAAGCTCAAGGGAGCGCTGGGCGCCGAGGCCGTGCGGCTTGCCGAGGCCGACGAGATCGAGCGCTTGACCGGCGGGCCGCAGGGCTTCTCGGGCCCGGTGGGGCTGAGCCTGCGGGTCATCGCCGACCGTCGCTTGGCCGGTGGACGCGGGTTGATCACCGGCGCGAACCAGGCGGACACGCACTGGGTCGGAGTCGATCAGGAGCGCGATTTTCCCGACGTCGAGCTCGCCGATCTGCGTACGGCTCGCGCCGGCGACGCGTGCTCGCGCTGCCAGGATGGGGAGCTCAAAGCGTACCGTGGGATCGAAGTCGGCCAGATCTTCTACCTCGGGACCAAGTACAGCGCGCCGCTGCGCGCCACTTTTCTCGATGCCGAGGGCCGCGAGCACCCCGTGGAGATGGGCACGTACGGGATCGGGGTGACGCGCACACTCGCCGCGGCCATCGAGCAGAATCACGACGACCGGGGCATCGCGTGGCCGGTCGCCATCGCGCCCTACGAAGTGATCCTGGTGCCGGTCAAATGGGATGACGACGCCACGCGCGGCGCGGCCGAAGCGCTCTACGAACGCCTGTGGGCCGAAGGCGTGGAAACCCTGCTCGACGATCGCAACGAGCGCGCGGGGGTCAAGTTCAACGACGCCGATCTGATGGGAATTCCCTACCGGGTCACCTTGGGGCCGCGCGGCCTGGCCGCCGGCACGGTCGAGATGAAAGCGCGCCGCGACGCGACCGGCCGCGATCTCTCGCTGGCCGATGCGGCGGCCGAGCTGGCGGCAACGGTGCGGGCGGCGCGTCGCGCGTGAACGGTACCCGCGAGAGAGCCCGCCGCCGGCTGATCTTCGCCCTGGACGTCGGCAGCCTGCGCGAGGCCGGCGAGTACGTCCGCGCTCTGCAGGACGTCGTCGGCATGTTCAAGGTCGGCAAGCAGCTCTTCCTGAAGACCGGGCCGCGCATCATCAAGTACCTCCACGAGCGCGGCGGCGAGGTGTTTCTCGACCTCAAGTTCCACGACATTCCCCAGACGGTCGCGCGCGCCTCGATCGAGGCGACCAGGCTCGGCGTGGCCATGTTCAACCTGCACGCTTCGGGAAGCTACGAAATGATGAACCGCACGGTCACCGACGTGCACCGGGTCTGCCGCAGCGAGCGGCTGCGGCGGCCGCGCATTCTGGCGGTCACGGTGCTCACCAGCCTGACCGCGAAGGACTTGAAGACGATCGGCGTCAGCGCGCCGGTCGAGGACCAGGTGGTGCGGCTGGCGATGCTCGCCGAGCGCGCGGGGATGGATGGAGTCGTCGCCTCGCCGCTCGAGATCGCCCCGATCCGCCAGGCCTGCGGCCGGCGGTTTCTGATCGTGGCGCCAGGCATTCGCAGCCAGACCGAAGAGGCCGGCGATCAGCGCCGCGTGCTCGGCGCCGCCGATGCGATTGCCGCCGGCGCCGACTTCGTCGTGGTGGGCCGCCCGATCCGGGATGCCGACGATCCGCGGGCCCAGGCAGACACCGTCATCGACCAGATCGCCGAAGGGTTGCGCCTGGCGCGCCGGCCGTTCGCCTGAGACGCGAGCGGGATCAGGCGGTTCGTGGCCGCGCTAGCATCGCAGCCGAGCCACTCTCGAGCATGCGCAGCAAGCGCGCGCCTGCCGCGAATCGATCCGCGCTCGCGCTCAGGACGATCCGGCAGCTGGCGCCCGTCTGTGGGTGTGCGACCTCGAAGATCCGGCACGTGCCGAGGTTGCCGAGCAGCTCGCCGCTACCCGGAGCGCTCGTGCCGCTGGCCGGCAGCTCGAGCACCAGCAGGTGTGCTTCGCCGCGCGCGAGCGCCGTGACCGCGTCGTGCGCGCTCAGGCCGAGATGGGCGAAGCGAAGCCCCGGCTCTTCCGTCCGCAGCCGGTCTTCCAGCCACCCACTCACCTCGTCGCTGCGGCCGGCGACCACCACTGTCATGCCCGGCCGGCAGCCGGTGGGCAGCAGCTCGATCTCGACCATCGAGCCGGGGTCGTAGCCTTCGCAGGTCGCGGGGATTCGCAGGAGCCCGTCGGCTTGGACCAGCGTGCCGATCGAGCCGGCGCCACGCGGCAGCGGCGCGACGACCAGCCGCTCCGCGTCGGCTGCCAGACAGACCCGCACGAACTCTTCGAGGCCCAGCCGCGAGGGCAACCGCCTGCGAACTTCCGCGCGGACCGTGGGCGCCGGCTGCGCCGCCGTGCCGAGCATGCGCGCGACCAGCGGCCCGACCAGCTCGCGGTAGACGACCACGGCCGAGACCGGGTAGCCCGGGATCCCGATGACCGGCCGATCCGCGACGCGTGCGATCGCCGCCGGTTTACCCGGCATCACGTCGATCCCGTGAACCAGCAGCTCGCCGGTGCTTTCGAGGACCTCCGCGGTGAAGTCGCGACGGCCGGCCGAGCTACCGGCGATCACACAGACCACGTCCTGAGTGGCCGCGGCCGCGCGCAGCTCGCGCGCGAGCACGGCGGGATCGTCTTCGACGCGGCCGAGGTAGAGCGCCATCGCGCCCCACTCGACGGCGTAGGCGGCGAGCACGCGCGAGTTGAACTCGATCACCTGTCCGGGCTCGGGATCGGCGCCCGGCTCGACCACCTCGCTGCCGGTGGCGAGGATTCCGATCCGCGGTGGCCGCATCACTTCGACGGTGGTTTGTCCGGTCGCCAGCAACGCGCCGATGTCGTAGGGCCGAATCCGATGGCCCCTTGCGAACAATGCGGCACCGGCATCGATGTCTTCGCCGATCGACCGCACATCACGCCCCGGCGCCACCGGCGCCCGCAGCTCGAAGCCGTCGCCGACGGGTTTGACGTCTTCGATCCGCACGACCGCATCGGCCCAGGCCGGAACGGCCCCGCCGGTATCGATCGGCATGCAGGATCCGGCTGGCGGCGCACTCGCGGGCGCATCGACCGCACGGAGCCGGACCGGCGCCGACGCCGCCTTTTCGGTATCGGCGCTACGCACGGCGATGCCGTCCATCGCCGCGGCGCGGTAGTGCGGCGAAGGAGCTTGCGCGCGCACGCCGGCGGCGCTGATCCGCCCGAGCGCCTGTTCGACACGGATGATTTCGCGACCGGGTGACCGGGCCAGCTCGAGCAGGACCTCGCGCGCGCGCTGCAGGGAGACCCGTTGGAGGAACTTTCCGGCGCTCATCTTAAAGGAGGATGACGTCGACCTCGGTGCCGGCTTCCAGTCCCTCGCAGGAGAGCGGAATGCGCAGCAGACCATCCGCGCGCGCGATGGTGGAGAGCGCCACGGACTTGCCGGGAAGAACCTCCGCCCGCGGCAGGCCATCGCCCGGCATCAAGCGCGTTCGTACGTAGTCCTCGCGGCCTGCGGTCGAGGTGACGTCGCGCGCCAGCCGTGCGCGCACCGTCGGGCGAGTCAGCAAGATACGCGACAGGCTCTCCCCGCCCACCACGCGCACCAGCGGCTCGCCGAACAGGCGGAAGACCACGGCCACCGCCGCCGGGTTGCCGGGTAGTCCGATCAGAGCCGCCGTCGGCGCGCGTGCAATGATCGTCGGTTTCCCGGGCGCGATGGCGATGCCGTGCAACAGGACCTGCGCTTGCGGGACCGATTCGATGGCGGCGCGGGTCAGGTCGCGGGGACCTTTCGAGCTGCCCCCAGAGATGAAAACGACGTCGCATTCCTCGGCTGCTCGGCGCACGGCTGCGCCGAGGACGGTGGCTTCGTCGCCGATGACGCCGTAGTCGAGCACCTGCGCACCCACTTGTTTGGCCAGCGCCGCCAGCAGGTACTCGTTGACGTTACGGACCTGCCCCAGGCCCAGCTCCGCTTCGGGCTCGACGATCTCATCGCCGGTCGCCATGACGCCGACACGCGGTATCCGGTGAACCTCGATTCTGGTCACGCCGATACCGGTCAGCACGCCGATGTCGCTGCCGCGCAAGCGGTGCCCGGCCTCGAAGACGCAGTCGCCCCGGCGCAGGTCCTCACCGATGCGGACGATGTTCTGCCCGGCCGCGACCGCCTCGGTGACGGCGATGCCGTCGGGGGCCACCGACTCGGTGCGTTCCAGGATCACCACCGCATCGGCGCCGGGTGGCAGCATCGCTCCGGTCGAGACGCGCACTGCGGTGCCCGCGGCCAGCGGCTCGCTGGCCGGCTGGCCCATGACGACCTCGCCCGTGACGCGCAGGCGCACGGTGGAGACCTCGCAGGCGCCGGCCGTGTCCGCGGCTCGCACCGCATAACCGTCCATGTTCGAGCGCTCGAAATGCGGGATGTCCTCCGCCACGCGGACCTCGCAGCCCAGCACCCGCGCCAGCCCCGCGCGACTGTCGACGTGCTCGGTGCCGAGCGCAGGAAAGCCGGCCAGACAGCGGTAAGCCTCTTCGGGCGTGGCCAGCTGAAGGAACGAGCGCGTCAATCGAGCCTCCGGTGGGCCAGGCTGGGCAGGCGACGCCGGACCGAAGCGAGCCGGCCGCCGTCGAGCTCGGCATGGATGACGCGGGGACCGCCCTCCCCGGCATCGGCGAGCACCTCGCCCCACGGATCGACGATGACCGAGTGACCATAGTTGTCGAAGCCGTGCGTGGTGGGCCCGTGCTGATCCGGCGCCACGACGTAGCACTGGTTCTCGATCGCGCGCGCGCGCACCAGCGTGTGCCAGTGAGCCGCGCCGGTCGGAGCGGTAAACGCGGAAGGCACGACCACGATCTCGGCCCCCTGGCTCGCCAGGCGGCGAAACAGCTCGGGGAACCTGAGGTCGTAGCACACCGCCAGACCGATGACGCCGAGATCGGTCTCGACGCACGCGATCTGGTCTCCCGGCCGGCGTGTCCGCGACTCGGCGGTTCGCACCGTGGCGTCGATCTCCACGTCGAACAGATGAATCTTGCGGTAGCGTGCCAGCAGGCCGCCGTCCGGCCCGAACAGCAACGCGGTGTTGAAGCAGCGATCGGTGTCCGACCGCTCCAGGAACGAGCCCGCGGCCAGATGAACGCGCAACCGGCGCGCCAACGCCGCGGCGAACTCGCTGGTCGGACCGGGTACGGGCTCGGCCTGCGCCGGTTCCTCTTCCTGCGGGCCGCGCCAGTAGCACAGCTCCGGCAATGCGATCAGCCGAGCGCCGGCTTCGGCTGCGCGCCCGGCGCAGTCGGCGATGGCTTGACGATTCGCCTGCTTGTCGGAGTCCGGATGAAACTGAATCGCGCTGGCGATGAACGAGCGCATCGGGGGCCAGCGGACGCTAGCCAACCGTGCGGGGACCGTCAAGCACCCGGGCGGCACCCGGGCGGCGCCCTCGAGCCGCGAACGCAGAGTTTTCCGCCTTGTCGGCACCGCCGGTTTGCCTGTTTCACACCCCTTTGGTAGCCCGTTAAGCGGAGAGGTGGCCATGCCAGAGAAACGGGTCATCAAGCGCTACACCAACCGCAAACTGTACGACAAGCTCGAATCCAGGTACGTCACGCTGGAAGAGATCGCGCGCTTGGTTCGTGGCGGCGAAGACGTCATGGTCGTCGACAACGGGTCCGAAGAAGACCTGACGTCGGTGACGTTCGCGCAGATCATTCTGGAAGAAGAGAAGCGCAAGACCCACCTGGTCTCCGTTCCGTTCCTTCGCAATCTCATCCATTCCGGCGAAGCCCGCATGCAGGACATCTCCGACCGCGCGGTGCGCAGCATCGAGGCGCTCGGCGACTTTACCGAGCGCGCCGGCGAGCGGGTACGCGAGGTGGTGGAGGGGAGCGGGCGAGCCTTGGGCGACCGGCTCTCGGCCCTCGACGATCTGTTTGGCCTGCCGCAGAACCGTTTGGATGCCTTGCGAGAGAGAGCGCGCCGCTCGATGGACAAGATCCGTAGCAACCCGGTCGTTCGCCGCGAGCTCGAGCGGATCGCCGGAAGCCTGCACACCATTGAAGAGGCGATCTCGCGTCTGGGAGACGATGACGCGCAGCGTGGCGAACGCAGGGACCGGCCACCGTCCCCGGGGTCGACGACGGATCCGAGCGGCAGATCGGGCAACGGATTGACTTCGACCGCTCCCTCCCAGCGACCGGATGCCACCGAGCCGATCACTTCGGGCACAGCCTCGCGCACTTCGGCCGGCACCGGGCGCGAAGCGCCGGGCGGGACCAAATCCACGGCCTGAGCTTTTCCCGCGCCTCCGGCCAGGGCCGCGCCGCTTCGAGTCGCCCATGTCGAAACGCCCGACGCGCAGCAAGAAAGCGGGGCCGCCCGAGCCGACCCCTGAGCAGTTGGATCTGCTCGCCAAGCTCAAGGAACTCGCCGAGACGACCGGCAGCGAAGTACGCGAAGAACGCCTCGTGCGAGAAGTCGGTTACGCGGTCCGCAGCGGCCCTTGCGTACTGGAAGGGCGCGAGCTTCTCCTGCTCGACAGCGCTAGCGGCATCGTCGAGCGAATCGAAGTCTTGCTGGACTATCTCGCCGACCGGGATCTCGACGGTGTCTACGTCGAGCCTCGGCTGCGCGAGCTGATCGGCGGCCGAGCTCCGACCGCCGGGGAGCGTCCGGCCCGCCCCGACGCGGGCTAGCAGGGCACGCAGGCGCGGGTGGCGCGGTGAGCCCGGATGAAAAGCTCGAGCGGTTTCGCGAGTTCATTCGAGACAAGGGGCTCAAGAGCACCCACCAGCGCGACGACATCGCGCAGTGGTTCTTCGCGCTCAAGGGTCATCTGAGCGCCGACCAGATCTATCGTCAGGTCAAGCGCGCCAGCCCCGGCCTCGGCTTCTCCACCGTCTACCGGACGATGAAGCTGCTGTGCGAGGCCGGCCTGGTGAGCGAGCGGCACTTTCGCGACGGCGAGGCGCTCTACGAGAACGTCTCCACGCATCACGATCACTGCATCTGTACGGCGTGCGGCAAAATCATCGAGTTCGAGAACCCGAAGATCGAGGAGTTGCAGGAGGCGGTCGCCCGCAAGTTCGGCTTCCGGTTGCTCAGTCACAAGATGGAGCTTTACGGCCTGTGCGCCGAGTGCGGCCAGCGGCCAGCCTGAGCGTTTTCGTCGATATTGAATTCCATGTTCAATTAGGGCGCCCATGGCCCGATCCCCCCTGTTCTCCGGACGTGCGCGCTTGCAGCGGTACCTCGCCGCGAGCGCGCTCGTCGTCGCGCCGCTGCTTGCCGCCATCGACGCGCCGGCCGAGCCGATGCCCGTGGCCAAGCAAGCCGGACTCCTGCGCCTAGCGGTTCAGGAATACGGCGAGGGCGTGGGCAGCGACGGCCGCACGGCCGCGCCCGCCGAGATCGCCATCGCCGAGGAGATTCTGAGGCTGGTCGCCGCCAGCGCGCCCTCACCCGAGCTTGCGCGCATGGCCGAGCTGGTTGCGGCACGGGCCGCGCCTCAGGCAGTCGCCGAAGCGTTCGGCGCATGGATGGCCATGCACGGCGCCGGCATCGAGCCGCCGCTGCCCGCGGTTTCGCCGTCGGTCGCTCAGGGAAAGCAATTGTTCGAGCGCTACTGCACCTCCTGTCACGGCGGCGCGGCCGACGGGCATGGTCCGCTGGCCAGCCTGATCGAAGGCCCACCGCCGGCCAACTTCGGCGACGGGGAGTTCATGGGAGGCGAGACGCCGGCAGAGTTCTTCCAGGCCATCAGCTTCGGTGTGCCGGGCACTGCGATGCCGCAGTGGGACGGCATTCTGAGCGAAGCCGAGCGCTGGGATCTGGTCGCTTTCCTGTGGACGGTGCGCGCGGGGAAGCCGGAAGCCGCTGCGCTCGCGGCTTGCCGGGCCTGCCATGCGCCGGGCGCCGGCGCCGCCGATCTGACAGGTCCCGGCGCGCTCGCGGCGTTGAGCGACACGGAGGTCGATCGACGTCTGACCGCGCTGCCCCAGCATCCGAGCGCGGGCGCCGGGCCGGCGGACGGGACGGTCGCGCTGGCACGCGGGCTCAGCTTTGCGATGGAATCCGCGACGGCCAGCACGTCGACGCCAGAGGTCGACGTACGGCACATCGCGCGCGCCTTGGACCTCATCGTCTCCGAGTATCGCGGCGCGGTCGCCGGTGGAGCGGTGGTCAACGCCGTCGACTACGGCGAGGCGCGCCTGTTCCACGCCCGGCTCGCCGGCGATCTGGAGGCGCTGGTTTCCTCGGGGCGCCTACCCTCCGACTCCAACGTCGCCGAGGCGTTGCGACGAATCGAACAGGGTATCCTTGCGCGCGCCGAGCCGGCCGAGGTCGAGCGCGAGGTGGCGAGCCTTTCCACCGTCTTGCTGCCGCGGCTCGGTCTGGAGCGAGTCGAGCAGGCGGCGCTGGCCTCCGTGCGGGAGCTGGTCGATCGCGCCGAGCGCGAGGCGGCCGCTTCGGCGCGTGAGGCGGCCGATCGGTTGCTAGAGGCCTACATGGCGTTCGAGCCGGTCGAACGCCGGCTTGCCGCCCTGGACCCGGATCTGGCGGGCCGGCTCGAGCGCACCTTCACGCAGGCGCGCGCCGAGCTGCTCGGCGGCCGGCCGGCCCGGGCGCACTTCGCCGCACTCCGCCAGGACCTGGCCAGGGCCGAGAAGAGCATGGCGGTGCCGGCGAGCGGTCATGCGGATTTCATCACCGCGCTCCTCATCATCGTGCGCGAAGGCCTCGAGGCGATACTCGTCATCAGCGCGCTCGCTGCGTACTTGACGAAGGCGGGTCATCTGACCGCGCGCACCTGGCTGTACGGCGGTGCGGTCGTGGGCATCGGCGCCAGCTTGGCGACCGCGTTCGTCATCGAAGCGGTGCTCGGCGGCCTCGGGCTGGGCAAGGAAGTGCTCGAGGGCATCACCATGCTGGTCGCGGCCGGCGTCTTGTTCTCGGTCAGCTACTGGCTGATTTCGAAGGTGGAAGCGCGACATTGGCAGCGCTACATCCGCGAGCGCCTCAACCGCGCGCTGGGCGCCGGTTCGAACCTGGCCCTGGCCGGGGCGTCCTTCCTCGCGGTCTATCGTGAGGGGTTCGAGACGGTGCTGTTCTTCCGCGCGCTCGTCGCGAGCGCATCGGGCACGGCGCCGGTGACCGCCGGCTTCGCGTTCGGCTGCCTGCTGCTGGTCGGCCTTTACGTCGCGATCGCCCGTTTCAGCGTCCGCATCCCGATCCGGCCCTTCTTCACCGGCACCGGGATTCTGCTCTACGTGCTCGCGTTTCGGTTTCTCGGCGCCGGCATCGCCGAGCTGCAGGCGGCCGGAACGCTCCCGCTCACGCCAGTGGTCTGGTGGCCTGACCTGCCGGTACTCGACATGGCCGGCAATCTGGAAACCGCCGCAGCGCAGCTCGCAATGATCCTGGCTGCGGTGGCCGCAGCCGCGGTGATCGGAACGGGCCCGCGCTCACGCGCGGCCTGAGGGCGCGGCCTCGCGCACTCTCGGCTCGAAGAAGAGCGCCTGCGCATTGGCCGTGGTGCGCGCCGCGACCTCTTCGACGGTCGTGCCGAACAGGGCCGCCAACGCCTGCGCGACGTGAACGACGTAAGCCGGCTCGTTGCGGCGGCCGCGCATCGGGGTGGGCGCGAGATAGGGTGAGTCGGTCTCGACCATGAGGCGGTCCAGCGGCAGACGGCGCACCGTCTCGCGCAGCGCGGCGGCGCCCTTGAACGTCAGGATGCCGGTCAGCGAGATGAGCAACCCACGGTCGAGGTACCAGCGAGCATCCTCGTAGCCGCCGGTGAAGCAGTGCACGACGCCTCGAATGGGTGCGACCGTCTCGGCGTCGAGGATCTCGCGCAGCTCGGCCTCAGCGTCGCGACAGTGGAGCACCACCGGCAACCGGTGCCGGCGAGCGAGCGCGAGCTGCCGCGCCAGCGCCGCCCGCTGCGCCGGGCGCGGCGAGTTGTCGTAGTAGTAGTCCAGCCCGGTTTCACCCACCGCTGTGATCTCCGCTCGGGCGAGCAGCCGCTCCAGGCGCGCTTCGACGGTATCGTCGTACGTCGACGCGTCGTGAGGGTGGATGCCGGCGGTGGCGCGCACGAAGGCATGCCGGACGGCCAGGTCGGCAGAGGCTTCGCTCAGCTCCAGCGGCCCGCCGCCGCCTACCGCCACCAGGCGCGTGACTCCCGCCTCGCGCGCACGAGTGACCACTGCGTCCAAGTCCGCGGCGAACGCCGGGTCGGTCAGATGGCAATGGCTGTCGACGAGCTCGAGCGCCACGGGCTAGCCGGGGGTGTCCGCGACCTCGATCCGGGGGAACAGCGCCTGCCCGGCGGCGAGCCGGTGCCCGGCGGCGAAGCTCGTCGACCAGGCCGGGGCGGGCTCGGCCAGGGGCCGCGGATCCGCGGCGAGCAGGGTGGAGATGCGGGCGGCGGTCTCCGGCATGAACGGCGCGATCAGGCGTGCGGTGTGCCGGAGCGCATCGCTCAGCACGTGGAGGATCACCCCGACGCGCGCGTGCAGGGCCGGATCCTTCCACATTTTGAAGGGCGCGGTCTCGACGATGTACTTGTCGCAGACGGCCAGCGCACTCCACACCTCTTCGAGCGCGACGTGCAGCGAGAGGCTCTCGACGCCGGCCTTGCAACGCTCCTCGGCGGTGAAGAACGCCTCGCGCACGCGCTCGTCCTCGGGGCGTAGCGCTCCGGCGGCGGGCTGCACGCGGCCCTCGAAGTAGCGCTGCTGCATCGACAGAACCCGGCTCACGAGGTTGCCCAGTCCGTTGGCCAGATCGGCGTTGACGCGCGTGATGAAAGCGTCTTCGGTGAAGCCGGCGTCCATGCCGAATGCCATCTCGCGCAGCAAGAAGTAACGGAAGGTGTCCATCCCATAGCGTTCTTTCATCGCGAGCGGGCGAATGACGTTTCCCAGCGACTTCGACATCTTGCTCTGGCCCATGTTCCAGTAGCCGTGAACGTTGAGGTGGCGGTACATGGGGAAGCCCGCCGCCATCAGCATCGTCGGCCAGAACACCGCGTGGGGCTTGAGGATGTCCTTGGCGATGAAGTGATTGGCGCCGGTCCACAGGCCGTCGGCGGTGGCTGCGCGGGCATGGTGCAAGCCGCTCAGATAGTTGAGCAACGCGTCGAACCAGACATAGGTGACGTAGTTCGCGTCAAAGGGCAGCTCGATGCCCCACTGCAGCCGGCTCTTGGGCCGCGAGATGCAGAGGTCTTCGAGCGGCTCGCGCAGCAGGCCGATGACTTCATTGCGGTAGCCGGCCGGGCGGATCCAGTCGGCGTGACGCTCGAGATGCTCGAGCAGGCGAGGCCGGTATTTCTCCATGCGAAAGAAGTAGTTTTCCTCTCGAATCCAGACCGGCTCGGTGTGGTGGTCCGGGCATTTGCCCGCAACCAACTCGCGATCCGTGTAGAAGCGCTCGCAGCCGGTGCAGTACTTGCCGCCGTACTCGCCGAAGTAGATGTCGCCGGCGTCGTGAACGTGCTTGAGGATCTCGCGCACGAAGCGGACGTGGTAGTCGTCGGTGGTGCGGATGAAGTGGTCGTAGCCGATCCCGCACGCGTCCCAGGTCGAGCGGAAGATCGCGCTGATGCGGTCGGCGTAGGCGCGCGGCGCGAAGCCCCGCTCGGAGGCCGCCGCGGCGATCTTGTCGCCGTGCTCGTCGGTGCCGGTCATGAAGAACACCTCACGGCCCATCGAGCGGTGATAGCGAGCCAGCGTGTCGACGAGCACGGTCGTGTAGGTGTGCCCGAGGTGCGGCTCGGCGTTGACGTAGTAGAGGGGCGTGGTCAGGTAGACGCGCTCGCTCATGCCGGCTCCGCATCGTACAGCAAGTCGCGAATGGCAAGGCGCGCGTTCGCGTTGCGCTCCAGCGCTCCGATCGTCCAATGGATGCGTTGAGCGAGAGCGAGCAACGGCGGCATGTGGGCGGGGGTGAGATCCGCCACGAACGGCGCGAGCTGGTCCGATCCGGTCGAAACCGCTCGGCCGAGGCTCGCCTCGACCTTGCGCAGTTGCCACTCGAACAGCGCATCGAGCCCCGGCCGTCCGGCCTTGCGCCGCTCGCGTAGCTCCGCGACCAGGCCTTCGACGTCGGCGGACTCGCCGCCGTGGTAGCGCTCGAACGCGAGCAGGATGCTCTCACGCTCGGCCAGGGCTTCCGGCGTCAGATCGAGAGCCCGGCCGGCGCTGCCCCGAGCCACTTGCGCAGCCATCCGCGCCAGCTCCGGGCTGCGACCGCGGTCGATCAGCAGCGCGTGCAGCGCGTCTTCGCTCAATGGGCCGAAGCGGAGGATCTGGCAACGTGAACGGATGGTCGGCATCAACGCCGCCAGGTTCCCGGTCACCAGAATGATGAGCGCACTCCCCGGCGGCTCCTCGAGCAGCTTGAGCATCGCGCTCTGCGCATGGTGATTGAGCAAGTGAGCTTCGCGGATCAGCGCGATTCGCGGCCCCGATCGTGCTGGCTTGAAGGAGAGTGCGCGGATCACGTCATCGCGGACCGGGTCGATCTTGATCTCCTTGCCGGGACTTTCTGGCTCCAGCAGACAGACGTCGGGATGGGTCCCGGCCGCAACCTGGACGCAGCCCGGGCACCTTCCCCCGCATCCTTCCCGCTCGCACTTGAGCCGAGTGGTCCACCAGCGCGCGGTCAGAAACTTGCCGACCCCGGCGGAGCCGCTGAAGATCAACGCATGCGGCAGCGTTCCTGCCCGGCTCAAGCGCTCGAGCCGCTCGATGATCGCGTCGTGTCCCACGGGGCGAACGATCGCGGTATCGGCGGGGTCAGCCGTCATCGTCCCGGCGCTCGTCGACTAGCGGCATCGCTGGTCTGCGGCAGGCGTGCTTTGACCACGCTGGCGACCTCGGTGGCCACGGCTTCGACCGGAGCGTCGCCCTCGATGCGCACGATGCGGCGCGACTCGGCCGCGTGCAGGGCAACGAAACCGCCGTAGACACGCTCGTGAAAGGCGAGCGGCTCGGCCTCGAAACGGTCGCCAGGCCCGCCCGTCTTCTTGACCGCGCGCGCCACGCCGGTGCGCAGATCGCAGTCGATCCACAGAGTGAGATCGGGCGTGACCCCGTCGGATGCCCACGCGTTGAGGCTGCGCAACCACTCCAGATCATGACCGCGCCCGTAGCCCTGGTAGGCCAGAGTCGAATCGCTGTACCGATCGCAAACCACGACGGCGCCGCGCTCGAGGGCCGGCCGGATCACCGTCGCGACGTGCTGGGCGCGATCGGCAAGGAACAGCAGCAGCTCGGCGCGGCGATCCAATGCGGAGTCGGGATCCGCGAGCAGCGCGCGAATTGCCGCCGTCACTTCCGTGCCGCCCGGCTCGCGCGTGAGAACGACTTCGTGGGTTCGTCGCAGAACCTCTGCGAGCAGCGCGGCTTGGGTGGTTTTTCCGCAACCTTCGATGCCTTCGAATGTGATGAACGCCGACACGCGGCGGAGTGTGGTCGCCGACTTTGAAAATCGCAAATCAGTCGCCGCGCCCGGCTTTACGAAGGGAATGCGGTGACCGTGCGCCGGGCGCGGCAGCACCACAATCGAGGACGGCGACGGTCCGTTCGAGCGTCCGCGTCGCCTGCCCGCAGCGAGCACGCGCGATCTCCACGCACCAACCGGGCGCACGCATCACGCGCACGAGCGTCAACGAGGAGAGTCGTGGATCCACCGACGACGCGAGGCGCGTGGACCGGCCCGGGCCCAGCGCGAACGCGCTCCGGGCTCCATAGGTCGCGCACAGGCCATCGGCGCGGGCGCGTAGCTCGTGCGCCGCCTCGCGAGCGATGGTCGCCGTGGCCGCTGCCAAGGCGGCAGCAGCAACGGCGGCGAAGATCGTCGCGAGCAGCGCGCCGCCGCGCTCACCGTCCCTCGACGATGGCGACACGAAGCGGCTCTTGCGGCAGCGGCAGCTCGACCAGCACCAGCCGCTGGCCCGCCGCCGTCGGCGCCGTAGTCGAGTAGGCGAAGTGCGCGGCTGGATCGATGCCATCGAGAATCGTCATCGGCTGTCGCCCGATCCGATGCACCAGGCGCTGGCCGCCGCTGCTCGGCCATAGCTCGAAGGCCGTGCGCTCGGCGCCGTGCGTGTCGATACCTCCGGTGCCGTCGGCGTCGCAGTCGAGGACCAGACGGTCGCGTGCGAGGGTCAGGCCCAGACCGCCGCGCCCGGCACGCCCTGAGGACCGGTCGAGCAGATGCTCGACGTGCCGGACGGCGATCGTCGTCCGATGGACGCTCAGGGCCGCGGTCAGCGCCAGCGCGTTGGCCGCGACCGTGTGCCCGAGCAAGCCCAAGACCAGCACATGCAGACCGAGCGAGGCGACCGCTTCGAGAATCGTCATGGCCTCCTCTACGGACAGGCGGCCGGCGCCGGCACGGCTACGGCTAGCGAGGCGAGCGAGGCGAGCGAGTCGGAGGGGTTCCGGTCTTGCGCGACGCGGACGCTCAAGCGGTAGACGGACTCCCGTGGACTGGCGCCTCCCCAGAGCACGCGCCGATCTTCCTCGCAACGGAACTCTACCGGACAGTTCGCAGCCTCCGGCAAGGCCGCTCCGCACCAGGCCGCGCGCAGGGTCTCGAGCCGGTTGCGCGCGGCAGTCAGGGCTCGCGCACGCAGCCGAGTCTCGCGCAGCACGGCGAACGTTGCGTGCGTGCCGGTGTGGACGGCGCCGGCTAGCAACGAGGTCAGCGCGAGCGCGACGACCACTTCGAGAAAGCCGCTCCCGGCTTCACTCACCGGACTTCTCCCCGTTGGTTGGTGACGACCGCGACGCCTGCGGCATCCGAGCCCAGGGCGAGCCGGATGGTCGCGTTCTCGGCCAGGCCGGAGGGAAAGAACCGGACGCGCCCACCGCGCGGTATGTCGGCGACCGTTACCCCGGCGGGCAAGGCGAGCCGGCGCTCCGCGAGGCCGGAGGCCATGACGGTGACGCAGGTCGATCCCGGCTCGGCGCGCAACTCGGCGGTCTTCTCGGTCAGGTAGGCCTGCCGGCGAGCCTCTAGCAGTGCGAGCAAGGTCGTCACGCGCGCCGCCTCGAGACTGGCTCGCGCTTTCCACGACCTGCCCGCTTCGGTCGCCAGTCCTACGGCGAGGCTCGCGAGGGCGAGCGCGGCCAGCAGCTCGAGCAGACTCAGGCCTCGGCTGCGGCCGATCGGTTGCAGGGTGGCGGCCGGCATTGGAATAGGCTCTGCGCCCGCCGGTGCTCGCGGGTCAATCCTATCGATGTCATGAAGCCACCCGGCGGCCGGTGGACTCATCGCCATGCCACGGTTAAAGACCGCGCGATGGATCTGAGCTACGGGCCCAAGTACGAGGCGTTCCGCGAGCAGGTGCGCGCGTTCCTCGCCGCGAACCGTCACCAAGCGCCGCCCGCTACCATCAACGCCGCCGAGGATTCCCCCGAGTTTCGCAAGTGGCAGAAGGTGCTGGTCGCCGACGGCTACGCCGCCCGCACCGTGCCCCGCGAGTACGGCGGCTTCGGCGCCGAGCCCGATCTGCTCGAGACGGTCATCATCGAGGAAGAGTTTTCCACGGCGCGAATCCCTCAGGGGATGGAGAACCAGGGGATCAGCATGTTCGTGCCGACGCTGTTGAGCTACGGCACCGACGCGCAGAAACGTGAGTGGATTCCACCGACCATCCTCGGCGACACGATCTGGTGCCAAGGCTACAGCGAGCCGGGGGCTGGAAGCGACCTGGCGAGCCTACGCACGAGCGCCGTCCTCAACGGCGACGAGTTCGTCGTCAACGGCCAGAAGATCTGGACCACCAGCGCGCACGAGGCGCAGATGATGTTCGCCCTGGTGCGCACGGAGCCGGATGCCGCCAAGCATGCCGGCATCAGCTACCTCGTCATCCCGATGGATAGCCCCGGGATCGACGTGCGGCCGCTCAAGACGATGATCGGGACCAGCTCCTTCAACGAGGTGTTCTTCGACAGCGTGCGCGTGCCCAAGGGTAACCTGGTCGGCAAGCGCGGCCAGGGCTGGGAGGTCGGGACTGCGACCCTACTGCACGAACGCAACATGCTCGGCCGCAGCAACCACACCGAATCCATGCTGCGCAATCTGATCGAAGTCATGCGCGACACGGGCGCCATCGACGATCCGGTTTACCGCGACCGCTTGATGGCGCTCCAGGCTCGCGTCCTGGCGATGAAGTACCACGGCTTGCGCGTGCTCACCGACACGTTGAAGCTCAGGTCGTCGGGCGTCGCCGGCCTGATTACCAAGCTCAACGGCTGCCAGCTCAACCACGACGTCTGCGCGCTGGCCATCGACAGCCTGCGCGAGCACGGCGTGCTGCGCCGCGGATCCGCTCACGTGCGCGATCAGGGCAACTGGCAGAACCAGTACATGTTCACGCTCGGGTTGATCATCGGCGGCGGCACCGCGCAGATCCAAAAGAACGTCATCAGCGAACGCGGGCTCGGCATGCCGCGCGAGCCCAAGCCCGTGGACGGAGCGCGCTGAGCGTGGACTTCGGTCTTTCGGAAGACCAGTCGCTGTTCCAGCAGGCGCTGCGCGGCTACCTCGCCGAGCAGGTTCCCATCCCCCGCGTGCGCGCGATCATGGAAAGCGAGTCGGGCGCCGACCCGACGCTCCGCGAGGCGCTGGCGCGCCAGGGTGTGTGCGGGATCCTGGTGCCGGAAGCTCACGGCGGTGCGGGGCTCGGCCTCCTCGATGCGATGGTGGCGGCCGAGGAGCTGGGCCATGCGGCCACGCCGCTGTCGTTTCACAGCGCCTGCGTCATTGCCCCGCTCGCGATCGCGCGCGCGGGAACCAGCGAGCATCAAAGCCGATGGTTGCCGGCGATCGCGAACGGAACGGCGACGGTGTCGTTTGCCGCCGGTGCGCCGGCGATTCGCGCCGGCAAGCTCGAAGGCGCCGTTCGTTTCGTTCCGGATGCGCACGTTGCCGAAGCATTCGTCGTCCAGAGCGGCGCGGAGCTGCTGCTGGTGCCACGCGGAACCGCTGGGCTGGAAATCGTCCGCATGCAAACCGTCGATGAGACGCGCCGGACCGGCGAGCTGTTGTTCCACGCGATGAAGGTCGATGCCTCGATGCACATGACGGCTGGCGACCCGGCCGCCGTGGCCGGCCGCGCGCTCGATGCCGGCCGCATCGCGCTGGCCGCCGACGCGCTGGGAGCGTCGAGCCGGGCGCTGGCCGAAGCGGTCGCCTATTCGCTGGAGCGCCGGCAGTTCGGACGGCAGATCGGTTCGTTCCAGGCCGTCAAGCACATGTGCGCCGAGGCGGTGGCCGAGATCGAGCCGCTGCGCTCGCTGCTCTGGTACGCGGCCTTTGCCTGGGACACCGGCAGCGCCGACGCGCCGGCCACGGCAGCGTTCGCCAAGGCGCACTCTGCCGAGGTCGCCACCCGCGCCACCACCACCGCCGTCGAAGTGTTCGGCGGCATGGGCTTTACCTACGAGTGCGACGCGCACCTGTGGTTCAAGCGTGCGGGTTACGACCGGCAGATGCTCGGCGGCCCGGTCGAGCTACGCGCGCGCGCCGCGGACTTGAGCCTGAGCGCGACTGCGCCAAGCGCCCGGCGCTAGGTCATCACTGGCGAACGCCCCCGAACGGGTCGGGTCGCAGTCTTTCTACGACAAGCTCGCCCTTGACGTTGTCTCGCTGAGGGCAATACTCTGCGTGGCGCCGGTCATGGGACCGGCGTGAACGCTTCAACTTAGGGGTACGTCGTATGCGCAACGTTCTTCTCTCTCTCTCTCTGCTGACTAGCGCGCCCGCGCTGGCACAGATCAAGTCCGATCCGTCGGCGCCGTTCACGGCGCACCTCTACTCGGTGCCGGGGTGGTGAACAACGGCCTGGCAACCGTCTTCGCATGCACGAACGCGGGTGACACAACCGTCACGATCGCCGTGGAAGTGTTCGGCCCTGCCGGTGGCACGGGTCTCAACAATCCGGCTACGACAGCACTCTCGATGGCGTCGGGTGCGACGGTCATGTTTGCGACTCAAGCTACGGCTGGCCTATCCTTGGATTACAACCTGGGGTTGGGGATCATCAGCAAAGGTTCCGCTCGGGTCCTCGCGACGGAGAAGAAGGGAATCATCTGTTCGGCGTTCTTGGCAGACCCAGCGAGCCCTCCTCCGGCGGTGATGGTGAGTCTGTCCATTGTCGTCAAGACCAAGCAGCGCGGCGACTGACGCCGCGCGTTCGGCGCGCACTGCGCCAACGAGCGCTTCGACGGCGCTACTCCGCGCCGTGTTCTGTAGACGCATGCGGGTGCCGTCGTCGCCCTCGCCGGCGATGAGCGCCCGCCACTCTCAGCCAGAGTACTCCGCGAGGAGATGGACCCGGCGAAGCTCGCGACGCACTACACGGTGGAGCGAACTGTCTGCGGTCCAGAACGGAACATCCAGTAACTCAGCCAGTGCCAGGTAGAACGCATCGTAGGCAGTTGGCCTGTGGAAACGCTCGGCAAGCTCTCAGGTCTTCTCCGGAAAGCCTATCGGTGCGGGGAAGGAAATCGACATCGCCAGAGCGATCGCGCCCGATCGCTATCGGGCTCGTTTACGAGAAGCTTTACGACGACGCTGACGTCGACGCATACCTGCGAGAGCGGCATCCTTTTGTTTCCTGATGTCGTGCAGAACCGCCTCGCTTGACACTTCGACCCGAGGCTGGTGCCTGAGAACCTTCTCGACTCTCTCCAACCATCGAAGCATCCCGCTCTTTCCCTCGCCGCGTGTCATCCCATGCGATGCCTCGAGCTTCTCGAGATCTGCGAGACCGATCAGCGCCGCCTTCGGTTTACCAGGCGACTGCAAGACGATTCCGCTCGTGCCGATACGCCGCGTCGTTTACGAGAGACGAGAGCTTGTCCCTGGCATACGCCAAGTTCACCTTCTTCATCGCCGAAAATCTATGCCACCTGGTACATGATCGCCACCTTGCGGGCTGCCTCGTCTGGCGTCCTGAGGAGGCGGCCGGTGAGGCCGGTATTGGCCCCCACCGAGGAGGGAATGATGCATCCTCCAGCATCCGGTAACGGTTCCGGTGCAGCGCCTCCGGTACGCATCGGCTCTTCGGACGGGGTGGACGATCCAGCGCTGAGGACCCTCCGGGCTGAGGTCGTGAGCGCGTTTCACGAGATCGCGAGGCAGGCATTGCGAACGCTCGAAAAGCTTGATTCCGCCATAGGCTCGAGCGACTTGATGTTACCCGGCAACCGTCTGCAGAAGCTTCGCAGGGATAGAAGAGACGGAACAGCGTTCACGTCAATGATCGATGGCGAATCTGTTTTCGCTGACAGGACGGAGACGCCCACGACGTCGAGATCGTCGACTATCACTAGGAGTGCCGCATATGCGCAAGGTGCTTTTGAAGGAATTGCATCCGGGCCGGACGATTGCAGAAGACGTCTTGGAGCCGCTCGGCATGAGCGTCACGGCGCTCGCCGAGGATCTCCATGCGCCGGCGACGCGGCTCAACGCTATCGTCCGCGGCCGGCGCGGGATCACTGCCGATACGGCCCTTCGGCTATCGTACTATCTCGGCACCTCCGCGCTCTTTTGGCTGAATCTCCAGTCGATATACGACCTGAAGTTGGCCGAGACCGGCAAAGGCAGAATCATCAGGAAACAGGTGCGCCGCCGGAAGGCCGCGTGACTGTCGGTCGCTGCGGCTACCGTCCTTTCCAGGCCGGCTTGCGCTTCTGGGCGAAGCCATCGGCCCTTCGATGAAGTCTTCAATGAGCAGTTGGGAGGTCTGCGAGCGGTTTCGCTACACCGCCGGGGAGGCTACATTGATTCGGTGATCAGCCGGTACGTACAGGAAGCGCTTCGGCGGGCCCGCTATCGTATGCTGGACGATGGTACGTTCTGCGGAACCGTCGCCAACCTCCGCGGAGTCGTCGCCAACGCAGACACGCTCGAGCAGTGCCGAGATCAACTCGCCGAGATAGTCGAGGAGTGGGTTCTCGTGCGCGTTTCGCGAGGCCTGTCGGTTCCTGCTCTCGGTGGCGAAACCGTACGCGTACGCAAGGCGAGCTGATCCGGAATGCCCGCCTGGCGTCCGGTAAAGCGCCGTGAATTCGTCATGGCGCTCCGTCGCCTCGGTTTTCTGGGGCCGTTCTCCGGCGGCAAGCATGAGTTCATGGTGCGCGGTGATCTGGTTCTGACAATTCCTAATCCGCACGGACGCGACATCGGAATTGCGCTGCTGAAAGTTCTTCTGCGCGAGGCCGCAGTTACGCGCAAAGAATGGGAATCCATCTGAGCCGTATAGCTGGTTGCGACTCCGTTAGCGCCCCTTCCAGACCGGCTTGCGCTTCTGGGCGAAAGCCATGGGCCCTTCGATGAAATCCTCGGACTGAATCATCCGGCGCACACCGTCGAAGTGCGTCGCGAGCGACTCCTCGAGCGGCCGGTCGAGGCTGCCGAGAGCGACTTCCTTGCTCGCGCGCACCGACAGCGGCGCGCACTCGAGAATCTGTTCGGCCCACACGATGGTCCGTTCCATCAGTTTGCCGGCGGGGGCGATCTCCTGGACCAGACCGAGCCTGGACGCCTCGGCGGCGTCGATTTGGCGTCCCGTCAGCAACATGCTCATGGCGTTCTTGATCCCGATCTGTCGTGGTAGCCGCTGCATGCCGCCGGCGAGCGCGGCCAGACCGACGCGCGGCTCGGGCAACCCCAGCCGTGCGGTCTCGGCGGCGATGACGATGTCGCAGGCCAGCACGATCTCGAAGCCGCCGCCCAGGGCCAGGCCGTTGACGGCCGCGAGAATCGGCTTGAAGCAGTCGAAGCGGCTGGTCAGACCGGCGAAGCTCGAGGCTGGCATCGTCATGTCGCCGCCGCTGGCCTGATGCTTGAGGTCGTTGCCAGCGCAGAAGGCGCGATCACCCGCGCCCGTGACGATTCCGACCCACAGCTCGGGGTCGGCCGCGAAGCCGTCCCAGGCCTCCGCCATCTCGCGGTGGGCCGCTGCGTGCAGGGCATTGAGTACCTCGGGGCGGTTGATGGTGACGATGAGGATGCGCCCTCGGCGCTCGGTGCGGATGAACTGGTAGGATTTTTCGCTCACGGTCGAACTCCCTAACGGGAGGCCTCGGCTCGCGCAAGCGGCTTGATCGACGGCCTGGTTGATCGAACTCGCGGAAGGTGTGTTGCAACGCGGGCAGCTGCCTCACAGGTCTCCGACCCGCCGAAGCTTGTCTTCGACCTCTCTCAGGATGCTCGACGGAATGCGCTTGAGGGAACGAACGAAGCGCCGATTGTCGATCGCGCGTGCCTGATCGATCATGACCTCGCAATCCTCACGATTGCCCGCAATTCCGCGTGGAAGGACTACCCGCAGCAGACTTTCCCCTGTCAGCCGTGTCGTGCACGGCAAGATCCACGTGGAAGGGTGCTCCGCTTCGTTCAGTAAATCGGTCTGGATGACGAGTACCGGGCGGATCTTACCAGCCTCCGTGCCGAGACGAGGATTGAGGTCGGCGAGGTACGGCGTTCCCCGCTGAAGCTTCACCAGTCGTCTAGACCTTCAGATGCCAGGCGATCCAGCTCCGGCAGGTCCTTGGCGAGCGACGCACGGGTGGCTTGCGACGCTCGGCGGTACGCTTCTCGCAGGCTCTCCCGGTCGGTAGCTTCCTTGAGAAGCCGGAGACCTCGCCGGACGACCTCCACCTTGCTCTTCATTTTGAGCTTCGCTTGCAGCGAAACGACGAGCTTCAACTCTTCCGGAGGAAGGGTGATGCTGGACTTGCCATTCGCTTTCATACCTTCTTGATACCGCGCCGATCGCACCGGCGTCAAGCTGAACTCGAGTTTTTCTAGTAGAGACGCACGATGACCACGCCACTGTACGCGCTGATGGGGTTTTTCTTTTGGACGATGCTGCTGTTGACGGCCATCGCGTTAGCGCGCGTCTCGCAGGTGCTGCGCGGGGAGGCCGCGCCCAACAGCTTCACGCCGGGGGTGCCGCACGGGAGCGACGCCTACTGGCGGCTCAATCGCGCGCACGCGAACTGCCTGGAGAACCTGCCGCTGTTCGCCGCCGTGGTCCTCACGGCTGCCGCCGCCGGAATCGCCACGCCGACCTTCGACTGGCTCGCCCGCGTCTACGTCTTTGCGCGCGTGGGACAGTCGCTCGCCCACCTCTCCTCGGGATCCAGCACCGCGGTGAACGTGCGCTTCACGTTCTTCGGCGTGCAAGTGGTCGCCATCGTGTGGATGGCGGTGATCATCGTGCTGTGAGCGGTGGTCGGCACGCGGAAGAATCCGAGCGGACGGAGATCAGAAAAGAGACGGCCGATTGAGGTACCAAGCCACGAGATCGGGACCGCCGAAGATGTAGAGCAACGCGCCGGCGACCAGGAACGGCCCGAACGGGATCTCCATGTCGAGCCGGCCGCCGCGGCCGATCATCAGCCCGACGCCGACGAGGGTCCCGAGCAACGAGCCCACGATCAGGCTGAACAGCGCGGCTTCCCAGCCCTGGTAGCCGCCGACCATTGCCAGGAGCTTGACGTCTCCCAGGCCCATCCCTTCCTGCTTGCGAACCGCCTGGTAGACCGCCGCGATTCCCCACAGGACGCCGCCGCCGGCCAGGATTCCGATGAGCGACTGCATGACGCTTATCTGACCGACCACCAGAGCCACGGCCGGTGCGACGAGGATCGAGGGCAGCGTGATGAGGTCGGGGATGATGCGGTGATCGACGTCGATGAACGTGATGACGATGAACGCGGCGGCCAGCGTCCAGTAGAGCACGAGCTGGCGCGGCTCGAACCCCGCGTGATAGAGGGCGACGGCGCAGAGCGCGGTCAGCAGCTCGACGGCGGGGTAGCGCAGTGAGATGCCCGAGTCGCAGGACCGGCAGCGCCCCCTCAGCACGAGATAGCTCAGCACCGGGATGTTGTCGTACCAGTGGATCGGCGTGTTGCACTTTGGGCAGTGCGAGGGTGGGCGAACGACGGATTGGCCGTGGGGGATGCGCGCGATGCAGACGTTGAGGAAGCTTCCGACCGCCAAACCGATCGCGACGACCAGCACCACAGCCACCTGCGCGAACCCAGAGCCGATTGTGCGGGCTCGGGCCGAACGCCGCAAACGGCGCGGCGCCTCAGCGCACGCGGTCGCTCTGGAGCGAGGGCTGCCGGTCACTGTGCCAGGTGTACGCGTTGAGACCGGAGGGGTGGGACGCGCGGGCGCGAAACAGGGTGCGGTCGGCCGCTTCGACCCGGATCTCGACGCCTTCGGAGGGCGAGAACGAGGTGAGATCCGTGAGCCCGGCCGCGTAGGCTTCGTGCGTGGCCCGGTGAAGCTCCTGCGCGCTGGCCAGATTGCGAAGGTCTTGCTGGCTGCGAGCGTCGTAGGCCGCGGCTCGGTAGTCGGAGAAGCGTGGGATAGAGACCGCCGCGAGCACGCCGATGATCGCGATCACGAGCAGCAGCTCGAACAGCGTGAACCCATGCGGCGCTGGCCGGCCGCTGGCCCGATCGCGAACACGTGTGGTCATTGCAACCCTCCCGCGAGTAGCGCCGCCGAGCCGATGATCGGCTGGTAGACCGCAAGCACGGTCGCGCCGACGGCAGCTGCGACGCCGAGCACCGCGCACGGCTCGGCAAGCCGGGTGAGCCGGTTGAACGCGGTCTCGCGCTGCTCGAAGGCGACCTGCGCCAGCCGTGCGAGGGTGCCAGCGTAGTCTCCCGTGGCTTCGGCGACCCGCAGCAGGCTTGCGTCGTGCTCGGTGCGGTCGATACCCGACCGGCGCAGCGCCGCGCTCAGGCGCACGCCGTTGCGGACCAGGCGGTGTATGCGCACGCAGCGCCGGCGTAGCACGCGGTTGGAGAGGGTGGGCGCGGCCAGTGCGAGCGCTGCGTCCAGATCGAGGCCGGCCTCCAGGAGCGCGGCCAAGGTCCGGTAGAAACGGCCGCGATCGGAAACCGCGATGAGCCTTCCGAACAGCGGCAGCTTGAGAGTCACTGCATCGATGAAGTCGGCGATCGCGCCGACTCTGGCGCGCAACCAGACCCCG
>CAZKRI010000034.1:0-67026 GCA_964555245.1 uncultured Myxococcales bacterium
TCCACGGCATCGGCGAAGAGGGCGGGGGGCCCATCTCAGAAACAAGCTCTTCGGCTTCAGCGTGCACCGGCCTCACCCGGGAAGCGCTCGCCAGTCTACCGCGCCGCGCCTCCAACCCTCAAAGATCAAGATACAAGCGTGGGCAGCCGTCGACGGTGTGGCGACGAGCGCACCGGCGATTCAGGCTTGCAACCAGATTGACAGTTCGTCAATAAGTCTCTGCCGTCGGCGTCGCGCGCGGAGGCTGATCTTCCACCATGCCTCACGAAGAAATCGACCCAGTAACCGTCGAGGTGATTCGCGGAGCGATGGAGACGGTCGCCTACGAGATGGCGACGCACGTCTCGCTGACCGCCACCACTCCGATTCTCAACCAATCCAACGAACGCAATGCGACCATCCTCGACGCGAAGGGCCGCCTGGCCGCGCTCTCGGTGGGCATCCCGCAGTTCATGCTCTCTTCCACCCTGCCGGTTCGCTTCGCCCTAAAGTTCTTCAAGGACGAGGGCCTGAACGATGGCGATGTGCTGGTGGCCAACGACCCGTATCACGGGGGAGGACACCTTCCCGACTACAACGTCTTCGCCCCGGTGGTGGTGAATGAGGAGCTGGTGCTGATCGCCTCCATCCAGTGCCACCACGCCGATACGGGAGGAGGGATGCCCGGCGGCTACAACGCGGAGGCGATCGATATCTGGGCCGAAGGCGTGCGCTTTCCCGCGATCAAGCTCTACGAGCGTGGCCGCGAGCGGCGAGACATCACCTATATGTTGCAGGTGAACAATCGCACGCCCACATTCATCGGCGATCTGCGAGCGCAGGTGGGTGCGGCGCAGCTCGGCGTGCGTCGTCTCAAGGACATCGTCGCCCGCTACGGGGTTTCCGCGACGCGAGCGGCGGTCGACCACTCGATCGCGTACGCGGCGCGTCGTTTCCGCGAAGAGGTCGCGAAGTGGCCCGACGGCACCTACGAGGCCGATGCCTACGTCGATCACGATCCCGTGGGCAATCAGGACATCCGCGTTCACGTCGCCGTCACAGTGCGTGGCGATCACTTGATCGTCGACTTTACGGGCTCTGACGAGCGCCCAAACCTCAAGGCGTACTCTTCCTTCGGTAACACCCGCGGCTATGTGGTCGCTCAGCTGGCAACCATGATGGATCCGTCCATCCCCAAGAACGAAGGGTTCTTCGATTCGATCGAACTGATCGTCCCCGAAGGATGCTGTCTCAATCCGACCGTGGGCAAGACGGTTGCCGCCGGCACCCACCATCCCGGCGTCGAGGTGGGTGAGGCGATCGCCATCGCGCTGGCCAAGGTGCTACCGGAACGCTCCTGCCCGCAGATCTACAAGCTCGGAATGCCGACCATCATCGTCGGAACCCATCCCGAAACCGGGCAAACGTTCATCGATCACTCGGTGGACGTGCTCGCGGCCTACTGCAACGCGGTCAAGGATCAGGACGGGTGGGGGTCGATGCCGGCCTCCTTCGGGAATCTCATCCGCGCTACCGCCGAGGTCAACGAGTCGATCGTGCCGGTGCGCCACGAGTGCTGCGACTATCAGATCGACTCGGGTGGCCCGGGTCAGTGGCGCGGCTGCCCCGGCTCGCGCGTGGTCAAGCGCGTACTCGTGCCCGCCGGAGTCTCGACCTACATGGTTGGAATGAAGTATCCCATGTCAGGCATCGCCGGGGGCAAAAATGGCGCGCCCAACCGGCTGACCGTGCGCATGGGAACGCCGGCCGAGGCGGTGGTTGCGGTCATGGCGAATGGGGTTCCGCACGAGGCGGGGGAATGCTTCGAGTACGTCTACGGAGGTGGTGGCGGGTGGGGGGATCCGTTGAAACGCGATCCGGCGGCTGTGCTTGCCGATGTGCTCGACGAACTGGTGTCGCCCGAAGCTGCGCGTGCCGACTACGGCGTGGCGCTCCACGGCAGCGCCGAGGACGGGAGCCTGGCGGTCGATGATGCAGCCACAGGTGCGCTGCGTGGGCAGAGGGGCAAGCGGACATGAGCGAGGATGGCGCCTACCGGATCGGCGTCGACGTCGGCGGAACCTTCACCGATTTCATCGTTGTGCGGCCGGACGGTACCATGGTCTTGTCGAAGGTTGCCAGCACCCTGGACGACCAGTCGCGTGGGGTGATGATCGGCATCGGTGCGATTGCCGCCAGCGAGGGGCTCTCGACCGCCGAGTTGTTGCGGCGCACGGCCCTGATCGTGCACGGCACCACCACCGCCGACAACACGATGATCGAGATGAACGGAGCGGTCACCGGGCTGTTGACGACCGAGGGGCACCGCGACGAGATCGACATTCGACGCGGCTACAAAGAAGAGATCTGGGATCCGGCGTACCCGCCGCCGGTCCCGATCGCGCCACGGCGCCGCCGCCTGGGTGTTCCGGAGCGACTCGACTTTCGCGGCAACGTGGTCCGCCCGCTCGACGAGCAGGCGGCACGCAAGGCGATCGGGCGACTGCGAGGCCAGCAGGTCGAATCCATCGCGGTGTGCCTGCTGTTCTCATTCCTCAATCCGGTGCATGAAAAACGCCTTCGCGAATTGATCGCGGAGGAGTATCCCGAGGCGCGCGTTTCGATGTCGCACGAGGTGATGCCTACCGCACCGGAGTTCGAGCGCACCTCCACGACGCTGGTGGACGCGTACGTTGGGCCGCGCGTGGAACGCTACCTGCGCAACCTCCAGCAAGCCCTGCGGTCGGCCGGACTGAAGCGCGACCTGCTGATCATGCAGTCGAACGGCGGCATCATGACGGCCGACCTCGTTGCCCAGCGGCCGATCACGGCGCTGGGGTCGGGGCCCACAGGCGGCGTGATGGGCGCGTGTTCGGTTGCCGCTCGCGCCGGCGTCGAGAACTTCATCGCGATCGACATGGGGGGCACCAGCTACGAGGTCTGTCTGGTGCAGGGTGGTAGACCGGCGGTTCGCAGCTTCTGGAATTGGCAACATCGTTACCTGATCGGCCTGCCGATGGTCGAGATGCATTCGATCGGGGCCGGCGGCGGCTCCATCGCCCATGTCGAGGCCGGCGCCCTCAAGGTCGGGCCGCGCAGTGCCAAGGCGCTTCCCGGCCCGATCTGTTACGGCCGCGGTGGCGCTGAGGTCACGGTTACCGATGCCAACCTCGTGCTGGGCTACATCAACCCGCAAGCGCTCTGTGGCGGCGCCTTTCCGCTGGATCCGGCCGGAGTGCGCGAGGCCATCGCAGGGCAGATCGGCAAGCCGCTGGGCTTGGACGTGGTCGAGGCTTCTCACGGCGTATTTAGGATCGTCAATGCCAACATGGCCAACGCCATCCGGCGCGTCTCCTCTCACTCGGGCCTGGATCCACGCGACTTCACGCTGGTCGTGTACGGGGGCAATGGGCCGGTCCATGCCGTCAGGCAAGCCGAAGACCTAGGGATCCGCCGACTGATCGTACCGAAGACATCGCCGGCGTTCTCGGCGTTGGGACTCCTGATCTCCGACTACATCGTCGACCGGCAGCGCTCCTACATCGCGCGTGCCTCGGGTGCTGACCCCGACGAGATCTCAGCGATCCTCGGCTTGCTGCGCGACCACGCCGAGCATCAGCTGGCTCAGGCCGGGATCGAGCCGGCGGCAGTCGAGCACACCCCGATGCTCAACATCTGTTATCCGGGACAGACCTTCGACATGGGGGTGCCGGCTCGTGTAAACGGCAACCGGATGACGGCCGCGGATCTCGCACGGACGATCGGGGCGTTCCACGACCTCCACGAACAAGCCCACGCCTACGCCTCGCGCGATGAGGAGCCGGTGATCCGCGGGGTCCGGCTCCAGAGTGTCGGTCGCACCGAGAAGCCGGCCGTCGCGGACGCTGCCCGCATGACGACGAAAGCAAGCGACGCAGTGCTCGGCCGGCGACAGGCTTATTTCGACGGTCACTTTCTCGATACGCCGGTTTATGAAGGGGAGCGTTTGGGCCACGGTCACCGGATCGAAGGGCCGGCCATCGTGGAAGAGCGTTTCACCACCATCGTCCTGGGCCCGCATCACCGGGCCGACCTGGACGCCCACGGCAACTACCTCGTTACCGTCGGATAAGAGGTTCAGAGTGCGCGCCACCTCCTTCGAGACGATTCTCTACGAGCGGCGTGATGCGACCGCGCTCATCACGCTCAACCGGCCGGTCCGCCACAACGCGATCAACGGCGCGATGTCGCTCGAGTTGCCACGGGCCTGGGAGCGAGCCAAGCGTGATGCCGAGGTTCGAGTGGTGGTGGTCACGGGAGCCGGCGAGCGAGCCTTCTGCACCGGCTTCGATGTCGGGGACATCGCCAGCGGAACCGCGAGCATCGGCGAGGAAAATGCCCGTGGCACATTGGCATCGCTGCGACTGACGGCGCTGCAGAATCGTTGCTGGAAGCCGGTCATTACCGCAGTCAACGGGATGGCCGCCGCCGGAGGCCTCCATTTCGTCGCCGACAGCGACGTGGTGATCTGCGCGCGAACCGCGACGTTCTTCGACGGGCACGTAGCAGTCGGGCTCATCGCCGGTTGCGAGCCGATTGGGTTAGCGCGACGGATGGCGCTCGAACCGGTACTGCGCATGGCGCTCGCTGGCGGACGCGAGCGGCTCGATGCTCGCCGGGCCTGGCAACTGGGTCTGGTCAGCGAGCTGGTTGAGCCCGCGGCCTTGCTCGGCCGGGCATTCGAGCTTGCCGCACGGATAGCCGAGAACTCTCCGGCGGCAATCGCGGCGACCAAGCGCGCCTTGTGGGAGAGTCTCGACCGGCCCCTGAGCGAGGCACTGGCGACGGGCTGGCGCGTGATCGAGGAACACCGAGGCCATCCCGATCCCCGCGAAGGCGCGCTCGCGTTTGCGGAGAAGCGTCCACCTCGGTGGGCACCGCTAGTGCTCGAGGACTGACCTCTGGTCGTGAGAGCGAGGATGATCGAGCTTTACGGAACCGCCAAATCGTGCGCGTGCCGACGGCTGCGCATCCGGGTCGACGATCAGGAGTAGGCCGTTGAACTACGAAACACTGACGCTCGAGCGCGATGGACACGTGGCGACGCTGAGGCTCAACCGGCCCGAGCGGCTCAACAGCTTCGACAGCCGGATGCGCGCCGAGTTGCCCGTCGCCTGGGAAGAGATCGCCCAAGACGAGCACGTCTGGGCCGTGATCCTGACGGGAGCCGGCGATCGCGCCTTCTGTGCGGGGATGGATCTGCGTGAGCCGCTGACGCCGAGCGCGGGTCGTGAGCCTACGGGCCGCACCCAGATTACCTCGCTCGACTGCAACGTGGGTAAGCCGGTGATCACCGCGGTCAACGGAGTCTGCGCCGGCGGCGGGCTCGCTTTCGTCGCCGACAGCGACATCGTGATCGCTGCGGAGTCGGCGGCGTTCACCGACGGTCGAACGAGCGCCGGCCAGGTCTCCATCCATGGCACACTTCGCCTGGCGCGCAAGATTCCGCTGGAGGCTGTCTTCCGGCTCGTGATGCTCGGCCGTGCCGAGCGCATGAGCGCGCAGCGCGCATACGAGATCGGCATGGTCGGCGAGGTGGTTCCCGACGCCGAGTTGATGGTTCGGGCTCGCTCGATCGCGCAGGCGATCGTGGCGAACTCACCCGGCGCCGTCTTCCACAGCCGGCATGCGATCTGGGAGAGCCTCAACCTGGGCCTTCACGATGCGCTAGAGATGGGGTGGCGCGTGGTCACGGACTTCGCGCACACCTCGCCCGACGCGGCCGAAGGGGCACGAGCTTTCGTCGAGAAGCGGCCGGCACGCTGGCGGTATCAACCTCCTCCGGGGAGAGGCGAGCGTCGGATTTGACGATTCGTCAAAAACTGGGGTAAGTAGAATTTAGGTCCGTAAACGCCCGGTTGACCGGGCGGCGCCCGTACGGAGAGAGTAGGGGCCATGCGCCAGTACCGGTTGATCGACGCTGACTGCCACACCCTCGAGCCGCCTCACCTGTGGAAGACCTGGCTGCCTGCCCAGTACCGCGAGCGCGCCCCCCGGCTCGTCAAGGACCCGGACGGGGGAGATGCGTGGCAGTTCGAGCCCGGCAAGCCCCTGATGTGCATCGGCCTGGTCAGCACGCCGGGCAAGCGTTACGAAGACATCAAGTGGACCGGCTCTACGTACGAAACGATCCGCAAGTCGTGCTTCGACGGCAGCGCCCGGCTCGCGGACATGGACTACGATGGCGTGGATGGAGAGTTCCTCTATCCCAGCCAACGTACGATGTTCCACTTCATGGGCAGCGCCGATCGTGACTTCCATCGGGCCGGCGTGCGCGCGTATAACGATTGGTTGCACGACGAGTTCTGCGCTCCCGATCACGAACGGCTGTTTGGTCTGGCCCAGATGCCCAACCTCGGAGTGGAGGAGGCCATTGCGGAAATGAAGCGCTGCAAAGACAAGGGCATGCGCGGCGTGATTCTCACGGCCTGGCCGGCCGGCGGCGACAACCTGGGGTCGGACGACGACCGCTATTTTGCCGCGGCCGAGGAGCTGGGCATGCCGATCTCCATCCACATCCGTATCGTCCGGCCGAGCCGCAAGAGCACGGGCACGTTGGAAGGACCGGGTGCAATCGCGAACATGGCGCTGGCCGGCATGTCGTTGTTTCCCGAGGTGCTGTGCGAGATCATCATGAGCGGAGTCCACGATCGGTTTCCCGGCTTGACGTTCCTCGGCGTGGAGACGGACGTGGGCTGGGTTCCGGCGGCGCTCGAGCAACTGGACAACTTCTACTGGCGCAATCGCGCCCACACGGGAGTGCAGATCAAGCGGCTGCCGAGCGAGTACTTCCACGCTCACTGGGTCTGTACGTTCATCTCGGATAGGGTCGGAGTGAAGAACCGTTACGACATCGGGGTACGCAACATGGCCTGGTCCACGGACTTTCCCCACCACGGTTGCGACTGGCCGTACAGCCGCAAGATCGCTGGCGAGATGCTCGACGGTGTTCCGGCGGACGAACGCTTCCAGATCCTGGCCGGCAACATGATCCGGGTTTACGGTCTCCCACACAGCGGGGAGCGGTCGGCGTGAGCAAGCCGAGCAAAGCGCAGGTGGATTCGCGCGTCGATCCGACTGAATTCGATACCAGCGACGTGGACCGCTGGGTCGGGGTTCCCTTGGGAGGCGGGCAGCTCAAGGATCCGGTCCACGTCAACGACATCCGGCGTTGGGCTCAGGGGATGCAGAACCCGAACCCCCTCTACTTCGACGAGCGCTACGCGGCCGAGGGTCGAGGCGGGCGAATCCTGGCTCCGCAGTCGTTCGCCGTTTGCACCGACGACAGCCACGGCGCGGCTCCAGCGATACAGGGGCAGATCCCCGGCACCCACATGTTGTTCGGGGGAGACGAGTGGTGGTTCTTCGGGCCCCGCATCGAGCCGGGAGACCGCATGCGGCAGGAGCGGATGCTTTTCGACTACAAGGTGACCCTCACCAAGTTCGCCGGTCCGACCATGTTCTCGCGCGGCGATACGACCTACATCAACGACAAGGGAATCGTGGTCTGCAAGCAGCGCTCGACCTCCATCCGCTACCGGGCCGATCTGGCGCGCGAGCGTGGCGAGTTCGCCAACCAACGCGAGCCGGAATGGACGGACGTGCAACTGGAGGACGTCGAAAGACAGAAGCGCGCCTACTTCGACTCGTTTCTCGAGCTCGGGCACGGGCGCCGTCTGCACGTCAAGGTCGGCGACACGCTTCCGACGCGCCCGATCGGGCCGCACAGCATCCAGACGTTCACCACCGAGTGGCGCGCCTTCTTGATGACGGTATGGGGCGCTTTCGGGCGTGACGACGGTCCCTCGTCGCTGTTTCAGGCGGGCTGGCTGCCGGAGATGTCCCGCGATCTGGAGGCGGCCAAGAAGGATCCGACCCTGGCGGATGGTCTCTACTACGGGCCTTCGCGCGGGCACGTTCAGGACCGCTACGCCCAGCTCATCGGCATGCCCCGCGGCTACGGATACGGCGCCTCGATGGGCGCCTGGATCCTCGACTACCTCACGAACTGGGCTGGGGAGTGGGGCGAGGTTCTGCACAGCAAGATGAACTACCGCTCGCCGGCACTGACCGGCGACGTCACCTACCTCGACGGCGAGGTCATCGCGCTCAACGCGCCCGAGGGCAGCGGTCGCCCCATCGCCAGCGTGCGCTTGGTGATGACCAACCAGCGCCGGGAAGTAATGGCCAGCGGCGAGGCCGAAGTGCGGCTGCCGACCGAGACGCAGCCGGCCGGCTAGGCCGGCGGGCTCGGCCGTGCAGCGCTCCGATCCGAGATCGGCCCAGCTGCGGCTCCAGCCGGATCCCGACCGCTACACGTTGCCGCGTTTTCTCGAAGACGTCGTCGACCGGCACGCTGCTCGCCCGGCCCTGCGTTTCGCCGGCTCGGAGCTGAGCTACGGCGAGTTGGAGCGGGAGGTCCGGCGCGCGGCGCGTGCGCTGGTCGCCGCCGGCGTGGTCAAGGGCTCGCGCGTGGCGGTGCTCATGGCGAACCGTCCCGAGTGGGCGATTGCCACGTTCGCTGCCAGCATGACCGGCGCGGTGGTGGTGCCGGTCAGCACCTTCGCGACCGTCGCCGAGCGCGAGCACGTTTTGCGGCATAGCGACGCCTCCGTGGTGCTCCTGCAGCCGGAACTGCTCAAGCGCCGTTTCCTCGACGAGTTGGTCGCGGCCTACCCTGAGCTGCGCGCCGCCGCGCCGGGACGGCTGCGTTGCCCCGCGCTTCCGCAGCTGCGGCGCGTCGTGACCCTGGGGTCCGAACCGGTCGCGCGGGGGATCGACACCTGGGACGGTCTGCTTTCCAGCGCGGCCGAGGTATCCGAGGACTTGCTCGACGCGATCGTCGCCGAGATCACTCCGGCCGACGACGCACTCATCATCTACACGTCGGGAACCACCGACCGGCCCAAGGGCATCCTGCATGCGCACCGCGGACCGGTGATCCAAAGCTGGCGCTTCGCCGAGCTGATGGGGCTCACCGCCGAAGACCGGGTATGGACGGTGCAGCCGTTTTTCTGGACCGCCGGGATGGCCATGTCGCTCGGCGCCACGTGGGCGGCCGGCGGCTGTCTCCTGCTGCAGGAGGTGTTCGAGCCGGCGGCCGCGCTCGAGTTGATCGAGGCCGAGCGTGCGACGGCCGTTCACGCCTGGCCGCATCAAGAAAAGTCCATGGCAGAGCATCCGCATGCAGGCGACCACGATCTCTCCAGCGTGCGCCGGATCGAGTTTTCTTCGCCACTCGCGCCGGTGGTGGGCCTCGAGCGAGACCTTTGGGGCATGCACGCTTCCTACGGACTGAGCGAGACGTTCACGCTGGCTTCGGCCCTGCCCGCGGATACTCCGGCCGCCCGGCGCGCCGGCAGCAGCGGGAGCGCGTTGCCCGGCGTCGAGCTGCGCATCGTCGATCCGGCGACCGGGGCGGCGCTCGGCGTGGAGCGCCACGGCGAGATCGCGGTCAAGGGCCTCACGTTGATGCGCGGCTACTACAAGCTCGAGCCTGAGCTGTATATCGGCGAGGACGGGTTCTTTCGTACGGGCGACGGCGGCCGCATCGACGCCGAGGGTGAGCTTCACTGGACGGGTCGGCTCTCGAACTTGATCAAGACCGGGGGTGCCAACGTCTCGCCGCTGGAAATCGAGGCTGCGCTGAGCGGCTATCCCGGGGTGAAAGCGTGCTGCGCACTGGGCATCCCGCACCCAACGCTCGGAGAGATCGTGGTGCTGTGCGTGATCCTGGTTGCCGGCGCGAAGCTCACTTTGGAGCAGATCCAGACATTCCTGTGTGGTAAACTCGCCGGCTACAAGGTGCCCAAAGTGATGCTCGAGTTCGCCGACCGTGAGGTCCAATACACCGGCAATCAGAAGATCCAGACGGCCCCGCTTCGAGCCGCTGCCCTTGAGCGCCTCGAGCGCGATCAGGTAACGATCGAGGGGCACCGCTACGGCAAATGATGCAACAGATCATCAGCGCTCTGTTCCTCTCGGTCGCCACGGTCGCGACGGCTGGCGCCGCCGACTACTGGGTGGGGCCGGCCGGGAACGACGCCAACAGCGGGCTGAGCGTGGGCAGCGCCTGGGCGACTCTGGTGCATGCAAGCGGACAGGTCGGGGCCGGCGACACGGTACACGTCCTGGCCGGGAGCTATCAGGGCTTCTATCTGGACACGAGCGGACTACCCGGCAGCCCGATCACGTTTCTCGCGGAAGATTCCGGAGTCGAGATCGTGGCCGACAACCCGGTTACTCCCGATGGGATCAACATCGAGGGTGCCGATCACGTGGTGATCGACGGGTTCACCGTCATGGGGAGAACGCGAGCGGGGATTCGCGCGGCGCTCTCGGATTTCGTGACCGTCCGCAACTGCACGGCTGGAGACAACGGCCGTTGGGGCATCTTTACGGGCTTCACCGACGATCTCCTCGTGGAGAACAACGAGACCTACGGATCGGTGCTCGAGCACGGCATCTACGTTTCGAACTCGTGCGATCGGCCGGTGGTTCGCGGAAACCTCGTGCACGACAACCACGGGAACGGGATCCATCTCAACGGCGATCTGAGTCAGGGCGGTGATGGCCTGATCGAAGAGGCGCTGATCGAAGCCAACGTGATCTATGGCAACGGCGTGGGCGGCGGCTCCGGGATCAACGGCGACGGCCTGGTCAACGGCGTGATCCGCAACAACCTGCTCCACGACAACCACGCCAGCGGCATCAGCCTCTACCGGATCGACGGCGCCGCGGGTGCGAGCGGAAATCTCGTCGTCAACAACACCATCGTCAACGCCGCGGATGGCCGCTGGTGCGCCAACATCAACAACGGGTCAACCGGCAATACGCTGCGCAACAACGTTCTGTACAACTATCATTCCTTCCGCGGTGTGATCACGATCGATGCCGCGAGCCAGACGGGTTTCTCGAGCGACTACAACAGCGTGATGAGCCGTTTCAGCGAGGACGGCGGCGACTCGGTCATTAGTCTGGCCGCTTGGCAGGCGCTTGGGTACGACGCGAATTCATTTGTAGCCCTGCCGGCCGATCTATTTTTGCTGCCCGGCAGCGACTTTCATCTCTCGGCCACCAGTCCCGCACTCGATGCCGGTACGGGCGCCGGCGCACCTTCGAGTGACCTGGAGGGTAATCCACGGCCCGTCGGTGCGGGGTTCGACCTCGGCTGCTACGAAGCGCAGCTGCTCAACTGCGGCGACGGCTCGATCGATCCCGGGGAGCAGTGCGGCGAGCCTGGGCTTTCGTGCGCGGACCCCTGCACGAGCTGCAGCGGCTGCACCTGCGTGCTCGCTCCACCGGTCTGCGGCGATGCGTTGCTCTGTCCGGGCGAAGCGTGCGACTCCGATCCAGACTGCGCAGGCGGGCAGGCCTGCGACGGTTGCGCGTGTATCAATCCGGCGATCTGTCAGAGCGGCATCTCCATCGCACGGCCCTCTCTCAAGCTGCGCGCACAACCGATGCGACTGATTGCCAAAGGACGCGTGGCTCTGCCGGAACCGTGGGTCGGCGTCGATCCTCCAGCCAACGGCGTGCGCGTGCTCGTCGATCACTTGAGCGAGCTGGAGGCTTTCGATCTCGTCATTCCCGGGGGAGGGGCCTGGTCCACGAATGCGGCCGGAACCAAGTGGCGCTATTTGGATAGCTCGGGGAGCGTTGCTGGAGTGACCAGCGTCTCCGTGAGCGATCTCTCCGCCAAGGAGCCGGGTCTACTCGGATGGTCGCTCAAGGCTGAGTCCTCCGGCCTCGCAGCCCTGCCCGCAGCGGACGCCATTCGCCTCAGCGTCGTTCTCGGCCTCCCTGCCGAATGCGCGGATCTCGTTTTCAATCCGGCGTCGGGTGAGCGCCCGCGCTGCAAGGGCGATTCCGCCCGCGTGAGCTGCCGCTAGCCAGCCAGCGGTTCGAGCAGGCTCGCTGGCGCGAGTCGGTCTGGAACCCTAGAATGCCGGGCCGATCGATGGACAAGCTCGTCTACTTGGTGTGGAGACCCGGAGATGTCGACGACCGGCGCTTCCGTGCGAGCCTGCTCGGCCCGACTGTCGATCGCCTGATCGGGCTGGGCGCGGAGAAGCTCGTCGTGAACATCGTCGACGACGCGGTTCGCCACGCGTTGCCCGCGCGGATCACCCACCTGGATCCTCCGCTTGCCGGCATGGTTTCGTTCTGGTTGGACGACGTCGATGCAACAGAGGCTTGCGTAGACGCTTTGATGTCGGTGACCGGACGGGTGGCTGGTTACCTCGTCTTGGAGTCGGTTCCGATCGTGAATACCCGCTACACCGCTCCGCTCGGTCAGCGCACTCCCGGTGTCAACATGGTCGCTTGCATCGAAAGACCGTCCCGAATGAGCCATGACGCCTGGCTCGCTCGCTGGCTCGGCCCGCACCGCGATGTCGCGATCGAAACCCAGTGCACCTATGCGTACGTGCGCAACCAGGTCGTGCGCGCGCTGACGCGCGGAGCGCCACCCTGGGCCGGGATCGTCGAGGAGGGCTTTCCCGCCGAAGCGGTGACGGATCCCATGCTGTGGTACCGGGCCGACGGCGATCGCAAGACCATGGAGAGGAATCTCGCCCGCATGATCGAGAGCTGCCAGGCATTTCTGGACCTGGATCGGGTAGAGTCCAACCCCATGTCCGAGTATCGAATCAGCGGCTGATGCCGCCGCGAGGTCCGTTCCTCTCGCGGTCCTTCCACCCGCGTTGCCAGCCGGGCTGCGACCGACTAGGATGTTCGGCTCGCGCCAGCGCGGGTTAGCAAAGATGGCCGTTGCTTCGACGATGCTGCCTCTGGGGACGGAACTTCCGAGGTTCCGTCTGCCCGATCCGAGCGGTCGGACCGTCACCGACGAAGGGTTTCGCGGCAAGCGCGCCGTGCTCGTTCTGTTCATCTGCAACCACTGTCCCTACGTCAAGCACATCAGCCGTCCGCTGGCCGACCTGGCGCGCGAGTATCTCGCGCGCGACGTCGCGATCGTCGCCATCAACGCCAACGATGTCGATCGCTTCCCCGACGACAGCCCCGAGAAGATGGCGCGTGAGGCGGCGGAGGTGGGGTACCCGTTTCCTTATCTCTTCGATCAGAGCCAGGAGGTTGCCAAAGCCTTCCGCGCTGCATGCACCCCGGACATTTTTCTGTTCGACGCCGACCGGCGCCTCGTCTACCGGGGGCAGTTCGACGCCAGCCGTCCGAGCGGTGCGGTGGCGGCCACGGGCAAGGACCTGCGTGCAGCGCTCGATGCCGTGTTGGCCGGACGGCCGGTGCCCGAGCCACAGATCCCGAGCATCGGCTGCAGCATCAAGTGGAAGCCAGACAACGAGCCCGAGTACGCCGGCGCATGAGCCGGCCGTAACCCGCGGGCGCTCGCGAGTCGTTGCCGGACCTGTCGCCCGTGAAGATCGCGATTCTGTCACGAAAAGCGTCGCTCTACTCGACGGGACGGCTCAAGCGGGCCGGCGAACAACACGGCCACGAGATGTACGTGATCGACTACCTGCGCTGCTACATGAACATCACCGCGCACCGCCCGATGGTGCTCTATCAGGGCCGGGCGCTGGAAGGGTTCGACGCGATCATCCCGCGGATCGGTGCCTCGCAAACCTTCTATGGGACGGCGGTGGTCCGCCAGTTCGAGATGATGGGCGTGTACCCGCTCAATGAGTCGCAGGCAATCACGCGCTCGCGGGACAAGCTTCGCTGTCTCCAGCTGTTGGCCCGCCGTGGAATCGGGCTCCCGGTCACGGGGTTCGCGCATTCGACCAAGGACATCGACGGGCTGATCGGCGTCGTCGGCGATCCTCCCGTGGTCATCAAGTTGCTCGAGGGGACCCAGGGCATTGGCGTGGTGCTGGCCGAGACGCAGAGCGCAGCGCGGTCGGTCATCGAGGCGTTCCGCGGGTTGGACGCCAACATCTTGGTTCAGGAGTTCATTCGAGAAGCCTCCGGCAACGACATCCGTTGCTTCGTGATCGGTGGAAAGGTCGTTGCCGCGATGATGCGACGCGGAGCGCCCGGTGAGTTCCGCGCCAACCTGCACCGCGGCGGAACCGCCGAGCGCGTGCGTGTCACCCCTGAAGAGCGTACGGCGGCCGTGCGTGCTGCCAAGGCGATGGGCTTGCGCGTGGCTGGTGTGGACATGCTGCGCTCGAATCACGGACCGGTCATCGTCGAGGTCAACTCTTCTCCGGGGCTGGAGGGTATCGAAACGGCGACCGGCACCGACGTCGCCGGCGCGATCATCGAGTTCATCGAGAAGAACGCTCAGCATGGCAAGACGAGAGATCCCATCAAAGGCTGAGACACCGGCCGGCGGGCTGTCGCGACGCGGCCTTTTGAAGGCCGTTGCCGGCGCGGCGCTCGGCGCCACCGCGCTCGCTGCTCGCCCTGCGCGCGCTACCATGCGCTGGGACGATCAAGCCGACGTCATCGTCATCGGCTTGGGCGCGGCGGGCGCTAGTGCAGCGATCGAGGCGCGACGCGCCGGTGCGTCCGTGCTCGTGCTCGAGTGCGGCGAAGCCGGCGGCGGAACCTCCGCGCTTGCGGGCGGAATCATCTACTACGGTGGTGGCACGCCACTGCAGAAGGCCCTGGGTTATGACGACTCGCCCGAGGAGATGCTCAAGTACCTCATGGCGGCTTGCGGACCCGCGCCGGACGAGGAGAAGCTCAAGCTCTACTGCGAGCGGAGCGTCGAGCACTACGCATGGACCGTGGCCTGCGGCGTGCCGTTCAAGCCGTCGTTCTACCAAGGACTGAGCCTGCCGCTGACCGACGACGGGCTCTCTTACTCGGGCAGCGAGAACGCCTATCCGTTCAACACGCTGGCCAAGCCGGCGCCGCGTGGCCACAAGCCGATGATCGTGGGAGACGGTGGCGGCGCCCTATTGATGGACAAGCTCATCGCCACGGCGCAATCCGAGAACGCAAAGGTCGCGTACCGCGTGATCTGCAGCACGCTCATCCAGAAGGCGGACCGCCGCGTGGTCGGTGTCACCGCCTATGTCGACGGCGTCGAGCGCAACTATCTGGCCAAGCGCGGCGTGGTGCTGGCGGCGGGAGGCTTCTGCCACAACCGGGACATGATGCAGCGCTACGCGCCGGTCTACCTCTCCTGCGACTCGCCGATCGGCGTCGCCGGTGACGACGGGCGTGGGGTTCGCATGGGCATGGGTGCTGGCAGCGACGTAGCGCGCATGGACTCGGCTTTCTGCGCGATGCCGTTTCATCCGCCGGAAAAGCTCATCGAAGGCGTCCTGGTCGACGCGCACGGCCAGCGCTTCATCAACGAGGACCGCTACTACGGAGACACCGGCAACGCGATCGTGCGGGAGCAGGGCGGTCGCGCCTATCTGGTGGTGGACCGCGATTGTGCGGTGGAGTCGCAGTACGGGCGACTCCGGCTTCTGGCCGAGACCGGGACCGTGGCCGAGCTCGAGAAGACGATCGACGTGCCCGAGCCCGTGCTGCAGAACACCCTCGCGGTCTACAACCGCTATGCCGCTCAGGGGGCCGATCCGTTGTTCCACAAGGCTCCGCGATACCTCCGCCCGTTGGATAGGCCGCCGTTCAAACTGTTCGATTGCGGCACTGCCGCCGCGTATTACCCCTATTTCACGCTCGGCGGTCTGCGCACGCGCCCCAGCGGCGAGGTGCTCGACGTTCAAGGCCAGCCGATTGTCGGCCTGTTCGCCGCCGGTCGCACCACGTCGGGTCTGAGCGGGCTCGGATACAGCAGTGGGATCGCGCTGGCCGATGCGACCTTCTTCGGGCGCCTCGCCGGCCGCAGTGCCGCCGCAGCCGAACGGCTCTGAGGGGCCCGGTCGCGTCTTCGTATCCCCGACCCGGGATGGGATCGTTCAGGTGATCCGCGGTAGCCAGGAATCCACGGCGAGAGCCCCGCCGTCGACCACCAAGGTGTGTCCGGTCATGTAGCGTGCGGCGTCGCTTGCCAGAAACACCGCGACGCCTTTGATATCGTCTTCCTCTCCACAGCGTTGCATCGGAATGACACTGCTGAGTTGCGCAAGCGCATCGGGGTCGTGCCGGACGTAGTTCATCATGTCCGTCAGGAACGTACCCGGCGCGATCGAATTCACCCGGATCTTGTGGGGCGCCAGCTTCACGGCCATGTCCTTGGTCAAGGTGATCACCGCGCCCTTGCTCGCATTGTAGGCGACCACCGGCTGGATCTCCTCGCGCGAGCCTTTGAGCCCGGAGATCGACGTGACGTGAATGATCGTGCCGCCGCCCTGGTCGCGCATGTGACGGGCGACCCGCTGCGAGAGCATCCATAGCGCCCGGACGTTTAGAGCGAAGACTCGATCCCATCCGGCGATCGGGTAGTCCAGGGTCGGCGCGGCCCAAACCATTCCCGAGTTGTTGACCAGGATGTCGAGCCGTGGACTTTCCAACAGCACCGCGTCGACGAGCCGCTCCACTTCCGTCTCTTGGGTGATGTCGGCGGCAAACGCCTTGGCGCGCCCGCCGCGTTGTTCGATGTCCGCGACCGTGGCCATCAGGTTGGTCAGCTTGCGCGACGCGACGAATACCGTCGCTCCGGCCTCGGCCAGACCGACTGCGATGTGACGGCCCAGCCCCCGGCCGCCACCGGTGACCAGGGCGTGCTTGCCGGACAGGTCGAACAGTTGCTTGGTGTGCACGGTGCGAGGGGGGCGAGGGTAGCACGCCGGAATCCGGGCCGGAACCTGGCCAGGGTTGGCTGGGTTAGCGAGCATCTTGACAATGCAGCGGTCATGGCGGGATGCTTCGGGGGATTCGGCCATGGACTTCACCCCGCTGCTCACGGTTCTGCTGGGCATCAGCACGGCTGCTCTCGGCTTTCTCGCCTATACGGTCCTCTCGCTCCGCTCCATGGTCGCCGAGCGAGAGGGGATCGTCGAGGGGGCGCGCAACGACGAGACCGAGAGAGTCGTCGAGCTTTCGCTCGACTTGCTCTGCGCAACGAATTTCGACGGCTACGTCAAGTTGGTCAATCCCGCGTTCACGCGCGCACTTGGGTGGACGCGGCAGGAGTTGTCGAAGGTTCCGTTTCTGGAGTTCGTACATCCCGACGACCGCGGGGCAGTCCAAGCTGAGATGGAACGCATGCGGCGGGGGCTGCCGACGATCGATTTCCGTAGCCGCGCGTTGTGTCGGGATGGCTCCTACCGATTGCTGTCCTGGCGCTGCATGCCGGACGTCGGGCGCGGCATCATCTACAGTGTGGCGCGCGATGTGACCGAGGACGAGCAGCTTTTCCGGACGTTCGTCGAGAACATCGACCAAGTGGTGTGGATGGAGGACCCGGACACGCGCCGCGTACTCTACATCAGCCCGTCCTATGAGCGGGTCTGGGGGCGTCCGCGCAGCCGACTCTACGAGAACTCGGCCGAATGGCTAGACGGGATTCATCCCGAGGATCGCCCACGCGCCGCAGCGGCCTGGGCATCGCAGTACGTGGCTGGGACGTTCAGCGAGGAGTACCGGGTGGTGCGGCCCGACGGTTCGGTACGGTGGGTGCGCGACCGCGGTATTCCGATCCGAGCGCCCGGCGGCAAGATCACGCGCATGCTCGGACTGGCCGAGGACATCACCGAGTACAAGGCCGCGCAGCGCGAGCTCGGTCGCGCCGAGCGGCTGGCATCCATCGGCACCCTGGCCGCCGGCTTGGCGCACGAGATTCGCAATCCCGTCGGCGGAATCCGGCTCGCGGCCGAGACCGCGCTGCGGTCGGGAGACTCCGGGCCTCGTGGCGAGCGTGCTCTGCAAGACATCGTGGAGGAGAGCGAGCGCTGCGAGCGCATCGTCGAGATGATTCTCACGTTCGCCCGCCAGTCGACCTCCGAGAAACGGGTCTGCGACGTCAGCGATGCCCTACGCCGGGCTCATGAAGCGATTCGTCGCGATGCCGACCGCTACGGCGCGCGCATTGGCCTGGAGCTGATGGAGCCCTCCGCCAGCGCATCGTTCAACGAAGCCGACCTCCAGCAGGTAATCCGCAACCTGGTGGAGAACGCCTGCCAGGCTGGTGCTCACAACGTCAAGCTCTGCACCGAACGAGCGGGCGATTCCGTACGCGTGGTCGTCCAGGATGATGGTCGCGGCATTGCACAGGCGGACCAGGAACGCTTGTTCGAGCCGTTCTTCACCACACGTCGAGAACAGGGGGGAACCGGGCTCGGATTGAGCCTCGTGCACGGCATCGTCGCCGACCACGGCGGCAGCATCGCGGTGGAATCCGAGACAGGCCACGGAACCCGCATGATTCTGACCTTCCCGGCCATACGGACGCAGGAGGCTGCCAGGGGCGGCAATGGCGCGAGTGCTCATCATTGACGACACCGAGACGTATCGTCGCTACCTCAAGCTCGAGCTCGAAGAAGAAGGTCACGAGGTGGAGACCGCCGCTGATGGCGGGGAGGCCGTGATTGTCGCTGAGCGATTCAAGCCCGACCTGCTCGTGGTCGACTGGATGCTGCGCGACTCCCGCGATGGCTTGGAAGTGGCCCGTGAGCTATCGGCGTCGCTCCCGAACATGCGTACGATTCTCATCACCGGTTACCCCTCTGTCGATCTACGCCGCAAGGCACTCGACGCGAGTGTCGTGCGCTTCCTGAAGAAGCCGTTTTCGCTAGAAACGCTTCGGCGCGCGGTTCACGACGCGCTGCCGCGCCTCGCAGCGCGAAACTAGGGTCAGCCGAACGGCGCTGCGTCGGTCCGGACGCCGCCGCGGCGTAGGCTGCGGCGAGATCCGGATTTGACGGAGTGTCAAAAAGTCCGGAAACTGCGCCCCGGCATGGATGCGAGCGCCGCAGCGCGGCCGGGCGCGGGCCCTTTGGCCGGAGTGACGGTCATCGACCTGACGACCATGGTTTCCGGGCCGATGGCCACGGCGATTCTCGGCGACCAGGGCGCCGACGTGATCAAGATCGAGCGGCCGGGCGCCGGTGACCTGATCCGCCAGATCGGCTGCGCGCGTGGCGGGCTTTCGGCGATCTTCACGACCATAAACCGCAACAAACGTTCGGTCGTTCTCGAGCTGGGCGACGACCGGGGGCGACGGCTGCTCGAGCGTCTCGTGGCTCGCGCCGATGTCTTCGTTCAGAACTTCCGGTCTGGTGTGGTCGAGCGCATGGGGCTCGGCGAGGTCGAGTTGCGACGGATCAACCCGGGCCTCATCTACGTCTCGATCGACGGCTTCGGCCAGACCGGTCCTTACGCCGGCCAGCGCGTCTACGACGCCGTGGTGCAGGCGCTGAGCGGCATGGCGGCTTCCCAAGCCGACCCGGAGCAGGGCCACCCTCGTCTGGTCCAGAACATCGTCTGCGACAAGGTCACCGCGGTCTATGCTGCGCAGGCCATCGTGGCCGCGCTGTTCGCGCGCGCGCGTGGCGCCGCCGGCCAGCACGTGCGCTTGTCGATGCTGGACGCGGCGGTGGCCTTCCTCTGGCCGGACGTCATGCAGGCCGAGACCTATCTGGGCGCGGGGGTTTCCGCACCCGCGCCGCTCCACGGCATTCTCCGGGCGCACCGCACGCGCGATGGATTCGTCGCCGTTCTGGCGATCTCGGATGCCGAGTTCGCTGGCCTCTGCCGGGCGATCGAGCGGACCGACCTCATCGAGGACCCGCGGTTCAAGAGCGTCACGGCAAGAATGGCCAACGCGGAGGTGCTCGCCACGCTGCTACGGGAGTTCGTGAGCGCGCGCACCACCGCCGAGGTTTGCGCCCGGCTGCAAGCCGAAGAGGTGCCGGCGGCGCCCGTCCATCAGCCGGCCGACGTTCATCGCGAGCCGCAGGTCGTTGCCAATCGACTGCTGGAGGAACTGGAGCATCCTTACTGTGGGAAGGTGAGACTGCCGGGTTCGGTCGCGCGCTTCGACGCGACGCCGGCGACCATCCGTCGCCAGGCACCGCTGTTCGGCGAACACACCGACGAGGTGTTGTCGGGCATCGGCCTGAGCCGCGACGATCTGCAGCGCCTGCGGGCCGATGGATTGATCCACTGAACGACGCCCGGTACGTCCGGTGCGTGTGACACGAGGAGACGGCGATGGCGTTGCTGCTGGAAGGCAAAGCGGCGGTGGTTACCGGGGGTGGGCGCGGAATCGGGCGCGGTCACTGCCTTCACCTGGCGACCAACGGTGCCGCCGTGGTGGTCAACGACCGCGACATCGAGGAGGCGAAAGCCGTCGCCGCGGAAATCGAACGAACCGGCGGTCGGGTGATCGCGAGCGGGGATGAGATAGGCAGTCGCGCCGGAGCCGAGGCTCTGATCGCGCGTTGTATTCGCGAGCTCGGCGGCATCGACATTCTGGTCAACAACGCCGGCATCGCTCGCGACCGCAGCTTCCTCAAGATGACCGACGAGGATTTCACCGAGGTGTGGCGGGTGCACGTGATGGGCACGTTCTGGTGCTCGCAAGCGGCTGCCATCGCGATGCGCGAGCAGGGCCGGGGCGGCTCGATCATCCACACGACCTCGGCCGCCCACATGGGCAACTTCGGCCAGACTAACTACGCGGCGGCGAAAGGAGCGATCGCCTCGATGACCTACACGATGGCGCTCGAGCTGGCGCGTTATGGTATCCGGGTCAATGCGATCTCACCGGCCGGCACCACCCGCATGTCGCAGACCTTCAAGGGCCCTGACGGCAAGCCGGTCGAGATGCCGTTCATCGATCCGGCGCTCAACGGACCGATGGTTGTGTTTCTGTCCAGCAGCGAATCGGACTTCGTCACGGGCCAGGTTTTTGGCACCGGGGCGGATCGGGTGGTTATCCTAATGCAGCCGAAGTACGGCACCGGGATGACGAAGCCGGGTGGCTGGAGCGTCGACGACTTGCGCAAGGACTTCCGGGCGCACTTCGGCAGTGCGCTGGAGCCGCTGGGCATTCAGAAGAAACCGTACCCGTACTATTCGGGGGTCCGTCCCGCGGAGAAAGAGCCGGGTGCTTAGCGGCTGTCGCGTCCTGGACCTGACCGACGAGCGCGGGCATCTGGCGGCCAAGATTCTGGCCGACCTGGGCGCCGAGGTCATCAAGATCGAGCCGCCCACGGGCGATCCCTTGCGCCGGTGTGGTCCGTTCCTCGATGGGATCGAGGACGTCGAGCGCGGCCTGGCGTGGCTGGCTCTCAACAGCGGCAAGCTGAGCGTCGTCGTCGACCTGGAGAGCGAGCGTGAGCAGTTGCGCCAGTTGATGGCTAGCAGTGACGTCGTGATCGAAACGGCGTTCCCCGGCGACCTGCAGGCGATTGGGCTCGGTCCAGCAGTGCTCTGCGCCGCGCTGCCGCGCCTGGTCTGGTGCTCGATCACCCCGTTCGGGCAGGAGGGTCCCTACGCGCGCTGCGCCGCGCATGATCTCGTGGTGGTGGCGATGGGCGGTAACTTGGCAATGACCGGGGAGCCGGGCCTGGCACCGGTGCGCTGCACCATGCCGACCTCCACCTACCACGCCGCGCCCGAAGCCGTCGTAGCCGTGATCGGTGCGCTCTGCGCGCGTGAGACGAGTGGGCGAGGTGACTGGATCGACCTGTCGATGCAGGAATGTCAGCTTGCCACGCTGTTGAGCGGGGTCGGACAGGCGGCACGGAGCGGTCGCGTGCCATCGCGCGCCGGCGCCAGGATCGGGCGGACCCGGGAGATCTGGGCGTGCCGTGACGGTTACGTGAGCTTCGGGCTGCGGGGTGGGGCGGCACGAGTCCGCAACCTGGTGGGAATGAGCCAGGTCATGGCAGAGTGCGGCGAACAGCCCGCGTGGATGGCTGGCTACGACTGGAGTGAGTACAACCACAACACGCTGACGGATGCTGCGATCGCACGCTTCGAGGAAGCCTACGGCCGGTTCTTCGCGACCCGCAGCATGCGCGAACTGTACCGGATGGCGCTGGACCGGCGCATCCTGCTCGCGCCCTGCAACGACGCACGGGAGATCAGCGAGCAGGAGCAGCTCCGCAGCCGCGGGCTGTTCGTCAGATTCGAGTCGGACGGACAAGAGGGTCGACTGGAGCATCCCGCCTTCTTCGCTCGCTCGGATCGTCCCGGAATTGGAGTCCGGCGGCGCGCGCCGCGGCTGGGCGAGCATCAGTCGCTGCTGGGCGCGACCAAGCCGGCCCGGCGCGCGAACGCGGTGCGCTCGGCCTCGATCGACGACCGAGGAATCTTCGCCGGGATCAAGATCCTCGAGTTCGGCTCGGGTGCGGCTGGTCCCCTGGCGACCCGCTACCTCGCCGACCAGGGCGCGACCGTCGTGCGCGTCGAGTCACGAAAACGGCCAGACTTCCTGCGTACGCTGTATGCGACGTCGACCGATCCGGCCGAGCTCGACCGCTCACCGATGTTCGTTCTGCTCAATCCCAACAAACGGAGTGTGACGCTCAATCTTGCGACGCCGCAAGGGCTCGAGCTGGCCCGGCGGCTGGCCGCTTGGGCCGATGTGATCTGTGAGAACTTTGCGCCCGGAGTCATGGCGAAGTGGGGCTTGGATGCCGAGCAGCTGCGGCCCGAACGTCCCGAGCTGATCTATGTGAGCAGCAGCCTGTTCGGTCAGACCGGTCCGCAGCGGAGCTATCCGGGATTCGGCGGACAGGGTGCGGCGATCTCCGGCTTCAACCACCTGACCGGTCGCGCCGACGGCGACGCCCACGGGCCGTACGCAACGATCACCGACTCGCTTTCGCCGCGCTACGTCGGCGCCTTGATCGCCGCCGCCCTGTTCGAACGACGCCGGACGGGAACCGGTCGCACCATCGACGTGTCGCAGATCGAGACCGGGGTATATAGCCTCTCCGAGATGATGGTGCGCTACAGTGCCAGGGGCGAAACCATCAGCCGTCAAGCCAATCGGAATGATTGGGCCGCGCCTCATGGAGTCTATCCCTGCCGAGGGGATGACCGCTGGATCGCGATCGCCATCCTGGACGATGAACAGTGGGCGTCGCTTGCGCAGGAATTGCCGGTGTGGGCACGGACCGAGGCGCTACGAACCTTCGCGGGCCGCAAACAGGCAGAGGATGAGATCGACCGCCGGCTCGCCGAATGGACGCGGGAGCAGGATGCTCGCGAGCTGATGCATCGGTTGCAGCAGGCGGGCGTGGAAGTAGGGGTCGTACAAACCTTTGCCGACCTGCTCGAAGATCCTCAGCTGCGTCACCGCGGCCATTTCCAGACGCTGCGGCACCGGCATCTGGGCGAGTTGAAGTTCGAACGGATGGGGTTCCGTTACGCCCGGCGGCCCGATCGTCTGGAGCGCCCGGGCCCCGATCTAGGAGAGCACAACCAGGAAGTGCTCGGCGGGATTCTGGGCCTGGATGCCGAACGGATCGCGGAGCTTACGACGCGTGAGGTCGTGGCATGACCGGCATTCTCGCATCCGGAGCCTACGTGCCGATGACGCGGCTTCCGCTTGCCTCGATCGCCGGCTCAGAGTCCAAGGCGGAGGGGCCCGAGCGCGCCGCGGTCGGGTTCGACGAGGACAGCGTGACGATGGCCGTGGCCGCGGCGGTTGACTGTCTTCGCGGCCGGGATCGCGCCGCTATCGATGGCGTGTTCTTCGCCTCCACCACCAGCCCGTATCGAGAGAAGCTGGCCGCCGCGATTGTGTCCAAGGCACTCGATCTCCGCCGCGATCTGCGCGTGGCCGACTTCGGTGGCTCGCTACGCGCGGGAACGGCGGCTCTGCGTGCGGCGCTCGATGCAGTCACTGCCGGGCCGGCGCGCAACATGCTGGTGGTGGCGGCCGACTGCCGGCTAGCGTCGCCCCGCTCGGCGATGGAGAGAGACTTCGGAGATGCGGCGGTTGCATTCCTCGTCGGGACCGGACGTGCGATGGCGACCGTGGACGCGTGGACCTCGATATCCGACGAGATCTTGGATGTCTGGCGCGCCGAGGAGGACCGCTTCGTCCGGTCCTGGGAAGAACGGTTCGTCGTGGAGCACGGCTATCTTGCGTGTCTACGGGAGGTCGTTGGTGCTCTGCAGGCCACGACCGGAGTCCAGCCGTCGTCGTTCAAGCGGGTAGCGCTTTACGCGCCCGATCCGCGCTCGCATTCGGCCGCCGCCAGGACGCTCGGTTTCTCGCGTGAGCAGCTTCAGGATGCTTTCTTCGGACGGATCGGCAACTGCGGAGCGGCCTTTGCGCCGCTGCTGCTGGCCGCGGCTCTCGATGGTCTGGCGGCTGGTGACCACGCCCTGGTGCTGGCCTACGGAGACGGAGCGGACGCGTTCGTGGTCGAAAAGCAGGAGACTGACGCCGGGCACCCGCGAGGGCGCGGCGTCGCGGGGTTCGTCGCCCGGCGCCGACCGCTCGTGAGCTACGATTCTTATCTCGCCGCGCGCAACCTCGCCCCCGGCGCTGCGGATCGACTTGGAGGGGCCGGCATCGCTGCGACGGTTCACCACCGCGAACGAGACGCTGACATTGGCTTCGTTGGTGCGCGTTGCCGGCGCTGTAGCACGGTGCATTTTCCGGCGCAGCGGGTTTGCTATGGGTGTCAGGCCAAGGACGACTTCGAGCGTGAACGCCTCTCCGGCCGTCGTGGCCGGGTCATGTCGTACAGCTTCGATCATTTCTTCCCGATCCCGGAGCCGCCGTTGATCGCCACCATGGTCGAGACCGATCAAGGCTGCCGCGTCTATCTACAGATGACCGATGCGCGACCCGAGGAGCTACGCTGTGATCTGGCCGTCGAGTTCGTCTTCCGCAAGATTCACGAAGCGGGCGGCAAGCCCAACTATTTCTGGAAGTGCACACCGCTCAGAGGCGAGCCGTGCTTTTCGGACTGACGCGGGGGCCGAGACCATGAGCGACGGAATTCGCGACAAAGTGGCCATCGTTGGGGCGGGTTGCTCGAAGTTCGGCGAGAACTGGGACAAGTCGGCCGAGGACATGATCGTGGAGGCGTCCTACGAGGCCTATGCGGATGCCGGCATCGAAGACCCAAGCAGACAGATCGACGCTGTCTTCTGCGGATCGGTGTATCCCTCACGGGGCACGGCCGAGGTCGCCGAGGCGCTCAAGCTCTTCGACCGGCCGATCAGCCTGGTCCAGAACTACTGCGTCACCGGCACGGACGCGTTTCGCTACGGCGTGTTCGCGCTGGCCTGTGGCGCTTACGAAACGGTCTTGGTGGTCGGCTTCGACAAGCCCAAGGACCGCGGCGTGGCCGGGCCGAGCGTGATGTTGAGCGGCGTGCGCGACCTGCCGGCCACGCCCGCTGGATGGTTCTCACTCTGCGCCGCGCGTTACTTCGAAAAGTTCGGGGCCGGCCGCGAGGATCTGGCGCGAATCGCCGTCAAAAACCACCACAACGGCACCTTGGCTCCTAACTCGATGCTCAAGCGGGAGATCACGGTGGAGGACGTGCTCTCGGCCCGCATGATTTCGTGGCCGTTCGGTCTGTACGACTGTGCGGCCCAGTCCGACGGAGCCGCCGCTCTGGTGTTGACGCGCAAGCGCAACGCCAAGACGTTCCGTCGCGACCCGGTGATCGTCGAGGCCGTGGCGATCGCGCTCGCGCCCAATCCGCAGACCGACCCGACTTTCGATTTTCTGTCGTGGAAGCCCACCATCTTCGCGGCCAAACAGGCGTACGCCCAGGCCGGGATCGACGATCCGATGCGCCAGATCGACGTGGCGCAGGTCCACGACTGCTTCACGCTGACCGAGCTGCTGACCTACGAGGACCTGGGCTTCTGCCCGAAGGGCGCCGCCAAAGAACGCATCGCGGCCGGGACCTTCGAGCTTTCCGGCGAGCTGCCGGTCAATACCGACGGAGGCTTGAAGACGTTCGGGCACCCCACGGGTGCAACCGGCGTCCGCATGCTCTACGAGAACGTCCTTCAACTGCAGGGGCGCGCGGGGGCTCGCCAGGTCAAGGATGCGGCGGTGGCACTGTCACACAACATCGGTGGCGCCCCGCAGGCCTGCGGCATCACGATCACGGCGATCGAGTAGGGCGGTGAGCCGGAACGGCCCCGCGGAAGGAGAGAACATGAAGGAGATTCGGTTCGACGACGTCGAAGGGCTCAAGTCGATGATCCGCGAGGAGTACGGACCGTGGAGCAAGGAGATCCACGTGACTCAGGAAATGATCAATCGTTTTGCCGAATTGACCGGCGACCACCAGTGGATCCACGTCGACGTCGAGCGTTGCAAGCGCGAAAGCCCGTTCGGTGGACCCATCGCTCACGGCTTTCTCACGCTGAGTCTGTTGCCGGCGATGCAGGGGGAGACCGATCTGCGAATCGTGGGCTACGGCAACGCGACCAACTACGGTGCCGAGAGCCTGCGTTTCCTGGCGCCGGTGCCGGCCGGTGCGTGCATCCGGGCGCACGCTCGTATGAAAGCGGTGGAGGCTCGGGCGCGTGGCACGCTGGTGACCAGCGAGATCGCGGTCCACGTGGACGGCCAGGAGCGGCCGGCGCTGATCTACAACATGCTGGTGCTGTACCTTCCGAAGATGACCAGGTGACCGGCGCCGGGCTGAGGTTCAGCCCGCTACCTCAGGACTGGGCGGTTTCCAGGTCGGATCCCCGGCAGTTTGAGCGGATGCAGGGGGTGCCAAGACCAGCGGCTCTAGCGCAGGTGCCAGCGACCGGAACAGCTGGGTTGCCAGAGAGCTCGTGAACGCGAAGTTGCCCGCGTGCTCTCCGGTGACGTAGGCGGTGACCGTGCCGAAGAAGCGAGTTCCGATGAAGAACACGAACGTGCCCGAACGGCTGATCTGGCGGGAAATGACCGCCGCATCGGCTGTCTCACCGATGCGGCGCTTGTGGTCGCCCGTGCCCGTCTTGCCGCCCACCACCAGAGGGCGGCCTTTGGGGCCAGCGATCGACTCGTGGGCGCGTCGCGCGGTGCCACCGGCCACGGCATCGACGAGAATCGCGCGCAACGCTGCCGCGACGGTGGCGTCCATCACGCGGGTGCCCGAGTCGGCAACGGGCTCGACCAAGGTTTCGTAGGGAGTGTCCGCCGCGAAGCGCAGGCTTTGGATCCGGCGCGCCGGCAGCCGCAACCCGTCGTTGAGGATGATGCCCATGAGCTCGGCCAACGCCGCGGGCCGGTCCCCGGAGGCTCCGAGCGCTGCTGCATACGACGGCGTGACCGATTCAAAGGGATAGCCCAGGCGCTGCCAGCAGCGCGCGACCTCGGCGAACGCATCGCGCTCGAGCACGTCACGGATGCGCCGATTCTGCCGGTTCAGGTTGCGGCTCTTGAACAGCCACTGGTAGGCGTCGTGTTTGGCGGGGGCACTGGCCGCCAGCAGATCCTTGAGCGTTGCCGCGGGCTGCTCGAGCAGCTGGGCGACCAGCCACAGTTCGAGTGGATGCACTCCCGAAAGGTAGGCCCGGTCCTGTAACGAGAGATGCTCGGCGCCTGCCTGGTGGTAGACCTTCTGCAGCTCCTCGGGCCCGATCGTGGTCTGCGGCAGGAGTCGCGCCAGGCTCTGCGAGTACTCCTCGAAGGAAGCGTGCGGCTTCACCGACCGCAGGACCAGGGCGATGCCGCGCGGCGTGCGCTTGCCGCGCGTCAGCGCCAAGTCGAGCCGGGCCGCGCCATCGAGGTCGCGGTAGCGTTCGTAGAAGCCCCGGAGAAAGACCGTGCCCTCGAAATCGACGAACCGCTCGAGGTAGGCGCGCCGCTCTGGGTGCGACGGATCCGACAGCAGCGATTCCCTGCTTGCGGGTCCGGTGAGCATGAGATGCTCGACGATCTCGCGCATCAGTCGCACGAACACCAGATTGACCGAGTCGCGGAACGCGGTGTGCACCGACATGACCCGGTCGTTGTGCAGCCGGTCGAAGTTGTGGAAGTGGTGCCGGCCGCCGCCCGTGTAGAACGCCTCGTAGGGACTGGCTGAGTAGGTACGCGCCAGTGCGGCCTCGACAAATCCATCCAAGGTTTCCTGGGGCCGTTCCAACCGGCGAGCGAGAGCCCAGCGCGACAGCGCATCCCGAGCCGAGGCAGCGCGCGTTCGTAGATCGGCGTGACTCTCGTCGCGCAGGCGCTCGTACATCTCGGCCACCAGCTCCAGGTAGGTCGCCACCGTGCGCAGCTTGGCGGTGGAGCCGAGGTCGAGGCGAACGCCGTCGCTGACGACCATCGGCTGATCGAGGTTGTCGGCGTCGACCCGCAATAGGTTGCCGGTGGGCGTGCGTTCGTAGACCAGCACGCTATAGACGACGCCGGCGTCGTCGCCGACGCCACGCGACGCACGCAGTACGCCGGCATGCGCGGCGCGAGCCGGATCGCGCAACTCCCGCAAGAAACGGGTGGCCGAGGTCTGCGCCTGCTCATCGAGCGTGGTCTGGGCGACTAGGTCGAGCCGGTCCAACTCGTGCAGTCCGCGTACGCCGAGAAGCCCCGCCAGGCGCGAGCGTACCGGGCTCACGCTTTCGCGCGTGAACGACCGATCATCCCTGGGCGCAGACGGATGCGGTGCGGGTGTGGCTTTGGTGGCCAAGGCTGCGTCGTGAAGTTGCGGATCGATCACACCCGAAGCGACCAATGCGTCCAAGTAGATGCGGGTGCGTTCGGACAGTTCCTCGGGATGGCGCAGCAGGTAGTGCGAGGGGCGGCGTGCGGCGAGCAGCAGACTCAACACCTTGCGGTAGGCGAGCGCGCGCTCCGCGCCTCGGTCCTCGACGACTGCGGGCGGAGCGCGCAGGATCCGGTCGATGGTGCGGAAGTCTGCGCCGTACCAATGGTAGAGCCCGGAAGCCAGGCCGGTCACTTCGCCGTAGCTCGCAACGGCGCCCTGAGGCAGTCCGTTGAGGTAGTCGACGACGAGCTGGCGACGCCATTGGGTCGTATCTTCGCCCGAGAGATACGCGCGGAGCGAGGCCGCCGTCATCTGACGGAGCTTCTCGAAAGGCGAAGTCGTCACTCCGCCCGGTGAATGGTGGAGCTTCTGAAGCTGAGTGGCCAGAGTGCTGCCGCCGGGTCCGGGCGGTTCGCCGCGAGCGAGCCATATCGGTGAGCGCAGCAGCGCCAGCCCCAACCGATCCCATTCGACGGCGGGATTGCGATTCGGGTAGGTCGGATCGAGCAGCTCCCGGTTCTCGATGAACAGGAGGCTGCGAACGATCAGCGGGGCGACCTCGTCGAAGTTGCGATAGACGCGCTCGGGGTAGGCGACCTTGTAGAGCTCCGCTCCGTGACTTCCCCGGACTTCGAGCCCGGCGAGGCTCTTCTCGTAATAGACCGGCGGGATGCCCAGCGAGGCCAGGCGCATCTGTGCGGACGGTAGTCGAGCCTGGCGGGTAACTTCGTAGCCCGACGTGTGGAGCCGCTCCAGGAAATCAGGAATCCGCGTGTAGCCCAGCCGTTCGTCGTACGGTCCGCCCGAAGGGTAGTGGATCGCCGGGCTCGGTCCGCTGCCGACCTCGCTGCGGAGACCCGTTGCGACCATCGCCAGCAGCTGTCCCTGCACGCGCGACAGATGCGTGGTCAGATGGAGACTGCGCCCCGCCAGCGGGAACCCCACCAGCACGCTCATGGCGACCAGAGCGGCGATGAAGCGTGCCCGGGGACGACCGAGCGTCGGAGTCGAGAGTGACCCGGTAGCGGCCAATCGTTTCACGGATGCTGGCAGCTAAAGATAAGCATGTGTGGCGACAAAGCTTGAGCCGTCTAGACTAAGAAAGTCGCACGGGTGAAGCCAAGTCCGTCCGAGGCTCGAGCTATCTGGCAGCCTAATATGGGGGTAGGGCGTTCAACCGAACAATAGGAAACGCCACCGAGAGCGCACATGCGTCGCGCGGCACAGCTTCAGCGCCGCCGATACGATCGGAGATTGGCTACTTGGCCTGGATCCGCCGCCAAAGCTCGGGCACGGACTGGAGGGGGCCGAGCAGGCTCCGCTGGGCGCGGGTGAGTTGGGCCTGTACCCGATCGATATGAGTCAGCAGTGGTTTCAGGGTGCTGAGATCCTGGGCGAAGCCGCTCCAGGCCTGCCAAAGGGCTGTGTCGTTCCCCTGGATCTCATTGGCAGCCAGGCGGTAGAGCCAGGTATAGGCTTGCCGAACCATCGGGTGGATCCGCCCGTCCGAGGCCAGCTCTTCGACGGTGAATCGGCTATGCCGCAGGCCCGGGCGGAGAAACTCTTCGCAGTACGCGCGGATTCCCTCCCGCTCGGTGACCGTGATGCCGAGGGCCCGAGCCATACGCTCGAGCTGGCCGGCCGGGTCAGCCATCAACAGGTCGTAGTCGACCGCCACCACGGCCTGATCCTTGACCAGGTGGAGGTAGGGCACGACGTTGACCAGCCATTCCAGGTCGCTTTTTTCCTGGGTTCCGCGGTCCTTGTCCAGTTGCTCGCGGGAGCGGGCCACGCTCAGCGGATTGCGTAGCGCGATGACGTAGCGCACCTCCAGACCGAGCGTGCGGTAGACGTCGAGCCAGAACGGCAGGAGCCGCAGAGTACGGCCGTACTTGTAACCCCAGCGCGCGGTCTGGCCGAACCTGCGACGGATGGTGGCGACGGCGCGATCGTGCACCGCCCGTACGGCCGGTTGTCGCCATTCCTCCTCCTCGATCAGCCGCACGCTGTCACCGCGGATGCCGAGCGCGCGCTTGAGGCGCTTGTTGAGGGTGAGCAGATCACGGTCCTCCCAGAAACCGGTGGGGTTCTTCCCGCGGCCGCGGCGCAGATTGTCGCCCAGCTCGACGCCGATCGCGGGCAACGCACGCGCGACGGCACTGGTGCCGCTGCGCCCAGCGCCCAGGACGGTCACGCAGAACGATCCTGTGAGGTTAGTCCTGGCAGGTGGCCGAAGCGCCGACGCTTCCTGCACGCGTGCTCCTATCGGACCGTCTAGTACCGCGCCCGCTTCTTCCCGCGGAGCGGATCGAGGACGCTGTGAAGGAGGGCCCGCCGTTTGTCTTCGACCACCACGATGAAGACCTTGCGGAACCGGCCCTCGGGGCACTTGATCTCGCGGACGCCATGCCAAGAACTCTCGCCGCGGGCGAAGATGAGGCTGCGATTGCCGATTCCTTGGGCGGCGACCTCGCGGCTGAAGTCCTGGAAGCGCGGGGCGGATTTGCGAGGGAATTGGCCCAGGTCATCCAATACCAACGTTTGACCTCCCCAGTCCTCCTCCCAGTCCTGCCCGGTGTTGAAGTAGAAGATGTGCGAGCCGAGCTTGCGGAGCGCGTCGCAGTGCGGCGAGACCGAGCAGCCGTTGGGTGTGTAGTGCCAGTGAAAGGTGAGGCTCAGAAACCGCATGTCGTACATTCGCCGCATGAACCGCCGGTAGTCGAGCGCGCCCAGTTCGGCGACAAAGTCGTGCCAGTGCCGAGAGATCGGCAGGTCATCGCGATACTCGAGGGCGAGCCGATCGTGCGGATACTGACCGTGGGAGCGCTGGACTCCGAACTCACGATTGAACAACGGCAGGTCGGGCAGGTTCTCGTAGAGCGCCCCGAATCCTTCGTCGGTCAGCAGCTTTTCCGGGTTCACCCAGGGGTAGGGTTTGGTGGCGCGGAAGCGGCTGACATCGATCGCCTTGAGCCGTTCCAGATCGAGATACCGCATCATCAACCCGTCCTCCTAGACATCGTACTCGTCGGCGAAAAGTTGTCGAACACGTGCGACGGTCCGCTCCAGGTCCTCGAGCGCACGCCGCGGACGGGCCGGAGCCGGCTCTCCCAGCCGGCTGGTCAGGCCACGCTCGCGCAGGGTGCGATGGAACGCATCGAAGTCTCGTGCCGGCTTTACCAGCCCGCAGTAGATCAAGCGGTCCATGGCATGGGCCTGGAGCCGCCGGCCGGGTCCGAGCGCTGCTGCTGGTGGCCGGGCCTGCAGGCTGGCGCCGTCGCGTCGAGCCCACTCGAACACCTCCACCGGCTTGCCTGTGGCGCAGGCCTCGATGGCCAGTGATGCGCTGTCGACGGTTACGATGAATCGGTCGGCAAGGGCCAGCAGTCCCAGGTAAGGATTGTCAGGATCATCGCGGCGCCAGCGGTAAAGGTGCGCCGGAGCCTCGACCGCGGCGAACAGGGCGTCGGTTGCGGCTGCTGAGGTCCGTGGGCTGGTGCTCAGCAGGAGGGAGCCAGGCGTTGCCCGCGTGCTGGCTTCTCTTCCAAGGCGCGCAGCCGTGTTGGCGTCAAACTGGTAGCTGGAGCTGTCGCCCCCCACGAGCAACGCGGTGAACGGCCGTGACAGCTGCGCAAAGCGAGGCCCCCAGCGCTCGCCGGCTTCGCGGATGCGCTGGGGGTCGATGCGATTGAGTGGCCCGGCGTTGTGCAAGACGTTGGGGCGCTCGGGTAGACGGTACTGCGGCAGCGTGACGACCAGGTCGAACCGCTCCAGCGGAGCCTGCGTGTGCAGCAGGTGCACCAGGCGCGTGCGACCCCCGGACTGTCGTTTGATCCATAGGGCCACGGGTGCGCTGCGCCGCGAGGCGCCTATGACCAGATCCGGCCACGGCGGCGCCAGTGGGTCGGAGTGTCGCCGATCGACGCTGACCGTGCTCGCGCCGAGCAGCAGGTTGGGCAACAGGTTGAGCGCGTTGTGAGTGAGCCGCTTGCATTCGAGCGGCCAGGCGAGCGCCTCGGCGAGGCTTTTCATTTGGCCGTTTCCGCCGGTGCCCTTGCCGAGCAGAACCCAGACTCGCGGCACGCGCCGCGGCCGGTTGGCGACCTGCCCCACAACCGCCGGCTCGGACATGCTCAGGCGGTCGCGCGGGCCGCCATCGGAGTGTGCCGCATGCCTCCGCGCAGTGCAGGCTCATCCCACTGCGTCCACCCCAGCAACTCTCGTACCCGCCTGGCTGCTCGGCCTGCCTCGTCGAGGACCGGGCGGGGTTCCAGGACGAGCGGTCCGCCGTACCAACGCGCGATCCCTCGCTCGACTAGGGCCTCGCACATCGCATCCAGATCGCGGGGTGGGCGGATGACGCCTCGTTCGATCAGGCGTGAGCACAGATACTCCCGGCCTTGCTGCGGCCGGATGGTTCCTTTGCGCTTGCGAGGTCGCGAGTACGCCGTCTCGGCGACGAACCTGGCCAGGCGAGTGACCGGTAGCGGGGGTCGCCGCGGCACCCGGTAGATGTAGAGGGGCTTACCGGTTGCGGCCCCCTCGGCGAGCATCGACTCACTGTCGCTGGTCACGACGATCGCGTCGGCGAGCGCGAGGTAGCCGAGGTAGGGGTTGTCGTTGCCGACGGTCGCCCATCGGCAGATTCGTCCCACACTCCCCATTCCGGCTTCCAGCGCGGCTTCGACCTCCGCCCCCGTGCGGCGGCTGGTCACGGCGAAGACGCTGCCGCCGGCCTCCCCGGCCCAGCGGGATACCTCCAGTCCCAAACTGTCGGCGACCGCCCGGTCGATCCGATGTTCGCGAGAGGACCCGCCGACCAGCAAGACGATGCGCGGTCGCGGCGCCGAGCCGAATACGTCGGCCCATCGCGCGGCAGCCCGCGCCAGCTCTTCGGCTGTGACGCGGTTGAGCGGCGCGACGGTTTCTACGCGCCGAGCGTGGAGCGGGTAACGCGTGTGGGCGCAGGTGACTACGGCATCGTAGTGCTGCGCCAGGCTGCCGCCCTTGCGGCCTAGCTGAACGGTGCGCGTACGGCCTCCGCTCTGAATCCCGATCCAGCGCGTAATCGGGGCGGTGCGCCAGCCGGTGGACAGCACCAGATCGGGCCATGGCTCCGTCAACAGCTCCCTGCGCTTACCGCTCGGATCTACGGCGAGAGGTCCGAGCAGCCGATCGCTGATGAGGTGGATCAGCCGATAGGGAAGCGGCTTGAGCTCGTAGGGCCAGCCCAGGGCGTTGACCAGCCCGAGCGACTGCGTCGTGTGACCAGGCTTGTGATCCAGGAGGATCCAGACCCTGGGTGGGCCGTTGAGCCGGCGGCCGCCCTCGCGGCAGAAGCGTTTGGTCCGCCCGCTAGCGTCCTCCAAGGCCAGATCCAAGCGCCAGTGGACCCTGGGGTAACGGCAGCTCGACTCACGGAAGCGGTCGTACCACCACGTCGCCGGGCGCGTGGATCGACGCTTGCGGCGCAGGCGATCCCAGATGGTAGATTGTGAGTGCTGACGAATAGTTACGTGTATGAAGCTCCGTGCGCGCTTGAAGAGATCATCGAGCGCCCAGCAGGCGTCGTCGTCACACAGATGCTCGAACGCGCCCCAGCAAGACACGCCATCGAATGGACCCTCGGGCCCGGCACCGGTCGCGGCGTCTGCCGGGTCGAACCGGGTGACCGACAGTCCGCTGCGCTGCGCACCGATACCGCCGACAGGCGTGCCACCCCCGCCAAGTGTGAATTCGAGGAGGGTGCGCGAACCGGTCGCTTCGACCAGCGACTGCACCTCGGCCCGCTGCGCGGCGCCGCCCTTGACGGAACCGCTCCCCACCAGTTCACGGGCCAGCTCCACAACCTTGAGATAACCGAGACTTGGGTGATGGAAGCTGAAGGGCTGGTAGCGAGCGGCATCGGCCGCCGCCTCGGCGGCTTCCCAAACCGCAGCAGCGTCGCTGCGTTGATACACGTACACGTTGGGGAAGGGCTGCCACGGCTGGCTGTGGATGGTGGTGTAGTGCATGCACCGGGACCGCCCCTCGACGTATTCCCAATCACGGCAGTGCCATTCTGACGGCAGCCGGGCCCAGTCGTCGTGAGCCTTGGCCTCGATCGGCTTGCGGCGGCCGTGACGTGCGTCCTCCAGCGACCAGACCGTCTTCATGCGCTCGCAGTCGATCAGCATGACGGCCGTGTCCTGAGGGCTGAGCGCAAGGAAACCGGCGCCGTCCATGTCGGCGTCGAACAGCAATGCGGGATCGGCCAGGTACTGCTGGTCGACGTCGTTGTAGATCGCGCGGCCGATTCCCCCGGCGAGATGCGGGATGGCGAAACGGTAGTTGGTGAAGCCGGTGAGCCAGAGCCGCCGGTCGAACCCGGCGAGATCCTTCATGAGGTGGATTTCGTAAATTCGCGTGCGATCACGGACCGCTTCGACCGACCAAACGAGAACCCGTTCGGCTCGATACTGTCCGGGCTCGGTCCCTACGAAGATGCGAACCGGTGGCTTCCGGCTCGGTATCGTCCCCGGATCCGGCCCGAGGACGACGAGGTCAGGTTGCTCGCGGACGAACGCCGCATCGTCGGCCTCCGACTGCGGTAGCAGCCGGGCCGCCAAGCGGCTGACGGTCATGAATCCCATGAAAGCACCCCCGCTTTCCCCGCACCCTTCCCCGAGAACGGGGTTAGGAAACAGGAAACGGCCGGGGTGGTCAAAAACCGCCCGGGAGGGGTTTCACGCCGTCGTTCGGCTGGCCACCCGAGGCGGGGAGGCGGGTTCGGCCGCGCGTTCGACGGCGCCGCCGCTCACGCTGTAGGTGATGTCGGCGATCTCGAGCAGCGCACGCTGATGACTGACCGCGACGATGGTCATGCGCCCACGCAGCGCGCGCACGGTTTGGCAGATCGCGGCCTCACTGGCTTGGTCGAGCGAGGCGGTGGCTTCGTCGAGGATCAGCACCCGAGGGCGGTGAACCAGCGCTCGGGCGATCGCGATGCGTTGGCGCTGGCCACCCGAGACCCGGGCGCCGCGCTCGCCGAGCGGGGTGTGGATGCCTTCGGGCATTGCCACGACGAAGTCCCATGCGCCGGCGGCCCGCAGGGCCTCGATCGCATCGGATTCGGAGAGGACGGGATCTCCGAGCGTCACGTTGATCAAGACACTCTCGTGCAGCAGGAACGCTTCCTGCGGGACGTAGCCGACCATGCGTCGCCACGCCGCAAGGTCGATCTCCCCCAGAGGCACACCGTCGATCTTGATCCGGCCGGCGGTGGCCCGGACCAAGCCGATCATCATGTCGACGATGGTCGTCTTGCCCGCACCGGAGGGCCCGACCAGTGCAGTCACTTGGCCGGCCGGGATCGTGAAGGAAGCATCGGTCAGGATGGGCCGGTCGCCATAGCTGAATCCGACGCTCTCGAAGACCACGGCTTGCTCGATGGTTGGGGCTCGTGTGCCGCCGACCGTCTCTCGCTCGGCCTCGGAGCGTTCGATGGTAGCGCGCAATGACCAGTAGGCGCTGTCGCAAGCGACCATGGCCTGGTACTGCTTTTGGATCTTGTTCAGGCCGTTCAGGGCTCGCCCGAAGAGCAACGCGAGCAGGATGACGTTGTCCAGCGGCAGCGTCCACCAGACCACCGCGACGTAGAGGCCCCCGGCGATCGATCCGACCAGAAGCGGCTCCTGCAGCGCCCGCAGCGCCTCTTTGCTCAGCACCTGCCGCTGCAGCGCTCGATTGAGCTTCTCGGTCTCACGTTCGAGCAACGGGCCGATCAGCGTTTCGCGGGACATGGCCTTGAGCGGCTTGACCGCGTACAGCACGTCGGTCAGCCGCGCCAGCAAGGTCTTGAGCAAGGTGGTCTGTTTCGCTCCGGCGCGGCGGGTTACCCGTACCAGGCCGTTGAGGAGGTAGATGGTGAGCACTCCGACCGCGGCACCGGCGAGGCAAGCCTGCCAGGAGAGCATGAGGCCAACCCCCAGGACCAAGGCCGTTTCGATCACCATCGAAATGATCGTGGTTCCGTACAGGTAAGCTTCGGAGGCACGCTGGGCCTCGGTGGCGAAAGCGTTCGCTAGAATACCCGCCGGCTGGCGGACGTAGTACGGCCAGCGCGCGCTCAGCAGGGCGCGGATGAACGCCAACCGCAGATCGGTGGCCACGTGCGCGACGGTGTAGCCGACCTGCTTCTTGGCGACCAAGACCAGAGCCGCTTTGATCGTGATGCCGCCGACGATGAGCAGGAGCAGCGGGCCGATCTTGGGCTCCACGCCGAGGAAGGCCAAGGTGGCGAGCACCATCCGCTCCAGCTTCGAGCCGGAGAGATCCGGTACCGGTTTGGGCGCAGAGGATTGGGCCTCGGTCACCAGATCGAGCAGCGGCAGCATGCTCGAGAGCCCGACGCCTTCTGCCACGGCGGCTAGCAGCAAGCAGCCGAGCATGACGCCGCTCCGCCAGGGATAGGCGCGCGCGAACACGATCAGCAGACGCATGGGGTTGAAATCCGCGGGCGGGGCATCCAGGCTACCCGAACCGTGCCGGCGGCGCCACAGAACGGATCCGGGCCGAACGTGCTGGTGCTGGCCGGGCGCCGTGGCGGCGTCGACCTGCTTGGCCGCGAGGGGGCCAGCTCCCACAAGGCGCTGCTCACGGTCGCCGGCGTCCCTATGCTGGTGCGGGTACTGCGCACGCTCAACGCCGTCGGCTGGCGCTCGCCGCTGACCGTGAGCATCGATGATCCCGATGTCCTCGATCGAGCAGGCGAGCTCGCCGAACTGCGCAGGAACGGCGGCCTGGCGATCCACCGGAGCCTCGGCTCACCCAGCCGCAGCGTGCGCGATCACCTGGTCTCGCTTCCGCCTGGCACCCGGTTGCTCGTGACCACGGCCGACCACCCGCTGCTCAGACCCGAGATGATCGAATGGTTCTGGGCGCACGCGCAGAGGACCGGAGCCGACTTCGTCGTCGGTCTGGTGACCGAGACGGTCTTCCGAAAGAGCTTCCCCGACCACCCGCGTACGCTCGTCCGCCTGGGTGGCGAGGCCTACAGTGGAAGCAACCTGTTCGCCTTTCTGACGCCAGCTGCGGTCCGGGCGGCCGAGTTCTGGATTCGTGCCGAGCCGCACCGCAAGAACCCGGCCCGCATGGTTCGCGTCTTTGGTCTGGCCAATCTGGCCCGGTTCCTCACAGGCCGCCTCGACCTGGATTCCGCGTTGGAACGCGCGTCCCGACGGATCGGCGCCCGCCTGGCGGCGGTCGAGCTGCCCTGGCCCGAGGCGGCCATGGACGTGGACAATCCGCTCGATCTGGCGATGGCGGAGCGTCTTCTGAGCCGGTAAGGCCCGGCGAGGAGCTGGGTCTGCGGTACCCCAGTCGGATCAGGGATTGGCAACGCGCGTCAAATAGGGCTAGTCTGCGCCAACGCCTCGCCGGGGGGTCGCCATGAAGGGTGGCATCCTGGGGGGGTCGGCAGGGTGGGATAAGGAGGCGCGGGCGCGGGCTCGCGGGGCGGCGACGGCCAAGGGCCGGACGGGTGGCTGCCGAGATGGGGGTGTCAGGTGGGGCTGCTGACGACCGCGGTGGGGACTGGCGAGGGTTCTGAACACAAATCGATGATGCGTACCGAGCTGGCGCATGACCTACGGGCGCCAATTCCGGCACCCCCGTTACCCCTGGATGCCGGATTGCTGCGGCCTCGTCGGCCGGCTCCCGCCATCCAGCGAGGTCTGCTGCGCGTCGGGGTGATCAGCAACATGCGGGCTGGGCGACGTGGTCCGCATGTCGACCGGGTGGTGTCCTTTCTCCGGAACCACTCCGACGTACCGCGCTTCGAGACCGACAGCGGCGGCAATGTCGCCGACGCACTCGCCGACCTCGCCCGCCGCGAGGTCAACGTGCTCGTCGTCAACGGCGGCGACGGCAGCTTGCAGCGGACACTCACCGAGTTGCTCGCCAGTGGCGCGTTCGAGCGTCTGCCGCTGATCGCCCCGCTACGCAGCGGGCGGACGAACATGAGCGCCCTCGACATCGGCAGCGACCCCGATCCAGTGGCGGCGGTCGCGGGTATCATGGAGGCGGCACGGTCAGGCTCGATGCTGGAACGAGTCGTCGATCGGCCGGTCTTACGCGTCAAGGTCATGCCGGAGAACACGATCCACTACGGCATGTTCTTCGGCGCCGGGGTCATCGAGCGCGCGATCCGTTTCGTACATCGCACGTTCCCAGAGGGGCGCGCGCAGGGCGTGCTCGGGGCCGGTTTGGTCACGGGTACGCTCGTCGCTCGGGCGGTCATCGGATCCGCTGGCGACCTGCTGACTCCCGACGCTGCGCTGGTGCGGCTCGACGGCGGTGCGCCCTTCGAGGGGCGATTCCAGCTTCTGATGGCGTCCACGTTGGATCGGCTGTTTCTCCGGATTCGGCCGTTCTGGGGCGAACAGGCGGCGCCGGTCCGCTTCACCTCGATGACGCATGGTGCGGTTGGCGGGCCGATGTCGGCGATGCGTATTCTGCGGGGGAAACGCCCGTCGATGAGCCCCGAGAGCACGGGGCTCTGCAGCCGCAACGTCGAGCACGTCGAGCTCAAGCTCGACTGCGGCCTCACGGTCGACGGCGAGGTTCTGGAGCCACGGCCCGGTCGGGTCGTGCGCGTCGAGGCCGACCGGCGAATCCGTTTCGTTCGCGGCTGACACGAGCATGGACAGGGATCTTGCCGCCATAGCGCGCAGCATCGCTGCGGAACTTCGGCGCCCGGTGCCGCCGGAGGCGACCATGGTCGGTGAGCACATCCGGCGCCGACATGGGCACAGTGTCGCGGCGATCCTCTACTACGGTTCGTGTCTGCGTACCGGGCGCGTCGCCGACAGCGTCCTGGACTTCTACGTATTGGTGGATTCCTACCGCGCGGCGTATCGCTCGTTGCCATTGGCGGTTTCCAACGCGGTTCTCCCGCCGAACGTCTTCTACGCCGAGCTTCCGGCGGGAGCCGGAAAGACGGTGCGCACGAAGTACGCCATCATGACGGTTGCCGATTTTGCCCGCGCCGCGTCATCGAAGAGTCTGCATGCCATTGTGTGGTCGCGGTTCTCCCAGCCCTCCGTTCTCGTCTACGCCCGCGACCGGCGGGCCGCGGCCGCCGCGGAGCGCGCCAGCGTGAATGCTCTGCTCACCATGGTTGCGCACATGCTCGCATTCCTACCCGCTCAGAGCGGCCGCGCGCTGGAGTTCTCGGCCGAGGATCTGTGGCAGTCGGGTTTCCGGGAGACCTACCGCGGCGAGTTTCGCACCGAGCGCGCGGCGACCATTCGTGGCGTTTACGAAGCCGCCAAAGGACGATACGACGCGCTGACCGACCATGCCTTGCGCGTGCTCGAGCGTAAGGGCTGGCTGAAGCTAAGCAGCGCAGGCGAGCGGTACCGGGTGGTGATGCCGCGGAGCCGGCGGATGTCGGTTCTAGCGCGGTGGCGGGTGCGCCGCCCGCTTACCAAAGCGTTGCAGTTTCCGCGACTGATCAAGGCGGCGATCACGTTCGGCGATTGGGTGCCGTACGCCCTATTCAAGGTTCAGCGTCACACCGGTATTCGCATCGAACTGACCGAACGCCAGCTTCGCCATCCCTTCATCTGGGGCTGGCCCATCCTGTTTCGCTTGCTGCGCGAACAGGCGCTTCGCTGAGCATGAGACCCTATCCTCCATCAGGCCGCTGGTGCGACGGCATCCAGCGGTCGCCAATCGCTGCCGTCCTCGGCGAGACAGCCGAAGTACTGGAACGGGTCTTCGAGTGCCCGCACGACCGACTCGATGGCGAAACGCGCGTTGAGGCCGTCGTCGATGCGTTCGTCGTATGACCAGCGGATGTGCAAGGTGGGTCGCACCACGACCTGTCCGTCGACGACGGCGGGACGATCCTCGATCTGGCCGACCATCATGAAGGCCGAGCAGGTTCCCCACTCGTAGAGATGATGGAATCCAGCGCCCATTCCCAGGCTGCCGAGGTTCGCGCAGAACATGCTCGTGTACAGGCCGTCGTTGGCGATGAAGCCGCCTGGCAGCAGGTTGAAGTAGTCGAGGGTCTTCAGAGCGGTCACGCCGATGCGCAGCACGGGACGCGGCAGCGCGTTGAGCAGATCGAACTCCTTGTCGGCATAGGTGCGGGTTCCCGAGCGTTCGGTCGTGATCTGGGCGTCCATACGCGAGACCAGCTCTCTGAAGGTCTCCCGGTCGCGGGACTGGAGCTTGACGGTCGCGAGCTTCGCCTCGCGGTCGCCCTGCTGCCGCTTCATGCTGAAGGTCATGAAGCAGCCTTTGCGCTGATAGAGTCGCCGCCCGACGCAGAAGCGGTTCATCTTGGGATTCTCGCGCATGGTGATGAATCCGGCCGCGATCAGGCAGTGGGTGATGTCAACGGCAAATCTTTGCTTGGCTGCCTCCAGGTAAGCGAGCAACTGTCGTGCATCGACGAAGCCGTCGAAGTAAACGATCGACTCGTTGCGGCCAGCCATGATGTAGCTCATCAGGCGCCGGTACGGGTGGACGCGCAGGAGCGTCCCGTCAGGCCTGGAGGTCTTCAGGTGCGCCAGCATCCAGGCGGCAACGCAGACGATAAACAGGGTTTTCATCGGCTTGGGCGTCTCCAGGGCCGGCCGTATCTACGGGTGGGGTGATCCAAATGGCAAATCGCGTTCCGAACAGCGGAAAAATTCGAGGAGATACGCTCGTGGGTTTTGCACGCCGGTCTCAAACACGCGAAAATGGCCCGACTATGACACCATCTCTCGCATCATCCCGCCTGCCCGTCGAGGAGGTCGCCCAGGCCGACGTCTTCGACAAGTGCGCTCAGTACGTTCAGGCCCGCCAGATCAAGGAACAGGGGATCTACCCGTACTTCCGAGAGATCTCTTCGGGTCAGGACCCGGTCGTCACCATCGACGGGCGTGAGATCCTCATGCTCGGGTCCAACAACTATCTGGGTCTGAGCAGCCATCCGGAAGTCAAGGCGGCCGCCCTAGCGGCAGGGGAATACTACGGCACCGGCTGCGCGGGCTCGCGCCTGCTCAACGGCACCCTGGACATTCACGCGCGCCTCGAGCGGAAGATCGCGGCCTTCATGCGGCGGGAGGACGCGCTGGTGTTCTCGACCGGCTATCAGGTCAACGTGGGAGTGCTCTCGTGCCTGCTCGGACGGCACGACGTCGCCGTCTTGGACAGCCTCGACCACGCCAGCATCATCGACGGTGCGCGGCTCGGGTTCGGCAAGATCGTCAAGTATGGACACAACGACATGCACGATCTGGCCGCCAAGTTGGCGCGCATCGGCTCTGATCTGGGCCGGCTGATCGTCGTCGACGGCGTCTTCTCGATGGAGGGCGATCTGTGCGCGCTTCCCGAGATCGTGCGCCTGAAGAACGCGCACCGCGCCCGGCTGATGGTCGATGACGCTCACGGCTTGGGTGTGTTCGGCGCGAACGGCCGCGGGACCCCCGAACACTTCGGCCTCGAGGACGAGATCGATCTGGTGATGGGGACTTTTTCGAAGTCGTGGGCGGCTGCCGGCGGCTTCGTGGCGGGCGACTTCGAGGTCGTCGACTTCATCCGTCACAATGCCCGCGCGCAGATCTTCACGGCGTCCTGCCCGCCTGCGACCGCGGCTGCCGTGCTCAAGGCAGTCGAGATCACCGAGCGCGAACCCGAACGGCGCGCGGCGCTCTGGGAGAACACCCGCTACATGAAGCGCGAGCTCGAGCTCCTGGGCTACGACACCGGTGATTCGGAGTCCCCGGTGATTCCGATGGTGGTCGGTGAGGACGTCACCGCTTTCATCATGGTGAAGCGGCTCCAGGAACGGGGCGTGTTCGCCAATCCGGTGATCTCACCCGCAGTGCCTCCGGGCCGCGCGATGATCCGCACCTCGTACATGGCTACGCACACGCGCGAGCACTTGGATCGCGGCCTCGCCGCCCTGAAGCTCGTCGGGCAAGAGCTCGGCCTCATTCGCTAGACGTCCCTGCCGAGATAGAGCAGGGCGCCGACGACCGTAAAGATACCGTTGCCGGCCCAAGCGGCGATGAGCGGGGGCAGATCGCCATTGTGACCCAAGGCCACCGTGACGGCGCTCGTGGCCCAGTAGGCGAAGGCTACCGCCATGCCTAGCGCGACGTTGGTAGCGAGATTGCCCCTGCGGCCGCCACGTGTGGCCAACGGAAAGCCGAAGAAGACGCTGACCAGTCCGGAGAACGGGATGGCCAGCTTGTAGTAGAGGTCCACTCGGAACTCGATCACGTCCAGGCCGCGCGCCTCGAGGCGGCCGATCTGATCCTTGAGGTCGCGATAGTTGAACTCGTCGGTCCGCCTGCGTTTGCTCCTGAACTCGACCGGCGCATCGGTCAGATCGAGGTCCGCGGGCTCGAGCGGGCGTGCGTCGAGGTCGCCCGAGGCTGTGACGGTGCGAACCGTTCCGCCCTGCAACTCCCAGCGATCGCCGCGCCAGAGGGCCTTGGGAACCTCGATCACGCGTTGGAGTCGCAGGTCGGGGTCGGTCTGGTACAGGGTGATGCCGTGCAGCTCTTGGCGGTTGGCATCGAAGTACTCGACGTTGAAGAAGCCCTGGCGATCCTGGAACCATAGAGAGCTCGAGTTGTAGGCTCCGGCGTACTGTTTCTTCTTGATCGAGATGTCCTTGACGGTGCGCGCGCTGCTCGCGGCGGGCGGTACTACGATCTCGTTGAAGATCAGCACGACGACGCTCAGGAGAGCCGTGGTGGAGAGCAAGGGCACGGCCAGCCGAAGCGTGCTGATTCCGCAGGCGCGCATCGCCAGGATCTCACGGTGACGGACCAACAAGCCGAGACTCACCAGACAGCTCATGAGCGCGGCGGCTGGATAGGTCGTCACGAGCGCCTCGGGCACGCGGAACAGGAAGTAACTGATGACTACGGGAGCGTCCGAGTCGTAGCTGGATAGGTCACCAATGCGGTTGAAGAAGTCCCCGAGCACGAACAGTCCGGTGGTCAGAGCGATCGCGAAGGCGAAGATCTTGAGGTACTGGGCGACGAGGTAGCGGGCGAGGATGCTCACGACGGGGGCGCTCGAACGGGGTTGCCTTAACTTAGCATCTTTGACCGAGTGACGCGTCCATGGACCTGCGCGATTCACCGGAGGAGGCCCGCTTCCGCGACCAGGTTCGTTCCTGGCTGAGCGCGAATCTGCCGGCGGGCTGGGGTACCGAGCAAGTCATCCCCGAGGACGTCGAGGCGAAGGTCGCGTTCCTCAGAAGCTGGCAGCGCCGGCTCTATGAAGGAGGCTGGGCCGGGCTGGACTGGCCCAAGGCCTACGGCGGGCGCGGCGCAAGCGTCATCGAGAGCCTCATCTTCGCTGAGGAATACGCGAACGCCCGCGCTCCCGAGATGATCAACCTCTCGGTGGGCACGGCACTGGTGGGTCCCACGCTCATCGCCTGCGGCGCGGATTGGCAGAAGCGCCGGTTCTTGCAGCCGATTCTTACGGGCGAAGAAGTCTGGTGTCAGGGCTTCTCCGAGCCCAATGCGGGCTCAGACCTCGCCGCGCTCAAGACACGGGGCGAGGTGCGCGGGGATCAGATCGTCGTGACAGGGCAGAAGATCTGGACGAGCTTCGCGCAGCAGGCCGACTGGTGCATCCTGGTGGTGCGGACCGACCCCGAAGCGGCCAAGCACCGGGGCTTGACGTTCCTGCTTGCCGACATGAAGAGCCCCGGCATCACGATCCGGCCTCTGCGCGAGATGACCGGAGAGGCTTGGTTCAACGAGGTTTTTTTCGACGAGGTACGGGTCCCGGCGGGTCAAGTCATCGGCAAGATCAACGAAGGCTGGGATGTCGTCGTGACCACGCTCGCGCACGAGCGCGGTTCCTCGACCCAGCACGGGCGCCTGGCTGTGGAAGTGAACCGGCTCGTCGAGCTTGCGCGAAACACCAGGCACGGTGGAAGACGCGAGAGCGACAATCCGCTGGTCCGGCAGCGGCTCGTCGAGCACTTGACCGGGATCATGATCCTGCGCATGTCCGCCTACCGCAACGCGAGCCAGCTCGAACAACACGGCGTTCCCGGTCCCGAAGGGTCCACGCTCAAGGTGTTTTGGAGCGAGCTGGACCAGCGGGTCAAGGAGACGGCGGTCGAGGTGCTCGGCGAGGCAGGCCTGGTTTCGGGCGGCGACCCAAGGGCGGTCGAGCGTGGCTATTGGGCGCACGAGCTGCTGTGGTCGCGGGCCGCGACGATCTACGCCGGCACCTCCGAGATCCAGCGCAACATCATCGCGACGCGGGTGTTGGGATTGCCGCGCTGAGAGAATCGAGGGATGGCCTACCGGTTTCCCTTCTCGCCCTATCCGAATGGCTGGTTCCGGGCCGCCTACGCCGATGAAGTCCCACCCGGCAAGGTGCTCGCCCTGCAGCGCTTCGGCCGCGAGCTGGTACTGTTCCGGGACGAGGACGCAGAGCCGCATGTGCTCGATGCGTTCTGCGCCCACCTCGGCGCGCACCTCGGGCACGGCGGGAAGGTGAAGGGGAAGGGGATCGTCTGTCCTTTTCATGCGTGGCACTGGGGGGGCGACGGCAGTTGCCTGGAGGTTCCCTACGCCAAGCGGATTCCGCCGGCGGCCAAGATTCGCTCCTGGCCGGTCGTCGAGAAGAACGGGATCGTCTGGGTTTGGCACCAGCAACACGGGACGCCGCCGAGCTTCGAGATACCCAGCCTGGCCGAGTATGGCGCACCGGGATGGACGCCGTTTGAGATCCGGCGCTGGAAGATCCGCAGTCACTGGCTCGACATGAACGAGAACGCCGTCGACCAGGCTCACTTCGTCTACGTGCACGGGACTCGCACGCAGCCGCGAACCGAAGCGACGATCGACGGTCACGTCCTGCGCTGCCGGTCGCGAATGAAGATGGCGACCCCCAAAGGCGAGATCGACGGCGGCATCGACACCGATGACCACGGTCCCGGCCTTCAGACGGTCCGGGTTCACGGCGCGGTCGAGACGTTGATGCTGAATACCGCCGTTCCGATCGACGACGAGTACACGGACGTGAGCTTCGCCTACAGTGTCATCACGGCGTCGGGTGTGGAAGCGGCACGCGGGGTAGGAGCGGCGATCATTCGCGATCTGGAAAAGCAGATGGAGCAAGACATCGTCATTTGGGAGCACAAGGCCTATCGGGAGCGGCCGGTGCTCTGCGACGGCGACGGGCCGTTTCCGGTCTATCGCAAGTGGCTCCGCCAGTTTTTCAGTGAACCGACCCAGGCGAGTCCCGCCTGAGCGGCCGAACGGTCACAGGCTCGGCACCCAAGAGTTATCGTAGGGAGGACACGGCGATTCGCGCGATCGACACCTGGGTCAACGTCACGATGGGTGAGATGGGGCGTCCGGAGTATCTGGTCCGGGTGGCCACGGACTACTTCAAGCAGGGCGAGGAGTTTTTCCGCAATTACTCGGTGGAGGAAACGCTCGCGATGATGGACGAGGCGGGCGTCGAGAAAGCGATCATTACGGTCGATGCCCGCCGCCCGCACGAACACGCGCTGAAATTCACGGAGCGGCACCCCGAGCGCTTCTATCTGGGCGCGCAGGTGGACCCGACCCGGCTCATGAAGGCCGTCCGCGAGCTGGAGGCGGTCTGCAAGAACCACCCGGTGGTCCTCGCCAGGATCACGCCGTTCTACTTCGACAAGCCGCCCACCGACCGGGTCTACTATCCGGTCTACACCAAGTGCGTCGAGCTGGGGTTGCCCCTGACGATCAACACCGGAATCCCCGGGCCGCCGGCGCCGGGCGAGTGCCAGAACCCCATCCACCTGGACCGGGTGTGTCTGGACTTCCCCGAGCTGAAGCTGGTCATGGCACACGGCGCAGACCCCTGGTGGGGTGTGGCGATCCGTTTGATGCTCAAGTACCGCAATCTCTACCTGAAGACTTCCGCGTACCTGCCCAAGTACCTTCCGCCCGAGCTGATCCATTTCATGAACACGCGCGGGCAGGACAAAGTCATCTTCGCCTCCGATCATCCGGCCATCCAGATGAGGCGCTGCATTGAAGAAGCCACGCACCTCGACCTGCGTGAGGGGGTCCTGGACAAGTTCCTCTACGCGAATGCCGATCGCGTCTTCTTCGAAAAAACGCGGTCAGGCTAGTCCGACGTCGCCTTGAACTGGTCGAGCGCGTTTCGTTGCGGGCCCGCGAAGCTCGAGCCGAACGAACCGCTGCCCTCGCTCTTACGTAGAACCACGCGCAGCGGCAGCAAGAAGGGCAGACGGCCGAGCCGCAGCGGAGTGCCTGCGCTTTTGACGGAGATCTTGGCGCCCGAGGGACCGGCGCTCAGCTTGATCCTCCCGGCCCGGCCCGAAAGACCGAAGCTGCCCGAGTAGCTGAAACCACTGCTGCCCCGCCGCCAGCACGGTTTCCCGTCGCAGGTGCCGCCAGCTCGAGCCTGAGCCCCCACCAGCAAGCTCGGGCTCGCACCGCTCTCGTCGACCAGGCAGAGCGTATAGTTGGTCGAGACGGTTGGATCGCCGAAATCGTCGGGCGCCATGCCCGCAGCGCTCGCCCAACTCCACTTGAGCAGACCGCGCGTGTTCTCTCGCAGAAACACTTTCGCGCCTCCCGACGAAGGGGGCAGCAGGTCGTCATCGATGGTGAGCGTACACGTGGACGAGCAACAGTCTCCGTTTTCGAGATTGCCGTCATCGCATTCCTCACCCGCCGTGCTGATCCCGTTGCCGCACGAGGTGAGTGTGCAGTTGGAATCGCAGCCGTCGCCGTCGACCCCATTGCCGTCGTCGCATTCCTCTGCGGAATCGAGGGACCCGTCTCCACAAGGCGCCAGCTCGTGCGCACCGATGTCGCAGCCGAGGCCATGCGCGCGCGTGACCCCGCGCTGATCGTCCAACGGACAGGCCCCGCCACCAGACCCGGGAGCGCCGGGGTTCGCCGCGTCGATCGCCGGACTGCCGGCCAGCAGCGCGTGCGTAAAGGTAGGGCCACCGTTGTTCTGGAGCGGTCCGAGCTGTGCATCGACGTCGTAGAGGTTCGGCCCCAGCCCGAGCAGGCAGTACCCTGCGGACCACTGAACCAGGTTGCCAGACCCGGAGACCGGCCAGCCTTCGCTGTCGCAGTCGACGGCTGGACCGATGTCGAGCAGCTGCGGGTTCACGGGATCGCTAAAGTCCAGGAGCAGCTGCCGATTGTTGGCGAGGATCGTGTTTTCGAGCGTGAGCGAGACCGGGTACTCGGAGGAGCTGTCGATGCCCGCTCCGGGTGTGTTTCCAGCGCCGTTGAGCGTGATGGTGGAGCTGGCGACGCTCAAGGACCCTTGATTGAGAATCCCGCCGCCGGTGTTGACCACCCAGTTGCCGCTGATCGTCGAGTTCTCGATGGTTGCCGTGCCTTCGTTGATGATGCCGCCGCCCGAATTGAAGGCGAAGTTCCCGTCCACGGTCGAGCCAGTCATCCGCAGCGCACCCTCGTTGTGGATGCCACCGCCGACGTTGCCGGCCCAATTCCCGTGGATCGTCGAGCCGATGACGATGAGAACGCCGCCATCATTGTAGATGCCGGCCCCGACGTTCATGGCGGTGTTGTCGCGGACCGTGCAGTGGATCAACGTGACACGGTGGCCGTTGTTCTGGATTCCGCCGCCGACGTTGACACCGGCGCCGCCGGTTACCGTCAAGTCGAGCAGCGCGAGATCGGCGTAGCCGACGATGGTCGTGTCCGAGCCCGCCCCATCGATCACGGTTGCTTCGGCACCAGCCCCGCCGATGACCAGGGCGTCCGTGACGGTCACCTCGGAAGCGACGTAGGTGCCGGCTGGTACGATCACCGCGTCGGCGCCCACGAGCGCATTCGCCTCTTCGACCGCGGCGCGTAGCGCACACTGTCCCGAACCGGTCGAGCACGTGCCGTCGCCCGGTGCGGTGTCTCCGGCGTCGGCGGTCGTATCCACCACGAAATGCGCGGCGCGGGCCGGTATGACTGTCGTGACCAGGATCCAGAGGGCTGCCAGCACGGTGCGTGCGCGTCGCATGGGCGCCTCCTGCCCGCGTGGGGGCGGTTGTTCGCCGCGATATCTATCGGAGTGATGGGGTCAGGTCCAATTTCCCGCGTGGCGGGAAATTGGACCTGACCCCATCTTGCCGCACGTGCGGATAGGAGGTATTCGGCCCTTTGCTACGCAATGGAGTGACGTCATGAAGTTCGGACTCTCCTTCGCCAATGCCGGACCGTTCGCGAACCCGAAGGCGATGGCCAATCTCGGCCAAACCGCCGAACGCCACGGCATCGAATCGCTTTGGGCCGTCGAGCACGTGGTCATTCCCCAGGGCTATCAGTCGACCTATCCGTACGATCCGTCAGGCCGAATCCCAGCCCCCGACAACGTCGACCTACCGGACCCGTTTCTCTCGCTCACCTACCTGGCAGCCGTCACGACGAAGATCCGGCTTGCAACAGGCATCCTGATCCTCCCGCAGCGTCATCCGCTGTACGTTGCAAAGGAGGCTGCGACGCTCGATGTGCTCTCGGGCGGCCGCGCCATCCTCGGGATCGGGGTGGGTTGGCTCGCCGAGGAGTTCGCCGCACTCGGTATCCCGTTCGACGACCGCGCGGCGCGCACGGCCGAGTGCGTACGTGCCATCCGCTCGCTGTGGAAACCGGAGCCGGAGCCGTTCGAGGGGAAGTTTTTCCGTTGGGGGAAGCTCCACTCCAACCCCAAGCCCGTCCAGTCATCCGGGGTGCCGATCGTCGTCGGTGGCCATACCGAGCTCTCGGCCAAGCGGGCCGCGCGCTATGGCGACGGCTATTTCCCCGGCCGCGGCACCCTGGAAACACTGGGGCCGCTGCTGTCGACGTTGCGTAGCGAGTGTCAGCGTCTGGGGCGAAAGGCCGCCGAGGTCGAAGTGACGGCGGCTGCGTACACCGTCGATCTGGACACCGTCCGCCGCTTCCGAGACCTGGGCGTCGGTCGCATCGTCATGATGCCGCCAGGTGTCGAGCCGAAGGACATCGAGAGCGGACTCGCCCGGTTCGCCGAGCAGGTGATCAGCAAGCTTTAATGGGGTCAGGTCCAATTTCCCGCCTTGCGGGGAATTGGACCTGACCCCATTACTCGGCGAGGAACGGACGCAACCAGGACCAGATCCGATCCTTGGCGCTCACCGGAGCGGAGTTCGGCAGCACCTGCGGTGGGGTGGCGTGGTGGCCGTCACCCGGGACGAGGACACCGACGTCGAGCTCGCCGTCGGTGAAGTAGCGGTCGCCGCCCGCGTTGCGGCCGTTGAGGGTGGGTCCGATCCCGGTTACCTGGTAACGCTCGGTGAGCTTGCCAGCGGCGGCAAGGGCGCTCATGACCAGGTTGCGATCGGCGTCGAGGTCGGGCGCGATGTGATGGGTGATCTGACCGGTGCGGTGACTCAGGCCAACGCCGCGGTCGAAGCTCGCAGCCCCAATCCAGAACGGCTTTCCACCAGGTCCCAGCTGATCGTCGCGCCAGAACCGGACATGGTGTCGCTGGCGGGCGCTTTCCCCGACTTCTTTCTCGAAGGCCAAGTCTTCGATGCGTCCGAACAGGAAGAGATTACTGACGGGCGCGGTCAGATCGGGACGATCAGCGAGCACGCTCTCGGCGATTCTGAGGTCGCTGCTGACTCCGAGTGCCGCGGCGACGCGCCAACCAGCGGCAGCGAACGCGTCGAGCACCTCCGCTCGCGTTCCCACCAGCCCCACGTTCAAGGGATCCCCGGGCAGGCCGGCATTGGTCCGGGTGATCTTGGGGGCTTCTTCCATCGCCGGCTGGTGCTCATAGTGCCGCCACAGGCGCGGCAGAAGGAGATAGGCGACGACCAGATAGGCCGCAACCAAGCCCAACAGCACACGCAGCATCGCTCGCATGGGATGAATCGGAGCGAACGTAGCACGCTTTTCGAGGAGCGTCCTAGGGCAAAGGTCGCTCTTGTTCGCCGGGTCGGAAGCTATGACATATGAGGGGACGGGGCGCGGACAACAACCCGCCGCCCATCGGGAGGCCACCTCGATGCCTGTCTGCCGCCACCTTCCGAAGGCGCTCGCGATTCTCAGCTTGCTCGTTGCGACGGGTGCGGGCGCGCAGCCGGGCCCGCTCGGTCCGGAGTACCCGGCCGACGAACGGGAGCTTCCGGGCCCAGAGTGGTGGCTGAGCTGCCAGGCTGCCAGCGGCGAGAGCTTCACCGTTCTAAGGGGCTGCGGTGAGGACGCGTGTCCGAACCCGGGCGGTGTCTTCCTGGATCATCGAAACCAGAGTGGAGCGTCGATCGGGATCCCGATTCGTGTCAACGAAGAGCCCGCCGTCCTCACCTCTGCGATCCAAGTGACCTGCCATCCCACCGGATGGGTGGTGGTGCAATGGCGCGACGCGGCGACCGGTTGTTACGTCCATCGTGTGTTCGACGAGGATGGCCGGGCCTCGGGCGACCCACAACCGTTCCTGGAAGCCACCGCCGACTGCCGCCTGCGACCCGACGTCGGCGTGCACGCGGACGGCTCGTTCATGACCGCCTGGGCCGCCGGCTTCTGGGCAGAAGACAGCGCCGTTCTGGCCCGCCGGTTTCACCGGGACGGAAGCCCGCACGGGCCGCCGGTCGTCGTCAGCCGGGCGAGCGACGGCTCGAGCCGAAGAGCCAAGATCGCGGTCGACGAAACCGGGGTCGCGCTGGTCGTATGGACCCGAGCGGTCGATGGCACGCCGGACGAGATCCTCGCGCGCTTCGTGGGCGCGGACGGGCAACCGGTGGGTACGGAGTTTCAGGTGAACACGTTCGGCTTCGGAGAGGTCTCCGAACCCGTGGTCGCCAGCGAAGGCGACGGTGTCTTCGAGATCCTCTGGAGCAACTGGTTGCAAGGAGGCCGCGTCGGCCGCCGCGTGAGCATCGATGCCGCTGGTGGACCGACGACGACCACCACGACGCTTCCGCCGCCCGCTACGATGCCCCGCTTCGGCGCGCCACGCGTGCTGGATTCGACCAGAGCCGAGGAGCGCGTTGCGGCTTTCCACCAGATTACCGTCGGAGCCGGCGCCGCCTGGATTCTCCAAGACCCCGGCGCGAGCTACCGGCGCTCGGATGACGACGGCGCGGACTGGAGCCATTGGCAGTCCGCCGCTCGGCTCGAGGGCTATTCAACCCTTGCCCTCGGCAGCGACGAGCAGGGGGGCTGGCTTGCCCTGCATGCCAGCGACACCGGCGGTGCGATTCATCTTTCACGATCGACCGACGAAGCTCGGACGTGGACGGCGCCAGCTCCGACACCGCGCGAGCTGCACACGTCGGCGTGCTCGGACTGCTGGCTGGCAGGTGGCGCCGTAAGAGGAAGTCCCGAGGGTACCTGGATTGCCGCGCTTCCCGTCGCCGGAGGGGAAAGCGATCCGCTCATGATCCTCCGTTCGACGAACGGAGGCCGCCAGTGGCAAACCGTTGAAGTGATCGACGCCGGACACGGGCCCACCGCCGTGGGATTCGACCTGGAAACCGACGGTACGGGGACCTGGATCCTGACCTGGATCGACGAGAGCCTCTGGGTGAGCGTGTCCAACGACGATGGCGCCCACTGGTCCAAGCCGCGCATGCTGGCCGGCGAGGTCGTGTGTACCGACTGTCGTCAGGATGCTCGCTACGCCCGAGTCGAGCTGGCGAACGACGGTAGCGGGCGCTGGCTCGCCGTGTTCGCGTCGCGTCGCCATGCGGCGGACCGGTTCGGTCACGACGCCGATGTCTTCGTCGTCCGCTCCGACGATCGTGGGCGGACATGGACGGGCCCAGCACCGATCCACGCCGACGCAGCCGTCGACGGATCGCGCGATGCCGACCCATCGGTCGCGACCGACGGCTCGGGTCGTTGGCTGGTCGCCTGGACCTCGCATCGCCCGGTCGCACCGGGTGACGACCTGGACGCGGACGTCTTGCTCGCGATGTCGACGGATGCCGGAGCGACCTGGAGCGGGCCGGTTCCAATCGACGCGGATCCAGGCAGCCGCCTCGACTGGGCGCCGCACCTCGCGGCCAACGGGCACGGTGTCTGGATGCTCACCTGGAACTCGAGCGATCTCGATGCCGACGAGCGCTTCCCGGTCAACCGTATCCTTTTGGCTGCCGCAGACGCGCGTTGCGGAGACGGCCGTCTCGGCGCCGCCGAGCAATGCGACGACGGCGGGCTCGGTGACGGCGACGGGTGCGATTCCAACTGCACGGCGACGGGCTGCGGCAACGGGATCGTCACCGAGGGCGAGGCTTGCGACGACGCCAATGAGAGGACGCTCGACCTGTGCATGCCCGACTGTCGGGCCGGCGAGTGCGGGGATGGAGTCGTTGAGGGAATCGAAGAGTGCGACGACGCCAACGACGTGAACACCGACGACTGCCCGGCCGGTTGCCGCTGGGCTCACTGCGGCGACGGCCACGTCTACGCAGGCGTGGAGAACTGTGACGACGGCAACGCGGTGAACGAGGACGCGTGCACCGACCATTGCTGGCGCGCCACCTGTGGCGACGGCTACGTCCAGGACGGAGTCGAAGCTTGCGATGACGGAGGGGCACAAGGGCATGGTGCATGTCCGGTCGGATGCCGCGAGCCCAACTGCGGCGACGGCTTCACGAGCTTCCCCTTCGAGGACTGCGACTACTTGGATCCGATCTACGAGGGGGTTTGTAGCCATGATTGCCGGCTCCCCGACGTCTGCGGCGACGCGAACGGTGACGGACTTGTCACGGTCACCGACTCTCGGCGCATCTTGCGTCGCGGCGTGGGGCTCTACGTCGCCTGTCCCATGGCCACCTGCGACATGGACAGCAGCCATGCGGTGACGGCAGGCGATGCGCAGATGGCGCTCGGCAAAGCGGTCGGGCTCGCGGTCGCCGAGCGCTGCTCGCTCGGCACCGGCCCGATCGTTTTCTGGACCGACGATCGGCGGAGCTTCGGAGCCTTGCAGTTCGAGGTCGACTACTCGGCGAGCGGCGGCGAGTTTCCAGGTACGGGCAACACGATCGACTGCGACATGCCATTCGGTGAACTGCCGGACTTCGACCATCCGCCCGACGTGGATCCGACCGCACCCATCGCTTTTGGTGCTGTCAACGACGAGGATTCGACGAAGAGGCTCGTCGTCGCTCTCATCTCTGCTGAAGGCCTGCAGGGTCCGATCGACCTGATGCGCTGCAGATTCGAGTTGCCCGAAGGCGCCAGCGGCGGGCGCTTCAAGATCCGCGTCAACGACGCTACGGCTCCTGACTTCGAGTCGCTTCTGCCGCCGCCGTCGATCGGCTACCGGCTCGAGTGAGCCCGGCGCGACGCTCGCAACGGCGACGTGCACTCCGTGGCTTACGTATCGATCAGCACCCGCGCCGCCAGCTCTCGGTTGAACGCGGCGCCGCCGAAGGCCAGCTCGGAGGCCTTGGCGCGCTTGTAGTAAAGGTGAAGGTCCGCTTCCCACGTGAAGCCCATCCCCCCGTGAATCTGAATCCCATCGGCCGCGATTCGGGAGAAAGCCTCGGAGCAGTAGGCCTTGGCCATGCAGGCCGCTGCGTGCGCGCCGGCTTCGGCGTTGTCGATCGACCAAGCCGCGTAGTAGGCCGCCGACCGAGCGCTCTCGAGCAGCACGAGCATGTTCGCGCAGCGATGCTGGATGGCTTGAAAACGGCCGATGGGCGTGCCGAACTGCTCGCGGGTCTTGGCGTAGGCGACGCTCAGGCCCAATACCGCGTCCGCACCCCCGATCATCTCACCGCACAGCGCCACCTTGGCGCGATCGTGGGTCTGCTCCAGCACTCGAGAGCCGGTATCGCGGGTACCCAAGAGCGCGTCGGCCTGGATCTGCACTTCGTCGAAACGAATCTCGCAGACCTTCCGGGTCGCGTCCGTGTAGGCGATGGGCTCGATGGTGACGCCCGGTCCCCGTGGATCGACCAGGACCAGGCCGATCTCATCGATGTCATCACGCGCGACGACGATGAGCAGCTCGGCCACGTTGGCGTCGGGAACGAACCGCTTGCTGCCGGTCAGGCGCGCGCCGTGTCCCGCAGGCCTCAAGCGTATGCGGACGTCCTCGGCCGCCCAGGTCGCATCGGTCTCGAGCTGCGCCAGCGTGACTCGCAGCGAGCCGTCGGCGATGCGGGGCAGAAACTCCCGCTTCTGCTCCGGCCGGCCAGCTAGTGCGATTGCCGCAGCCCCGAGCGCTGCGGTCGAAAAAAAAGGGCCGGGCATCAGGGCACGGCCCTGTTGCTCGAGCAGCACGACGAGGTCGAGCAGGCCGAGACCCGTACCGCCGTGCTCCTCGGGGACGACCAGGCCGGTCCAGCCCAGATCGACGATGCGTTGCCAGAACTCGGCGGTGAACCCCCGCGGGTCCTCCATCATCGCCCGCACGTAGGCCATAGAGCAGTGTTCGGCGAGAAACTCTCGGGCGGACTCACGCAAGAGCATCTGCTCGGCGGTGAAGCGGACATCCATGACGGGCTTCGGGGTATCCAGCACGCCCGCTTACTGCAAGCATCGGAGCTGCCACGCGGCCGACAAATTTGACATACCGTCAGATTCCCCGCTTGCTCGGATGGATAGGCCGTGCCCGTCAAAGTTCGCAAGGCCGTTGCTCAGACGGGGCGAGAGCTCGGCTCGCGCGCGCTCCGCACCCGTGAGCGATTGATGGAAGCGACCGCCGATCTGATGCTCGCGCGCGGAGTACTCGACCTCTCGGTGGTCGACATCGCGCGCAAGGTCGGGACCTCGCCGGCGACGTTCCACCACTACTTCCCCGACGTCGAGGAGGTCGCACTCTGTCTGGCCGAGCGCGCGGCCGACGAGCTGCCGGCCGTGCTCGAGCTGATTGGGACCGTGGGCGACGGGCGGCGTGGTCTGGATGCCGCGCGCGAGATCGTCGACGCGTTCGTCAACCTGTGGGATGCGCATCACGCGGTGCTGCAAATCCGCAACCTCGCGGCCGATCGCGGCGACCGGCGCTTCATGAAGGTACGGCGTGACACGCTCAAGCCGCTGCTCGACGCGTTCGCCGAGCGCATCCGCGAGGCCCAGCGCGAGGGGCGCGTCTCCGACGCCCTGCACCCGTACGTAGCCGCCGCGACCATCGGCTCGATGCTCGAGCGATTGTCGGCGCACCACCGCGAGCTTGGCTCATTCGGGGCGAGCCGTCAGGATCTGGTCGAGACCTGCGCCCGGATCCTCTACCAGACCGTCACCGGGCGAACGGCCCGCTAGGCAGCGCCACGGGAGGTAGCGAGTATGCGCACACTCACGTTGACCATGGCCGGTACGATGGTGCTGGTGAGCACGATCGCGACGGCGCAAGCGCCCTTCGTCGATCATTTCGAGTGCTACAAAAGCAAGCCCGCCAGGGGTTCGGTCAAGTTCGCCGGGGTCGCGGGGCTCAATCTGGCCGACCGATTCGAGACCGGCGACTTCGATCTGGTCAAGGCGCGTGAGCTTTGCGTTCCGGCCGACAAGGAAGGCGAGGGGATCGACGATGCGACGACGCATCTGGAGGGCTATCTGTTACGCGCCACCGACAGCACGCCGGATCATGTGCCGTTGGTGAACTTCCGGGTCGTCGATCAGTTCGGAGAACTGTTTCTCACCACAATCAAGCCGCGCAGCCTGCTGGTGCCGACCTTGAAAGATCTCTCGATGCCGGTGCCGGCGCCCCCCAATCCGCTCGCTCACGACGTCGACCACTTCAAGTGCTACAAGGTGAAGAAGCCCAAGGGCTTTCAGCCGATCACCGGCGTAGCCGTGGTCGATCAGTTCGCGCAGCCCAAGCTCTACGATCTCAAGAAACCGGCGGCGCTCTGCGCGCCCGTCGACAAGGCCGGGGAGGGGATCAAGGAGGAGGAGTCGTTCCTCACCTGCTACAGCGCCAAACCGGCCAAGGACGAGCCCAAGCACGTCCCGGTCGAAGGGATCTATCTCAACAACCAACTGGGCCCCGAGCAGATCGACACCAAGGTTGAGAGTACGCTATGCGTGCCCACCCTGGTCGTTCAGGGCTGCGGGGACGGCCTGGTCAACGAGCCGAGTGAGCAGTGTGATGACGGCAACGAGGTCGACGGCGACGGCTGCAGCTCCACATGTCAGTCCGAGCTGCCGTTCACGATCGAGATCGCCAACCTCAACATCCTGCAGAACATCACCGTGGGCAACATCGGGTACGACGAGCTGGTGGACCGGGTCACCCTGCTCGCCGATGAGATCGCGGTGACGCAGCCCGACATCGCCACGTTCCAGGAGGTGGTGCTCGGGAACGCAATGGACCAGCTCGTCGACGACCTGAGCACGCGTTACGGGTTGCAGTATTTCGCCGCGGAGTACGGCGTCCTCTCCGGCAACTCGTTGATCAGCCGCTGGCCGGCGTCGCTGGAGGAAACCGCGCTGATCCCCGACCTGGATCTGGTGCCGAGCTTTCCCGACCGCCGCTTCACCGGCCGCATTCGCGTCGACTCGCCGATCGGCGCGCTCGACGTCTACCCGATGCACATCTGCGCGTTCTGCTCGATGGCGGAGCGGAGCGTGCACACACAGGCGTTTCTCGACTTCGTCGCCGCCACGCACGTGAGCGGTCATCCGGCCATCGTCGGCGCCGACTTCAACGCGCACACCGGCACAGCGCCGGACGGCCAGCCCACCAACGACCCCCCGATCGATCTGTTGCAGGGGGCAGGGTGGGTTTCGCTCTTCGATGGCTTTGACGCGCCGTGTTTGCCGCCCGCCGACCGCAACGGCTGCACCAGCGGTATCACGGATCTCACCAGGCCGGAGGACACCACCGACCACCGGATCGACAACATCATGATCGTTCCCGCCGCCGCGCCGCCTTTCGGCGGTGCGATCTCGCAGGCCACCGAGACCGGTCCGACCGGCCGCTTCGCCGCCACCCCGCTCCTCGATCCCAACCCCAAGTGCCACTTCGACCCGCGGATCCTGTGCTCGGGCCCGACCTGTCCGGCCGGCGCGACGTGTCACCCCAACGGCTTCTGTGTTCGGACGACGCCAATCGCGTGCGCCGCCAACGTGGACTGTCCCGGGGACATCGCCCCGGAGGCCTGCCGGACCACCCTGTGGGTATCCGACCATCTGGGGGTGCAGTCGACGATTGAGCTGGTCCCGGCGCCCTGAGCGCACGGAAAGGCGAATTCAACCTTGACGGTGCTTCGGCGCTCCGACTAGACTGCGTCAAAAGCTTTAGAACCCAAGGGGAGGCAACTCATGAGAGCATCGAAACTGATGACGGGCATGTTAGCGGTAGCGGTCACGGCGACCACCGCGTGGGCGGGGACCAAGTGGTCGTCGAGTCTGGTGCCGGCCGACGATCTGAACCCGACGATCAGCCCCAAGAGCAAGGCATCGGTCAAGGATGTCGGGCTGTTCCAGGCCAAGGTCCAAGGCGTCACCGACGGTGCGGGTGTGCTGGTAACCGGCGACGACTCGATCAAGCAGAGCGGCACGCTGACCGGGGACGAGTACATCGCCGTGGCTCAAGGGAGATTCGTCGCGCTCGGTGTGGATTTCGCGTTCAACCTGGTGATGGACGTGAAAAACGGCAACGGCAGCAAGACGATCGACGCCTCCACGCTGTTCGGACTGATTCCCGGGGGAATCCATCGCGCTTCCGAGATGAGCGCGGTGGATGTCTGGGGCCCGATCGGCGACCAAGTCTGCGACGTCGGCGGCACCAACACCTGTCAGGGTGGCACGGCTTGCACCACCAATGCCGACTGTCCGACGCTCGCCGACTGCGCGACGAATCTGGTCAACGGGTTCGTACTTGCAGGTCTGCCCAACCCCTGCATCGGCGGAGAGAAGCTGGGCGTGGCCGGCATTCTGATTCCGTAGGCTTTCGAAGGAGATCGGTGCGACTCGAACGGCTCGCACCGGTCGCCTTCGTTTTTGTTGGCGCCCTGCTCAGCGTCCCGGTGCCGAGCGAATCAGCGTTAACGGTCGTTACCGAAGAACGAATCTTCGTCGATCCGTCGCGCCCGACACCACCCAACGGATCGTTCCCCGGCGCGCCCGACCGCACGCTGCGCACGCGACTGTGGATCCCGGCGGGCCCTTGCGGAGGCGCGGAACCCTGCCCGCCCTATCCTTTACTATTGATGGCCCACGGGTTTGGTGGTCTGCCCGAGGCGTTCGATGCGTTCGCTCGGACCATCGCCGCCGCCGGCTATGTGATCGCCGCCCCGGCTTTTCCTCTGACCAACGCCGAGCATCCCGGCGAGGAGCTGGGCCTGTTCGACGCGATCGAGCAGCCGGCCGATCTGGTCTTCGTGGCCGAGGAGACGCTCGCGGCCGCGGCGGTCCCCGCCGACTCGCTCTTCGGCCTGATCGATCCGAGTGCGCTGGCGGTGCTCGGCCACTCGCTCGGCGGCAGCACGGCACAGGCTCTGGCGCACTCGGACTGCTGCCCGCTGCCGGGGCTTCGCGCCGCGGTGTTGGCGGCGGCCTTTCCCGGCATTCTCGCACCGAACCTCGTCGATACCGGGCCGCCTACTCTCGTCTTGCACGGAACCGCCGATACGACGGTTCCCTTTGCGACTGCCGGACCGCTGCTCGAGACGTTGCCGGTGCCGCGTGTTTTGGTGGGGCTGGTGGGCGCCGGGCACAGCCCGATGATGACCAGTCAGACCGAGCCGCCCATCCCCGAGCGCGCCGCCGCTCAGCTCGCGACCCTTACGTTCCTCGACGCCGAGTTTCGCGGCGCTGCCGCGGGCTTTGCTGCCGCGCTCGACTCGCTGCGCACCGACGGCCAGATCGTGGTCGCCGAGCGCTGCTTACCCGAAACTCAAGCGTGCGACCCCGCCTGCACCGCAGTCGACTATACGGAGCCACCCGCGCAGCCGCCCGATCAGAATCCCGTTGGCGCGCGGCTCCGGCTCGACGGCCTGGACTCGCCCGGTCGCTCGTTGGTACTGGCAAGCGGAACGATGAATCCGGCGGTCTTCACGCCGGCGATCGATCCGGCGGCCAAGGGCGTGCACGTCCGTCTGGAGGACAGCGGTGGTGCGCTGCTCGACGTCAACGTTCCGGGGATCGCCACCGCCGCGACGCCGTGCGAGCCGCGCGAGGGGTGGTCGGTCGAGGTGCGGCCTGACGGCGCCAAGACATGGAGATACCGCAACCGCTCCGGCAGGCTGCCGCCGCTCTGCCAGGCGGGCTCGGCGCGCGGCCTCGCGGCGATCACGATCCGTGATCGGACGGCGGTGGGCTCGGTCGTCGCCTACGGTTTCACCGTCAAGGCCAGGCGAGTGGCGCTGCTCGCGACACTCGTCGATCCGCCGACGGAACTGGTCTTAGAGCTTGCGCTGGCCGCCCAGCTCGAGCGCGGCACGGCGAGCGGCGCGGCCGCTGCCGGCCAGTGCGCGCGCTTGGTGCTCAGCGGCGCGCCGATCGCAGCCGAGCCGCCGCGTCCCTTCTGCAAGCAGGTTCACGACGGCGGTGTGCTGGGCGCGTTGCATTGCAAAGGCTATTGAGCCGCCGCGTCTGCGGTGTGCAACGCTGCGAGCGGCGGCAACACGAACTCGAGCATCGGCGCAAACGCGGACGCGAAGTGCTCGGGGCCGTGCACGTGCCCGCGGCGGTGCCGGTAGCAGAGATCTCGATCGAGCACGTAACCCCGCAACTGAAGGCGCCGGCATAGCGCCGCATTTTCGAGAAAATTATCGTCACCCGAATCGAGATAGAAGCGTAGATCTCGGCGCTCCTCGGCGGCAATCCGCGTCGGCAGACGCGAAGCCCAGAACGCCCCCGAGATCGAGCCTGCAGCGTAGAACCGATCCGGGTGCTGCCAACCGAGATAGAACGCGGCGAGGCCGCCGAAGCTGAACCCAGCGGTCACGGTGGCCTCACGCTCCGGGCACGTGCGAAACGCGCGATCGACCGCCGGTTTGAGCTCCTCGAGGATGAACCGCGCGTAGCGGTCGGCAGCGCCGTCGATTCCCAGGTAACAATCCCCTGGAGTGAGGTAATCGCGAATCCGGGTCTCGAGGCTCAGCGCATCGACGGCGACCACGATCGACAGCCGCACGCGCGCCGCCTCCATGAGTGAACGGATCTGACGGCCGGCGGAATCGAGCGCAGGCCAGCATCCGTCGTGCAGACTTGCCAGGACCTGTCGATCGTCGGCGAACGCCGCCTGCCCGTCATGGAGATAGAGCACGGGATAGCGGCATGCGCGCGACTCGGAATAGCCCGGCGGCAACAGCACCCGATAGGGGCGGCGTTCCCCCAGGATCCGTGATTTGAGACTGCGCTGGTCGAGCACGTGCGAGCGCGAACGCTACCACGGCCCGTGCAGTCGCGCCGGGAGACTCGCGCTAACCCGGTTGCGAGGTAAGGATTCGGGCAGAAACTGCCGATAGGAGGGAAGCCGGCATGGGAAGACTCGAAGGCAAGATCGCGGTGGTCACCGGTGGCGCGTCCGGAATCGGAGCGGCGACCGCGCGACGGCTGGCGGCCGAGGGCGCGCGGCTGGTGATCGCCGATCAGAACGCCGAGCAGGGCGAGGCGGTGGCGGTCGCGCTCCGCGAGGAAGGTGCGACGGCGTTCTTCCGTGCCTGTGACGTCGGTGAGCTGGACCAGGTCGAGGCCGTGGTGGCGGAGGCGGTCGAGCGCTTCGGCGGCCTCGACGTGATGATGAACAATGCCGGCATCGGTTTGTTCGGCAAGACCCCCGACCTGGACCCGGCGCTCTGGCACTTCACCGTGCGTGTGAATCTGGACTCGGTCTTCTACGGCTGCCGTGCCGCCATCCCGCACATGCGCCGTCGCGGCGGCGGCTCGATCATCAACACGGGGTCGATCTCGGGCCTCGGCGGTGACTACGGGTTGGGCGCCTACAATGCGACCAAGGGCGCAGTCTGCAACTACACCCGTAGCGTTGCTCTCGATCACGCCAGCGAGAACATCCGCGTGAATGCGATCTGCCCGGGCTGCATCGACACGGGGCTTACCAAGCCGATCTATCAGGTTCCGAAGGTGCTCGAGCGCTTCAATCGGGCCATCCCCATGGGGCGAGTGGGGCGCGCAGAGGAGGTTGCGTCGGTGGCCGCATTCCTCGCTTCCGATGACGCTTCCTACGTGACCGGCGCGACCATCGTCGTCGACGGCGGGATGACCGCGCACACGGGCGCGCCCGACTACACGCGGATCGTGGGCGAGTAAGCATGCCACGCGCGAAGACAACGGCGCGCAGGAAGACTGCGGTGCGGCCGTGAGCGGCGAGTTTAAAGACCATTTTTCCGGCCACGCCGATGCGTACGCGCGCTACCGGCCGCGCTATCCCTCCGAGCTGTTCGATGCCCTGGCAGAGGCGGCGCCGCACAAGGTGTGTGCCTGGGATTGCGGGACCGGTAACGGACAAGCGGCGCTCGGCTTAGCGGAGGTCTTCGAGCGGGTGATCGCCACGGACGCGAGCGCCGAGCAGATCGCCGGCGCGACTCGGCATCCGCGCATCGAGTACCGCATCGAGCCCGCCGAGCGCACTTCACTTGCAGCGGGCTTGGTGAGCCTGGTGACTTCGGCGCAGGCGTTGCACTGGTTCGATATCCCGAAGTTCTATGCGGAGGTGCGCCGGGTCTGTGAGCGCGGCGGAGTCCTCGCGGTGTGGACCTACGGCCTGGGCGAGCCGCAGCTACCCGAGCATCGCGAGGCGATCGTCGCCGTGCTCATCGATTTCTACCTCAACGTCGTCGGTAGCTACTGGCCACCCGAGCGGGTGCACATCGAGCGAGGATACTCGGACCTACCGTTTCCATTTGAGTCGATTCCGATGCCGGCAGTTCGGATGACCGCCGAGTGGAGGCTCGCGGATCTTCTGAGCTATCTCGGAACCTGGTCTGCGGTGCAGCGCTACAAGCAGGATCGTGGCGACGATCCGCTTACGCTGCTCATTCCCAAGCTCGAGCCGCTCTGGGGCGACCCGAATGCGCGTCATCCTTTCGAGTGGCCGCTCGTGTTGCGCGCGGGCCGGATCTAGAAGGACGGCGCGATGCCTGTAGTCGGGGTAACGGCGCAGTCTACACTGCGCATCGAAGGCGAGGTTGAGCGGCCCTGTACACTCGGCTTTGCCGATCTCGCTGCAGTCCCCGGCCAGATCCCCGATGCCGGTAAGCTGATCGCCGCCCGCGAGGGCGCGGCCGTCTCGCTACGCGTGCTGCTTGCACGGGCTGGGGTGCGCCCCGCCGCTACCCATCTCACGGTCGTCTCGACCGACCGCGCATTCGTCGCAAGCGTTCTGCTCGATGCCGTCCAAGATGCGATGCTCGTCTACCGGCTTGGCGACAGAGAGCTGCCCGTCACCAAAGGCGGCCCGTTTCGCTTTCTGATCCCGGACGCCGCGAGCTGCCGGCGTGCCGAGGTGGACACCTGCGCCAACGTCAAGTTCGTCGGCACGCTCCGACTGAGCATCGGGCCAGGCGAGGACTCGCGCCCGAATAGTCCGCGTGCCCACCACGCTCTGGACCGCAAGTCGGGAAGCGCGCACAAGCAGTAGGTCCCGCCTCGAGACATTACAGCGCTCACATCGCGAACCCGTGCGACCGGGTGCATGCTCGCCTCAGCACAATGGAGAGCGAAGCGCTCACGGATGTGTTCCCGAACTAGCTACGCGCTCGTGGTAGGAACGGGCACGTTCGGTCTTCGTGACTTGCGATGGCAAGGATTGATCATCTAAAGGAAGAGATCGGCTGGCTGAAGGTCGTCTTCGGCATTCTGACAGCGATCGACATCCCCCTGGTTGGCTGGCTCGCCCAGAACTACGCAAACGCGAGCCCGTTCATCGTTATCCCCGGGCTTCTAGCGGCTGCTGTCCTGACCGGGGGAGTTGTACGAGTCAACGGCGTTGCGTACGATCGCATGCGACAGCTGGAGGGCACTTAATGGAATGGGTCGTCGTCCTCGCGCTCGCGATTCTGGTCGGCGGAATGATGCTCGTCGTCCGGGAAGCTACCAAGCGCGATCGCTGATTTACCGGCGCAAGCAGGCGAGGCGCGAAGCGCTCGCCACGTCATAAGCAGCTCTCGTATCGACTGAATCGAACCTGACCGGTCGAGCTTTCATGTACGAGCCCAAAGCCCATCCACCGATTCCTCGCGGGCGCTTCGTCAGGCGAGTGCTGCTCCACGCCGCGGCCGCGCTTGCCGTGTTGCTGGTCTCACTCGTGCTCGGTATGGCCGGCTACGAGTACTTCGAGCAACTCCCATGGCGGGATGCATTTGTGAATGCCGCGATGCTGATGGGCGGAATGGGACCTGTAAACGCGCCACGAACGGATGGAGGTAAGCTGTTTGCTGGCCTGTACGCACTCTACGCAGGCCTGGTTTTCCTGGTTGCGGCAGGCCTGATCTTTACGCCGGTCGTGCACCGTGTCATGCACAAGTTCCACTGGGAGTAAGAGCCCGGCGTTGGGGCGGCTGAGGGCACGCCTACTTCACGTTCGACGATGACGTCGCCAGTTGAGCCGCCCGACATCCGCCCGGTCGTTAGACCGCTTCGGGGACGGAGGACTCGGACCCTTGCCCGCGAGGAGGCGAGGGCGTATCTTCTGAAATCTGACATGCGGGCCGTAACTCTCAAGGCGCACTACGATGGGGAGCGAATCCTTCTCGACGAACCGTTCGAGATTCCCCCGAACTCGGCGCTGATGGTCACTGTCCTCGCCGGTGCCCAGGAAGTAATGGGCAACGATTGGATCGAAGCTGCGGAGAGGGCGTTCTCCACAGGCTACGGCGAGGACGAACCCGAATACACAGCCGCTGACCTGCGTCGTCGATGCAGGAGGGCGACGTTGTCCTGACGCCGCTTCCCCAAGCCGACGGACAGGTAAAGAACCGCCCCGCGATCGTTCTCCGAACCATGCCGCCTCATGGCGACCTCTTGATCTGCGGGGTCAGTGCGCAGCTCCGGCATGAGGTTGCCGGATTCGACGAGATCATCAAACCGGGTGATTCCGACTTCGCCTCGAGTGGTTTAAAAGTGCCATCGCTCATCCGGCTCGGTTTCTTGGTGGTGCTTCCGGTCGCCAGCTTTCTGGGTTCCATCGGGTCATTCGCTTCTCAACGTCATCGCCGTCTTCTCCAACGGCTCTCCGACCATCTCACCGGTGTGCGCGACGCGGTCTAACAGCGGTTGGAGCGGAGCGGCGGAAGTCACGCTTATCATCTTCCGGGCATTCCATCCGCCGGCCGCTCAAGTGCCGGTCGGTAGGCTGCCCGCGGACAGTGTTGAAGAGCGCGGAGCGCGCCCCAGAGTTGTTCAGCCGACCCGTCAGGCGGAGTTGGGATTCCCAGCGTGAGCTTCGGATGTGCGCTGTACGCCGTTCCGATTCGCGCGCTCTGGGAGACTTGACCCGAGCCTGCCGAAAAGATGGCCGCGCTCGACGTCCACGGCGTCGGCCTGCTGCGGTCGCCGGTGCGCACTACGGCGAGCCGGGCATCCCGTCGCATTGGCTGGAGCGCTTGGCACTTCGTTCGGAGATCATCAGGCTGGCTGACCAACTTGCCTCGAAGCCCGGAGGAGCGCTCTAGTGACGTCACGCACCTGACGGTGCTGCGCGCTAGTGCGCCAGCGGCGATCGGATCGTCGGGCTTGAGCGATGGCTAGGTGCCATTCGTGAAGTATATCGCAGTCAAGTAAGAGGGGAGCAACCGTGCAACCGCCCCCAACTCACTACGCACGCAACGGCGACGTGAACATCGCCTATCAAGTGCTCGGCGACGGCCCGATCGATCTCGTCCATGTGCCTCCCTTCGTCTCGAATCTCGAGCTGCAATGGCACGATCCCCACCAGGCGAGATACTTCCAGCGCCTGGCTTCGTTCTCGCGTCTCATCATGTTCGACAAACGCGGGACAGGTCTGTCGGATCGCACCGGTATCGCCCTCTCGAGGAACGAATGGACGACGTGCGCGCCGTCATGGACGCGGTCGGCTCGCAGCGAGGGGTGGTGTTCGGAAGCTCAGAAGGCGGCGCGATGTCGCTCCTGTTCGCTGCGACATATCCGGAGCGTGTGGTGGCGCTAGTCCTCTACGGCGCGTATCCGCGGATGATGGCGGCACCGGACTATACCGAAGGGCTGACGCGTGAGTTCTCTGAGCAGGCGTTGGAAATGATGGGCGCCCGGTGGGGGCAGGGGGTGTTTGGGGGCTCGCGCCTGATGGCGCCAAGCCGAGCAAATGATCCCGCTTTCGTCGAGGCACAGGCTAGTTGGGAGAGGCTGTCGGCGAGCCCCGGCGCCGCCGTGGCGCTCATGCGGATGAATGTCGGCATCGACGTACGGTACCTTCTTCCCGCAATTCGGGTCCCGACGCTCGTCATCTATCGGACGGCGGATGTGCTCCACGCCGCGGGCAGTCGCTACCTCGGCGCTCACATTCCCGGCGCGAAGACCGTCGAGCTTCCGGGGCAAGATTACGCTCCACATCTCGGCGACCAGGGCGCCATCCTCGACGAGATCGAGGAATTCGTCACCGGTGTGCGTCCGGCTCCAGAACCCGACCGCGTGCTGGCGACCGTTCTCTTCACGGATATCGTTGGCTCGACGGAGGCGGCCGCTGAGCTCGGTGACAAGCGCTGGAAGGAAGTCCTCGAACACCACGCCGAGATCGTGAGCAGAGAGGTTGACCGCCACCGCGGTCGTCTCGTGAAGATGACCGGGGACGGTGTCCTGGCCACGTTCGACGGCCCTGGCAGGGCGGTTCGCTGTGCCGGCGCGATTCGAGGTTGCCTGCTCGGTCTCGGCATCGAGACCCGCGCCGGGCTTCATACCGGGGAGATCGAGATTCTCGGCGAGGATGTGAGCGGCATCGCCATCCACATCGGCCAGCGTGTGAGCGCGCTCGCCGCTGCGGGTGAGATCTTGGTGTCGAGTACCGTTGTCGACCTCGTAGCTGGCTCGGGTCTCAAGTTCGACGACCGCGGCGACCACACGTTGAAAGGCGTCCCACGCCCTTGGCGTCTCCATGCGGTATCGATGTGAAGAGCGATTCCTTCCGCGCGGGTGAGCGGCCAAGTCGTTCGGCATCGAGGTGCTATTACACATCGGTGATGGAATCTCGGCTCGCCTAGCGCAGGCTCCGTAGCCGTGCCAGACTTGCGCTTGATGTCGAAGCCAGCGCTAAACGTCGAGAGCCTCACGCCAGAGGAGCGCCTCGACCTGCTATACAGCCGCGCATAATTAACAGGACATGGAAGTGGGACTATGGCATACTCTCCTCATTGTTGAGGGGAGGTGGAGGCCATGGTTCCACGGATATTGCGTCTGCATCCAAAGACGCGCGAACGCTTGGAGCAACAGCGACGCGAGGCCGAGCGTGATGGCGCCTACCGAGTCGCGAAGCGGATTCACGCCGTCTTGCTCAACGCCCAGGGACATACCAGCGGACGTATCGCCGATTTGCTGCGCGCACCACGATCGCGAGTGGCGGATTGGCT
>CAZKRI010000035.1:0-55318 GCA_964555245.1 uncultured Myxococcales bacterium
CCTGCCATGGCTCCAGCAGCAGCGCGCCGGCAAAGCTCTCCGCCGCAAGACCCGCCGCGCGCAAGGTGGACTTGACCGCCGAATCCCGCGCGATGCTCGCCGGCTCGTAGCGCCGCTGCCATACGACGTGCGTGGCGCCGCACTCGCGGGCCGTCGCCAGCAGCTGCGCGGCACTCGCGCCGCGCCGCAGGATCAGCCTCGACCCGCGCGTCCGCAGCTGCGCGTCCAGGGCGGCGAGCGAATGGTGCAGCCACCAGCGCGACGCGGCGCCCGGGGCCCACGGGGCTTCCTCGTCCGGGCTCCACACGAACAGTGGCACCACGCGACCGGCGCGCGCCGCCGCCCGCAGCGCCGGGTTGTCGTGCAGGCGCAGGTCGCGCCGGAACCAGACCACTGCAGTCTGTTCAATTTCTGTGCGTTTCAACGGCTTCCCATCCCGGCGTCTATAATCCGCGGCCTCATGGATACCGCGGCGGTCGCCATCAGCGGCGTGCACAAGCGCTACGGCGCCAATGCCGCCCTGCGCGGCATCGACCTCACCATCCATCGCGGCGAGTTCTTCGGCCTGCTCGGCCCCAACGGCGCCGGCAAGTCCACGCTGATCAACATCATCGCAGGACTGGTGCGCGCCAGCGAAGGCCAGGTTGCGGTGCTCGGCCACGACGTCGTGCGCGATTACCGCAACGCACGCAAGAACCTGGGCGTGGTGCCGCAGGAGCTGGTGTTCGATCCTTTCTTCAACGTGCTCGACATGCTGCGCCTGCAGGCCGGCTACTACGGCGCCGGCAAGGCCTCGTGGCCGTGGATCGACCAGCTGATCGAGCGGCTCGAGCTGACCGAGAAGCGCAACGCCATGATGCGCACGCTGTCCGGCGGCCAGAAGCGGCGCGTGCTGATCGCGCAGGCGCTGGTGCACAAGCCACCGGTGGTGATCCTCGACGAGCCGACCGCGGGCGTGGACGTGGACCTGCGCCGCACGCTGTGGGAGTTCACCCGCGAGTTGCACGCGCAGGGCCACACCATCGTCCTGACCACGCACTACCTCGAGGAAGCAGAGGCCATGTGCCAGCGCGTCGCCATCATCGACGGCGGCCTGGTGAAGGTGGTCGAGGGCACCCGCGAACTGCTCGGCCGCCACCCGTTCCGCTTCCTGCGCGTGAAGCTCAACGGCGCCGGCCTGCCGGAGTCGCTCAAAGAGCTGGTCGTCAGCGAGAAGGACGGCCCGCCTAGAGAAAACCGGTTGCTTGAAGAGTTCCGGTTAACATAATCTCCATGGTCGGACGCAGAAAATGGCGCTACTTCCGCCTATCCGCAGGACAGCAGCGCGTCGCTGATGCGCGGCGTTCGGCGACTCCGAGCGGACCTTGAGGTAGAGTGCTCGCGTGTCGCAGGATCGAAAACTCCCGGCGGACCCGATCGCGTTCATCCAAGACTGTGTTCGCCGTGGCAATATGCTGTGGACGTACCACGTTAACATGCGCTTGGAAGGGCGATTTCGCGCGAGTTAATCGTGGCGGCTGTCGACGCATACGAGTTGGTCGAGGCGTATCCCGACGACAAATATCTGCCGAGTTACCTGGTGCTCGCGCGCCGTGACTCTGACAACTTCCACGTTCTATTCTCGGCAGATGTCGATAGTGCCAATGTTCGTGTTGTGACGGCATACCGCCCAGATCCGAACGAGTGGGAAGAGAATCTGACGAACCGGAGGTTATCGCGATGAAGTGCACGGTCTGTGGTTCAGAACTGAAGGCGATGAATACCGATTTACCCTTCAAGGTGCGCGAGACGACCATCGTGATTCTTAAAGACCTGCCCGTCCTCCAGTGCAAGAACTGCACGGAGTACCTATTACGGGACGGTGTGATGGAGAAGGTCGATGAAATGCTGGCTCGCGTTGGTGGCGAAGCCGAGCTGGAGATCATCCGGTACGCGGCCTAGCCGGCACCCGTCGCCGAACAAGCAGTTGCAGCGGATCGTGATACGGCATCGCGTGCGCGACATTAGGTGAGCTGCGGGGCGCGCCACAGAGCCCACCATCGACACCGGCAAGCGGCTGCGCGATCGCTGCCTTCCGATTGGTCACTGCCGAAAAATTACGCGGCATCGTTTACCGCTGACATCCGTTGCTCGCGCGGCACGGCGCGCCGCGACGGTGGTTTGCGCATGGTATGGATCTTGCCTTACCAGGAACCAGCGGCCCTCGGTTCCGAGGGTACTCGACCAAGAGAACGTGGGGCAGAACGCCTCGCACAAAGGGGACAATCATGAACACGAAGGGAGTTTTTCGGTCGCTTCCCTGCGGACGGCGGCGACCCCAGGGAATCGTACGTGCGATCGTGTTGGGAGTGATTCTCTCGACGTTCACCTCGCCGATCGCGAACGCGCAGGACCGTGAGGAGCCAGGTCTCGAGCAACGGGTGGCCGATCTCGAGGCCTATATCAACAATGCGGCCCGAGGTTCGGATTCCGCCGACGCGACGGTGTCCTCGAAAGTCGCCGGCGCGGGTCCGGGTCACAACGGCTGGATGATGACGTCGAGCGCACTCGTGCTGTTCATGACCCTGCCGGGCCTTGCCCTGTTCTACGGGGGCCTGGTGCGCACCAAAAACGTGCTGTCGGTCCTCGCTCAGTGCATGGGAATCGCGGGTTTGGTGACCATTCTATGGTGGGCCGTCGGGTACAGCCTCGTCTTCTCACGCGGTAGCCCGTTCCTCGGTGATCTGAGCATGGCGTTCCTCGCCGGCGTCGATTCGGCCCCCAACACGGACTACTCGTACTGGGTTTCGCAGAACGTCTTCGCGATGTACCAGATGATGTTTGCCATCATCACGCCCGCACTCATCATCGGCGCGATCGCCGAGCGCATGAAGTACGCGGCCGTGCTCACTTTCGTCGCACTCTGGATGCTGGCCGTCTACTTCCCGCTCGCGCACATGGTGTGGGGCATCGACGGTCTCATGAACGGTGTGTGGAACGCCGACGCGGCAATCACGGCGATCGATTTCGCCGGTGGGACGGTCGTCCACATGTCGTCGGGCTGGTCGGCGCTGGTCCTGTGTCTGATGCTTGGAAAACGCGTCGGTTTCGGGAAGGAAGCTTTCACGCCCCATAGCATGGTCCTGTGCATGGTGGGCACGGGCATGCTCTGGGTCGGCTGGTACGGGTTCAATGCCGGCAGCGCGGTCGGGGCCGACGGCGTCGCTGCCAACGCGTTCACGACCACGACTCTCGCGGCTGCGGTCGCGTCGTTTTCGTGGGCGGCGGCCGAGTATCTCGAGAAAGGGAAACCGAGCGTTCTCGGTTTCTGTTCGGGCGCAGTGGCGGGCCTCGTCGTCATTACGCCCTGTTGTGGATTTGTCGCCCCGAGCTCTGCGGTCATCATCGGTATCCTCGCTGGCGTCATTCCGTTCTTCGCATGCACGAAGCTCAAGCACTGGCTCGGCTATGACGACGCCCTCGATACCTTCGGCGTGCACGCGGTTGGCGGGACACTGGGGGCGTTCCTGACGGGTGTGTTCGCGACGGCCGACGTCAACGCAAATCTGCTGACCAATCTCACCAATGTCGTCGGTAACACGCTCTGGGTCGAACAGCTCAAGGCCATACTCGTCACGCTCGTGCTCTCCGTCGTCGCAACCGGGATCCTGGCGAGCATCGTGAAGGTCCTCATCGGCTTGCGACCCGCAGTCGACGACGAGCGCATGGGACTCGACCTCGTCGAGCACGGTGAGGCTGGATACAACTACTGAAGCGTAGCGGCCGGTCTGGACCGCAGGGATAGGTGAGCCATGAAAAAGATCGAAGCGATCATCAAGCCCTTCAAGCTTGACGAAGTGAAGGAAACGCTGAGCGGTGTCGGGGTGCAGGGCATCACCGTCACCGAGGTCAAGGGATTCGGCCGGCAACGCGGCCATACCGAGCTCTATCGCGGAGCCGAGTATGTGGTCGACTTTCTGCCGAAGACGAAGCTCGAGATCATCGTCAAGGACAGCCAAGTGGACGCTGTCATCGAAGCGATCATGGCGGCCGCGAAGACGGGGCACATCGGGGATGGCAAGATCTTCGTCACCGACGTGGGACGGGTCGTGCGGATTCGCACCGGCGAGACCGGCGAGTCCGCGATTTGAGCGGCGCGGCCGGGGGCTCGGGATCGAGCCCCCGGCTCAGGCCGTGGGCCGAGCAACCGCCTTGGACACGAGACAGGGGCGGCCGTTGAACACCGGCATACCGGAGAAGCGGTCGAGATCGCGATCGTCGTGGAGTCGGTTGACGTTCACGCCCGGCGTCGCACGACTCGTGGTCATCCCGCTGTCGTAGTGATGACCCCAGAACTGGTGCACTGCCACCACGCCCGCGCGCATTTCAGGTGACACCTCGGCAGCGATCGTGAGGCGACCGGTCGCCGTCTCGATATCGACGAGGTCCCCGCCAGTAATCCCAAGCCGGCGAACGTCGTCGGGGTGGAGCATGGCCCGGTTACCGCGCAGCTCGCGCGCCAGCTCGGGCAGATTGTGAGTCCAGGAATTGAAGCTCGCGGCGCGCCGCGCGCCCGAGACGAGCAGCATCGGAAAGCGTTCGCTCGGCAGCGGCGGATGTGCGAGGGCGTCTACCAGCGCCGTGAGAAACTCCGGCGGCGCGAGTCGGATCTTCCGATCGCTGGTCGCTAGCCTGCCGGCGAGAAAATCTCCCCAATGGATCTCTCCCATGCGTACGCCTTCGGGGGCGCGCTCGAGGCGCCGAAGCCCGCCCTTGCCGAACAGGAGGAAGCCGTAAAGCGACCGCTCGTCAAGCTCCCGTCCGATCCAGCCGAGCACGCGATCGGCGGTAGCGACGAACCGATCGTTCAGGAACGGTACGCGTGCGGCCCGCGAGAGCGCGCGAAAGATCCGCCATTCGCTTCGGGCCTGGCCGCGCGGCGGGAGGACCTTGGGTCGCCACTCGGCGAACGGATAGGGCTCGAACGTCGAGGTCAGGAAATGGAACGACCCTTTCTCGAACGCGGTTGCTGCGGGCAGATTGTAGTGCGCGAACGCGCCCGTGTCCGAACGATAGATGTCGACGGTGATGAGTAGCTCGAGACGCCGCAGTGCGCGCTCCATCTTCTCGGTGTTCGGAAACGTGATGATGGGATTTCCCGCGACCACGACGAGCGCACGGATGCGGCCGGGATCGTCGGACAGCACGTCGTCGGCGAACACGGAGGCAGGCGGTCCACCGAAGATCTGCGGGTAGCCGCCGACCCGCGATGGCGCCGGATTTCGCCGCCGCGACATGCGCCGGATCAAAGCAGGAACATCGATCGCGCCCGGGTTGTAGAACACGCCTCCCGGCCGATCGATGTTCCCGGTGACGGCGTTCAAGAGCTGGACCGCCCACTCGGTCAGAGTCGTGTTCGGTCCCGTCTGTACTCCGACGCGCGTCGTGGCGAAGGCGCTCTTGGCCGTGGCGAACTCGCACGCGATGCGCTCGATCGACGCTCGTGGCACATCCGTGATTTGCGCCACCCGGTCGAGATCGAGCTGCGCGAGAGCAGTGCGAAGCTCGTCGACGCCGCTGGCGTATTCCGCGAGGAATGCCCGGTCGCCCGCGCCCGACTCGAGAATGTGACGCGTCAACGCCAGCAGAAAGAAGAGATCGGTGCCAGGACGGATCGACACGTGCTCGTCGGCGATGCGCGCCGTTTCGGTGCGTCGCGGGTCGACCACCACGACCTTGCCTCCGCGCTTGCTCACGTTCCTCAAGTCGACGCCGATGCGCGGGCGCCGCTGGAGCAGCGTCATGCCTTGGGTCACGAGCGGGTTCGTACCCAGCAGCAGCGCATAGTGAGCGTTGTCGGCGTCTGGCTGGAGGATGAAACTCTCGTTCCCGAACATTCGTGCAGCGACGGCGCCGCGGTCCGTGTACTCGAGCGAGAGGACGTTGAAGGAGTTCGGCGAACCGAACGCATGACAAAAGGTGTTGGCGACCGTGATCCCGACGCTATCGGCAGCATTGCCCCAGTAGGTCGCGATCGCAGTCGCGCCGTGACGATCGCGGATCATGCGGAGTCGCGCACCGATGTCACCGATCGCGTCGTCCCAACGAACCCGCTGCCACCCGCCCGCCGTGCGCCGTTCGGGGTAGAGCAGACGGTCCGGATCGTTCTGGTACGCGGGCACCTGCATGCCCTTGATGCAGACATAGCCGCGCGAGATCGGGTGGCGAGGGTCGGGTCGGACGGCCGTGAGGACGCCGTGCTCGACGTCGGCCTCGATTCCGCAGAAGGGCTCGCAGGCTCCGACCTTGCAGGTGGTGCGCACGGTGCGCTTGGCTTCCGCGGGTCCGCTCTGCATGGTGCTCGATTACCATGCCGGGACCGTTTCGTGCTTGAAGGAAAGGGCTGATGTCGGAGAAAAAAACGGCCTGGCCCGGCGCCGTTCTGCTCTCGCTCGGGAACGCCGCGTATTTGGGCCGGGTGCACGACACGGCGGTGCATCGCCACCACACGCTGCAGATCTGCGTCGCCGGCGACGAACCGTTCCGCTTGCGGGCCGGCCCCGACGAGCCATGGCACGAGTACCGTACGGCAATGGTCGCTCCCGACGTCCCGCACCAGATCGACGGTGGAGGAGGCATCCATCTGCTCGTCTACCTGGAGGCGGAGACGAGGGAGGGCCACAGCCTCATCGCAACCGGAGGCGGCCGCATCGACGCGCTCGACGAAGCGCTGCGCGGCGTGAAACGAGGGTTTCTGGCCAGCTCGGCCGTGCGTCCTCCGAGCGCAGCTCAGATGCGCCGGATCGTTTCAACCGTGCTCGCTCCCCTCACCCTCGGCTCGCTCGGCGCGCGCGAGCTGGAGCCGCGCATCGCACGAGTTGTGGCCGAGCTACGGAACGATCCCGACCGCTATTCCTCGCTCGACCAGGTGGCGGCGGCGGTTTCCCTTTCGCCCGGCCGGCTCCGCCATCTGTTCGTCGAGCAAGTCGGCATTCCTTTTCGGCGTTTTCGCCTATGGACGAGACTCGAGGCCGCGATGCGCGGGCTTGCGAACGGCGCGACGCTGACGGAGGCCGCGCACGCCGCCGGCTTTGCGGATTCGGCGCACTTGAGCCGGGTGTTTCGCGAAAACTTTGGTCTGGCGCCTTCGGCCGTGGCCGGCGGTGTCGTGTTGCTAACGGAAGCCGGCCAGCGTTAGGGCGGACCGTCAACCCGCGCGATCGGAATCTGCAGGGTCGGTCCGACGGCCGCGGTCGATGACCACCGGATCTTCTTGTAGTCGAAGTCGCGTTTACCCTCGGTGACCGTCTTGACGATCTCGAAGTAGGGCGACAGATCGAAATCGCGGGGAGTCAGCAACGTCGGATCGCAGGGTGTGAAGACGCCGCGCTCGAAGACGCTGGGCTGATTGCGGCGACCGACCAGCAACCACCCCGGAAGACGGCGCTTGGGGACCGGCTGGCCGTCGAGTTGACTGATCTCGGGTTGAATGGGGTAGCGGACCTTCTGGAATGCCATGGCGATCTGCGTCGAGCAGATCACTTCCTTCGATAGGTGGCGCGCACGGTCGAACGCCCGGTGGCGCCAGCGCTGGGGCAGCAGCTCCACCGGCAGGAAATAGAGGAGGAGCGAGCGGATGTGGGCCTGATTGTAGCGATAGCCGATCTGCGAGATCACCGTCTCCAGGACCGTGGTGAGATCACCCGGTCGCAGATTGATCGGCCGACAGATGCGCAGGTTGTGGTTGATGTACTTCGAGAGCGATACGGCTGTCACACCGTCTTCGACGTTGGCCTCCACGAGCAGCGCATCCGCGTCCGGACCGTAGCGGGTACGCCACTGCGAAGCCTGATGCGGACCGCGCCGGACCAGGGCATCGCCGACGTACAGCGCGGCATGCGACCAGGAACTCTGGGTGAGGTACTTGATGACCTCACTGATCCGTTGCGAGCCTTCCACCAGAATGACGTCGCCGGGCTTGAGCGTGGCGCGTAACGACGCAAGATCGTGCGGAAAGCGACGAACGTAACCGCGATGCTCCTTGATCAGAATGCGTACCAGCAGGTCGGAGACCCACGCTGTGAATCGGTCAAGGACGGCCATGGGAGCCTTCATTCATTCTAGCTACCGTCGAGCCGGGCTAGAAACAGGAGAAGTTGCTCAGGCTCACAAGACGCAAGCACGGTGCGCTGCGCAGGCGCACCGCGCTTGCTCAAGCGAGATCGGTGGCGACCAGGTACTCGGCCACCAGAATCGCGCCGGTTGCCGCGCCCATCTTGGTGTTGTGCGAGACCAGAACGTACTTCACGCCGTTGGCGAACAGCGGCTCGGGCCGGATTCTGCCGACCGACGTGGTCATGCCTTTCCCCGTGTCCCTATCCAGCCGGGGTTGGGGGCGAAACGGGTCGTCGTGGACGCGGATCAGCTCGGCTGGCATCGAGGGCAGTTTGAGCGCCATCAGCGGCTGGCCGGCTTCCCGTAGGGCGGCGGCGACCTCCTCGGGGGTCGCTTTCCGGCCCAGCTCAACCGAAACGGCCGCGGTGTGACCCTCGAGGACGGCCGCGCGTGTGCAGGTGGCCGATACCTCGACGTCTGCCTCCGTGATCCCGGTGGCGGTCGCCTCGCCGAGCAGCTTGCGGGCCTCCCGGCTGACCTTTTCTTCTTCCTTGGGGATGTACGGGATGATGTTGTCGATCACGTCCAAGGCCGCAACCCCCGGAGAGCGGCCGGCGCCTGAAATGCCCTGCATGGAGACCATCGACACCCTGCGCACGCCGAAGCGGTCGTGCAGCGGTTTGAGCGTGATCGCCAGGCCGGTCACCATGCAGTTGGGTTGCGGCAGGATGAATCCCTTCCAACCGCGGCGTTCTTGCTGCAGACGGACTAACGATGCGTGCTCCATGCTGACGCCGGGCAGCAGCAACGGAACATCCGGCTCGTAGCGAAACGCCGAGGCGGTGCTCACGACGGGCGTCGTGCGAGCGTACAGGGGCTCCACTTCGCGAGCCACGTCCGCCTCGACAGCGGAAAAGACGATATCGACATCGGTCAGATCGATACGCGTGCCTTGCTCAACGACGAGGTCGCACGCGTGACGCGGTGGTTCGCCGTCGGCCCACCACCGCAGCTGCCCCGAGGATTCGTCGCGCAGCGCGTCCGCGTACCGCTTCCCTGCCGAACGCGGCGATGCCCCCAAGCGAGTGATCGTGAACCACGGATGCGTGGCGAGAGCCGCGACGAACTGCTGACCCGCGATTCCAGTCGCGCCGACAACAGCGACTTTGCGACGGAATCGTTCGTGCTTTTGCTTGTCGTTCATTCGTCATGCACCAGCGCGATCAGAATCCGTTGGCCGTGTCGCGCAGCGTCAAGAACGGCGCGAGCATGGGTAAGCTCGCCGCGTTCGTCCACCCGTGGTCCCGGGCTCGTCTCGTCGGTTGCCCACAGCGCGATCCGTCGGTATGCTCGATGACGTATGGCACGCCTGTCCGCGTCGCGTAAGGCGCAAAGAGTCGCAAGCATTCATGAGTTCCTACCGTACTTCATTCGTCGCATGCTGGGTTGGCGGATCGGCCCGCGCGGCGTTCTGCTCTCCCGCGCCGGCGCCAACGGTGCGATCACCGTGGTCCATCGCGTTCGCGATGGCTGCTCCGGTGAAACGCTCGATCGACGAATCGCCCAGCTCAGGCTCGACCACAGTGCGTACCAGCTATTCTGGAAAAAAGGGAACGGTCGTTGGACGGCCTACTACGACGACCGTGGCGAAATCTTCGTTGGCTCGCTCTCGAACTGCCTAGCCGAAATCTCTAGAGACCCTTTCAGTTGCTACTGGTCCTGACGGTCTGCCCGCGCGCGGCGGGGCCGAGAGCCTGACCGTAGGAGAACTCTACCCAGTTTCCGTCCGGATCCCGGACGATGCAGTAGTAGCCCACCACCGCGCCCCCATTGCTCGGTCCCTCCAGCAGTACTCCTTCCTGACGCGCCCGCGCCGCCAAACGATCGACGTCCTGCCTGGAATCCACCGCGTAGCCAAGATGGGCGAGCGGAGGAGGCTCGACTGCGTCGGCATGGGGCAGGCCGAGCAGCACGATGACGAACTCACCACACCGGTCCGGCTCCGCGAGCCACACGACGGTAGTTTGGTGTTCGGTCCGGCGATGGACCTCGAGCAGGCCGGCGTAGGTCGTGTAGAAGCGTACCGCGCGCTCCACGTCGCGGGCGTGGAGCGCGACATGGGTGCAGGTAGCCGGCATTTTCGCTGCGCGTCTAGCGAGATTCTTGGGCGTTGTCCGCCGCGACGTGCTCGGCCAGCGTCTCCAAGGAGGCCGCGCGAAACAGACCCCAGTTCTGCCAGTTCGGCTCCATCCGCTTGAGGGCCACCGCGTAGTCGAGAAGCTCTGCGGGGCGCGCCTCCCGCCACTCGGTGATCTTCTCGTTCGGATCGTTGGTCTGGAGGTTGCCCTCGAGCTCGCGAACCAGGAACAGGAACGTCTGAAAGTCCGCCCGGGCGCGCGCGTCCCGGTAGCGCAAGACCGCGACGAAACGCTCCACGGAAACCGTCAGATTGGTCTCTTCCCAGACTTCGCGGAGAAGAGCGTGCTCGACGTCTTCGCCGGGTTTGATGCCCCCGGACGGCAATCGCATGACCGCATTGGGGTAGGAACGCTTCGTCTGTAGCAGGAAACAACCGTTGCGACGGAGAATCGCCATGCAGACCTCACCGTGGCGGCGCTCGCTCACGGGCGGGAAGGTGATCGAGGGCAACGCAAGCGTCAGTTGGCGGGGCGCACCGTACTTCTTCGTGAGCCCTTCGATGCCGGAGCTCACGCGCGCTGCTCCCGCGCCAACGCTTCGGCGATCTTCCGCGCGACCTCGGCCGAACGGTCGGCGCCGCTCGTGCGGATCTGGCAGCCCGCCGCTGCCGCATGGCCGCCGCCGCCGAAGGCCGCGGCCAGCCGCGAAAGATCCACCGCGCAGGTCGGAGTTCGACGCAAACTGATCGCGTCGCTACGGCGGTCGTAGAGCACGAACACCGCGCTGGAAAACTCGGTTTTCCAGCGATCGGCGATTTCGCCGGCGTAGTCGTCGCATTCGGCGGCCACGACCGCCACCGTTGAGCCGGACACCGGCGCGACCCGTCGGGTCGCACGCGCGAGCGCCATCGAATTGTTCAGTTCGCCCTCGACCCGCGCGAGTGCCCGCCGGATCTCCGGTGCTTGCATCACGTCGCCGCGAACGGACAGGAGCGTCCGGTAGGCCTCAATTTGCTCCATCGCTCGCACCGCGAGCCCCAGCTCGCGCGAGCCCGGGATGTCGAGCACCCAACGATCGACGTCGTCGGCCATCATCACCAGTCGCTCGAGTTGCGTAAGCTCCGCCTGGGCGGCCGCGTCATCGGCATGCTGGCTCCGGAGGTAGTTGTAGACCAGGCGTGACGCCGCGTAGCTGTCGTCGAGAACGAAATCCGTAAACGGAACCTGCAGGTGCCCCTCGGCTCGACGGTCGATCGCCGTCTTGTGGTGATCGATCCAGTAGAGTTCCAAGCCGTTCGCGACCAAGCGCTCCAGGTGCACGTCCGTGGCCGGCTCGCGCCAGGAGATGTCGGTGATCCAGAGCTGCTCTTGATCCGGAGAGGTCGGATCGTAGTCTTGGAGGATGCGGTCGATCTCGCGGTTACTAGCGAACACCGGCTCGAACCGTCGGCCCGAGAAGTAACGACCCGCCACCACCGCGCACGTCAAGCCATCCAGACAGTTCGGCCCATGGCTGACAATGGTGATGCGGCGGTCGGCAGCCATCGGTCGACATACTACGGCCCGAGGTCAGGGAGCACAACAGCTTGTTTCGACCCCGAGGCCGTCGCTCGATAGCAGGCCTCCGCGATGGCGACTGCAGCCAGGCCGTCGCGGTACGGTATCGTCGGTTCCGCATCGCACGCTGCATCGCGCGCCAAGCAGCGTAGCACCTCGAGCACGGTCTGCGCGGGACTCGGCAGGTCGACGGGCGAGACATTGTGGCCGGAGATGCGCGCGAGCGTATGCAGCACGTGGTCTCCGCGCAGGACCCCGGTGTCTCCGCCGATCTCGACGAGTGCGTTGCGGCTGTGTGTGCTGCGCGAACAGTTCACCATCGCCAACAGCGACTGGTCGCGAAAGCCCAACGTCGCGACGAAGTTATCCTCGGTTCGCACGGTATAGACGCGAGCGATCGCGCACGTCACCCAGGCCGGGTCGAGCCCAGTCAGATGACGGATGAGGTCGAAGCAATGGACGCCGGTATGGAGAATGTTGCCGCCACCCGAGCGAGCCGGGTCGTCCATCCAGTCGATGTCGAGCTGGGGCGGAAACCTCTGGGTGAGGACGATCGTGTCCAGCCGACCCAGCGTGGGAACGAGCCTCCGGATCGCTTCGATCACGGTGTTGAAGCGCAGAGTCTGGGCTGCCAGGCAGTAGATCCGGCTGCGTTGGATGATCTCCAGCATGCGCCGTCCCGTGGCCACATCCGGTGCGACCGGCTTCTCGACGACCAACCGCTTCCCGCTCGCGGCCGCGGCCTCGACCAGCGGTTCGAGAAGGGTCGGCAGCGTGACGAGCACGACCGCGTCGATGTCCGGCCGGGCGATCAACTCACGAGCGTCGGCGACGTAGTCGCACCCGCATTCTCGCGCGACGCGCTCTCCGGAGGCAGCGTCTCGACGGCAGACGGCGACCAGCTCGAGCCCGTCGACGTCGCGCGCGGCGTGGCGCGCGTAGCGAACGCCGTGACGACCCACACCGACGATGCCGACCCTGAGTCGCGCCACGGCAGCACCATAGAAACGAGCGGGCGATCGGTCAATGCGAAGCTCGAGCGAGGGCGTTGCAATTCGATCGCCGGACATCTATGGGCTCGAACCGTGCGCGCCCGTCCCGCCTCCCTCCGCCGCAAGAAGGTCGACGGCGAACGGTTGCCCGCGATCATTCGCGCCCTGAAGCGGGAGTATGCCAAACAGACGGCTCCCGTGGTCAGCCTGATCGCGATCGCCACCGGCGACCCGTATCGGGTGCTCGCCGGGTGTGTGCTGAGCCTGCGTACCCAGGACTCGACCACGGCGGCGGCCGCCGCGCGCCTGTTCGCGCTAGCGCCGGATGTCCGATCGCTCGCGGCGGCTACTCCTAGCGCGGTGCAGAAGGCGATCTATCCGGTCGGGTTCTACCGGACCAAGGCTCGGGATCTGGTCGCGATGGCCAAGCGCATCGTCGGAGAGTTCGCTCAACGCGTGCCCGACGACATCGACACTCTGCTCACGTTCAGGGGCATCGGTCGCAAGACCGCGAATCTCGTGGTCACCGCCGGTTACGGCAAGCCGGGAATCTGCGTCGACACGCACGTGCACCGGATATCCAACCGCTGGGGATTCGTGCGCACCAAGAACCCGGAGCAGACCGAAGCGGCGCTGCGCTCGCTCCTGCCACCGCGTTACTGGCTGCGCTACAACGATCTCCTGGTGTCGTTCGGCCAGACCGTCTGTCGGCCGCTGTCTCCCCACTGCAGCACCTGCGTTCTGGAGCGCTGGTGTCCGCGCATCGGCGTCGAACGCAGCCGGTAACGGGTCCGACTGACGCTCCGTCGCTCACCGGGCGCGAGTGACGGTACGTGAGTCACCGGGAACGAGTGACGGTACGATAAATCCGTGCAAGCTCCTCAGGGAGCGCCGCGATGTCGTCGATCACCGCGTAGCGGGAGCGCGGACACATCTCGCCCAGGTAGTCGTGTCCGGCCGGGTCGACGGTGATGCAGAACGTGCGCACGCCCCGCCCTTCCAACTCCTGCAACGCCATCATCGTGTCGCGAATCCCGTAAACGTTCGACTTGCGATCGTCACCGTAGTCATGATCCTGCGGAAACCCGTCGCTCAGCATGATCAGGTGCCGCGCACGCGCCGAGACCGCCGCAAGCTTTTCGGCCGAGTGCCGCAGCGCGGCTCCCATTCGGGTGGATCGTTTGGGCGCGATGCCTCCCAGACGAGCCCGTACGGTCGGCCCAGGACGCTCGTTGAATCCTTTGACGTGATAGTACTCGACGTTCTCGTGGCCGTGCCCCGAGAAGCCGTAGATGGCGAACGTGTCGCCGATCTCCTGGAGCACGGCTGTCATCACGGCCAGCGTATCCTTGGTGACATCGATCACCCGACGCGCCGTGGCGCCCGGTGCGCCGCCGGTCAACGGCTCGTCGGTGGACGCGCTCATGTCGAGCAGGAACAGCGTGGCGATGTCTCGTTCCTCCCTGCGCCGGGCCACATAGACGCGTTCCGATTGCGTTCGACGCGTCCGCCGGTCCGCGTGCGCGTCGACCACGGCGTTCATGTCGAGCTCCTCGCCGTCTTCCATGCCGCGCAGCTTGCGGAACTGCTCGGGGCGCAGCAGCAGGAACTCGCGCTTGATGCGTTGGATGAGGTCGCCGGAGCGGGTCAGGGCGCCGCTGAAGTATCGTCCGCCGTCGCCCTCAACCTCGAGCTCGCTCAGCCGACACCAGCGATGACGGTAGTCCTCGATTCGGTAGTCCCATTCGTCGTAGTAGTGGTACTTGCCGGCGCGCTGGTCGGCGAGCCAGGCCCTGAGGTTGGGCAGATCGCCACTGTCGACGAGCTGCCGCAGGCGTTCGGCTTGCTCGGCGGGGAGCTTGCCGAGCAGGTCGGTGATGTACAAGCCGAGCGCCGCCAGCTCGCGCGCGTGAGCTTCGCCGAGCTCGAGACGGGCCCCCTGCTCGAGCAGTTTCCGGAGCTGGTCCGGGTCCAGTGGAACACCGGCAGTGGTCTGCTTGTCGGACTGCGCGGTTAGCTCGAGCGTCAGCGGTGGTGTTTCAGCCCCATCGTCCGGTGCGACGGGGTTAGTATCGCCCGAGCCGGCAGTGGGGAGCGACGGCCCGGACTCGTGCGTCGTCAGATACTCGAAGAGATCGGCGACCGCAGCACCGCCCATTTCGAGCAGTGCGTCGCCGTCGGGTTCGTCGCCCGTCCGAGCGCTGGCCAAGGCGAGCAGGCCGTACAGGGACTGCAACGCGCGCGCGCTGTCGTAGACCGACGCGTCCGCGGCCCGAAGCCGCTCGACCAACGGGCCGACGATCCGTCCCCAGCCTCGCAACGCGGGCGGAAGCTCGGAGGGAAGCAATCGTCCGACCGAAAGCAGAAAGAGGCTGTCGATCACGGCCTCGCCGGTGCGTTCCGCTCTAGCGCTCTCCTGATGCGCATAGGCGCGGCCGAGCCGATCGATCTCCGCAGCCAAACCGCCGAAGTCTCGAGCGAGCGCAGCGTCTAAGCGCGCGCCGTCGAGAACGACGAAAAGGCTTGCCGCGAGCAATGGATTGGAGAACCGTTCCAAGAACGCCAGCAGATCCTCACCTGCTGCGGACGTGGTGTTCTCACCTTCGGCCTGAAGGAAGCGGGTGTTGAACGCGTACGTGCCGTACTCCCAGCGCGCGGCCGCGTGCGCGCCCGAGAGCTTGTAGAAAAGCTGGTTTTCTTCCGCGGTGCCGTAGAGATCCACCCGCTCGGGCAGGCGGACCGTTGCTTCTTCCGGTACGCTCAGCGGTGGCCGCAACCAGAGTCCCGGGCCGCTCGCGAGCTGCAGCGGACGCCGGGCAAGCATCAGCAGGAAACGCTGGAGAACCGGCTCCACCTCGTCGAAGGTCACCGCCGTGCTGTGCTGGGTCAGCAGCTTGTGCGCGGTTCTGCTCTGAAGCCGAAAGTGGGCCAGGCCCGCCTCGGCGTTCCCCCTGCCGACTTCGACGCCCCGCTCGACCCAGACCCGGACGCCCTCGAGGCCACCCTCCTCACAGGCGCGATCGACGCTGCGGAGGTACGCGGCGGCCCCGGCCGGGAAGCGCTGCGCCACCCGCGCGAACCCCGCGAGCACGGCTTCGACCGCGTCGTTTCCCAGCTCGTGAACGATCGCCGGGACGAAACTCAACGCCTCGGCGAGGCCGGGCTGAGTGGCGACCAGGGCAACTGCATCGAGCGCGGTAGCCGCGGCCGGCGGCTCGAGCGAGCCCAAGGCGGTCGGCAACGAGTCGACGAGGCGCCCCGCCGCGGCCGGGTCGCTGGCCGCCAAGCGCACGCAAACACGCAACACCCCCTCGACGAGATCAGCATGCAGGCCGCTCAGGCTCGTCGGATACCGAGGCGTCGCAGAGCCACGGCCGCTGGTGCCGACAGCGACCAACAGGGCAGTCCAATCCGGGATCGCGGCCTCCGGTAAGGCCTCAGCAAGTGCAGGCGCCGAGTCGATGAGACGCGCGGCCAAGAACTCCCCGCGCCAGCGCGCAGAGCGCAAGCAATGAGACACCGCGCGTTGCCAAGCGAGAAGACGATGCTCATCGACGGTCGGTCGCTGGCAGACCAGACGGCCGAATGTCTCCACGTAAGCCGCGGCCAGTCGCTTCGAATGGTTCTGTAGCTGAAGCGTCGCCTCGACGAGAGCGCGCCGGGCTGGAGCCGCGCGGATGCACAGTAGTTCGGCGTCCAGTTCGAAATACGCCTGGGCGCTGGCGCGGCCCGATCCGTCCGCGCCCAGAAGCTCGCGACCGTGCGCGATCCAGGCATCGAGTTGGCTCGGGTTGGAGCCAGCGAGCAGGGCCGCACCGAACAGAAAGCCGTGGGCCAGCGTCGTCGAGAATCGCGACAGCTCATCGCCGGCCGCCAGAATCCTCTCTCGCAGCGCCTCGGGTAGCGCGCTTAGCGCAGCGAGCGCGCAGGCACCGCGCGGGTCGCGCTCGAGGTGCCGGCTGGCGAGCCAACCCCGCTCAGGCATAGTCAGGGGAAGATCGACGACACCAGCTCGGCGATTGCTTCCTGCGTCTGGGCATCGTCGGTCAAGCCGCGCACGACGGTGGCCTGGCAGGCGCGGCGTGGCGCCATCCCGCTGGTGATGAGCTGGGCAGCGTAGACCAACAGCCGAGAGCTGACGCCTTCCTCGAGGCCGCTCGCTTTCAACTCACGCACGCGCTCGCCCAGGTGGGCCAGGTCGAGCGCGGCCTGCATGCCCACGCCCCCTTCGTGGGCGATGATCTCGGCCTCCTTGTCACGAGGCGGATAGGTGAACTCGAGGGCAACGAAGCGCTGCCGGGTCGAGGGCTTGAGATCCTTGAGCACCGACTGGTACCCCGGGTTGTACGAGACTACCAGCATGAACTCGGGGTGCGCGAACAGGATCTCACCGAGCTTGTCGATCGGCAGAATGCGACGATGATCGGTGAGCGGATGGATCAGCACCATCGTGTCCTTGCGCGCCTCGACGATCTCGTCGAGGTAGCAGATCGCACCGTGCCGGACGGCCTGCGTGAGCGGCCCGTCCATCCAGATCGTCTCGTCACCGCGAATGAGGTAGCGCCCGACGAGGTCGCTGGCCGTCAGGTCCTCGTTGCATGCCACGGTGACGAGCGCATGCGGACGATCCTCGCGTGGGGCGAGCAGCTTCCAGGTCATGTACTCGACGAAGCGTGTCTTGCCGCAACCGGTCGGTCCCTTGAGCAATACCGGTAGCGAACGGCGGTAGGCGGTCTCGAAGACTTCGATCTCGTCTCCGATCGGCAAATAGAAGGGGGGTTCAGTTGTACGCGTCTTCGTCGAAGGCACCAACCCACTCCTTGCCGTCGAGCTTGTCCATGACGCGCCCACTGGTTTCGTCGACCAGCTCGATGAGGATCTCGGACGCGACCGCATTCTTCTGCGCCAGCTCGGTGAGCGAGCGGTTGATTCCGGACTTGAACTTGTTGCGCATGACCGGCGGCATCTGGTCCATGGGGAACTCACGCAGGCGAACCGTGGCGCGGGACGCTCCGGGCCATTCGATCCGGACCACGCGTGGACCGACGATCCGGTGTCCGGTGAACAGGAGGTCGGCGTTTTGCTGAAACGGAGAGGCCGCGTTCGACACGACGCGGCTCGGTGCGCTCGGGGCGGGACCGGCCGGCGGAGCCTCGCCCTCGACGGTTGCGAGAATGCGATCGATGCGCTCGGTCTGAGTAGGATCCTTGGCGAGCTCGCGACCGCGCTTCAAGGACGCCAGCGCCTCCTCTTTCTTGCCGCGCGCGTGGAGCGCGATGCCGAGATTGACGTGGGCCTGGACGAAGCTCGGGTCGCTGGCGACGATCTTCCCGTACATGACCTCGGCTTCCTCGGAGCGCCCCTGAAACAGGACTGCGGAGGCCAGATCGGTTCTCACGCCGGCGTCGTTCGGGCTGAGCTTCAGATAGCGCTGAAAGCGTTTCTCCGCTTCGGCGTAGTCTCCGCGATCGTAGGCGATGTTGCCATAGGTGCGCAGTGCCTCGAGGTTGCCGGGATCCAGCTCGACCACGTGGTCGAGCGCGAGCAGTGCGGCCGCGTAGTGCGAGCTGTCGAGCAAGCCCGCCCGATAACGCGCTCGTGCCAGCCGCTGCCAGGCCTCCAGGTCCTTGGGCGCCGCCTCGGCTTTGGCGGCCAGGTCGTCGAGGAGCTGGTTGATCTCTTCGGGCAGAGGTACCTGGGGGTGGCCCGGAGGGAGCTGCGCCGCATTCTGGGCCGGTGGTGGAGCTCCGGGCCGGCCGGACACGGCGCGAGGCAGCGGCGTCTGTCGCTGCGACGCGAAGCGGTAGCCGATCCCTCCCGCCACGATGAACAGCGCGAACACGCCGGAGGCCGCGAGCCACCGGCGGCGGTCGGACGGCGCGAGCCCATTCGGGGATTCCGCCGCCGGCGCGCCGCAACGGGAACAAAAATTCCCAGCGCGGCTGCGGCGCGCGCCGCAGGCAGTACAGTAGCCACGCTCTTTCTTCGGTCTGGACACGCCAACGGTGTGCGTAGCAGTTTCAGCTCGGCGGGAAAACCGTCGTAAGACCGCCTTTTTGCGCTCGGACCGGCGTGCTACAAGGGCTTTACCCGCGCTTCGCGGACACGCTGCAAGAGGTCCCTCCGTATGAACGCCGTTCGCACTACATGGCGGGGGCTTCCTCCCCGCGCACGATCCTTCGTCACCACTGGACTGAAGGCACTGGTCACGGTCGGAGCGTTCTACCTGCTCCTCACGCACAAGGTCACGACCGAAGACGGACGCCACATCACCACGTTCCAAGCGATTGTCGAGCACATCCCCAACATCGACGCGTCGCGCTTCTGGTTGTTCTGTGCCGTTGCGGCTGGCGTCAAGTTCGTCGGCATCCTGTCCAGCATGTACCGCTGGACGTTGTTGCTGCGCGGCCAGGGGATCGTCTTGCCGTTCGGTCATGTGTTCGGGAGCTTCTTGATCGGACGATTCATCGGCACGTTTCTGCCGTCGACGCTCGGTCTGGACGGTTACAAGCTCTATGACGCCGCGCGGTTTACGCACCGCACCGTCGAGGCGACCGCGGCGACCGCTGTCGAGAAGGCCCTGGGGATCATCGGCATCTTCCTTTCGTTTCTCGTCGCCCTGCCGCTGGGCATCTCGATCTTCGGGGATCGTGCCACGCAGGTAGCCGTTCTGACAGTCCCTACGGCCCTCGGAGTGATCAGCGTTTTCATGCTCCTGCTCTTCAAGCCGCGCTTGGTGCAGTGGTGTATCGAGAAAGTCCCTCTGCCTGGCAAGCGCCGGATCGAAGGGTTCGTCCTGCGCGTGTCCAGTGCGAGCGCGGCCTACAGCAACCACAAGCTGCTCCTTCTCAACGCGGCCTTTCAGAGCTGGGTGGTCCACTTCACGACCGCGGCGATGTACTTTTTCACGGCGTTGGCGGTTGGCGCCGAGGGAGCGAGCTTCTGGGAGATCACCTTCGCCTCCGTCATTCAGATCTTCGCGACCGTGATCTCGCCGTTCACGATCGCCGGCGAGGGCATCCGCGAGATCGCGCAGACCTATCTGTTGGCCCACAAGCTCGGGGCCTCGCAGGCGATCATGTCGGCGGCGCTGGGATTCTGGTCCGCGGAAGCCCTCACCTTGAGCGGTGCCTACTTCTGGTGGGCCCGACCCAAGGACTACAGACCGCGGTACGTCCTCATCGATGGCAAGCCCATCGATCCGGCGGCCTTTCAGAACGCGGTCGCACCGGAGGCGTTAGCTTCCTTTTCCTAGACGGGCGGTGTGGCTAGGATGCGGCCGCTCGACGCTGGGCTCGCGTCGAGAACACCACGGAGGCCACACCGATGATCCGATCCGCCGCACGGGCGACCACGGTCGTCCTTCTGCTGTCGTCATTCTCTGTTACCACGGCCGGCGCCGCCGAGCTGACGGTCAACACGCTCTCGCCAGCACGCAGTTCGATGGCCGCGGCCAATACGACCGTGACGGTCACCTTCGATCGGGCAGTTGACCGTCCGAGCGTAGACAGTTCGAGCTTTCGCGTGTTCGGTCGCGGCAGCGGCACGGCCAGCGGGAGCTTTTCCTACTCGAGCGGCGATACGGTTGTGACCTTCACGCCCAGCGAGCCTTTTTCTGCCGGTGAGCTCGTTACCGTCAACCTCTCGCATGATCTCGTAGCCGCCGACAGTTCCCCGATGAGGTCGGCGGGCTATGCGTTCCAGTTCCTGATTCAGGTGGAGCCGAGCCTGCGCTCGTTCGACGTCGTCGACGTGTTCTCGAATCGTACGAACCCTGGGACCTCGACCAGGATCTACGGCGCGGCGGCTTCCGATCTCAACAACGACGACTTCCTCGACCTCGCCACCGTCAACGAGGACAGCGGTGACGTGCGCGTGTTCCTGAACAACGCCGACGGTTCGGGCACGTTCGGGCCGTTCCTGGCGCCCGAGCCCATTGGCTTCGAGGCCAGCCCCAACGAACCCGCTGACTTCGACAACGACGGCAACACCGATCTATGCGTCTCGGCCGCCGCCACCGAGAACGCGTGGATCATGCTCGGCCAGGGCGACGGCACCTTCGGCACTCCCCAGTCGATCTCGCTGGGCTCGCAGCCGCACGGCATCGCTCCGCTCGACGTAGATGGCGACGGCGACTGGGACATCGCGGGAGCCAACGTCGGCAGCAACGATCTGTCCTTGATGATCAACAACGGGAGTGGCTCGTTCGGCGCTCCGACCTTCTTCGAGGGCGGCGTCGACGGCGAGTACGGTCTGGTGGCCGCTGACATGAATAACGACGGCATCATGGACCTGGTTGTGGGTGGCCGGAACGGCGAGGACATCAACGTCATGCTCGGTAACGGCAACGGCACCTTCACGGTGGCCGGGCCGGCTCAGGACTCGGGCGGGCTCACCTGGGTGGTGGTCACCGGTGACGTCGACGGTGACGGCAACCTCGATGCCAGTACGGCCAACAGCTTCACCGACGGAGGCAACGGCGCGATCCTGCTCGGCAGCGGCGACGGGACCTTCGAACCGCCGCAGGTGATATCGGTTGGCTCGCACATTCCCTCGACCGATTTGGGCGACATGGACGGCGACGGTGATCTCGATCTCGTGCTTTCCAGCTACGGCGGCGGGTTCTGGCGCATGTACACGAACGACGGCGCCGGCAACTTCATGTTCGACCAACAGTTCGACGCGCTCAGCAACCCCTCCTGCGCGATCCTCTACGACGCCGACAACGACGGCGACCTCGACATGGCGCTCACCGACGAGATCGCCGACGTCGTCGTCCTGATGGAGAACGAGAATGCCTCCGCGTGTACGCCCACCCCGGCGAGCTGCCGGAGCGCAGAGCCTGGCAAGTCGCGGTTACTCATCAGGGACAGCGGCGACGGAGAGAAAGACCGGATCACCTGGAAATGGAGCAAGGGCGAGGCGACCTCGACCACGGAGTTCGGCGACCCGATCTCGGTCGAGGACTACGCGCTGTGCATCTACGACAACAACGCGCCGATTCTTGGCGCCGAGATTCCGAGCGGCAACGATTGGAGCGGAATCGGCGGAGGGTACAAGTACGGCGACTCGGACCAGCTACCCGACGGGATCACCAACGTGCTGTTCAAGGCTGGCGCGCTGGACGGTGACACCAGGGTCAAAGTGGTCGGCAAGGGCGGATTCTTGGGACCACCGGATCTCTCGACGATCAGCGGTCCGCTGGACGTGCAGTTGCAGAGAGCCGACGGCGCCATCTGCTTCGGCGCAACCTTCAGTACGCCCTTTGATCTGCACGACCTGACGCAGCTCAAGGCCACCTCGGACTAATGGGGTCAGGTCAAATCATCGCTCCCCGACCGACGATGTCGCGACGGAGCGGCTGGATAATTTGACCTGACCCCAAAAAAGCCGGCCTCAGCCGGCCTTGGCCTTCTTCTCTTTCAGGGCTTCGTCGATGACCTGTTTGTACAGATCGAAGGAACGTCCCTGGGGCTTCTTGCCGTTGATGAAGATCGTCGGCGTGCCCCGGACCGCGGCGTTGCGCGCCTGCGCCATCTCTTTGTCGACGAAGGCCTTCGTCGCTTCCGAGTCGAAATCCTTCTTGAACTGATCGACGTTCAGCGCGATCTCGGCCGCGAACTTGGCGTAGCTGTCGTCGGCAAGCGTGCGGTAGTTCTCAAAGATCTTGTCGTGCATCTCCCAGAACTTTCCTTGCGTGCCAGCAGCCACTGCAGCCTTCGCTGCTGGCATGGCCTGCTTGTGGAACGGAAGCGGATAGTTCTTGTAAACGAACTTGACGTCGTTCGGATAGGCTTTCAGAACTTGGTCCACCAAACTGGTGACCTGTTGGCAGAAGGGTCATTGGAAGTCGGACCACTCCACGATGACGACGGGGGCGTCCTTCGGGCCCTTGAAGTACGACTCCCCGACGTCGATCTGATAGACCTTGTTCGGATCCTCCTGCGCCTCGGCGGGCCGGGCCGCCGGCGCTTTGGCGAGGATGTCCTGTTGGCTCTTCGCGACTGTCTCGAGCTTGGCCAGTATGTCTTTTTGCTGGGCATGCATCTCGTCGACCTTCGTCTTGATGTCGCTGACCTCCTGCGGATTGACGCAGGCAGCGACATAAACGGCGAAGACTGGGACGAGCGACTTGGCCCATCTGGCGGTCGTTCTCATTTCTTCCTCCCGTGTGCTGCGATTCTGCCGAGGCAAGCGCCCGGGCAGCGGCAGTATCTTTGCGGCACATCGCATGCCTGTCAAGGTCGCTGCTGGCGCCTACGTGCGCGATTGTCGGCATAGCGACGGCCGTTATCGACCTGAACCATGCACCCGGCCGACTCAGCGGACGGCGCCCGTATGGGCGGTTCGCGTCGCAGCCTGGGGTGGCTGGTCCTCAAGACGCTGGTCACGCTCGGCGCGGTCGGCCTGCTGGCCACGCGGATCCAAGGCCGCGGCCTGTGGTCGGTGCTGAGCGAGGCGCGACTGTTTCCACTGGCCGCCGCGTTCGCCCTGTACATGGTCTTCGAGCGCTTCTGCGGTCTGGTCGTGCTGGCTGCGCTGTTGCTCGCCACGCTGGCCAGCTTGGGTGGTGCTGGGCTGCCCGCGGGCGTGGTCGCCTCCGCCTCCGGAGTCAGCGCTGTGCTCGTTGCTGCCTGGTGGGTGGCCCCGTTGCTGGTGGCCCGGCGGTTCGCCGTCGCCGAGCCGGCGCTGGAAGGACTGTGGCGAAACTGCCGATTGCTCGTGCCGGTCGGGGTCCTGTCCTTGGCCGTCCACCTCGGTCAGGTGCTCTCGGTCTGGCTGGTGTCCAGGGCCTGTGGCTTGGGGGTACCGCTGGCGTACTGCTTCGTCATTCACCCCATGGTCGCGATGCTCGCCGCCGTGCCCGTGAGCCTGTCTGGCCTCGGAGTCCGCGAGGCGAGCTACGTGTACTTTCTGACGCGGCTGCCCGGGATCTCGAGCGAAGCGGCGCTAGCATTCGCGGTGCTGTGGTTCGCGGTCTTGCTTCTCTCCTCTCTGGTCGGGGGCGTGGTCTTCCTGCTTTCCGCGCCCCCGGTGGGAGGGCTAGCCGGAGCGGCCAGGCGCTAATGGTGATCGATCCAATTGCCGGCGTCGTCGTAGCGAACCTTGTACTTGGATTCCATGAGCTTACGGAGCTCGGCGCCGGAGCGTCCATGGCCGGGCTTGAGGAAGTCCGGAAACTCCGAGGCGTACCAGATCATGTCGTGAGTGAGATCGCGGCCGTGCACGGTGTTCACGACGAAGGTGGGCACGTCGTTCAGGAAGTGTTCCCAAACTTCGAGCTGGGCGTCGAGCCGGTTCAAGACGAACGCGCCCAGCGCCTCATCGCCGTTCATGAGGGCCGCGACGTCGCCCTTCTTTGCCGCCTTGTATGCCGCGAGGAGGCGGTCGCCGACGACCCCTTGACCGACCAGCAGGCCGGACAGGTCGGTGTAGTCGTTGTAGAACGGTTGACATTCGCCGTCCGGCGTCCGGCCGCGAAGGATGAACTCGAGGGCGTCACGCTTGGCCGTGCGCTGAATGGCGAAATCGAGCTCCTCATCTCGCTCCAGGAGCACCAGCGCCGAGATGCGATGCACCTCGCGGTCGCAGTAGAAGTTGTCCCAGTCGGGATCGTAGAAGAGCCGTTCGTGAGGGAACTCGTGGATGGTGCGCCCGAGCGCTTCGCGTCCACCCGCGGCGCCGTAGTCCGCCGTCGCGTTCTCGATGATCGGCTCGTTTTCCGACAGCACGAGATTGCGGCTCAACAGGCCGCGGCTGCGCAAGTAGAAGTGCCTCTCGGCGGGCCACACGTCCCATTGGGAATCGCCGGACGGGACGATTTCGACCCAGTCGTCCTGAGTGGCCACCCCTACACCGGGCATGATTTCGTCGACCGTCTTTTCGTTCTGTTTCTCGATCATGTAGCGGCGGCGCAGCTCGCGCCTGTGCTCGGGCCGGTTGCGTTCCGCCCAGAACGTCACCGCCGTGGACTTGCCGCTCCGGCTCGCGCCCATGATCACCGTGGACGTTCCCCGGCTGCAGAGGATCGCGCTCCCAGCGTGCGCCGACAGAACCTCGGCCATCGACATCACCGCGCTGACGCCCGAGTGCACGCCGCGCGACTTGATCTCCCCGTGGTAGTCGGTGTTGACCGTGATGACGTAGATCGAATCGCCGATCTCCTCGAGCGGACAAGCGTAGATGAAACAGGAGGGTACGATCGATTTGCTCGCGCCGTCGAAGAACTGCGAGTCACGCAGCCGGCTGGGCAAACCCAGAGACATGGGGTTTTGCTTCTTCGCTTTCAGGTCGGCGACGAACTCCTTGTACGCCCGCTCGTTCGGAGGTACGCCAACCACCGATATCGTTCGAACCATGGGAACCGGTTTGTCGAGGAGGCGGAACCGCTCCTCCAGGGCGGAAGCGAGCTCGAGCGAGAGAGGATCGTTGATCTGGAAGAAGTTGACCTGGACGGTTTTGTAGAGCTGCGGGATATTCCCGCGGTGCTCGCAAGCGACGCCGGCGCTGTAGTAGCGGGTGCGCAGCGTCTTGCCGTCCGACAGCACGTTCATCGCCTCCAACCACGCGCGAGCCTCGCGCACGTCGCGGTCGTGGACCTTCTTGTCGATGCGGGCGACCAGGTGGCTCGTCAACGTCGATTGCGTCGTGTTGTAAGAGTTCAGGATCGGACCGATCGTAGAGTCCTCAGCGGTGGCGTTGTCCAGCCGCAGCATGACGTCACCGCGATCGTTGACTCCCACCTCACGAATACCGGGGTTGTGGCGCAGGTACAGCCCGTCCTCGCAGATGAGACGCCCGATCTGGATCTTCGCGCCCGCCGAGGCCGCGGCCGTCGGGCCGCGCAGGTCCGCCACCTCGATCGGGACGATGTAAGAAGCGATCTGTTTGGTCATGTCGCTGTTGTACAGGCGGATCCGGCGCCCGAGCTCGGTGACGGTCGTCCCCGCGTCCCGGATCCGGTCCATGTCCAGGGCGCTTTCCTCGGCCATGAGCAGGCGGCCGGCGGTGTCGCGCGCCAGCTTCCGCGAGGAGACGGCCTTGGGCTTGAGAAACTGCTCGATGCGTGTGGACGTCTCGGACTCCATTCCCTATACAACCTTCCGCCCCCTCGGTCGGGGCAGTGTTAAACCGGCGTATATACGAAAATGGCCTCAGTGCGTCAAAGCGGCCTGTTGCTCGGGCTAGGCTACGCGGAGCTGGCCGGACTGGCGGTCCGGCGGCGGCTGCCGGACCGTCGGATCGAGATCCAGAGGTGAAGTTCGCCGCCGACATCCTGAACGAGATCCGCGCGCACGCTCTGGAGAGCTATCCGAACGAGTGCTGCGGTGCGGTCGTCGAGACCGGGGACGGAACGCAGCGGGTCATCCGGATGCGCAACGTCCAGGACGACATGCATGCGCGCGATCCAGCGCGTTACCCCCGCACAGCGCGCACCGCCTACGTTCCGCACTCGAGCGACCTCAAGACGGTCTACGATCTCGTGGATCGCGGGGGTGAGCGCCTGGCCGCCCTTTACCATTCCCATCCGGACCACGACGCCTATTTTTCGGGGGAGGACCTTGCGCAGGCAACACCGTTCGGCGAGCCCTCCTACCCCGACGCGCTGCAGATCGTCGTGTCGGTCTACGGTCAGGAGGTACGCGCGATGCGCGCGTTCGCCTGGTCGCCTGCGGTCTCGAATTACCTGCCGGCTGAGGTCGAGACCGGCTAACCGCTAAGCGCAGCGAGCGCTTGTCGCTAGGTTGGCAGCCGTGGTATGTCGGCCGGGCATTTTCGCACGAGGGAGAGCAACGCGATGAGCTACCGTGTTTTGGCGAAGTCAGCCCTGCTGGGCATGCTGGCTACATGGGGCCTGCTGGTGACGAGTGACGAAGCCTCGGCGCGGCGCTTCGACGTGGAGGTGGGAGGCGGGGCGTTCATCACGCTGGCCAACAACCAGGCGCCGATGAACGACGGGTGGTACGCCGGCGCGTCGGGAGCGCTGCCGCTCAGCGATCGCTTTGATCTCGAGTGCGCGCTCGGCACGGGTCGCGCGCGTGACAGCGTGAGCGACAACCACCGAAATTTCGTTCAGGGTAGCGGCGGTGTTCGCTTCTACCTGTTGGGCAAGCCCGCCGGCCGCGCGCGCCTCTACTGGGCGGTGGGTGGCGTTGGCCTCAGCAACTACCGGCGCGACGGCGGTGCGGATCCCGCCCTCTACACCGGACCCGGCGTGCGGTTGCTTGCGGGTGAGAGCAGCGGTTTCATCCTGCGCCTCCCGGTGACGTATCTCCCGCAGCACAGCGAAGAATCGATCATAATCCCGAGCGTGAGCTGGTTCTACCAGTTCTGAGCCCCGCCACCGGACGCCGCGTTCACCATCGACTCGACGGGCCGCCGGGGGCTCGCGCCGTGGTCTTCATTCACGGTCTCGCGGCCTCGGCCGAGGTTTGGGACGACCAGACCGCGCGTTTGAGCAGCCAGTACCGGGTGGTGCGCTACGACTTGCGCGCTCACGGGCAGTCCGAGTCGGTCGACCGGCCGTGCACTCGCTCCGAGCTGGCGAGTGATCTGGTGGGGCTGCTCGATGAGATAGGGATCGAGCGAGCCGTCCTGGTCGGCCACTCCGCCGGTGGAGTGATCGCCATGCAGACCGTGGTTGATCACCCTACCCGTGTCGGTGGGTTGGTGTTGGTCGGTACGGCCAGCGAGTGCAACGCGAAGGCGGCCGATTGGTACGCGCGCACCGCGGAGGCAGCCCGCCGCGAGGGCGGCGGCGCCGCCCTCGCGGCGATGGGCCTCAAGGGACGCACGGCGAACGTGCCGGAAGGCCGCGGCTTCGCCTGGGTCGCTTTGGCGATGCGTTCCCTCCACGAGGATCCGCTGACCGAGCGGCTGCGCTCGCTCGACGTGCCTACCCTGATCCTGGTCGGCGAGAAGGACTTTCTGGGCGTCGGCGGCTCGGTGATCCTCAACCGCGCCATTGCTGGCAGCCGCTTGGAGATCATGGCCGCGCGCGGCCACGGTGTTTACTTGGAGGACCCGGAGGGCTTCGCCGCACGCTTGGCTCGATTTCTGAGCGGCCTGGGTCCGAACTGACGATTAGGCGGCCAGCTCGCGACCCTTGAGCGTGTGCGAGCCGGCAGCCTCGATGAGAACCCGCGCGAAGGCGCCGACCTGGGCCGCAACGGGTTCGAAGGCGATCGTTTTGAACTGGGGATTCTTCCCCGAAAGCCAGCCGGCAGGCCGTTTGGCCGACGATTCAACCAGCACCTCGGTCACGCTTCCGACTAGCCGCTGGTTGATGCGCAGCGCTCGCGCCTCCTGCTCGGCGATCAATCGATCGAGCCGTCGGCCCTTTTCTCCTTCCGTGACGGTTTCGGGGATCCGGTACGAACGGGTTGCTTCGCGACGGGAGTACTTGAACAGAAACGCGTGATCGTAGCCGATCTCCTCCATGACCCGTGAGGTCGCTTCGAAGTCCTGCTCCTCCTCGCCGGGATAACCGACGATGATGTCGGTCGAGAGGCTGAGCGCCGGGATCGCCTCTCGCAACCGCCCCACCAGCCGGCGGTACTCGTCGAGAGTGTGGCCACGCTCCATCGCCGCCAGGATCCGGTCGGACCCGCTCTGAAGCGGCAGATGCAGGTAGGGGCTGATCGTCGGACAATCCCGCATGGCGGCGATCGCCGCCTCGGTCATGTCGGCCGGGTGAGGCGAGGTGAAACGAATTCGCCCGAGTCCTTCGACGCTCGCGCACCTCATCAGCAGCTCACCGAAGTCGACGTCTCCATATCGGTACGAGTTGACGGTCTGCCCTAGCAATACGGCCTCGCGGAACCCGGCGCGAGCCGCGTGTTGCAGCTCTTCGAGGATCGCGTCGGGAGGCAGGCACCGCTCACGCCCGCGCACGTAGGGCACGACACAGAACGTGCAGAAGCGGTCGCAACCGCGCATGATCGTGACCCACGCGCGTACGCCGCCTTGACGGTGAGGAACGACGTCCTCGTACATCTCGTTTCGATCGAGACGGACCTCCGCAACCGGCTCATCGCTTTCGATCAGCTCAACTAGGCGCCGGTACCCATCCGGGCCGACGATGAAATCGAGCCCGTCGATCGATTCGAGAAGCCGTTCCCGATGATGCTGCGCCATGCAGCCGGCCAGGCCGATGCGGGCGGGCCGTCCCTCCCGGCGCGCGGCGATCAGTTGCCGCACCCGCTGCGCGACGCGCTGCTCGGCGTGTTCGCGGATTGCGCAGGTGTTCAGCAAGATGACGTCCGCCTGCTCGGGTGAAGCGACCGTGCGGTAGCCGCCGCGCCTCAATAGGCCGGTGATCAGCTCGCTGTCGGCGAGATTCATCTGACAGCCGTAGGTTTCGACGTATACGCTCTTGGCGGGCTCGGGGGACAGCTCGTCGGTCGTCGGGTGCACGGCCCCCGCGTTATAGCCGGCGCTTGCGTCCCCGGCCAGCCGTTCTCCGGGCGAGTCTTCCAGCGGTGGAGTGTACGCCGGCGCACCGTCACAATGCGCGAGCCGGAACCGAGTCACGATCATGGGCGTCGACGAGCACAAACGCGCCGCACCACGCTGCATCCGCTGCGCCGTGCTGACGGTGTCGGACTCACGCACGGCGCAAACGGACCGGAGCGGAGCCGAGGTCCGGCGTCTGCTGGTGGCAGCGGGTCACGATGTCGTACGCACGGAGATCGTGCCGGACGATCCCGGCCGGATCGCGCAGACGGTCACCCTTTGGGCGGGATCCGGTGAGGTCCAGGCCATTCTGGTGAGCGGAGGCACCGGGTTGGCCCCGCGCGACCAAACCTACGAGGCATTGACCCCGCTGTTCACCCGCCGCATCGACGGCTTCGGAGAGCTCTTCCGCTCGCTCAGCTTTCAGGAGATCGGGTCTGCGGCGATGCTTTCGCGCGCGGTCGCGGGGCTGGTCGGCCAGACCGCCGTGTTCGCGCTGCCCGGCTCGACGCCCGGGTGCAAGCTGGCGCTCGAGCGGCTGATCCTGCCGGAACTGGGCCACATCGCGTACCTGGCCGACCAACAGCCCAAGGGGGAGGTTTGAGGCCGACGGTGCGCGTCCGCGTTCTTTACTTCGGAATCGTGCGCGAACGATTGGGGCTGCGTGAAGAATCCTACGAACTGCCGCCGGGCGCGCGGGTCCAAGACCTGCTCGTGGCCGCCGAGAAACTGCATGCCCCTCTGTCGACCGGGGTCGCGAGAATCCGGGTGGCCGTCAACGCCGAGTACGTTGACTCGAACCATGCGCTTTCCGAGAACGATGAAGTCGCGATCATCCCGCCGGTGAGCGGCGGTTGCTGATGCTCGAGATCGTCGAAGATCCGATATCGTTGGCCGAGGTTGCGCAGGCGGTCATGCACCCGCGGGCCGGGGCAGTCGCCACGTTCGCTGGCACGACCCGTCAGTCCAACGCCGGGAGAAAAGTGCTGCGCCTGGAGTACGAGGCCTATGCGGACATGGCCGTCGCCGAGTTCGCCAAGATCGAAACGGCGATTCGGGAACGGTGGGAGGTGATCGCGGTTGCGATCGTACACCGCGTCGGGACCGTCCCGATCGGCGAGATCAGCGTGGCGATTGCGGTATCGGCTCCCCATCGCGCGGATGCTCTGGAAGCGTGCCACTTCGCGATCGATCAGCTCAAACTGTGCGCACCGATCTGGAAGAAGGAGCACTACGAGGGCGGAGAGGTCTGGATCGGCTCGTTGGCCGACTGCAGCCACGAGCCAGCGCCTGGTCATGCGTCCACGCCTTCCGGCAGCGCCGTGCGGCTGCGGTAGTGGCCGAACAGAGCAGCCTGAGCCAGCAGTTGGGCCATTTGCCAGAGCGCGAGAATCGCGGGCAGCGTTGGCATCGTGAGCCCGGTGGTCGGGGGACTGGCGCTCAGCACGAGGACGTAAGGCGTCAGGCGCAGCCATGCTCCCCGTGTCAGGCGCACGCTGAGCCGGAGCGAGCGCAGCACGGCCGGGAACGGGTTGCGGAGGGCGCCTGACGAAGCCTCAGACTCCCCGGGCTGCTCGAGTAGGACCAGGAACGGCACGAAGCAGAACCGGACGAGGGTCGCAACGTAGGCGAGGATGCCCGCCGTGACGGCCAGCGCGTCGGCGTGGGGCCGGTTCGAGAGCGCGGCCAGCGCCACGTGGCGCACTGCTGTTCCGACCAGGATGCAAAGGCCCACGCTGAACAGGGCGGACAGCAGCAGCGGTAGGCCACGGCGGGCGAAGCACCGGCCGGCTTGGCTCAAACGGACGTGCGTTCCCCGGTCGGCGGCGTCGAACTTGAGGACTACCAGCGTGACCAGGAGCAGCGCGAGCAAGGCGCTCGGTAACGCCAGCTGTGGCCCAGCGTCGGATGACACGGTCAAGGCTCCGAGGGCGCCGAAGGCGGCGCTGAGCACGAGCCAGGTGGACAGATCGGTACGTAGCAGGCGCCACGCTGTGCGCAGGTCCCGTGGAAGGTCCGCCAACAGCCATCGGAAGAACATCAGCCGGGCACCCTCCGCCGCGGTTATCCGCTGACTGGGGCTGCCGCAAGCTGCTCGAGGCCGGGCGCGCCGCGTTGCCCGAGCCTGCCGGACCGTGCTAACCTCTCGCCCGCCTAAACAAATGAAGCTGCATGCGCCCGCCGTCCTCTGGAGGCCGGGCCTTCGCTGGGCCGGGATGGTTCTTTGGGCGGTGGCAGGGTGCGCGCCGCTCGTACCCGTGGGTACGGAGAGAGCCTACCCACCGCCGTCAGCCGAGGCCGTTGCTCCGCTCGACCACGAGTTCAGTGATCGTGACCTCGCGCACGGCCACTACCTGAAAGCGCTCGTCGCGCAGAACCAGAGCGACACCCAGCGCGCGATCAGTGAAATGGCGCGGGCTGCGGTGCTCGACCCGAGCGAGCCTCGGATTCGCCAGCGTCTCGTCGAGTTCTACGTGCGCGCCGGCAACTTGGATGCCGCGACCGAGCAGGCCGTCGCGCTCAAGGAACTGGCCCCGAACGAACCCCACAACCGTCTGGTCGTGGCGGATCTGTTCTCGTCGATGGGGCGCATCGACGAGGCGATCGCCGAGTACCAATCGCTGGTCGAGATCACGCCCGAGCGTGAAGAGGTATTGTTCAAACTCGGTGCGCTGTATCACGCGCGCGGACGGTACACCGATGCGATCGACGTTCTGACCCGCGCGGCCACTCTAAGCCCGGACGCCTTCGTCGTGCAGTTCTATCTCGGACGGTCGTACGCTCTGGCCGGTCAGTACAGTGACGCGATGCGAGCCTATCGCCGCGCCGCACAGATCAACCGTTCCTCGGACCAGGTCTACCTGGAGATGGGCTTCGTCTACGAGCAACAGGGCCGTCGCGAGAAGGCCATCGAATCGTACAAGAAAGCGCTCGAGTTCAATCCGCACTCGTTGCTAGCCCGGCGTCAGCTCGGCGGAATCTACGTCACCGAGGGCAAGCTGGACGATGCCCTGCACGAGTACGAGCAGCTCATCGATCTCGAGGACGACCCGCTCGATACGCACACGAAGGTCGGCCTGATCAGTCTCGAGAAGGGCGACTACGCCCGTGCCGTGATGGAGTTCAACATGGTGCTCGGGGCCCGCGCCGATGCGCACGACGTCCGTTTCTATCTGGCCGTGACCTACCACGAGCTTGGCGACATGCGGGCCGCCGAGCAGGAGCTACGCCGGGTACCTCCCGCGTCCGAGCGGTACGCGGACGCGCGCATCCATCTCGGACAGCTGCTCTTCGAGGCCGAGCGAGTCACGGAGGCGACCGAAGCGGTCGAGGCTCTGCTCGACGTGGACGGGCAGAACACGCGTGCTCTTCACTACCTGATCGAGCTGTACGAGGTTCAGGGAAAGTTCTCGCATGCGCTCGAGTACGCGCACCGGCTCGTGACCGTCGATCCCAAGAACGACGAGTTCCTATACCGCCTCGCGTGGGTCTTCGAGAAGGCGGGTAAGCGCGACGAGGCCATCGACGTTTTGCGTCGTGTGCTCGAGATGAACCCGGATAACAGCGCAGCGCTGAACTTCCTGGGCTATACGTACGCGGAGCGCGGGGAGAACCTGGAGGAGGCTGAGAACCTCATCAAGCGCGCGCTCGTGTTGCATCCGGAGGACGGGTTCTTCATCGATAGCCTCGGCTGGGTTTACTACCAACGCGGCGACTACAAGGCAGCGGTCGTCGAGCTGGAGAAAGCGGCTGGTCTGACCGGGAACGACCCGGTCGTCAGCGAGCACCTGGGCGATGCCTACCTCAAAGTCGGCCGTACGGGCGACGCGATCCGCGTCTACCGCGACTGCGAAGCGCGTACCGAGGATAAGCTCCAGCGCAGCCGGGTGCTCGAGAAACTCCTGAAACTCGATAGCCGTGCCGAGTACGACCCATCGGGATCCTGAGCGGTTTCCGCTCGCCCGCTGGCTCGCCGCCGTACTCGTGTGTCTGCAAGCTTGTGTGCCGGTTCAGGCGCCGCGACGGCCTCCCGTGGAGGCGCCACGGGCCGCGCCGGCGCCTACACCCGTGGAGCTGCGAGCTCGCCTCGCCGCCCTGGATGCAGCACTCGCATCGTTCCAGGGGCAGGGCAGCATCGAGTACGACGGACCGAGCGGTAAGCTGCGCTCGGCTCACATGGTGGTCGTCAAGGCGCCTGACAAGCTCCGAATCGACTTCCGCAGCCCATTCAGTCTGACCTACACGGTCCTGAGCGACGGAGTGACCCTGGTTGCCTACGATCGTGGGGAGAAGGTCCTGTACCGTGGCCGGCCAACCTCGGCCAACCTCGGGCGCTACGCGCGGGTGCCGGTCGATCTGCAGACGCTGGCGTTGCTGGTTCGTGGGGTCCCGCCGCTGCCTCGCGACGCCAACGCCGGCACCGTGACACCGGTCGGGGGTGGCTGGCTGTGGGAAGCCCCGATGAGTGGTGGTGGGACGCTCAAGGTCATCTTCGGCGCCGATGACCTGCGGCCCCTCGCCACGTCGGTGGCGGGCGTGCGGGGTGCTGACTTCACGGCCTACTTCGAGCAGTACAAGAACGTCGGAGGAGTGGACGTGCCGCACGCGATTCGCGCGGACTTGCCGGACGGCGGCCGTGTGCAGCTCAGCTACGCGGTGGTGTGGCGGGATCGCGTGCACAGCGACCAGGCCTTCCACATGGAACCACCGAGCGGCGTGAACGTGGTGGAAATGAGCGAGTAGCGTGCGGTCGTTCGCACCAGGCACGAAACACCGTTGTCTGCTCTCGCTCATCGGCCTAGCGGCCATGATCGGCTGCGGCAGGGAGAGTCCCGACGGCGTCTGCCGCGTGGCAGTGCCCGGCTTGCCGGTCGCCGACGGCGATGCGATCGTCGAGGGTTCTATCGGCGATGCCTCCACATTGATCCCGATGCTCGCACGTGACGGCGCGTCGCACGCGGTCGGGGATCTGATCTTCGACGGCCTGCTCACGTACGACAAGAACCAGAGTCAGTTCGAACCTCGACTGGCGCGCCGCTGGGACGTTTCACAAGACGGATTGACGATCACGTTTTACCTGCGTGAGGACGTCCGTTGGCAAGACGGGCATCCATTTACCGCGCACGACATCGAGTTCGGCTACCGCACGATCACGGATCCCAAAACCCTCACGGCTTACGCAGAGGACTACAAGCAGATCACGCAGTTCGAAGTCCTGGATCCCCACACCTTCCGAGCTCGCTACGAACAGCCCTACGCTCCTGCGCTCGGGACCTGGGGCAATCTCGTGGTGCTGCCGCGTCACCTGCTCGAAGGGACCGACATCAACGAGGCGACTGCATTCGCGCGGCAGCCGGTGGGCCTTGGGCGGTATCGCATGGAGTCTTGGGAGACCGGGCGCAGCATCTCACTTCGCGCCAACCCCGACTACTATCGCGGCCGCGCCCACATCGAGCGCACGATCACCCGGATCATCCCGGACGCGCAGACGCAGTTTCTCGAGCTGCAGTCGGGCGGAATCGATCAGATGGATCTGAACGCCCTGCAGTACAGCCGGCAGACGTCGAGTCCGGCCTTCGAGAGCAACTTCCGCAGGTACCGCTACCTGACCAATGCGTACACCTATCTCGGGTACAACCTGCAGCACGAGCTATTCCAGGATGTGCGAGTGCGCCGGGCGCTCACGCATGCGATCAACAAAGAAGAGATCGTTGCGGTGGTGTTGTTCGGACTAGGCCAGCCGGCCAAGGCGCCGTACAAGCCCGGCACGAGATGGTACAACGAGACCGCGCGTGACCTGCCCTATGACCCGGCTACGGCTCGCGCCCTGCTTGCCGAGGCGGGCTGGAGCGACAGCGACGGGGACGGCGTTCTGGACCGCAATGGGCGATCGTTCAGTTTCCGGATCCTCACCAACCAGGGGAACGACGGCCGCCTCAAGACTGCGACGATCATTCAGCGGCGCCTGGCCGACGTCGGGGTGCGTGTCGATGTACGGGTGGTCGAGTGGGCCGCGTTTCTCAAGGAGTTCGTCGAGAAGCGCGACTTCGAAGCGGTGGTGCTCGGTTGGGGACTGGACCTCGACCCCGACCAGTACATCATCTGGCATTCGTCGAAGACCGGCCCCAGCGAGTTCAACTTCATCTCGTATCGCAACCCCGAGGTCGATCTGTTGCTCGAACGCGGGCGGAGGACTTTCGCTCCGGAGGAACGCAAGCGCTATTACGACCGCTTTCAGGAGATTCTGATCGAGGATCAACCTTACACGTTTCTGTACTACGCTGAGGCGCTGCCGGCCGTACACTGCCGTTTCCTGGGGATCGCGCCGGCGCCCGCGGGCATCGGATACAACTTCGAGGACTGGTACGTGCCGGTCACTCTGCAGAAGTATCGATTCACGCAGGCGCCGTAGGGGCGATCGTGCTCGGTTACCTCGCGCGCAGAATCCTCGGTCTCGTCCCGCTTCTCGTTGGGATCAGCTTCGTTTCCTTTGCCGTGATCCAGCTTGCACCTGGTTCTCCGGTCGATCGGATCACCGATCTCAACCCCAAGGCGAGCCCGGAGGTGCGTGCTCGGCTGGAGGAGGCGTTCGGGCTGAATCAGCCCCTGCATGTGCAGTATGCGCAGTGGCTGAGGCGCATCGTGGTTGGCGACTTCGGCAAGTCGTTCGCGCCTGACCGGCGCCCGGTGCTGGAGAAGATCGTCGAAGCGTTGCCGGTCACGTTGCTTCTGGACGGACTGTCCCTGCTTCTCATCCTCGCATTGGGGATACCCGTTGGCGTGCTGTCGGCGACCCGCCCGTACTCGATGCCGGACCGCATTCTGACGGTGTTCGTGTTCCTGGGGTTCGCGATGCCGACGTTCTGGTTCGCGATGCTCTGCATGCTTGCCTTCGGGGTCGAGCTCGACTGGTTGCCGATTTCCGGATTGACCTCGCTCGACTACGAGACGCTCAGTCCGGGTGCACGCTTCGTGGATCGCGCGCGCCACCTCGTGTTGCCGGTCGCAGTCTCAGCGTTGACCGGTCTGGCCGGCATCTCTCGATACATGCGCTCGAGCATGCTCGAGGTCGTCCGCCAGGACTACATTACGACGGCGCGGGCCAAGGGGCTGCCCGAGCGGGCGGTGATCTACAATCACGCCTTCCGCAATGCGTTGCTGCCGGTGGTCACCATCCTGGGACTCTCCCTTCCGTCTCTCATCGGCGGTTCCGTCATTTTCGAGACCATCTTTGCGATACCGGGAATGGGACGGCTGTTCTACGACGCGGTCATGTCGCGCGACTATCCCGTCGTCATGGGCGTGCTGATCATCGGGGCGGTGCTGACGCTTCTCGGCAACCTGCTGGCGGATTTGAGCTACGCACTGGCTGACCCGAGGCTTCGGCGGCGATGATCGCGGCGCGTGGCATGCTGCGAAATCGGCTCACGATGGCGGGAGGCGGCGTCGTTGCCGTGCTGTGTGTCGTGGCGTTGCTGGCGCCGCTTCTGACTGCTTACGATCCGACGGAAATCAACGCCGCGGCGGTGCTCTCTCCTCCGGATTGGCAGCACCCGCTGGGCACCGATGGGTTGGGCCGGGATGTGCTCAGCCGGATGGTTCATGGTGCGCGAGTCTCGCTGCTGGTGGGGTTCGTCTCGGCGGGGCTCGCTTGTTCGATCGGTGTGGCGCTGGGGGCGGTTGCCGGCTACTTCGGGGGACGAACGGATGCCGTGCTCATGCGCCTCGTCGACCTGATGCTCTGCTTCCCATCCTTTTTCTTGATTCTCGCGGTCATTGCTTACCTGGATGCAAGCATCTGGAACATCATGGCGGTCATCGGCGTCACGTCGTGGATGGGCGTTTGTCGTCTGGTCCGTGCGGAATTTCTCGCTCTCCGCCAGCGTGAGTTCATGGTCGCCGCCGAGGCTCTGGGCGCGCGGCCGCTGCGCGTCATCCTACGCCACGGGTTGCCGAACGCGTTGGCGCCGGTGTTCGTCTCTTTCATCCTCGGAATCGCAGGAGCGATCCTTACGGAGAGCGCGCTCAGCTTCCTCGGGATCGGCGTTCAGCCGCCGGATCCGAGCTGGGGCAACATGCTGACCGAAGGCAAGACCACCATCGAAGTCGCGTGGTGGCTGTCCGTGTTTCCCGGCTGCGCAATCCTGGTTACGGTGCTCGGTTACAACCTGTTCGGAGAGGGCCTGCGCGACGCTTTGGACCCGAGGTTGCGCGGCCGGTGACCGAGTCACCTCAAGCGCTGCTCGAGGTCAGCGGGCTGCATACGGTCTTCGCGACCGCGAGCGGGGAAGTCCACGCGGTCGACGGGATCGACTTCCGCATCGGGGCCGGAGAGAGCGTGGGAGTGGTCGGAGAGTCTGGCTGCGGCAAGAGTGCGACCGCCCTGTCGATCATGGGCCTCGTACCGAGTCCGGCCGGACGGATAGCGAGCGGTTCGATTCGCTTCGATGGGCGCGAGCTGCTCGCGCTCCCACCGGCCCAGATGCGAGCACTACGCGGCAACGACATCGCGATGGTATTCCAGGAGCCGATGACGTCGCTCAACCCGGTCTTCACCGTCGGCTCCCAGATCGCCGAGGTGGCGCGTATCCATCGGAAGCTGGGGCGCCGCCAAGCATGGGCGGCGGCGGTGCGCATGCTCGAGTTGGTGGAAATGCCCGATCCCGCTGCGCGAGCGCGAGATTATCCGCATCAGCTCAGCGGCGGAATGCGCCAGCGCGTCATGATCGCCATCGCGCTCTGCTGCGATCCGCGCCTGTTGATCGCGGACGAGCCGACCACCGCCCTGGACGTGACGATTCAGGCGCAGATCCTCGAGTTGGTCGACTCGTTGCGCGCGCGTTTGGGCATGGCCCTGATGTTGATCACCCACGATCTCGGAATCGTGGCCGAACGGTGCGACCGCGTTCTGGTCATGTACGCCGGGCGGATCGTCGAGGCCGGACCTGTGCGGCGGGTCTTGGCCTCGCCCTACCATCCCTACACGCGTGGTCTGCTTGCGTCCCAGCCGGAGTTCGCCGCTGGAGGCCGTCGGCTACGAACCATTCCGGGGAACGTTCCTCGCCTTGGTGCGCTTCCGACGGGCTGCCGGTTTCGCGACCGTTGCGAGCTTGCCGAGTCGCGTTGCGCGCAGACCGACCCCTCTCTGGTGACCGTCGCGGAGGATCACCGGGCTGCGTGTCTGGTGACGACCGAGTCACGAGGATCGCCATGAGCGAGGGTGCGGTGCGACCCCTGGTGTCCCTGCAGGGCCTGAAGCGCTGGTTCAGCGCTGGAACAGGCATGTTGTCGAGTCACAGGACTTGGGTTCGCGCCGTCGACGGCATCGATCTCGACATCGCGGCGGGAGAGACGCTGGGGATCGTCGGCGAATCGGGTTCCGGGAAATCGACACTCGGGCGATTGATGCTGCGCCTGCTCGAACCGACGGCGGGAACGGTGAGCTTCGACGGGCGAGACCTGAGCGCGATCCCGGCGCGGGAACTGCGGCGCATGCGCCGGTGGATGCAGATCGTCTTCCAGGACCCTTACGCGTCACTGAACCCGCGCATGCGCGTCGGGCGCATCATCGGCGAGGGCATCCGAGTCCATCGCTTAGCCGAGCGTTCGGCTGTGCGGCGGCAAGTCCTCGAGCTGATGGATCGGGTCGGGCTGTCTGCAGACGCCTACGATCGCTATCCGCACGAGTTCAGCGGTGGGCAGAGGCAGCGCATCGGGATCGCCAGAGCCCTGGCGGTCGGTCCTCGCTTCATCGTGGCGGATGAGCCGGTCTCGGCGCTGGACGTGTCGATTCAGGCGCAGATTCTCAATCTGTTGATCGATCTCCAAGCAGAGAGGCAGCTCACCTATGCGTTCATTTCCCACGATCTGCGCGTCGTCGAGCATGTCAGTCATCGCGTCGCGGTGATGTATCTGGGGCGAATCGTCGAGATTGCCCCAGCACTGGCTATCTACAGCGGCGCGCGTCATCCCTACACGAAAGCGCTGCTATCCGCCGTGCCTCGGATCGGCGCGGGTGGCTCGCGCGAGCGTATCGTCCTCAAAGGCGACGTGCCCAGCTCGATCCACCCACCCGCCGGGTGTCCGTTTCACCCGCGTTGTCCTATCGCGGAGGCGCGCTGCCAAACCGAGGTTCCCGCGCTCATCGACCGGGGTGCGGGGCACGCGGTCGCGTGCCACCTAGCGTGAATCGTAGCCGCTATCCCGCGGCTACCGGACGGACTTTATGCGCGCGGCCTTTCCCGCGAGGTTCCGCAGGTAGTATAGGCGGCCGCGACGTACCTCGCCCCGGCTCTTCAATTCGATTCGTTCGATCCGGGGAGAGTGCAGCGGGAAGGTTCGTTCGACGCCCACACCGTAGGAGGTCTTGCGCACGGTGAAGGTTGCGCGGCTGCCGCGCCGGGTCCGACGGATGCAGACTCCCTCGAACACTTGGACTCGTTCCTTGTCGCCCTCGACGATCGTGGCATGTACGCGCACGGTGTCTCCGGGACGGAACTCGGGGATATCGCCGCGAAGCTGTTCCATTTGGATACGATCGATGACGTTCACGGTGCCACCCTTCAACGCGTTTCGAGAGTCGGGAAACGGCACTTCTATCGTTTCCCGCGCAGGCGGTCAAGAATGATGGAGGCGGCTGCGCGCACGGACAGGTGGTTGTAGGCTCCTGGACCGATGACGGGTTCGAGGACCCGGGTGGCGCGGTCGACGACCTGAGCGGTCAGCCCCCACCCCGTCCCGAACATGAGCAGGTAGGGCCGCGTCGACTGATCGATCTCTTCGCGCAAGGCCGCATACCCGATGCCACCTGGGAGTGTTCGCGCGCTGGTCGCGGTCAGTACCGGGAGAGCGCCGGTCTCAGCCTCGATGTCGATCTCGACCCCTTCCAGGGTGCTCTCCAGCCTTACCAGCTCGAGCGCTTCGGAGCGGTTGGGGTTATAGCGGCTCCCGAAGCCTTTTTGCCAGTGGGCCATGATCCGTCTGGTTAGTCCGCGCATCGCGTCGATAGGCGTGACTACGTAGAAGGCTCGAACGCCGTATGTGCGGCAGCTGCGCGCGATGTCGGGTACGTCCAGCGTCGTGACCGAAGTCGTTACGGTCTGGCGATTCTTGTCGTAGACGGCGCCGTGCAGGAGGGCGACGTAGAGATCACCCACGTTCGCGCGTCCCGGCCGGCCGCTGGTTCGACAGGTCCGGTCTGCGATTGCGCGTGCGCGCAAGGGCCTGTTCTTGCCTCCAGCGCTCAATGGCCTGATGGTTGCCCGAGAGCAACACGGCCGGTACTCGCATCCCGCGGAAATTTTCTGGCCGCGTGTACTGGGGATACTCCAGAAGCCCCTCTCGAAACGACTCCGAGATCGTCGATTCGGGGCTCCCCAGCACACCGGACACCAGGCGCCCGACCGCGTCGATGACCACGAGCGCGGCCAGCTCGCCGCCGGTCAGAACGTAGTCTCCGATCGACAACTCCTCGTCGAAGAGCCCGATCACGCGTTCGTCGACCCCCTCGTAGCGGCCGCAGAACATCAGCAGGGATGCGTGATCGGCCAATCGCTGCGCATGCGCTTGGTCGAAGCGCGGCCCCTGCGGCGAGAGCAGGACCCGCCGAGACGGGCTGAAACGCGCGGAAACGTCCTCGACGGCCGAAAACACCGGTTCGGGGCGAATGACCATGCCCGGGCCACCGCCGTAGGGGTGGTCATCAATCGGGTGAGGGCTTCCACCCGTATAGTCGCGAAGCTGGTGCGTTCGGAGCACGAGCGTGCCCGCTTCGAGCGCGCGGCCGATGACGCCCATTCGACACGCAGCGCTGACGGCATCAGGAAAAAGCGTGATGACGTCGAAACAGATCCGAGGCGCTGTCACGGTTTGCGGCCGATCGCCGAGCAGTATTCCAGAGCCGTCCGCTCGACCGTGATGCGTCGTCGCGTTCGGTCGATGTCCAGAACCGCCGCGCGGCTGGCCGGGAGAAGAATATCCCCGCCCGCACCCTCCACGACGTAAACGTCGCTGGCCCCGGTGGCGATGATCTCGCGCACGATACCGAGGGCCTCACCCTCGCGGGTTACCACCTCCGCGCCCACGATCTCGAAGTCGTAGTATTCTCCTTCACGCAGCTCCGGGAGATCCTCGCGGCCGACCCACACGACCTCGCCCTTGCACGCTTCGGCCGAGTTGCGGTCGTCGATCTGGCTCAGCCGCACGACGAACCCTGCGCGATGCGGACGGGCGCAGAGGACTTCCGCCGCTCGGACGGCGTCGTCACGGCGAAGCTCCACACGCACACCCGGCCGCAACACCTCACGCATCGACGGGTCTACGGCGACTACGATCTCGCCGCGGATGCCGTGCGGGCGCACCACGCTCCCGACGGCGACGGCCGGCAGGCGCTCGCTCCCGGCCGGATCTCGGGGGGAGGCGCTACTCCTCGATGATTTCGAGGATGACTTTGCGATTGGAACGGGCAGCCGCGGCATTGAGAAGTGTTCGCAGGGACTTGGCCGTGCGGCCCTGCTTGCCGATGACTCGCCCGAGGTCTTCCTTGTCCACGCGCAACTCGAGCACCGAGGAATCGGCCGTGTTGCTCTCGGTGACCTCGACCGCCTCCGGGTGCGTTACCAAGCTCCGTGCGACGAACTGGAGCAGGCCCTTCAGCTCGGCACTCTGGTTCTTCAGCCGGTTCAGTTCGCCAGAGCCGCTTTCCTGAGCAGGCTGGCCACTGTCGGCGTGGGTTTCGCGCCCTTCTTCAACCATGAGCTGACCTTCTCCGCGTCAAGCTTTACCTCGGGCGGGTCCGCCGACGGATTGTAGGTGCCGATCTCCGCGAGGTTCCTACCGTCTCTGGGAGCTCTCGAGTCCGCTACGACGACCCGATAGAAGGCTCTCTTCTTGCTCCCATGTCTTGCGAGCCGAATCTTGACAGCCATGTCGGCCCCTATTGAGCATTAATCCTTCAGTTTGGCAACACGCGGCGACCAGTGGCGAGTCAGCAGCGGCAGGGCTTCTCCCGCGCGAAGAGGACGGTCCCCGGCACCGGCATGCGGGGGACCGTCCTCATGCGGGAATGGTAGGGGTAACCCCCTACATCATGCCGGGCATGCCGCCGGGCATGCCGCCGCCGGGCGACATGGCGGGGAATTCTTTCTTCTCCTCGGGTTTGTCGGCCACCAACACTTCCGTGGTGAGCATGAGCCCGGCCACCGACGCCGCGTTCTGCAGGGCCGACCGTACGACCTTGGTCGGGTCGATGATCCCGGCTTTGACCAGATCGCAGAACTCGCCGGCCGCCGCGTCGAAGCCGAACGCGCCCTTGCCGCTCTTGATCTTCTCGATGACGACGGACGCCTCCTGACCGGCGTTCGCCACGATCCAACGCGCAGGATCTTCGCACGCGCGGCGCAGGATTCGGAGACCGATGGCCTCCTCTTTGGAGCACCTGACCTTGTCGAGCGCCGCCGCGGCGCGGATCAGCGTGACGCCGCCGCCCGGAACGATGCCCTCTTCCACCGCGGCGCGGGTCGCGTGCAGCGCGTCCTCGACCCGGGCTTTGCGCTCCTTCATCTCGATCTCAGTCGCGGCCCCCACTCGGATCACCGCCACGCCACCGACGATCTTGGCCAGCCGCTCCTGTAGCTTCTCGCGATCGTAGTCGGAGGTCGTATCCTCGATCTGCTGGCGGATCGTGCCGATGCGCCCCTCGATCTCGGCCTTCTTGCCGGCGCCGTCGACGATCGTGGTGTTGTCCTTGTCGATCACGACCCGCTTGCAGCGACCGAGGTCGCTCAAGGTGACGTTCTCGAGCTTGAGGCCGAGCTCTTCGGCGATGACCTTGCCGCCCGTCAGGATCGCGATGTCCGTGAGCATCTCTTTGCGCCGGTCGCCGAAGCCGGGGGCCTTGACAGCGCAGCAGTGGAGGGTGCCGCGAATCCGGTTCACGACCAGCGTAGCCAGCGCCTCTCCATCCACTTCTTCCGCGATGATCAGGAACGGACGGCCCTGCTTCGCGATCGATTCGAGGATCGGCAGCAGTTCCTTCATGTTCGAGATCTTCTTCTCGTGGATGAGGATCAACGCATCGTTGAGCGTGCAGGCCATGCGCTCTGGGTCGGTGACGAAGTAGGGGGACAGGTAGCCACGCTCGAACTGCATGCCTTCGACCACCTCGAGGGTGGTTTCGAGCGTCTTGTTCTCCTCGACGGTGATCACTCCCTCTTTGCCGACCTTGTCCATCGCGTCGGCAATGATGCCACCGATGGTCCGATCCGAGTTCGCAGAGATGGTGCCGACTTGCGAGATCTCCTCTCGGCTCTTGGTCGCCTTGGACATCTTCTTCAGCTCGTCGACGATCGCTTCGACTCCCTTGTCGATTCCGCGTTTGAGCGACATCGGGTCGTGACCGGCCGCGACCATCTTCGCGCCCTCCGCGAAAATGGCGCGGGCGAGCACGGTGGCGGTGGTCGTTCCGTCCCCAGCGACGTCGGAGGTTTTCGAGGCGACTTCTTTGACCATCTGGGCGCCCATGTTCTCGAACTTATCCTCGAGCTCGATGTCTTTGGCCACGGACACTCCGTCCTTGGTCACGTTGGGAGCGCCCCACGACTTCTCGAGGACGACGTTCCGGCCGCGAGGGCCGAGGGTCACGGTCACGGCATCCGCGAGGATCTCTACTCCTCGCAACAGCTTGTTGCGCGCTTCTTGGCTGAAATTGACGATCTTGGGCATCGCTTGTCTCTCCTGCTTTCGAGTTGGATCCGCTTTGTGGGTCGGTTTCGCCGGTAGGGCTCGGCGTTCCTTCAGGTTTCGATGACGCCGAGGACGTCCTCTTCACGCAGGATCAGGTACTCAGTGCCATCCATGGTGATCTCGTTCCCCGAGTACTTGCCGAACAGGATCCGGTCGCCCTTCTTGACGTCCAGCTTCTGGAGCTTCCCGTCGTCGCTCAGCTTGCCCTTACCCACGGCGACAACCTTGCCTTCCTGTGGCTTCTCCTTGGCCGTGTCGGGGATGATGATCCCGCCGGCCGTTTTCTCTTCTTCCTCGATGCGCTTGACGACGATCCGATCCTGGAGCGGACGAATGTTCATGGACTGGCTTTCCTCCTGCCTGCTGTTGAAGGCCCGTCCCGCACGGTGGCGGGCACTTACGGGCACGTATCCGAGTCTGCGACCGGGTCGTGGCTTCCATTAAGCCGCTGGCGTCGTCTGTCAAGGGTCCATTGCGCGAAAAGTGATTCAGCCGCCGTGGCGGTGGCGTCGGGACAGCTCGTCGAGGTATTGCTGATACAGGATATCCCACTCCCGGCTGGTCTCGGGGACCGGCCGCTTGAGGGACGTGATGCGTTCGCGTACCGCCCTGTCCAGCGCAGCGTCCACCTGGAAGGCCGAGCGCAGGTGGGCGGCAACGGCGCGGACGGCCCTGCCCCGGTCTTGGATCTGGATCCCGGCAGCCCGGGCAAGCGCATCGACCAGAGACAGCGAGAGAGACTCGATGCGGGCATCGCCCAGACGCTTCACAGGGTGAACCCCCGCTGTTTGGCGATGCGCTCGCGTAGGCCTGTCAGCAGCTTCCCCTTGTCCATGCCGGCGGACGAGGGTCCGAGATCGCGCAGCGCCTGGTCGGCGGCTTGCACGATCTGCTCTTCCATCAGGAAGTTCTCCCGGATGCCGCGCTCCAGGAGCTGCGCTACAATGACCACGTTGCCAGCCACGGGTGGATCGCTGCCGTTGCAGAGTTCCGCCGCGGTAGCGGCGGCCAGCGCCGCCAGATCGGGATAGGGTCCGTAGGCCACGAGCGGCAACTTAGGATTCTCGAGGGACTTAAGCGAATTGCCCATCAAACCGACCGCTCTCAAGAACGGCGATCTCGTCGGTCTCGTCGCCCCCGCTGGTCCCTGCGACCCCGGGCGGCTGAGCGCCGGGATCGCGATCCTCGAATCATGGGGCCTGAGGGTCGATGGGTTGCCGGACGGGGAGGAAGGGCCACGCCTGGGCTATCTGGCCGATTCCGACCGGTGGAGGGCTCGCCGGATCGAAGAGGTTTTCGCCCGCGATGCGATTCGCGCCGTGTTCGCGGCTCGCGGGGGGTATGGCTCGGCCCGCCTCCATCGCGTGCTCGACCTTTCCTCGGTTGGGGACCATCCGAAGATCTTCGTCGGCTTCAGCGACGTGAGCCTGCTGCTCAATCGGCTGCTGCAAGAGACCGGCCTGGTTTGCTTTCATGGTCCCATGATCGCGGCCGATCTACCGCGTCTCACCCAAGCGGCGCAGGAGCGTTTCCGGAGGTTTCTGTTCGGCGAAACCGGGTGGTGGGAAGGTGCGGTGCGCGCGTCGTGGCGCGCCGGGATGGCCGAAGGGAGACTGGTTGGCGGATGCCTTTCGATCGTCGTGACGACGCTCGGGACGCCTTACGAGATCCGCACTCGGGACTGCATTCTGTTCTTGGAGGACGTTGCCGAGAAGCCCTACCGGATCGACCGCATGCTGCAGCACTTGAAGCACGCCGGGAAGTTCGAGACGGTGCGTGGCCTGATCCTGGGGCCGATGGTCGACTGCGACGGGGGTGGCGGCCCGTCGGCCCTGCGTGACATCGTGCTCGATGTTCTCGGCGACCAGGAGTTTCCGATCGTGTACGGTTTGGACGCAGGCCACGGTTCGGGCAACGTCGTGTTGCCCTTGGGGTGCAGGGTGCGGATCGATACCGACGATGGCGGCGTCGATCTGCTCGAGGCTCCCCTGCTTCGGGAATGACCCCACAGTCAGGCTGGCTCGCGCGCGTCGATTCGATGCTGTCCGCGGCGGTCGCTGCCGGTGTGACGCCGGGCGCCGCTCTGCTCGTTGGCGACGCCGACGCGATCCTCGCCGAGTGTTACGTCGGGCGGCTCGGTTGCGTTCCCGAACGCCCCGTCGAGATGGGCACGATCTACGATCTCTCTTCGCTGACCAAACCGCTGGTCACGGTCTCCTCCCTGCTCATGCTAGCGGCGGCTGGACGACTGAGCCTGGAGGACACCGCGGTCCGCTGGATTCCGGAGTTCGGCAGTAACAGCCACGGCGATTCCGGCAACCGTGCAAGCGTTCGGCTCCGCGATCTGCTAGCGCACCGTTCGGGCCTTCCCGCGCATCGCCGCTATTTTGCGGCCGTGGCCCCTGAGCAGGTCGGCGGCAGCCGGGGGGCGGCCCGAATTCTGGACATGGCCGCCCGGGAGCCGCTCGAGTACTCGCCGGGGACACGCGCGCTCTACAGCGATCTGGGGTTCATGCTGCTCGGGAGCGTGGTGGAGCGGGCGTCAGGGGAGCCGCTCGATCGGTTCTCCGCCAAGGCGCTGTTCGCTCCGCTCGGCTTGGAGTCGACCGGTTTTCTGCGGCTGGAGGAGACTACAGCGACGGACTCGACCATGGCGCGACCGCGCATCGCTCCTTGCGGCCGATGTTCGTGGCGCTCGGGTGAGGTGCATGGGGTGGTTCACGACGAGAACGCCTATGCCATGGGCGGGGTCGCTGGCCATGCGGGTTTGTTCTCGACGGCACGCGGTATTCACGCGGTCTCGGCTGAATACCAACGAGCGTTCTGCGGTCGTCCTTCACTGTTCGCGCGCGACCTCGTTCACCAGGCATGGACGAGGGACACCACGACACCCGGCTCGACGTGGGCGCTTGGCTGGGACACTCCGGCCGCCAGCGGTTCCTCGGCCGGGTCCTTGGTATCCGCGCGTGCGGTCGGCCACCTCGGCTTCACCGGAACCAGTTTGTGGATTGACCTGGACCGTGGTGTTCACGTCGTCCTGCTCACGAACCGGATTCAGATGGGTGGTGACAACCGCGCGGTGCGCGAGTTGCGGCCGCGGGTGCACGATGCCGTCTTCGCGGGCCTCGGGTGAAGGACACCCTCGGCCGTGAAATCGGCTGCACGGCGTGGGTAGGAGGTGGTCATGGGTGATCTGCCGATGAAGAGGATCCACTTGGTAGCCATCTGCGGGGTCGGCATGGCGCCGCTCGCGGTGATCCTGAAGCAGGCCGGCCACCGGGTGACCGGGTCCGACAACGCCGCGTTTCCGCCCATGAATGAGGTGCTGTCGGCTGCGGGGATAGAAATATGGGAGGGCTTCGACGCTCGGCACCTACATCCAGCACCGGATCTGGTGATCGTGGGAAACGCGGTGACTCGAGCGAACGTGGAAGCCGTCGAGGCCGAGCGATTGAGCTTACCCCGTATGTCGTTTCCACAGGCCGTTGCGGAGTTTTTTCTGGAGGGAAAGCGCAGCCTCGTGGTCGCGGGAACGCACGGGAAGACGACGACTACCGGGATGCTCGCGCGCGTGCTGCAGGAGGCGGGGAAAGAGCCGGGCTTTCTGGTCGGTGGTCTGGTGCGGGACCTCGGCAGCTTCGCGGCGGCGGGCCGGGGAGAGCACTTCGTGATCGAAGGCGACGAGTATGACAGTGCCTTCTTCGACAAGCGGCCAAAATTCCTCCACTACCAGCCGAGCGGTGTCATCCTGACCAGCGTCGAGTTCGACCACGCCGACATCTACCGCGATCTCAATCATGTGAAAGAGGCGTTCCGCCAGCTCGTCCGGTTGGTCCCGGCCGAGGGCCCCGTCGTTGCCTGCACCGACCACGCGGACGTACGGGACGTCATTGCTCCGGTGCCACCGTTGCGGCGGATCGCTTACGGCCTGACGGACGACAGCGGATGGCGTGTGAGCGAGATGCAAAGCACGCCGACGGGTACTCGGTTCGCGCTGTCGTATCGTGGTCATGAGGAGACGCGCCTGACGCTGCGCATGGTAGGTGCGATGAACGCCTTGAACGCGACCGCCGTCTACGCGCTCTGCCGTGAGCTGGCGATCGACCCGCGCGAGATCGCCGCTGCGCTCAGCGCATACCGTGGTCCAGCTCGCCGCCAAGAGCTCGTGGGTGAACACGCCGGCGTCGCCGTGATCGACGACTTTGCCCACCACCCCACCGCGGTATCTGCGACCCTGGCGGCGATCCGTGCCCGCTTTCCCGGACGCCGCTTGCGCGCCGTCTTCGAACCACGCTCGAACACCAGCCGGCGGGCGGTCTTTCAGGATGCCTATGCGCGGGCGTTGGCCAACGCGGATGCGGTCGTCGTCAGCGAGGTGTTCGCGAAACAGAACGACCCGCTGCAAGCGACCGAGATGCTGTCGACGAAACAACTGGTCGAAAGCCTGCGCTCGATCGGGATCGATGCGTGGGCGGCTGGTGGTCCCGACGAGATTTTCGCTCGCCTAGCGGACGAAATGCGCCCGGGAGACGTGGTCGTCTGCATGTCGAACGGTTCGTTCGGGAATCTACCGCGGCGACTGCTCGAGGCTCTGGGCGGCGGCGGTGCCGCCGGCGTCTCCGTATAGCCGCTTGTAGTTTCGGTAGTTACGCAGGACTTTCTTGACGTAGTTTCGGGTCTCTCGATACGAGATCTGTTCGACGAACTCGTCGATCTCCAGAGATCCGTGCTGCGCGTTCCACCGTTCGGCCGCAGTTTCACCCGCGTTGTAGCTGGCCAGCACGAGGATGGGGTTGGCGGCGAAGCGTTCATTGAGCTCGGCCAGATAGGCCACGCCCAGCCGAACGTTCGTCTCCGGTCGGAATAGATCGTCGAGGCTGACTGTTTCCATTCCGGCTTTGGGTGCCAGTCGTTCTGCCGTGGGCAGCAGGAGTTGCATCAACCCGTAGGCGGCCGCAGGGGACACCGCTCGGTTGTCGAAAAGAGACTCTTGGCGAATCAGTCCCAAGACCAGCAGGGGATCGACGCCCCGGCTGGTCGCCTCCGGCATCACCAGATCCTCGTAGGCGCGCGGATACAGGTACGGATAGAGCTGTTCCTCGCTCAGTAAGCGATCCTCGTACAGGCGCAACGCGGTTCTCAACGCTTGTGTGTACGCGCCGAGCTCGGCGACCAACGGCAGAACCGCGCGTTGAGCGCTGGAATTGAGCCCGGTCAGTGCGACGTTGACCTCTGCGGAAACCAGATTCTCGATGCCAGCGGCTCGGAACACCCGCGCCCGGGCCAGAGCGGTTACCGCTTTCGCGGGGAGACTGGTCGTCTGCGGGGTGGAGGCCGCCGGCTCGAGTGGCTCAGCGGCGATGCCGCGACGAGTTTCTACCAAGTAGGCGTAGTATCCGTCAGCATGGTTGTGTAGGAGTCGGCGATAGACGGCCTCGGCTTCGGAAGAGCGTCCGTCTCGTTCGAGCGAGCGCGCTTGCCAGTACATCGCCTCCTCGGCCGCGGCGTCACTGCGCTGTACCGCTGTCGTGTCCGCGATCGACTTGAATACTTGGGCCGCCCCGGCGAAGTTACCGGCGAGATAGGACACCCAGCCCGCACGCCATCTGCTCTCGCGTACGAGTTCCGGGTCCGCGCCACGAGAGGCGTTTCGGTACGCGGAGGCTGCGCCGGTGAACCGACGCTCGCTTTCATGAATCCTACCGACCGCGTACCAGGCCTGTTGCTCTTCGCGGATGCCGGTCTTCATCGTCAGCAGCTGCTCGAACTTCGTCAGCGCCCGCGTTGCTTGATGGGCGTTCCAATTGTAAGTCGCCGAAGCGTACAGGATGCGTGCGCGGTCGGATCGCTTTTCCACGCCTGCGAGCTGTGCATCCAGCCACTCGGCTGCCTGCTCTTTGCCTGCCAGCCTCGCTTGCGCGGCGGCGCGCGCGAGAACGGCTTCGAGTCGTCGGGGATTCTCGGGGTAGCGTGCCAGAAATCGATCCAACGTCTCAGCGCGCGTTGCCTGTGCGCCTTCTCGGTCAAGCAAGATCGCCTCGTCCAGCAGGGCATCGGGCGATTCCGGTGCGAGCTCGGGGAACTCCGCGCGTAGGCTCGTGAGCAGAGCGGCTGCTTCGCGGGCGGTGTTGGTGCCGGGTGCGAGCTTGCGGGCTCGCAGCAGAAAGGGCGCGGCGCGAGCCGGCTCATGCGGCGTGAGCGAGCGACCGGCCAACAAAGCGAGCGTTGCCGATTCGATCGAGGTCTGCGCCGAGCGTTGCGCACTCGCATTCGCAAGAGCGACGAGTCCCTCCGTATCCCGCGTTCCGATCATCAGTTCGGCCAACGCCACGGATGCCCGAGGCGCGACGGTCGAGCTTGCCTGCTCCAGGATGCGTTCGTAGTACGTTCGAGCGCGCTGGGGATGGGTCTCGGCGTTGGCCTCACCCATGTAGTAGAGCAGAACGTCCTCGAGCCAAGGCACCTCGGTCACCAGGCGCTCGATGGTGTCGGCGGCGTCTTGTGGACGGCTCTCGATCAGGACGATCGCGTCTCGCAGGCGCACGCCAACCGACTGAGCTGTTGCGGCGTCGAGCGTGCTCTCCTGCTCGTACCGTTGAGTGTCGTGGGCGATCGCGACTGCCGGATGGACGGCAACCTTGCAGAAGGCCACGCATGCAAGGCACAAGAGGCTCCGAGGCTTGTGCCGGATGAGCATGGGCACAGGCCGTTGACTTTACCGGAGCGGCCGAAAAAATGCATCGCGATGCCGCCAAGGCTGATCCTCGCGTCGGCATCGCCGCGTCGCCAGCAACTGCTCACTCGCGCGGGCGTCGAGTACTCGGTCTGTGTTCCCGACATCGACGAAACCATCGACCAAGAAGAGCCGGCGCTTCTTGCCGCGAGCCGTCTGGCCGCCAAGAAGGCACTTGCAGTCACCCCCCGGTGCGCCGACGGCGACGTGGTTCTGGCAGCGGACACGCTCGTCGTGTGCGGCGGCGTGATCTTCGGTAAACCACGCGATGAGGTGGAAGCGGTTGAGATGCTGATGCGCTTGGCCGGTCACAACCATGCCGTGGTCACGTGCTGGGTTCTCTTGCCGGTCGGAGCCGAATCGGCCCGCGCCGTGGGCGGGGCCTGCGTGAGCACGGTACGGATGCGCGAGTTCTCGCGACGGGAGGCGCAACTGTATGCTGCGAGCGGTGAGCCGCTCGACAAAGCGGGCGCATACGCGTTCCAAGGGGAGGGCCGCGGTTTCGTCTCGGCTGTGATCGGATCCACGGATAACGTGATCGGATTGCCAGTCGTGCAGGTGATTCAGGTACTGTCAGGTCCGGAGTTCGCATGACCGTGGGGATGGCCTCGATCGCCGAGCGTCTCGCGCTGGCGCGAGTCCAGGTGGCCGCCGCAAGCTCGGCCGCCGGTCGAGAGAGCGGGAGTGTACGGGTAGTGGCGGTGTCGAAAGGGGTGTCGTACGAACGCATCCTGGAAGCGGTCAACGCCGGTCACGAGGACTTCGGCGAAAACTACCCGCAGGAGGCCAGAGCGAAAATGGAACGACTGGCCTCGGTGTCGCTTCGCTGGCACTTCGTCGGTCAGCTCCAGTCGAACAAAGCAGCGAAGGTCGCGCGGGAGTTCGACCTCGTGCATTCTTTGGACTCGGCGACCGCCGCCCGAGCGATCTCGCGGGCGAGAGTGGCAGCCGGCGGAGCGTCCGCGGTGCTGATTCAGGTGCGTTTGGGTGGTGGCCCGGAGCGAGGCGGGGTGCTACCAGAGGAAGCCGAAGGATTCGCAGCAGCTGTCTGTGGGTTGCCGGGGCTGGTGCTCGATGGGGTGATGGCCGTCGCGCCGCTAGACCTGCCCGCTCGACCAGCTTTCGCCAAGTTGCGGGAGACACTGGACTGTCTGCGCAGAGCGCGACTGCCCCATGCGCCGTTGCGCGAGATGTCGGCTGGCATGAGCTCGGACTACGAGGAGGCGATCCTGGAGGGTGCGACGCTCGTCAGGCTCGGCCGCGCCATCTTCGGCGATCGATCACACTGAGGAGCAAACATGGTACGGGCGAAGCAAGCACCGCACATCGGATTCATCGGCGGCGGCAACATGGCCGAGGCGCTCGTGCAGGGGTTGATGGCGACGGGGCACAAGCCCGACCGGATCATGGTCGCGGATCCCATCGACCAGCGCCGAGCGCATCTGACACGGCGTTTCGGCGTGCGCGTCACCCCGTCCAATTCGGAGGTCGCAGCGGTTTGCGGCACCGTGATCCTGGCCGTCAAGCCGCAGATCATCGACGAAGTGCTTGCAGCGTTGCGGCCGTTGTTGAGGTCGGGACACCTGGTGGTTTCGATTGCAGCGGGTGTTCCTCTCGCGCGGCTGCGCATGCCACTGGGTGGGGCGCGCCGGATCATCCGCGTGATGCCCAATACGCCCTGTTTGCTCGGTAGAGGTGCCTCGGTGATCTGCGGCGGTGAGTCCGCGCAGGCTGCAGATCTGCGCACGGTGAAGGCGCTGTTCGAAACGGTGGGTAAGGCATTCGTGCTGCACGATGAACGGCTGATGGATGCGGTGACCGGGCTGAGCGGTAGCGGGCCCGCCTACGTCTACGCGTTCGCTGAGGCCCTCATTGCGGGGGGAGTCCGCGCAGGGCTGGACGAGAAACTCGCCAGTGACCTGGCGCTCGAAACCATGGCCGGGGCAGCGGAGATGATGCTCAAGTCGGGCCGTTCGCCAGCGGAGTTACGGCAAGCCGTGACCTCGCCCCGAGGGACCACTCAGGCGGGGCTGGAAGAGATGGGCAGGCGGGGTTTCAGTCGGACCGTCAGTGCCGCGGTATTGGCCGCATCGCGTCGTTCGCGACAGCTCGGCAAAGGCCGCGGGTGAGTGGGGCGGAGAGCCCATGGCTGCTCGTGCGCGAGGGAGGCGTGGAGCTGCGGGTCAGGGTTGTGCCCGGGTCAGCGGCCGATGCCGTGGCAGGTCTGTACGGGGACAGGCTGAAGGTACGCATCCGAGCCGCACCGGAGCGGGGCGCAGCCAACGATGCCCTGCGTCGCTTTCTCGCACGCCTTGCGGCGGTTCCACCTGCGGCCGTCCGGATCGTCGCCGGCGAGCAGAACCGCTCGAAAACGGTTCTTTTGAGCTCTACCGAGCCCGAGAGGACGGCGGCGCGGCTGCGGCAGGCCATCGACGCGACTGTTGACAGCTCTCGACGACGTGCCTAACTACGCGAGAAACCAGGGTCGAGGACCACCATCCCCCATGCCGATATACGAATATCAATGCCGCAAGTGTGGCACGTTCGAGCACTCGCAGAGCATCAAGGACAAACCGCTCAGTAAGTGCCCTCAGTGTCGTTCCGCGGTAACCAAGCTCGTTTCGGCCAGTAGTTTCCACCTCAAGGGCGGTGGCTGGTACCCCGATGGCTACGCGAAGAAGACGGGCGGCGCCGAGAGCCCTCCCGCCGCGAGCGAGAAGAAGAAGCCGGCGGACAGCGGAGCAAAGCCAGACGCGAAGGCCCCGGATTCCTCCAAGCCCTCCTCTGGCACGGGTACCACCGAGGCGTCCTGAGATCGCGTCCCGTCCGAGTCGTCCGTCAGGACCCAGCAACTTTTTTAACGCATAGCGTTTGACAGCGATGCCGCGGTGCGTTAGGTTTTTGTGCGCCCAGGCCCGAGGTGAGTGACGCTTGAAGGCACACCCAAGCAGGGATATGGAACGCGGTAGTTTTAACCACCGCGTCGCCATGCTCGGCGAGGATCTCGGACCCGGGTCTACGAGGAGAACAACAGAGGTAACAGACATGGCTACGAGCAGACCCAACAAACACACTCAGGCGTCGGTACTCCAACTCGGTGAACTCCGGGCTCGAGTCGACCGGCTACGTAGGGAAGTGGAAGGCGCTGTCGAATCGATCGGGAAGCGCGCCGTCGAAAGCCTTCCCGTTCGGGGGCGTCGACAGGTCGACGAGGTGCTCGATCGGATCTCTACCGTCCGCGGCGACGTCAACAAGACGGTCGATGCGTGGCGGCTCGATCTGGAGAAGCGGTTCCGTGTCGTCCGAGGTACGGTCGATAAACGCGTTTCGACGTTGCGCAAAGAGACTCGCTCGCGCAGTCGGCGACTGGTGACGATGATGGAGAAGCGGACCCATCGCTACATCGACTTGGTTGTCCGACAACTGCGGTTGCCGATGCGCGCCGATATCGAAGCGGTCAAGCGACGGCTTGGCGCGCTTGAGCGGAGAATCGAGGATCTAGAGAAGAACGGGAAGGCGAGCCGTAGAGCTGCCGCTTAGCTCTTCACGCTCCGGCACCCCATCTGAGATGGGGGCCGTGAGTGCCATGCGTCGATGCTATGAGGGAACGGGCGCCTAGCGCCCGTTCCCTTTTTCATACCAGCCGCAGAACCGACTCAGTCAGGGAGTCGTTCATTCCGGTCATCGAATTACCCGCATGCGTGTATTTTCGCCATTGACATGAACAGCCCACGTGTGCTGAGTGGTTGTGCAAATCAGACCGCTGTATATGTGTTATATCACGACTGAGCTGCGGTAAAAGCCCACTCGGTCAGTGACGGGGACTCATCGCGCTCGGCCGCTGCCCCCGGGTCAGACGTTCGTCGACTCGGCCGACTGACCTCCCTCTTTCTCTGGCTCGGCTGGCTCAGCGGTCCTCCCCCGAAGCCCGCGCAGGGCTTCATCATCGACTTCGAGGGGCTTCCCGAAGGTCGCCTGGTCGGCTCGGCCGACTTGCCGGCGGGAATCACCGTAGCGGTCACGAACGATACGCCGGGTCATCCCAACGTCGCGACCATCTTTGATTCGGCCTGCTTTGGCGGGTGCACCGGCGGAGATACCGACCTGCGCACGCCCGGCACCGGACCGGGCAACAACCAAGCCCAACGGAACGCGCTCATCATCGCCGAGAACGTGATCGACGCTAACGGGGACGGCCTGGTGGACGGACCGGATGATGAGCAGAACGGAGGCAGCATCGTTTTCAACTTCGCGCAGCCCCACAAGCTGCTCTCGGTTCGCGTGCTCGACATCGAGGATGTGGGGGAGACTCCGAACCATGTCTTTCTAGAGCTATACAACCGCGCATAATTAACAGGACATGGAAGTGGGACTATGGCATACTCTCCTCGTTGTTGAGGGGAGGTGGAGGCCATGGTTCCACGGATATTGCGTCTGCATCCAAAGACGCGCGAACGCTTGGAGCGACAGCGACGCGAGGCCGAGCGTGATGGCGCCTACCGAGTCGCGAAGCGGATTCACGCCGTCTTGCTCAACGCCCAGGGACATACCAGCGGACGTATCGCCGATTTGCTGCGCGCACCACGATCGCGAGTGGCGGATTGGCT
>CAZKRI010000036.1:0-7099 GCA_964555245.1 uncultured Myxococcales bacterium
GTCGAGCGAACGAGCGCCGGTGCGGTAGACATGCTCTCTGAGGCGGTGGTCGTACACGCGGCGCTGCGGGGCTGCTGAAAGCGACGGTCTCATCGCCGGAGGATCGCAGAGCGGGTCTCCGGGACAAGCGGGCCGCATCGAGAATCTTCAATGATATCCAGCATGCCGCAATTGCGTACGCATTTCTTCCGAATGTCTTGGTGCGCAGCTGGGCTGACAAACAGCTGCGTGGATCCTCAGTCAGCGATAGACGTCCTTGCGATGTCCCACCTTCAGGACGATGACGACAAGCACCGACGTCGTCACGCTGTAGAGGACCCGATACGTGCCGACGCGAATGCGAAACACATCCTCGTGGCCCTGGAGTTTTCGGCTGCCTGTCGGACGCGGATCGGTCGCGAGTCGCTGGATGGCACGAAGCACCCGGAGCCGATCGTCACCGCGTAGCTTGCGGATCTGCTTCTCGGCGGTCGCGGAAACCTCGATCCTATAACTTGCCATCCAGCCCTAGGTCCTTGAGCAGTGCCGACAGAGGGCGGGTTGGTTCGTGGCGGATCTTCTTCAGGTCCTCGATGTCCTCGTACTCCTCGAGCTTGTCGATCAGTGCGTCCTCGACAAAACGGCTGAGCTTGAGACCGCGCGACGCGCAGAATTCGTCGATCGCGGCCTTCACGCGTGCATCGATGCGCGCAGCCAATTGAATCTGGCCCATAACCAACCTCCTCGCTCCGTCGTGGGAGCCGCCGGTACCTTAAGAAACCATAAGATACCAAATGTCAAATTCTGGTGCAACTTGATCACGATCCAGACGGACGCATGCGCGAACTTCGTTTGCGGGAACGGCGCCGTGATGGCCGCGTGCTCATTCACTCGACACCGAGAGCTGTCAGATCAAGTGGCATTAGTGCATGGTTGCGGCCAGGCCTTGGTACCGTCGAGCAACCTGGGCAGCTGTTTGTCAGCCAGACCTGCAAAGGGGACGCGACCCTTCTTGGCAAGGTGGTGTGGGGACTGATGACCGCGCGACCCGACGAGCTCGATTCGGACGTGAAAAGCCGTGCCCCGCTGCAGATTCCGATCTTCGACCTGGAAGGCGATGCCCGGGGAGTGTTCGTGCGCGAGCTCTTCGCGCGCCGGGGAGTGCAGCTGGCGGACCCCGAACTGCGGACCGTGCTCGACCGTACGGAGCTCTACTCGTCACGCGACTACAACTTCCTCGTGCGGCAGGTGCTCGCGAAGCGGAACCCGGTCGCGGAGGTGTTGAACGTGTGGCAGGCCAGTAGCTCGATCGTCGCGCAGCGGCGCTTCCAGTCGCTAATTGCCGCGCAGCACTGCAGCTATCCCCAGCTAACGCCCGACTGGATCAAGCGGCTCGGCCCGGAGGCGGTCCAGGCAGAGGTCGAGAGGCTGAGGTGGTCGCTGCAGAAGTGAGCGGTGGCCAACAGGCGGACGGCCAACTTGCGATGCGGAAGACCCCGGCGCGGTAAACGCAGCTGCGGTTCCGAGGCCTACGGGATTACCCGTAGATACACAGGGGTAGCCCTTGACGCCATGTGCCAGCTAATTCTCGGCCGCGAGTTCTTCAGGTGCCGCGAAGCGGTTGCCCGCGACGGCGCGATTGCTCTGCATCTTCATTGCGGATGAGCCGATCTGCCAGCACGGGTCAGAATTGGAGAGACGAAGTCGACGTCGACCAAGCCGCCCTTTGAGCACGGCGACTTGATGGCGCAGGGCGACGATCTCGGCCTCGAGAGAGGCACGAGAGCGGAAGGCATCGGAGAGAACCAAAACGAGTAGCCGGAACATCCGGCGCGACCCTTCCGTCAGCCACGAGAATAGGTCAAGAATTCTCGTGCGGACGAGGTTTTCGGGAGGGACAGGGAACGAAGGTGGATAAACTCAGCTCAGGGGTCCAATCGAGGTGGATACCAACAGCATTCGCCGTCAACGCTGAACGCAGCCTCTCTGTGAGGTTTCCACGAGTGAACTTTCGCCGCCTGACTATGATCTGCCTCCTTCTCACGCTTGCCGATTGCCGCCCTCTGGTGGGAACGATGACGGGGAAGGGGGCAGGCGATCTCGACGTAAGCGCACTCCAATTCGGAGCCAGTGGCGGTCTGACGGAGTCCCACCCGGGCCTGCTGCTACGGATCGAATACCCGGGTGGCATAACCCCGGCAGCTCTCCAGTTTCTGCGGAATGGGACTCGCGCGCTAACGAATTACCCGCATACAATGAGCGACGCAGAGATGGACGAGCGACTATACGATCAGATCAACAAGAGCGCATATTTTGCGCTCCGACTGTATCGTCACCTCATCAATTCTGGGCAGTTCCCGGCGAACGCTATCGCATTAGACGCCGTGACGATTGACGGGACTCCCGGCGGCACATGCCTGACGTCGATCACAGACGCCGTCAGGGTGCCCAGCGTATTGACACTTCGCTTCTTTGTTGATCGACACCACGACAACGACGTATCTACCCAACAAGTCCGTGTGTTCATGAACAGTTTCGGCGATTGGATCGCGCCGCGTTTCGCACTGCTGACGGAACCGGGCGCATGGCCGGCTTCCGCCGGTATGATCGCGGGAACGCGCGGATGGTGGAGCGGCCCCATGCTCATGACCTGCGACCCTTCGACGTGTGACAGCGGTATAGCCGACCTTGGGGCCGCGATTAGCGAGAGCTGCAGTCCCAACCGCCGAATTGCTACGAGTCCCGTGGCGCAGCTGACGAGTCCGTTGGTCAGACTCCCGTATCCCAAAGCACTCATTCCTACGGCGGCCCCGTTCGTGCGTTGTCCTGAGAACGTTTTGGCTGATCCGGCGGAGTCTGGAACACCATGCTCTTACGAGCGCTTTATCGAGTTGCTGGTGGTTAACGCACTCACACAGGTGGATCCCTATCTCGCAATGCGGATGCAGTGGAAGCGCTACATTCAGGCGATAGACCCGGCGCTCGCGGCCAGATGGCCGGGTGGTATCACTACGCCTGCTGCACAAAAACGCTTGCAGCTCATCAAGAGGTTGATGCAGGTCGAAAAGCGCTATGTAGCTGATGTGAGCCGTCGCTTTGCGGACTCCATTGTGGCTGGTCCTTTGGGGCAGCACATGAGGGAGCAGCGTGCGAACGAGCAGGCGATGGCCGACAGTATGAAAGCGACAGCGACCAGCGCCTGGCGCTCGAAGATGATGACACTACTTACGTTGTCAGCTACGAACGTAGTCGCGACAAATATAACTAACAACCCGACTGCCGGCCTCGAACTCGCGAAGCAGGCGTTAGAGGCGTCGCTCCAGTCTGCAGCGGACACCTCTAGTCGTCTGGACGCTCTCCAATCACAGTTTGCCCTCAGCACAGCGCAAAGCTATTCGCACTTGAACGGTGCACGCTTTGACATCACCGTAGACAAGGAGCGCTTCACGGCGGACAACCTCGCTGAACTCAGGGGCAAATTCCTAGCAAGATACGAAGCCGCGAACATTCCCGAGATCCCTCGTCAGAATCTCGCATGCGACGAATGGCGACTTGCTGACATCGTATATCGGGGCTGGACAGGCGATTGTGTAGCGGGGGAACCCACGGGTTCGGGCAGTTCGCGTGGGTACGACACGACATCGGACGCATACCGTTTCTCACGAGAAGTCACCGTCGATAAGACCGCGTACTATACGCGCGGGGAAATCTTGGTTGATGACAAGCCGGCCGAGATCGACACCTACGCGAAGAACGCGGCACTCGCGACCCTCAAACCGACTTATCGCTTTGCAGGTAGTTTCGGGGTGACAGACCAACTCGAATACACCTGCGATCATCGTGGATGCACAGTTTACAGTGAGGACGAGGCGACCAAGGCGTGGCGACCCGCAAGCGATGCAGATGCGACGCGGGCCCGCGAACTCTACGCGCGATGGAAGGAGAGCACTCGTCAGCTGATTGCTTGGCCGGAGCGTGCGCCGATCGATAATCACGCTACGGCCGAGTCGGTTGAGGGTGCCGCGGCCGTCCGGCCGCAGGCCGATGAGGTCGCGCAACCGGCGCCAGAGCCGCCTTTCCCCGTCATTGCCTCGGATTTCTCTGTGCCGAGTCCCACAATCGACGCGATTGCAGCCAAGGCGCCAGTGCCCTCCGCTGCGACGATGGTCGCTCCGGTCCAACCGTCGGCTTCCCCGGCGACGCAGTTCGCGCTCACACTTCAGGTGGGAGCCTTTCGCAGTCAAGCCAACGCCGAGAGCCTGCGCGAGCGCATTGCGGCCGAGATCCCAGGGGGCTACGTGACCGAGTCCGACGTCAACGGTGCTCGGATCTATCGGGTGAGAGTAGGTCGCTTCACTTCACTGCCCGCCGCACAGGACGCGAAGGATGTGCTTCGTGCTGCGGGGTACAACTGCGAGATTCTACCGCTAGCCCGCGGCGACTGAGGCCGGCCGGCGCCGGTGTCGACGGGAGCGTATGCATGGCATTTGGGCGAAGCGGTTGTACACGGTGTGGTGAGGGGGAGAACAACGATCAGGCTACCGAAACGTGGCCAACTGCAAGGGATGCAGATGCGACGCGGGCCCGCGAACTCTACGCGCGATGGAAAGAGAGCACTGGTCGGCTGATTGCTCGACAGCGCGGCCGTGTTGGTGGCGGTGGTAGTCGGAGCTGAGACCGCAGGCTAAGTTGAATCGGAGGTGTGTCGTGCAACGGTTGCTACCGGATATTCGGTCGTTTTGCTCAGCGGCGTGTTGCTTCGCGATGGGTGCTTCACTTGCCGCGGTTCCATCGACCGTGCGTGCGGCTGAGCCGTTGTCGAATGCGCAATTGGCGGCGCTTGCGTTCCGGGCTGTCGCAACTGAGGCCACGAGAATCGTAGAACCGGTCTTGCTCCAAATGCCTGAAGGACTTGAGTCCCGGAGCAGCGGCTGGCCGTCTGCCGCACAAGCGGCGTGGAAGATATTCTTTGCGAGCTCGGTAGTTCACGTCGGCTTCGTCGGTTCCAGCCAATCCGTCTTTGCGTATTACAACCCGTTTTCGGACGTAGCCGTGCTGGGCGTTTGGGAGTTCCCGAAGGCAGCGGGATCAAAGCCGCAGGTGAAAGAGATCTGCGCCGTGCCGGCGGAGCTGTTGCGCGGTGTGCCGTCGCCGCAATCACCCGTGCCGAGCTGGTTGCAGGCTAAGGATCCTCTCGCCGGTGCGCAAACGTTCGTAACGGATACACTCGCGGCGCTAGAGAAGCGGTTTCCGCATGCCAAGAAGGCCGTTGGTAGCCTACCGCCAGGGCTTTGCTCGGCGGAACACCAAAAAATGGCAGAGTTCCGCCTTTACCAAGTACTGGACGCAATCGAGACGGCAGCCAAGACGGGAGTGTTCGACCCGGTGTCGAAGCTCGCGACCGCTGCCGACCAGGGACCTGAGGCTGTCGGCAAAGCATTCGCAAGACTCAGCAAGACCGACGTAGGCGTGGCCGGGCGGATCGGCTCGGGCTTTGCGCGACTTGCTCCAGCGGTCGCACTTGGCGTCCCCGATCATCAGACGTACATACTCGTGCTTGCGCATGCCGCCTCTGGCCGCCGATTCGTATCGCTTACGTTGTCGAACGAGGCCGGCGCATGGACGGTCACGCATCTTGTGTCATGGCGTTTCGGCAATTCGTAAAGGACTTCGCGATGAAGAGTCGGTCGTCCAGTTGCCACGTCGCGTTCGCGGTCGCCTTGATCCTTTCGACGCTTTCTCCCTCACGCGCTCGGGCAGACGATCCAGTGTGGCTCAACACCTTTCTCCGCGAGGTGGATGAGCAGGGTGTTGGTGGTTACCTCAGCGCAAAATTGAAAGAGAAGGCTCGCGAGACGTTCCCCACACTCGCTGGCAAGTACGATCGCCTTGCCACGGCGGGAGAAGGTGTCTACTCAATTCAGAAGTCCAACATGGCTCACGTCGCTACGTCGATGCAGCGCTTTTCTGTCGACCCCCAATCCGATGAAGATTTCTATGAGCGCGACGCAGAGGTGTGGAGGGGTAATCGCGAGAACGCCACGGGGCTGTCGGAGGGAGTGCTGCGCAGTCATCTACCGGAAAGCATCAATAAACTTTGGGATGCCGCCGATCATATTAGAGAGAATGTCGAATGGAACCAACGGAAAGGCGCAGCCGTGATCGCATGGGCAGAGGAAAAAGTGGCCGCGCTGAAAGCGTCCCTAACTGGCTCTGCGCCACCTACATATGCATCCCCTGGCAAAGTGGCACCGCAAACCGCGCCTGAGGATAGTCTTGAGGCCGAACTGAACTCGCTCGTCGATTCACAGCTCAACGACTTTGATTCTAAGTTTAATAACTCAATGACCGCACGCCTTGAACGGCTCCAGCAAGATATGGTGCGAGCCCAAGTAAACCCCGAACAGTTAAACAGCATCGCAAAAAGCCAAGGCCTGTCGGTATCCGACATACTTCAGCAGGTGCGGGCGCTGAGGTTGATCGCCGGCTCGGGTAAGAATGCAGCAGCACTCGGGTGTGCGGAAGGTCTGTTGCGCGGCACGGCACCAGCGGAATGTCAGCGTTGGGCGGCGAAGCGGACGGCGCATACGGAGAAGGCACCCGTGCCCGTCTCACCTGCGGATCAGGCGTTGTTCGGCGAGGGTAGTTCGCGCCCCAATGTGGTCTACCACCCCGTGACGCCATCCTTAGTCCAATCTGGCCCGGAGAAGCGGAATGAAACGGTTCCTGCCTACGACTACGCGGGCTACCAACAATGCCTGAACCAAACACCGACGTGCGCGAGTTGCTGCACTGACTGCTGGCTTCGCGAGTGCAAACTCAAATATAAGATTCCCTGGTAACGGGAAGCTGAATGGCCCCGGGTTTCCCGGGGCCATTCATGGTCCGTCGGTCGGTTCCCTCAGATGAGGGACAACGCGCCGCTCCGCGTAGAGGAAACCGGTTGAAAACCGCTTGCCTGAGGAAGGCCAGTTCAACCGTAAGCGTCCGGCCGTCTGCCTCTTGGAAGCTTGCTCGAGGCCGCGTAAGCCTGTGGACATCGGAGGTACACGATGTCCCGAGATACGCACGATGGCACCAGACGGCACCGCGCACGTGAAGACGTCGAGCGGCTGCTAGG
>CAZKRI010000037.1:0-3065 GCA_964555245.1 uncultured Myxococcales bacterium
CGCATGCCTGACGCGAAGGCGCCGCCCGTCAATCGCTATCTCGCTCTCATGGAGGAGATTTTCCACGCCCGGCACAAGAAGGTCGCGGCGATCGTCGGCGTAAGCGTCGGCGTCGTCCGGCGCGAGGCGCATCGGCGTCGACCGGCGCCGCATGCTCCAAGTCGCGGCGCTCGAACAAGACTTCCCTTGCGCCCTTCTTGTGCCGGGCGTGGAAAATCTCCTCCATGAGAGCGAGATAGCGATTGACGGGCGGCGCCTTCGCGTCAGGCATGCGCCGCCCACTCCATCTGCGCCTCGATCTCCTCCTGGCTACGCTTTCGCGCGCCGCTTTTGCGGTCGCGGCGCGCGATGGGATTTTGCACACCCCACAGGGCCGATGCTTCGGCCATGCCCATACGAAGCAAGGACGGATCTTCCAAATTCACGATTTCGACGGGTCGCGACGGCCGTAGGCCGAGGGCGCGCAGGATCTCGGCACCGACGGCGCGAGCGAGCGGCGGCGGCACGGCGTTGCCGACTTGGCGAGCGCCGTGCCATTTGGTGTGGTGAAAGCGGAACCAATCGGGAAACCCGTGAAGACGCGCCATCTCACGCACCGTAATGCAGCGCGCCTTCTCGTAGTGAATGGGCCGCGGACTGGTAAACGCACCGCGCGCCGAGTCGGTCCCGGCGCGCAGGGTGTTTGAAACGCCGTCGGCCGGCAAGCGGAAGAATCGCGAGATCGGTTCCACCGTTCCGGGCAGCGTCCGGGCGAATCGACGACGCGAGATGTCGGTGTGATCGGTGCGCAGGCTCGCGCTCAGCACAAGCCGGTCCCAGCGTCGGCGGTACCCAAAGGCCCATGCGTCACGATGAAGGCCGCGCATCTTTCGCGCGTAGGCGCTTGGATCGCCCCACGCATCGGTCAGCACGCAATCGCCTGACAGCAGATCGTCGAATTGCTCCGCGTCGGGGAGATCGCCAATTGCGTCTCGGCACGATGGGCCGAACGGAAGGAATCTGAGCATCGCGCCAGCGGCGCAGGTCGTCGCCGCCGGATAGTCGGGAAGCGCTTTCCCCATCTTGGCGCCCATCAAAATGAGCCGTTCGCGTTCCTGCGGTACGCCGTAGGACGATGCGTTGAGCACGCGCCAGGGCCTGCGCACTCGATACCCGATGCACTCGAACGTCTCGATGAGTTCCTCTAGGAACGCGCGGTGTCGCCCGACGGTCAATCCCTTCACGTTCTCGAACACGAAGTAGGGCGGCGCCAGCTCGTCCACGATGCGAACAAACTCGCGCACGAGCGTATTGCGCGGATCGTCAAGAGCGCGGTGCCCGATGAGTGAAAACCCTTGGCAGGGCGCCCCGCCGAACACGACGTCGACCCGTCGCCTTCCGAGGCGAGCGGCGGCGCGGATCTCGTCGCCCGTCAAGCCGATGACAGACCGCGGAATCACCGCGCAGCGCGGGAAATTGTAGCGATGCACCGCCGCATGTACGGGGTCGATTTCGACGGCCGCGACGACGTCGAAGCCGGCCTGCTCGAAGCCCAAGGACAGGCCCCCTGCTCCAGAAAACAAGTCTATGGCCGTAGGACGTCGGTCGCTCATCGTTTGACGCATCTTGAGTTGATGAAGGGGCATTCGTAATCGGCGTTCACTGGGTTGCGCATTTCAGCCGATGGCTCGCCAAGAATCTCGATGATAATTGACGTTGGATCAATCGGCACCGTTCGCACCCTCCGCATTTGCCATTCTTAGCATTTTTGCAATGGCGACGGCGACGCCCCGTGCGAGCGCCGGCGGGACCGCGTTTCCGACCTGCCTGAATTGATTCATTCGAGAGCCGGTGAACCGAATATGATCCGGGAAAGTCTGAAGCCTTGCGGCCTCACGAACCGTTAATGTTCTCTCTTGGTCGGGGTGAATGAACGATCCCCAGTGGAGGTCGCATTTTGTCAGAATTGTGCAACACAAGCCGTTAGGATGCAAACGACCGTATCTCTTTGTATGGTCACTCCGCTTTGCTAACTTCATCCCGCTCGGCAAGAGGTCGTGCGGGATGTCCCGCCAGCTACCGCCCTGCGGGATGTGCTTCAACCGTTTCAAATTGATGTCAGCTAGAAACGGCGCGACGTGATTGAACAGCTTGCTAGACCGCTTGCGCATTGCTGCCTGAAATTCTGAGTGCGGCGAACTCGTATAGTCTGATTCTTCGGCACCTTGGCAAATTTCCAAAGCCGGCAGATCGCTGATTGCATCGCCAACCGTCACGAAAGGCGGCTTTTTTCTGCCAAACAACGCCGGCGCGTCGTGCGATTCGTGTGTCGATTCAGGCCAGCTAATCTTCTCTAAGTCCCTGGATGCAATGAAAAACAGCCGCCGTCGCTCTTGCGGGACTCCGAACTCTTCCGCCTTCAGGATTTTGTGTTCAACGTGGAATCCGAGACGCTCAAGGCTGCTGTAGATTTCCTTGACCGCTCGCCCTTCGCCAACGCTGGTTATGCCGGTTACGTTCTCCATCACGACGATTTTCGGCATAAGTCCTTTGACGATTCTCAGGTATTCCCGAAAAAGCCCAGACCGTTCATCGTGCATCCCGCGTTGATGGTTGTAAACGCTAAAGGCTTGGCACGGTGGTCCGCCAATCAGAACGTCAAGCTCGCCCTTCTTGATTCCTGCAACTTCAAGGATGCCGCGCGTAGAGATATCCTGAATCGGGCCATCTATGAACGGCGTGTCAGGGTGACTCAATTTGAATGTTTCTGACGCTTCGGCATCGAAGTCATTCGCTGCAAGTAGTCTGAATCCGGCTTGCGCAAATCCGGTCGATAACCCACCCGCGCCGGCAAAAAGATCGATTGAAGTAAAGGAGCGTTTTGCCGCAATCCGCTTCCCGCCTTTCTTTTTTTTGCCGGGCTGATAGGCCAGCACTCTATCAGTCACGATCGCCTCCGCCCGCGCGAAGAGGGCCGTCTCGCCATCCGCGATCAACTCGGCGATCCGCTTCTTCAGGGCGTCCACGTCGAGGTCTTTCAGGTTCATGGGTGGCTCCTACCGGATGTCGTCCGGCAACACGTCAGG
>CAZKRI010000038.1:0-63735 GCA_964555245.1 uncultured Myxococcales bacterium
AGGCGATTCGGGACGTCGAAGCAATCTACCTCTTTGGGTCTCGCGCACGTAGCGACGCGTGTGCTGATAGTGACGTTGATCTTGCCGTACTTCAGCCGGTCACCCTGGAACCGGTTGCACGTTGGGAGTTGCAGGAGCGTCTGGCGGGGCTCGTTGGCGCAGACGTCGACCTTGTGGACCTCCGGTCAGCCTCGACCGTCATGCGCGTAAACGTACTCGCTGATGCACGTCTGCTGTTCGATGGTGCGCGCTACGCGCGTGAGCTTTTCGAGGCGATAGCACTCTCTAGTTACGCTCGGCTGCAGGAAGAGCGCCGAGCGATTCTCGAACAGGTCGAGCGCGAAGGTCGTGTCTACACCTGACGTCGCGCGCAACAAGGCGGCAATCATCGAGCGTTGCGTGCGTCGCGCACGCGAGGTGTATGCCGGCGTGGATAGCAACCTCACCGATGATCTGACACGACAAGACTCGATCGTCTTGAACCTCCAACGCGCATGCGAGGCTGTCGTCGACCTCGCGATGCATCTGGTCCGGTCCTACCGTCTCGGAATCCCGCAAGACAGCCGACAGGCGTTCGATCTGTTAGCCGAGAACGGCAAACTCGACCGTACGCTGGCACAATCGCTCAAACGCATGGTCGGCTTCCGCAATGTGGCCGTGCACAACTATCAGGACCTCAACATTGCCGTCGTGCGCGCGATTCTGCACAACCACGCCGACGATCTTCTCGCTTTCGCCCGCATCGGGTTAGACGCATCCCGTCGCTGAAGTGGGAGCCCGTGCGGTGGAGTCAATCGACCCCGCCGCCCTTACGTCCTCCCCCTCTTCACCGCACTCGGCCCGAACTTGCGCATGATCTCGTCGAGCGCGGCGTTGAGCGCGTTCCTGCGCTCGTCTTCGGGCGCGTCGAACAACCCGAGCTGCACGGGCCGCTCCTTGTCCAAACCGCTCAACTGGACGCCGATGAGCCGATACGCCTGACCGGCCGGCTCCGCCTGCCAGAGATCCGTGGCAATGCGAGCGATCTCCGGGCCGTCATCGGTCGGCACAGTGAGTGACCGTGAGCGTGTGACGAGACGGAACTCGGCGCCGGGGCCCGAGGGCCGGTACTTGAACGTAACGGTGCGGCCGGCCACCCCGTCGCGTCGCAGCCGGTGGGCGACGGTCTCGGCATGCGCGATGATCGTCGCTTCGACGAGATCGGGGTCGACGGCGTCCTCGGCGAACGTGTTCTCCTCGCCGTAGGACTTACGCGCCCGGTCGCACTCGACCGTGCGCAGGTCTTCGCCACGGGCCAGGCCATGGAGCAGCGGCCCCCAGCTCCCCAGGTGACGCTCGAGCAAGCCGGAGTCCGCTCGAGCGAGCTGGCCGATGGTAGCGATGCCCAGCTCGTGCAGCTTGCGCTCGGTGGCGCGGCCCACGCCCCAGATCTCGGCGACACGCAGCGGATGCAAAAACTCCTGAACCTGCTCGGGCTCAACGAAGCGAATGCCATCGGGCTTGGCCTTGCGCGAGGCGATCTTGGCGACGAGCTTGCCGGGGCCCACGCCGATCGAGACGGGCAGCCGAAGCTCCCGGCAGACGTCGGCGCGGATGCCCTCGGCGATCGCGCGTGCCGAGCCGAAGAGCTTCAACGATCCGCCGATCTCGAGGTACGCTTCATCCAGAGCGAGCGGTTCGACCACGGGTGTATAGCGATAGAAGATCTCGCGAACCTGCGCGGCCACCTCGGCGTAAAGCCGCATGTGCGGCGCGATGATGACGAGCTGCGGGCAGAGGCTCCGCGCCCGCGACATCGGCATCGCCGAGCGGACTCCGAACCGTCTGGCTTCGTACGACGCGGCAGCCACCACCCCACGCTTGCCGGCGCCGCCCACGACCAGGGGCTTGCCCACGAGCGACGGGTCCTCGCGCTGTTCAATGGACGTGTAGAACGCGTCCATGTCGGCGTGCAGCGTGGTGCTAGTCACGCCCGCGAGACTAGCGAGCGGGCACGGGTGCGCAAGCGGCGCGCGGGTCAGGCGGGATAGCGAAGCAGCCGGTCGGCGCGGGTGAGCTTGCTGCGAATGGGGATGTCGTGCGGGCAGGCCTGCTCGCAGGGCGCGGCGCAGCCGATGCAGACCTCGGCGCCCTGCCCGCGCTGAGCAATCGCGCGGCCATACTCGAGCATCGCCCGGCGCTCGGCGCCGTAGCTCTCGAAGTACATCGCGTAGCGCAGGAAGTCGTCAATGGGGAGGTCATAGGGACACGAGTCGAGACACTCGCCACAGCCCGGACGGCAGTACTCGTGGGCGACCAGCCGGTCGTACCTCTCGAGCAGGACGAGGTCGGCAGGGTCGGCCTTCTTGCCGGAAGCGGAGAGGTACTCGTCGAGTTGCGAGGGCTTGGTGATGGTCACGACGAGCCCCGAGACTTTGGGGTTGTCGTTAACCCACTTGAAGGCGGCCTGGGTGAAGCTGTTGCGCTCGTCGGGGGTGAAATCCTGCAGCACCGTGTGGTAGGCGCCCTTGAGCGTCTTCATGGCGACGAAGCCGACGTTCTTCGCATGGGCCTTGTCGATGATGTTGGTCAGGTCGGGCCAGTTCTTGAAGTTGTATGCGACCATGATGACGTCGAAGCGGCCGGAGTCCACAGCGTGGTTCATCACCTTTTCCAGCTCGGGCGTGTGGCTGGAGACGCCCATGAACCGGGCCTTGCCCTGCTCCTTTAACCGGTCGAAGGCCTCGTGAAAGGTCGGGGCCATCAACCGATCGAGCGAGTTGCACGCGTGGATGTGCAACAGATCGACGTAGTCGGTCTGCAAGCGCTGCAAGCTCTGCTCGACGGCCTCGATGATTCCGGCCACCGGCGTGTCCTTGTCGAGGTGGCCGCCGGGGGTGCAGAGCTTCGAGGCGATGAAGACCTTGTCGCGACGGCCCTTGACCGCCACGCCCACCGACTTTTCCGAGAGCGAGTCGGAGTAGTCGGGAGAGGTGTCGATGTAGTTGATCCCGCGGTCTAGCGCGACGCGGAGAACCTCGGGATCGTTGAGCCCGCCCGAGCCGAAGGAGATGTCGGACATCTGCCAGCCGGTCCGGCCCAAGGTGCGGTAGCTCTGCACCCGCGCGCCGTTCCACTCGGGTCTAGGCTTGTCGGCCTCGACCGGAGCCTTGCGCAGCAGGAAGAACTGCGTGTTGTACTTGAGGATCGAGCCGAAGCCGAAAAAGCCGGAAAGCAGCCCGGCGTGCTTCAAGAACGTACGCCGGTCTGAGCCTCCGTCGCTCAAACGCTCAGGTCTCGGGCTTCTGCTCTGGAGTCGGCGTGGGTTGCTCCGGCGCCGCCTGCGGAGCAGGGGCCGGAGCCTCCTTCTTGACCTCGGGGGGTTTGGCCTCCTCTTCCGCCTTCTTGCAGGCGACCGAGCCAGTCATCAGGCCTGCCGCGAGCAGACCGACTACCCATACCCGCCATACCCGTGATGCTCGCAATGCCCGCAACGTCCGCGGAGCCAGCCGAGCTGCCTCTGTGGTCATCGACTCTACCCCCTTGACGTTCACTGCCCTCAAACCTCTTGGTCCAGCGACGAAGTCCTCGATTCTTAGCATGTCGCCAGCGATTGCCAAACTCCGCTGTCGCAATCTCAGCCGTCCAGCCGCCAGGTGGTCCCGGCCGGGCCATCCTCGAGGACCACCCCGCGGGAGGCCAGATCGTGACGGATCCGGTCGGCACGGGCGAAGTCGCGGGCGGCCCTGGCCGCGGTACGCTCGGCAATGAGCCGCTCGATCTCGGCCGGCTCCACCCCGCTCTTACCCACCCCGCGGCGCCGGTAGGTGTCGAGGTAGGCGGCGGCCGGCTGGCCGAAGAGCCCCAAGCCGGCGCCGATGGCCCGCAACAGGCCGAGCGAGCGTGCAGCAGCGGCCTTGGCACCAGCGTCCAGTTGCCGGTTGATCTCCCGCACCTGTTCGAAGGCGAGCCCGACCGCTCGCGCGCTGTTGAAGTCATCGTCCATCATCTCTAGGGCGAGGGCGGCCTCGGGTGAGTCGTGCCGGTAGTTGGGGCTGTCGACACCAGACTCCTCGGCGCGTGCGATGGTCTCGTAGGCGCGCAGCAGCGCCCGGGTGGATTCGGCGATGCCCTCGGCGCTGAAGTCGAGCGGGCTGCGGTAGTGGGTCGATAGCAAGTGCAGCCGCAGGCCTTCGGCCTCGATCTCGCGCAGCACGTCCTCGATGGCGAAAACGTTACCGAGCGACTTCGCCATCTTTTCCTGGTCGATGCGCACGAAGGCGTGGTGCAGCCAGTAGCGCACGAACTCCTTACCGGCGGCGCCGCACGACTGCGCCATCTCGTTTTCGTGGTGCGGAAAGATCAGGTCCTCGCCGCCACCGTGGATGTCGAAGGGCTGGCCCAGGTACTTGACGCTCATCGCCGAGCACTCCAGGTGCCAGCCCGGACGGCCCGCGCCCCAAGGGCTCGGCCAACTGGGCTCCCCGGGCTTGCCGGCTTTCCACAGCGCGAAGTCCATCGGGCTGCGTTTGCGCGCATCCACGTCGACCCGCGCGCCAGCCAGCAGATCCTCGGTCTCGCGCCCGGAGAGCGCGCCGTACTCGCGGTAGTCGCCGACCGAAAAGTAAACGTCCCCTTCGCCCACACGATAGGCGAGCCCCCTGGCCTCCAGCTCAGCGACCAGCGCCAGCATCTCGGGGATGTGGTCGGTGGCCCGCGGCTCGATGTCGGGCTGGAGGCAGCCGAGCGCCTTCATGTCGCGATGCATGGAGTCGGTGTAGGTGCGGGCGAGCGCGTCCCACGCGATGCCACGCTCAGCGGCGCGCGCGATGATCTTGTCGTCGATGTCGGTAACGTTGCGCACGAAGCGGACGGTGTAACCCCGCCAGCGGAGGTAGCGTACCACCGCATCGAAGAAGATGAGGGAGCGCGCGTGACCGACGTGGCAGCGGTCGTAGACGGTCACGCCGCAGACGTACATCGAGACGTGGCCCGCTCGCAGCGGCTCGAAGGTCTCCTTGCGCCGGGTGCGGGTGTTGTAGAAGGCCAGGCTCACTCCTCATCCCCTCGCAGCTTGGCCAGGACCGAGTAGTCTTCGAGGGTGGTGGTGTCGCCGATGCTTTCTTTGCCGGCGGCGATGTCCCGCAAGAGCCGGCGCATGATCTTGCCGCTACGGGTCTTGGGCAGGGAGTCCGTGAAGCGGATGTCGTCGGGCCGGGCAAAGCCGCCAATCTCTTTGGCCACGTGCGCGCGCAGATCCTTGCGCAACTGGTCGCTCGCCTGTGCGCCGGACCTGAGTGTGACGAACGCGGCCACGGCCTGGCCCTTGATGTCGTCGGGCCGCCCGACCACTGCAGCCTCGCTGACCGTCGGGTGACTGACCAGTGCGCTTTCCACTTCCATGGTGCCCAATCGATGTCCCGAGACGTTCATGACGTCGTCGATCCGGCCCATGAACCAGATGTAACCGTCCTCGTCGCGGCGCGCACCGTCGCCGGCAAAGTAGGTGCGGCCGTCGAACTTGGCCCAGTACTGCTCGTGGTAGCGCTCGGGGTCGCGGTAGATGGTCCGCAGCATGCTCGGCCAAGGTTTGCGAATGACCAGCAGGCCACCCTGGTTGGCCGCGCAGGGGTTGCCGTCGGTGTCGACCACGTCGATGTCGGTGCCCGGCAGCGGCAAGGTGGCCGAGCCCGGCTTGGTCGTGATCGCGCCGGGAATGGGCGTCACCATGATCGCCCCGGTCTCGGTCTGCCACCACGTGTCGACGATCGGACAGCGCTCGGCACCGATCACGCGCCGGTACCACATCCACGCCTCGGGGTTGATCGGCTCACCGACCGTGCCGAGCAGCCGCAGCGATGACAGGTCGTGCTTGGCCGGGTGCTCATCCCCCCACTTCATGAAGGTCCGGATCGCTGTGGGCGCCGTGTAAAAGACGGTCACCTTGTACCGCGCGATCATCTCCCAGAACCGATCCAACCCAGGCGTGTTGGGCGCGCCCTCGTACATCACGCAGGTGGCGGCGTTGGCCAGCGGCCCATAGACGAGGTAGCTGTGACCGGTCACCCAGCCCACGTCCGCCGTGCACCAGTAGACATCGTCATCGCGCAGATCGAACACCCACTTGGCGGTGATGTAGGTCTGCGTCATGTAGCCGCCGGTGGTGTGGACCACGCCCTTGGGCTTGCCGGTGGTCCCCGAGGTGTAGAGGATGAACAGCGGGTGCTCGGCATCGAGCGCCGGCGCTTCGGCGACCGGCTTGGCGCCCTTCATTGCTTCGTCCCACCAGAGGTCGCGCCCGGCCTTCCAGTTGACCTTGACGGCCTCTCCCAGGCGGCGCACCACGACGACCCGCTCGATGCTCGGGCAGTGCTCGACCGCCTCGTCGGCGATCGCCTTGAGCTCCAGGGGTTTTCCGCGGCGCCAGCCACCATCCGCCGTGACGAGCAGCTTGGCTTGCGCGTCGTTGATCCGATCGCGCAGCGCATCGGCCGAAAAGCCACCGAAAACGACCGAGTGGGTCGCACCGATGCGTGCGCAGGCCAGCATCGCGATCGGCAGCTCGGGAACCATTGGCATGTAGAGCGCAACGCGATCGCCGGCCTGCACACCCAGCTTCTGCAGTGCGCCGGCGAATCGGCAAACCTCGCGATGGAGATCGGCGTAGGTCAGAGCCAGGCGGTCGCCGGGCTCGCCTTCCCACAGCAGCGCGGTCCTTGCGCCCTTGCCGGCCTTGATGTGCCGGTCCAGGCAGTTGTAGCTGATGTTGGTCTTGCCGCCCACGAACCACTTGGCGAAGGGCGGGTCCCATTCGAGAACGCGGTCCCATTTCTTGAACCAGTGAAGCTCGCTGGCGATGCCCGCCCAGAACCCTTCGTTGTCAGCACGGGCCCGGGCGCAGAGCGCGTCGTAGTCGGCGCGGCTCTTGATGTGGGCGCGGCGAGCGAACTCGGCGGGCGGCTCGAACTGACGCGTCTCCTGCAGCAGCGACTCGATGTGCTTTTCCGACATGGCACTCCTCTTTCGGGCTGGTAGCGGAAGGCTGGGCGGCCGATTATAGCATCGTCAGTCCGCCCGAAACCGATAGCGTCTGCCCGGTGATGTAGGCGGAGTCCGGCGACACGAAGAACGCGACCGCCGCTGCAATCTCCTCGGGTCGAGCCGCCCGTCCCAGCGGCACCGCACGGATCATCCCCTCGACGATTTTTTCGCCTCGCGGAGCCGCTCGCAGCTGGTTCAGCAGACCCGCCTCGGTGGGCCCCGGGCAGACCGCGTTGACACAGATCCCGGAACGCGCGACCTCGCGCGCCAGCGCCTTGACGAACCCCAGCAGGCCGGCCTTGGTGGCCGCGTAGACCACCTCTCCGGTCGAGCCCACGCGACCGGCATCCGAGCTGATGCAGACCACCCGGCCTTCGCCCTGGCCGATCATCGCGTCGAGCAGGCTCTTGGTGACGTTGAGCGCACCCACGAGGTTGACGTCGATGACCCGGCGCCAATCTTCCGGCCGGCTGTCTTTGAACAGCCCGGGCCGGTCGATGCCAGCGTTGTTGACCAGCGCCCACGGCGGGCCCAGCGCTTCCCGCGTGCGTGCGACCGCCCGCTCGACGCAGCCAAGGTCGCTCACGTCGCAGTCGATCGCGCAGGCGCTCCCGCCCTCGCGCTCGACGCCTGCAACGGCTTCCTCGGCTGCGCCACGGTCCTGGTCCCAGACGGCGACGACGAAGCCATCGGACGCCAACCGCACCACGATCGCTCGACCGATCCCGCGGCCTCCGCCGGTCACCACTGCCACACGCATCGCGATCTTCCTCCTACAGCTCGAGAAGGCGGGCGACGGTTTCGCGATTCTCCGTCGCATCGCCGAAGGTCACCTCGCCAGCCTTGGCGCGTTTGAAGTAGAGATGGAGATCGTGCTCCCAAGTGAAACCGATCCCGCCGTGCGTCTGGATCGCATCGGCGACGACGCCGGAGCACTCCTGGCTCGCGTAGGCCTTGGCCATCGCAGCGGCCAGATGCCGGTCCTGGCTCTCGCTGTCGATCGCCCAGGCGGCGTAGTAAACCAGCGACCGAGAGTTCTCCAGCACGACCTTCATGTCGGCCAGCTTGTGCTGGATCGCTTGAAACGTACCGATGGGACGTCCGAACTGCTCGCGGATCTTGACGTAGTCGACGCTGAGCGCGAGCGCTCCCGCGGCCAGGCCGCAAAGCTCGGCCGCGAGTGCGGTCTTGGCCAGAACGATCAGATCTTCGAGCGCCTGAGGGCCAGCGCTGACGCCGCCGAGCAAGGCGGCCTTGGGCACGCGCGCTGCGCGCAGCTCGACGACGTCGAGCCTGCGAGTCCGGTCGATCGTCCTCATCGGTTCGATGCGCAGACCGGCAGTGCCCGCCGGCACCGCGAAAAAGCCCAGACCGCCGTCCAAGCGGGCCACGATGACGACCGTATCGGCGGCGGATGCATCCGGGACGAACAGCTTGCAGCCGTCCAGCTCGAAGCCCTCGGTCGTGCGGCGGGCGACCGTCTCGATTTCCTCGGCCGACCAGCGGCCGGACCGTTCGGCCACCGCCACGGTGAGCCGACGCCGGCCGGCCGCGACTTCGCCGAGAATCTGCTGCTGCTGTTCTAGGCTGCCGAGCTCCATGACGGCGGGAACTCCCAGGCACGTCGTCGACCAGAAGGGTCCGGGAAAAATGACCTCGCCCATTTCTTCGATAATGATTGCGAGCTCGATCAGTCCCAGACCGCTCCCGCCGTGGGCCTCAGGAATGGCAAGGCCGAGCCAGCCCAGCTCGGCCAGCATCCGCCACAGGCGCGGGTCGACGCCCGACTGGTCCTCCGACATGGCGCGAGCGAAAGAGGTGGGTGCTTCTTTGCGCAGGAACTCGCGGGCCACCGCTCGCAACTGGTCCTGCTCTGGGCTGAAGCCGAAGTCCACGGTGTCCCCGACGCTCAGCGCGACAGGCCGGCGCCGCGCTCGGCCTGTTCGAAGATCAGATCGACGTAATACTGGGCGTTGAGCCCCATCAAGTACAGTCGAGCATCGCCGGCCACCCGAGCGTAGACCGCGGTGCGAGTCGGGTTACGCTGGCCGATCTCGACCTCGGCCACCGGCTTTCCTGCGATCGCCATCGCGATTCGGTAATGCGGTGGGTCCAACCCGTACTCGGATGCACCGGGATTGGTGTCGCTCCGTTCGCCTCCTTCGGAGACGACCTCAACCGGCGGGATCGTCGTCAGCGAGTCGATCAGCGCGTCGACCAGATCGCTGGACATATCAGCGCGGGCGGGCGGGCGGACCGACCAGCGGCCTTGCGTACGGACGAGATCCACGGCCGCGCTTCCCCGCGCTACGCGCACGGCGTCAACCGATTCGGGAGCCACGGCCACCAGTGGGGCGCGCGGACGCTCCTGGTCCGGTTGGCTGAACGCCAAGCGCTCGCGGCTTTCGAAATGAAGCTGCAGGCCGACGACAGCGGCCAGCACCCAGTAGACGGCGACGCTTCGCCAGGTCACGGTCGAAAGCGCCTCCATACGACCAGCGTCGTCCCCACCAAGAAGAACAGAGCCGGCTGCACCACGGCGGCCAACCAGAAGACCCCTTCGAGATCCGCTTGACTCGGAAAGAAGACGTTCGCCCCCGGCTGCTTTTGCTTGGGATGCGGCGCGATGAGCTGCTCCTCACGGGCCAGCCAGTTGACGGTGTTGAGGATCAGGTCGCGGTTGCCCAGATAGTCGAGGAACCGGTTGGTAACGAAGTCGGAGTCTCCGTAGACGATGATCCGCCCTCGATTGTCCGCGGGCTCACTGCGAGCGGTGACCGACAGAACGACCTCGACCCCTACCCCGAGCGGACCGTTGAGGTCGCGGCCGGCCACGAAAAGGGTGCGCTCCCCCTGCAGCACTTCTGGGTCGTGACTGGCCCAGCTTCGCGGGCCCGACCGAAGGAGCCAGACCGCCACTCGACCGGCTTGCTCGTCAGAGCGGGCCGTCACGGTCCGCATCCCCGAGAACAGGGGCAAACCCTCGATCCGTGCCGGCACCAGGTGCCGGGTGTTGAGCTCGGGCAGCGCGGCCGAGAACGGCTCGCCGCCCGCGAGCCTGTTGTCCGGATCGACCACCACGTTCTCACCCACGTCCACCCCATAGCGTTTGAGCCAGGCCGCAAGGCGCGGGGCCTGGTAGGGCTCGAGCAAGACGAGCAGCTTGCCGCCACGCTCGAGATAGTCGTCCAGCGCCCGCAGCTCGGCGGCTACCGGGTCCTTGCGCGCCCCTGGAATGATGACCACCGCGGCGTCTGCGGGAACCGGCTTGCCGGTGAGGAGCCCCAGATCCTCGACCTCGTAGAACCCCGACTGCAGCGCCGTGCTCATCCCCGAACAGCCGGTGTGACGGTCCTGATCGCGCAAGCTGCACTCGGCGTGCCCGCTGAGCGCGTAGATCTTCTTGGGCGGTTGCGTGACGTAAAGCAGAGCGGAGGTAAGCTGGCTTTCCGAAGGATTGGAGAAGTCGGTACGGCGATCGGCACTCTGCACCACGGTCGAGCCATAGGCATCTACCCCATACTCGGCCGCTAGCGTCGGATTGCGGTTGACGTCGACGATGGTGTAGCTGACGAAGTTGCTTTCCTTGGCGGCCTGCCAGAGCAGATCCCTGAGAATAGGATTTCGCGGGTCCTCGGTGCGGATGAAGCCGGTCAGGCGGATGGTCTGGTCCAGCCCCCTCAACACGGCCAGCGCGTGATCCGACAGCGTGAACCGGTCGCCCGGACTGAGATCGATGCGCAGGTTGTGGAGATAAGCGAAGGCGGTCACGCCCGTGAGCACCGCGAGGAGTCCGAGCGCTCCCGCGACGAGCAGCGCGACGTGGCGCAGCCCGGGCGGGATCATCGCCGCCCTCGCCACTGCCGGGATTCCATCGAGCGCATGGTGAGGAAGCTCATGAACCAGGTGATCGAGACGAAGTAAGCGACGTCCTTGAGGTCGATCACTCCACGCGCGAACGGCTCGAAGTGATCGTAGGCGCAAAGCTGCGAGACCACACCGAGCAAGGTGTTGGGAACGGCAGCCTCGTTCCAACTGAGGTTCCACAGCAAGAGCAGCGCACCGTAGCTGAACATCGCCGCGATCAGCTGCGTTTCCGTGAGCGAGGAGATGAAGATGCCGACCGCCACCAAAGCGCTGATCAGCAGCAACAGCCCCACGTAGACGGCGGCAAGCTGGGACACGTCGAAGGGTTGGATCCGATAGATCAGCACCGGATAGAGCGCGGTGGCGCCGATCATCACCGCGAATACGCTCATGCAGGCCAGATACTTGGCGGCCAGGATCTCGCCATCACGCAAGGGGGCCGTGTAGAGCAGCTCGATGGTGCCGAGGCTCTTCTCCTCCGAGTAGACACGCATCGTGATCAGCGGAATCACCGTGATCACCACCCGCACCACGTCGTTGAACAGACGCTGCCATAGGTGCTCGACGATGCTCTCGCCGAAGCCGAACGTGATGAACGCGTTGAGGTCGGTATAGAAGTAGTAGCCTGCCAGGGTCAGGAACACGCCACTGACGAAGTAGACCAGCGGCGCGGCGAAGAAGCCGCGCAGTTCCTTACCCAGCAGCGCGAGGAAGCGGCTCACACCTGCCCCCCCTCTCCGCCCGCACCCTCCAGGATGCGGACGAACAGGTCCTCCAGGCTGATGGTCTGGCGGGTGAGCTCGTGGAGCGTCCAACCCCGCTCGACCACTGCCCGCGCGATCAACGGTGCGGGGTCGCTACGCGCATCGCTGCTGGCAATAAGCGAGACCAGACCGGTCGGGTCACGGTCGACCACGCGGGCATCGGTGACGCCCGGACAGGCGGCCAGCGCGCTGATCACGTCCCGCATCGGCGCGCGCACGCGTACCAGGGTCTGACCCTGCCCCATGGTGCGCGCGGCGAGCCCTTCGGCGGTATCCTCGGCAACGAGCTTGCCGTGGTCGAGGATCAAGACCCGGCGACAGATGATGCTGACCTCGGGCAGGATATGGGTGGACAGCAGGACGGTAGCCGAGCCCGCCAGCTTGCGGATGAGCGAGCGGATCTCGACGATCTGCCGGGGGTCCAACCCGACGGTCGGCTCATCGAGAATGAGCACCTCGGGCCGGTGAATGATGGCCTGTGCGATGCCGACGCGCTGCCGGTAGCCCTTGGAGAGCTTGCCGATCCGCCGGTCGGCCACCTCCACGAGCCCGCAACGCCCGAGCGCTTCGTCCACCGCCGCCGCGACCGGGCCCGCCACGTCGTGAACCCGGGCCACGAAGCGCAGATAGCCGGCGACCGTCATGTCGGGGTAGAGGGCGACGCGCTCCGGGAGGTAGCCGATGTGCCGGCGCGCTTCACGCGGCGCTTCGGCAAGATCGATCCCGGCCACCGCGCAGCGCCCACGGGTGGGCGCGAAGAAGCCGGTCAACATGCGCATGACCGTGGTTTTGCCCGAGCCGTTGGGCCCGAGCAGTCCCACGATGTCGCCACGCTGGATCTCGAAACTGACACCGTCGACGGCACGGTGCAGTCCGTAGTCCTTGGTCAGTTCGTCGGCGCGGATCACGCAGGCTCCCCTGTCGGGCTCGGCCTAGACTAGGGAGGCGGCCGGAGGCGTCAAGACGGCGCACATGGAACGATCAGAGACGGGCCAAAACCGTGACCAGGCCGCCGGCGCTCAATCCCCACAGAAAGTCCCGCTCCAGAATCGAGCTGGTATCCCGGGTCAGCTCGGTGACCAGCGCGCGGAGCGAGAAGAGCAACGACACGACTCCAATCGCCCACAGCGTCCCCGGCAACTCCGGATTGCCACGCACGATCCCCGCACGCCGCGACAGATCGAACAGGTAAAAGAGACCCGCGGCGACAGCCGCGATGCGAAGGGCACGCAGCGCCATGGCCGGCCCCGGCGACGCGCGCGCTATTCCTCGACGACTATCGCCGAACGCGCCAGTCGCAGGAGCTCCTGTTTCTCTTTGTCGCCGGAGGCCGCCTGCCGCTCCCACTTCTTCTGCCGCCAAGGCTTGGCGACATACTCGTCGAGAAAGATGAGCAAGAAGCTGAATCCGACGACGATCGCAATTGAACTCCAGATTCCCAGTTCCATGGTATTCTCCTAGCCCCGCTTGATCGTGGCCGCCACGCGCGCGGGCTGCTTGTTCGCCTCGCGCATGATGAAGGAGGGCTTCATGATCACCAACAGTACCGGCAGCAACGTCTGGGCACCGATGTAGCCGATGCCCATCCAGATGGCGAGCAAGAGGCCCATCTCCGCGTTGAAGCGGACGTTCGAGTAGACCCAGAACGACGTGCTCACGACCATCGTGACGGCGGTGAAGGTAATCGCCTTGCCCGTGGTCACCATCGCCTCTCGAGTCGAGTCGACGATGTCCCCGCGTATTCGGATCTCCTCGATGATCCGGCTCACCATGTACATGCCGTAATCGACCCCGAAGCCGATACCGACCGTGACCAGCGGCAGCGTATGAATGTTGATACCGATGCCCTGAGAGGCCATCACCGCGTTGCAGATCATGTTGGAGCAAACCATCGGCGCCAACAGGTACAGTCCGCAACGCACCGATCGATAAGTGAAGAGCAGGATGACCCAGATGGTGAAGAAACCGAGGAAGTTCATCAGCAGGTCGTTGCGCACCAGCTCTTCGTTCGCCGCCGCGAGCACCCCGATCAGACCCCCGGCCAGCTTCAGGACCGACTTCCAGGGTGCCGCCGCCGTGACTTCGACGGTTTCGGTTCCCCGTTCGAGCTTGAAGTTGAGGGCCTTCGAGCTGTTGGTCTCCTCGGCGAACGCCTCGTTGAAGGTCTCCAGGTCGGTGACCGGCACACCGCCGACCTCCACGATTCGGTCCCCGACTTGGAACGGCGCGGTCTCACCGGCCTTGCCCGTCTCCGAGACCATCCAGGATCCCTCACCCTTGGACCATGGGGGATCGCTGAACACGTTCGTGATGACGATCTTGCCGGCTTCGTCCGCTACCTCGATACCGAGGTCGCGCTCCTGGTCTTCGCGGATGAACTGTTTGCTGCGTCCGATGATCCGCCGGATGTTCGCGCCCTTGTGATCCCTGCAGAAGAACGTCACGTGGGCGGTCGAAAAGTCCGTGGAGACGTACTTGGCAGTCTCGGTCGGCGGCGAGCCGGAGAAGAAAATGAAGAACAGACCGCCGATGTCGACCCAGTTGTTCGGGATCACGCCCCACTTGGGCTCCAGCTCGTGGAAGACGCTGTTGACGGCGCGCAGAATGTCGGAGAGCGAGAAGCTGTAGCCGACGCTCGAATCCCGCTCGAGGAACCGCTGAAACTCCTCCATGCGCTTGAGCGTCTTGGGATCCTTCATGGCGTTCTTGTCGAAGCCCTCGGAGACGATGATCAGAGGCTCGACACCGCCGAACTTTCCCTGAATCTTGGAGTGCGACATGTTGTAGGGCGAGTCTTCGAACACCAGCGGCGAGGCCGCGGTCGGGTCTCCGATCGTCAGCCCGCGCAGGTTGTAGCCGGCGATCGACATCGCGACCACCCAACTGATCAGCGACACTCGCCTGCCGGTTTTGGAAAGCAACGCATCGACGAACCTTTCCGTGTACCTGCGGAACGCGCCGCGTTCGCGCAGCACCACCAGCTCGGGCTCGGGGGCTTTGAGATAGTAGTAGACGATCGGGTTGAGCAACATCTCGGAGACGGTGATCGCCAGAATCCACCACGAAGCTGTCACAGCGAGCTTCTGCAGCATGATGACCGGGACCAGCAGAATGACGAGTACGCCGAGCGCGTCGGTCACGACGCCGGAGAAAGTCGGCACGAACAGCTCAGCGAAGGAGGCGACGATCGCCCGTCGCTTGTTCCACCCGCAACGTTCGAACTCCTCGTAGTAGCGATCGTGCATCTGGATGGCATGACTGACCGCGCGCGCAGTGATGAGGAACGGCATCACCAGCATCAGAGGATCGAGCGCAAGCCCGATCAGATAGATGAACCCCAGACCCCAGAACGCGGCGATCAAGCCCGTGATCGTGGGCCGCAGCGAGCCGCGCCAATCGTGGAAGTACATCCAGCGCAGCACCCACTCGATGCAGTACGTGATCACCAAGATGAAGAAGACGTCGCCGGCGTAGTTGTACACCCAACCGTACAGTCTCGGCTCACCGGCGACCCAGACTTGGATGTCGGACCCGCCACCCTGGAGGGTCAAGGTGCCGGGCTTCCCTTCGCGGAGATAGCCGATCTCGACGCCTACGCCTGTCTCGCCGGCATCGGCGGCGACCGCGTTGCCGATCTCGTAACGGTGCTTGAGCGGCTTGCCGCCCAAGGTCGTCAGGACGTCGTTGGTCTCGAGGCCGGCCTTCTGGGCAGCGCTGTCCGGGAAGAGTCGCTTGACGATGACCCCCGTCCCCTTCTCCACACCGTAAGCGTCGGACCGATCCGGATCGACGTCGACCAGTTCGGCGCCCACCCAGCCCTCGGTGAATGGCCGGATCACACGCGCGTTCATCTCCTCGAAGATGCGCTTGTAGTCGAGGCGTCCCTCGATGAAGTTGGCGCGGACGATCGCGGCTTTGTCGTCGAGCGAGACCAAAATCCCGTAGACGTTCTCCGAGTTGTGGACGATGCGCCGCACCTCGGCGGCCTCATCCTCGGTGCGCGGCATGCCGATCATCACCGGCTCCGATCGCAGAGTGCCGGCGGCCGCGACCTTCAGATGCCGCGTGGTGCGGTGGCCGATCGAATCGATCTGGTTGTGGTTGACGCCGTAAATCTTGTCGATCTCCTCGGTCATGAGATAGATCTGGCCGAGGTTCTCGACGTTGAAGAGATTGCCCTCGTCGACCTCCACCATCATCACGATGTTGTTGGCACCGCCGAAATCCTTCGAGTACCGATTGTGAATCTGGACGTAGGGGTGGGTTTGCGGCACGAGGTCGCCGAAACTCGTCACCAACCGCAATTGGAAGGTGAAGTACGCGAACAGGCTCGTCACCAGAACGACGACGATGGAAACCGGGTGGCGGTAATCGATGAGCTTGTCACCGAGCCAGTAGAGGAGGCGCTTGTCCGCAGGAACTTCGTAATCGATCGCCATCGCCTTTCCCCTCTCGCCTAACCGATCCGCCGGTACCAGGTCTTGCCACCGTCGTCGGTGCTCATGACCAGGCCGAAGCCGCCCACGATCCAACCGCTGTTGTCGTCGTAAAAGCGGATGCGTCGCATCCAGTTGTTGATCTGGCTGCCGAGGCTGCCCTTGGCGAACTCGCCGCCGGGAGGCGCCATCACGACCTGACCCGACGCGCCCACCACCCAGCGCACCCCGTTCGTCATGAGGGCGGCCGAGTAGAAAGGATCGATGAAACCATCCACGTTGCTGGGCACGAAGTTCCAGTCCTTGCCTCCGTCGCCCGTGACCGCGATCCGGCCGTCCAGGCCGGCGACCATGCCGGTTTTTTCGTCGAGGAACTCGATGTCAAAAAAGGTCGGCAGGTCCAGGATGTCCAGGACGCTTTCGTCCATGACGCTCTCCTGCTGTTGCACCCAGGTCTGGCCGCCGTCCTCGGTGTAGTAGATCTTCCCGAACTCTCCGACGATGTATCCGTGGTCGAGGTCGCGGAACTCGATGTCGTAGAGGACCGGATCTTCGTACGCGAGCGACAGATCGTCGGCGACGTCGGTCTCGAACTTCAGGGTGCGAACCTCCCAGGTCGCGCCTCCGTCTCGGGTCCGCGAGTAGATCGACTTGTCGCCGACGATGAACGCGTTGAGCTCATCGACCACACTGACCGCGAACAGGTAGGCGTACTGGCAGGGACTGTCGATCTGGCGATAGGCGCGCTCTTCCGGGTCTTCGCATTCCTTGTCCAGCCAAACGACTGCGTCTTGCGGTTTCCAGGTCTTCCCGCCGTCCGCTGTTCGAAGAATCAGCCCCGCCTCTCCGACGATCCACCCGACCTTGTGATCCGCAGTGAAGTCGACGCTGTAAAGCGACTTCCTCGTGCCCGTGTCTACCTGGGTCCAGCTCATGCCACCGTTGTCGGTTTCGATGATCTTGCCGCCATAGCCGACGATCATCGCGTGCTTGGGGCTGTGAATCGCAACGTCGAAGAACTTGTCCGAAACGTAGATCTTCTGCTCCGTCAACGGATCCCAGACGTCTTCTCCATGGCAGCCGCTCGTGGCCAGCGTCGTAATCAGGGCCGACAGCAGAACGCACGAACGGACCACGGCAGCTGTGAACCTCATGCACCCCTCCTGACTGGACGCGCGGCTGTGCGACACGGCGTTCGTTCGATGGTTCGCGAAGCGCGTACTCTCGCCGCTGCGAAGCGACCGGCCCTCTTAACGGCCAGCATCCCTCCAGTCAAGCCGATGAACGGCCGGCGACGGACGGGGGGGACGCGGAAGGTTAGTGTTCAGGGAAATACTCGGAGCGTTCTGGGGCTTCGACGAGGGTCTGCTGATCGATTCGCCACTCGCCCTCTTCACGAATGAGACTGTAGATCTCGTACTCGTCGAGGCCGAGCTGGTTCAGATACTTGTCTTGCGACTTGAGAATGTTGGGCACCTTCGCCGTCTCGCCTTGCGTCTCCGCCTTCAAAACCTGGAAGCTGAAGATCTTCACCTCACCGACCTGGACGATGTACTGCTGCTCCTTGGCCCATTCCTCACGGGTCTTTCCCGCCCTCAGGGTCGTCGAGACGAAGTCGTACGCGTCGGGAAAGCGCTGCTCCTTCATGGCCGAGAGGTATCCCGTGACGGTCTGCTCGGGTGTCCTCGCGTCGGCCGCAGCCAAAGCACCGGAGGTGCCGGCGAGCACCGTGAGCGCAGCGAAGAGGACCGAGCGGACCGGGGACACGCAGTGGGCGTTCATGGCGGCCATGTTACCAACCGGCAGGTCCGAGGCAAGCCGGTTTCACGGGATCGCAAGCAGAATGTGACGCGGATTGCGGCCAATCTCGCGCGCCCTGAGCAGCGGGAGCGCCTGCGCGATCCTGTCGACGCGCTGCTCCTTGGTCAGCACCAGCACCGGCGCGCCGCTGGCCAGGACCCGCACCCACGCCGAATCATCCGCGCCATAAACGACGGGCTTGGTGCTGTAGAAGAGGAAGGAGTACGGCTTCACCCCCACGGCCACCACGGGTCTGTCGGGGTAGGTCGCTCGAGCTAGGTGCGCCAGGTCGCGATCGCTGGCAAAGCGGCCGAGCGCAGCGCCGGCGGTGAGATTGAAGAACACGATGCTCGCGGTCATACCGGCGCAGAGTAGGCGTAGCGCCGTGAGGGGTGCCCGGCGATCCACACGGAAGACGAGCAGAACGATGCCGGCGAGCGCCGCGGGCACGAAGACGCAAGCGACCCACTCATCCCCTGGCGCTTTCAGGTTGAGAGCGATCCATGCCCCAATCGGCAGCGGGAGCGTGAGCCATGCGCCTGCTCGAACCATCAAGCGCAGCATTCGCGTCATTCCCATGGTGGGCCCATCGGCGCCGGCGCTAGCCGCCCAGCGCGCCACCAGGAGTGCGAGCACGGGGAACGCTGGCAGCACGTAGGTCGCCAGCTTGCCCGCTGACAGCGAGAAGAACACGACGACCCACAACGCGTAGACGGCCAGCAGCCGGTCGGATGCGCGTGCTCGCAGTGCCCAGCGTAGCGCCGAGGGGACTAGCGGTGACCAAGGCAGGAGCGTGCCGGCAACCACCGGCAGAAAGAACAGCGCCGGCTCGGAATGGAAGCTCCGCGTGGGAACTAGGTAGCGCTGCAGGTTATGGATCCACAAGAAGTCGAAGAGATAGTCCGGCGCGAACAGCGCCGTGGGAACCGTCCAGGCGGCAACGATGCAGACGAACACCGCGGCTCCGGCCGGCGACCACAGCCTCCGCAGGCTCGTGTCTCCGCGCCACAGAGCCCACGCCACCGGCACCGCCGCGAGCACCAGCGCGGCTGGCCCCTTGGCAAGCACGGCAAGCCCGAGCAGGCCATGGAAGAGCACCAGCCGACCGCGCTTGGCTGGTTCTTCCAACCAACCGGCCAGGCAAAGGACCGCGCAAACCAGCATCGCGGTCGCTAGAGAATCGAAGTTGGTGAAGCGCCCCACCCCCACCCAGAACGCGCACGATCCCAGCAGGAGCGCGGCGGTGAGCCCGACCCCGACGCTGACACGCGACCCGTGCCAGTACACGGCCAGCAACGTCATCCATGCCGACAGCGCCGAGATCGATCGCGCGGCCACTTCCCCGACACCCCAGACGCGATAGGCCAGGCCGACCAGCAGGTAGAAGAACGACGGCTTGTGGTGGTAAGGCTGGAAGTTGACGATCGGCTCGACCCACCGTCCGCTGAGCAGCATCTCACGCGCGATCTCGGCGTGCCTGGCTTCGTCGGGATCGAGCAGCGGAGCCCGTCCCAGACCCAAGCCAAGCAGCATCGCCGCTCCAACGGCGACCGCCACGAGCCCGGCCAGACGGGCGCGGCGCTTGCCGAGGTCGACCGCAAGCTCTACAAGAAGCGCCGCCATGGAAACACAGACCCCAACCCCGACCCCCGCCCCCGATCCGCGCGCGAGGATAGAGGAAATCTTTCGAGCGTTCGAAGCCAAGGGAGCGGCGAGCGCCGCTCGGACGGCAACGTTCCAGTTTCAGATCGAAGGTGACGGCGGTGGCAGCCACCTTCTGAGCGTCGGCCCCGAACGGACCGCGTGGACGGCCGATGCGACCGGGAACCCGGATGTGCTGGTCCGGCTTTCGGTCGCCGACTTTCTGGCAATCGCCGACGGCGCCTTCGACGGCCGGTTAGCCGTGGCGAGCGAGCGCCTGGAGATCAGCGGCGACATGGAAGCCGCCGAGCAGCTCCTGACCTGGATCGCGGGCGAGGACCGCTAGCCGGTTCAGGCAGCGGGTACGCCGCTGCGCTGGTAGTGAACGACCGGGCCGTGCTCGCCGGCGCCCTGCCGCGAGATCAAGCGTCCTTCGAACACGTCCTGAATCACCTGCAAGACGATCTCGTCGTCGAACGGCTTCGACATGTACAGGTCGGCCCCGACTTCTAGCGCTTTCGCCTCGTCGGACTTCTGACCGCGCGCAGTCAGGATCATGACGAACACGCCGGCCAGGCCCGGATCCTGGCGAATCGCCTTGCAGACTTCGTAGCCGTCCATCCGCGGCATCATGACGTCGAGCAGAACGACTTTCGGGCGGCAGCGCCGGACCGCTTCCAGGCCCTCGACACCGTCCGAACCGGTCGAAACTTCGACGCCCTCGGCCTCCAAAATGAAAGCCACCGTCTCTCTGATGTTCGGCTCGTCGTCGACCAGCACGACCATATTCGTGAGATCGCTCCCCATCCGCTTTGCCTCCAGCGTTTCCGCCATGATGTTTATCCTAACAAGCATGATGCCATGCCGCTGCCGGCCTCTGCTACCGCAAAACCGCGGCGGTCGGTCTTCGTCTCTGCCGTCATTCCGGTACGAGTGTCAGATTCGTAACGCCGGCAGATACCGTCCGCCGCTCTCACTCACCCCGCCCCGGTCGGGATTTGGCCGACTCCAGGGCCCGGGCGAGCAACGGCATCGGCAGGCTCCTGCAGGCGGCATGCCACGGCGCGGGCGTTCTTACCGCGTTGTCAGACGGTCGGGGCCTAGTCCCGACGCGGCGGCGCCCAAGCTGGCGGACGCTTCTCGAGGAACGCCGTCATGCCTTCCCGGGCTTCGGCGCTCGCGCGCAAGCGCGCTATGAGGTCTGCTGTGTAGTCGAGCGCTTGGTCCAGAGGCGCGCCGACCACGCGGTCGATCAGCTGCTTGGCGGCCGACAAGGCTCCGGGCGCGCCGCGGACGAGGTTCTCGACGGCCTGCTCCACCGCGGCATCCAGCTCTGCGAGCTTGACCACGCGATCGACCAGACCGTACTGAAGAGCCTGACCGGCGTCGATCCGCTCACCCGTCAGGAACAAGTGACGCGCCCGCGAGGGCCCCAGCCGCCGAATGCAGAACGGAGAGATCACTGCCGGCACGATCCCGAGCCTGACCTCGCTGAAGGCGAAGAAGGACTCCTCGGCGGCGATCACCAGGTCGCAGGCCGCCATCAAGCCGACGCCGCCGCCGATGGCCGGCCCGTGGACGCGAGCCACCACCGGCTTGGGGAAGCTCGCGATGCGATGGAACACGGCCCCCAGCGCGCGGGCATCCGCACGATTCTCTTCGCAGCTCGCCGTCGCCATTTTCTGCATGGACGCTAGATCGGCCCCGGCCGAGAAGGCGCTCCCGCGTCCGGCGACCACGACTACTCGCGCCTCGGCGTCGCTCTCGATCCGGTCGAGCGCATCGGCGATCGCTCGCAACAGTGCGCCGTCGAGCGCGTTGCGCACCTCGGGGCGCGCCAGAACGATCCGCACCACGGACGCCTGCTTTTCGATTTCGAGCATTCAGCCCCCTTCGAGCAAGTCTGCCGCGATCTCGACTTCCATCGTGAGCAGGCCCTGCGACATCGTCTTGCCCTGATTGTCCAGGCGCAGCGAAAGGGTACCCCCACCGCCCAGCGCCCGGCGCAGGACGAAGTTGACGGCGGCGAGATTGTCGAGACGGTAGCGAGTCACCTCGCCCTGCGCCATCGGGCCGAAGAAAGCGGCGACTCGTTCAGCGGTGAGCTCGCGCAGCAGTTCGGGGTAGAGCGAGATCCGCAAGACCGCGATGCCGATGTTGCAGGTGTCGCCCTTGTCGCCCGAGCGTCCGTAGGCGATCCGCGAGAGCGGCACACGGACGCGAGGCCGGCGACCGGACGAGGCGGGAACCGGGCCCTCCGGGGCCGGTCGCGGGGGGGCGCTCGACCCCAGCGAACACGGGAGCTCGAGTGAGGCCCCTGCGAGGAACATGCGAGCGGTGACCATCGAGCGCGGGATCAACGCTGGCCAGTACCCGTAAGCCGGGCCGACGTGCGGACGGCCGCCGGCGCCACAGATCCCCGCCGGCCCCGCCAGCGCGATCCCGGCCAGCTCGCGCGCCATCCGTTCGAGCGGTTTCGCCTCGGGCGCGCGGGCGCCAAAGCGCAGCACGATCTCGTTGGGATCGCTCGCGGGCGCAGCGGCTGCGCCCCAGCAGGCCGAATGCCCGATCAGCTCGGTGCGAGTCTCGGTCAATGCGTCTGGGCCGCCCGGAACCCTGGCCCAGTAGATGTCGGCAAAGGTCTGCGCCTTGGCCACGGCATCCGGACCGCTCACCACGACGTCGCACTGCACCTTGAACCCGGCATCGTAGGTCATCGATACCTTGAGGAAGTCACCGGGCGGCTGCCCCCTGACGCCGCTGACCGCCACGCGATCCTTGCCGAGATCCTCGAAGCGGCACGAGGTGAAGTCGGCCGCGACGTCCGGCGAGGCATAGGCGCGCGGGTCGCCGATCTCGTAGAGTACCTGCTCAGTCGCCGTGCGCGTGCTGACCAGCCCGCCGGTGCCGGGGTGCTTGGTCAAGACGAACGAACCATCAGGCGACACCTCGACGAGCGGATAGCCCATGTTGCGGAACGAGGGCACCTCGCGCCACAGCGTGTAGTTGCCGCCGGTGACCTGGGCGCCGCATTCGATCAAGTGGCCCGCGAGCAAGGCCGCCGCCAGCCGGTCCCAGTCGTCCCAGGCCCAGCCGAACTCATGGACGATGGGCGCGACGACACTGGCGGCGTCGTAGGTTCGGCCGGTGACCACGATGCGAGCGCCGCGCTCGAGCGCAGCCACGATCGGACGTGCGCCGATGTAGGCGTTGGCCGAGTTCACCTTCGCAATCAGCCCCCCGAGCGGTTCGCCGTTTTCCAGATGGCGAAACTCCGCACCGCGCTCGGCCAGTGCATGCAGGTTCGGCATGAGATCGTCGCCGTCCACGATCGCCACCGGCAGGCGCAGGCCCCGAGCTTCCAGCAGCCCCTCGATGGCTTTCGCGCAGGCGCGCGGATTGACGCCGCCGGCATTCGCGATGACGGTGATGCCCTTGGCCGCGACCTCCTCCAGGATACCGGCCAGGTGCCCGACGAAGTCGCGGGCGTAGCCTAGCTCTTCGCTGCTCGCCTTCTGGCGCGCGAGAATGATCATGGTGATCTCGGCCAGGTAGTCCATGGTCAGATAGTGGATCGGCCCGCCGCGCACCTGGCGGGCAACCGCCGCGGCTTCGTCGCCCCAGAAGCCACCTGCATTGGCGATGATGATCTTGTCCTTCACGGCGCCTTGTCCTCGTTCTCCGACTCGTGCCCTACATCCGGAACACGCCGTTGACGGTCTTGGCGATTGGCGCCTGCAGGGTTGCCTCGAGAGCCAGACCCAAGGCCTGACGGGTCTCGAGCGGATCCAGGATGCCGTCGTCCCAGAGCCGCGCGGTGCTGTAGTAGGGGCTGCCCTCGCGCTCGTAGGTGCGAACGACCTCGTCGTGCATGACCTTGGCCAGCTCGGGATCGAGCCGCTCGCCGCGCGCCGCCAGTTGCTGTTGCTTGATCATCACCAACGTGTTGGCAGCCTGCTCACCACCCATCACCGAGATGCGAGAGTTCGGCCACATGAACAGAAGCCGTGGGGCAAAGGCACGGCCGCACATCGCGTAATTCCCCGCGCCGTGCGAGGCCCCGATGATCACGGTGAGCTTGGGCACCTCCGCGTTGGACACGGCGTGAACCAGCTTGGCGCCGTCCTTGGTGATGCCACCGTGCTCGTAATGCCGTCCGACCATGAATCCGGTGATGTTCTGCAGGAACAGCAGCGGAACCCGCCGCTGGCAGCACAGCTCGATGAAGTGGGTGGCCTTGAGCGCCGACTCCGAGAACAGCACCCCGTTGTTGGCGAGGACGCCCACGGTGAACCCATACAGCCGTGCGAAGCCCGTGACGATCGTTGTGCCGTAGCGTTCCTTGAATTCGTGGAACCGGCTGCCGTCCACCAGACGCGCGATCACCTCGCGCACGTCGTAGGGAATCCGTGTGTCGGCGGGCACGATGCCGTAAAGCTCGGCGGGATCGTAGTGCGGATCTTCGGGCGTCTCACGTTCCGCGCCCGTTCCGGCCGGCCACTGCGGCCGGACGATGTGCTCGAAGATCTCTCGCGCCTTGGCCAGACCATCCGCGTCGCTCGCTACCAGGTGATCGGCGACACCCGAGATCCGCGTGTGGACATCGCCACCGCCCAAATCCTCGGCGCTCACGTCCTCTCCGGTCGCCGCCTTGACGAGCGGCGGACCGCCCAAAAAAATCGTCCCTTGGTTGGCGACGATCACGTTTTCGTCGCACATCGCGGGCGTGTACGCGCCGCCGGCGGTGCACGAGCCCATCACCACGGCCACCTGCGGGATGCCTGCCGCCGACATGCGCGCCTGCATGTAGAAGCCGCGACCGCCGTTGGTCGAATCGGGAAAGATCTCCGCTTGCAGCGGCAAGAAGGCGCCGCCTGAATCGACCAGGTAGACCGTCGGCAAACGGTTCTCGTAGGCGATGGTCTGCGCGCGCAGGTTCTTCTTGACGCTCAGCGGATAGAGCGTCCCGCCTTTGACCGTGGCGTCGTTGGCGATGACCACCGCCAGGTGGCCGCGGATGCTGCCGATGCCGGTGATCACGCCCGCCGACGGAGTCTCATCCTCGTAGGCTCCGTCGGCCGCCAGTGGAGAGAGCTCGAGGAAGGGGGTTCCCGGATCGAGCAGCCCCTCGACCCGCTCGCGCGGCAGCATCTTGCCTCGCTCGGTGTGCCGTTTGCGTGCCCGTTCGGATCCTCCTTCACGCACCCGTGCGAGCCGCGCGCGCAATTCGGCCACGGCCGCCTGCATGGCGGCGCGATTGGCGGCGAACTCGGGCGAGGCGGGTTGGACATGAGAGGCGAGCCGGCGCACGCGGACCACTTAGCCTCCGGTATTGCGAACTGCAAGGTAGCGCCCTACCTTACACCGCCGTGGCTTGGACTCTGCTGAGCGCTCGAGGCGAACGGGCTCGCCCGCGCGCTCAACCGCCGCCGGCTCCGTTGTGCACGACACAGGCTTGGGTGCTCGAAGGCTCGATCGAGCCCGCGCTGTTTCAGATCGGCGCGATCGAAACCCTGCTCGCCAACGCGCCGGCGCCTGCCGTGGTCTACGCGGCCGGTTTCTCCACGGTTGCCGGCCTGTTGCTGAGCTCGGGTGGCGGCGTGACGGCGATGCGCCGCCGCTGGGAGGCGCTGCGCGCCCGGCACCTGCTGTTCTCCGCCGCGCTCGGCAGAGTTCCGGTGCTGGGCTCGACCCTGGGAGCCACGGCTCTGATGACACGGCAACTGACGGGTTTGTCCGACGTGCTCCACCTGCCCGGCTCGGCGAACGGCGCCGTACCGGGAGTGACGCCGGTCGCAATCGAACTGATGGGTGCAGCCGGCTTCGAGGAGGTCGTACCGGCGACCGCGACGGTATCCAGAAACTCGCTCCTGGCCCAGGCTCTGACGTGGGTCGATGCCGGGGGAGAGTCGGTCGCGCTAGCGATCGAACGGGCCGCTCGACGCGGCGTCACGGAGATCGTCGTGATCGGCCCCGACGAGGGCGCAGCGGCTGTCGCACAGGCGGCGGCCCACCAAATGAGCGACACGACCTGTAGGATCTCGATCCTGCCCTGGCCTGCGCGCGAACCGCTGGGCTTGCTCGATGTCCTGCTGCCCGGCAGCGGCGCGGTAGAGCGGCGGATTCTGGAGGGACAGAGGGCGGCGCACCATTGGCTAGGCCATCCGCCCGGAGCGAGGCGGGATCAGTCGGCTGGCTTCGGCTCGGCCGCCGGCGCAGCCGGCAGGAATCGCAGCGAACCGAGCGAATCGAAGAACGCCGGATAGTAAGGCGCCTCGTTATAGGCCGTATCATTCGTCGAGAGCTTGGCTGCGAGGTATCGGGTCTTATCAGGCGCGAGCAAGACGTAGAACACCTCGGCGTGGTCCACACCGGCCGGCTTCGATATGAGCGTGTACGTGTAGAGGTCGGTACGGTCGCCTACCAGGGCGATCTGGGATTGGGCCACCAGCGTGCCGGATACGCGCCGTTCCTCGCTTCGCTGTTGGTAGCTGCGCTCGGCGAGACCCCTCCCGTCGGCCACCAGCGCAGGTTCGGGAATGGAATGCGCTTCGACGACGAACTCCGCGCGCAGGTTGATCTGCCCGCTGCCCGGATCCTCGGCGTACACCAGCCGCACCAGCTCAGCGCCCAGCTCCAACTGCCGCCAGCCGTCCCCCTTGGGCGGTGTGTAAGAAAAGCCTGCCAGCCGGTACTCGGGCAGCAGCGGCGATAGCATCGCGACGCCTTGCGCCGCGGCGGGGACGGCGCAGGCGACGGCGATCGCCAGCGTCAGGAACCCGCGCGGCCCGTTCACGCACGAGCCTCCGTCGGATCGGACCCGCGGGTATGCCGCACCAGCGCCGCCATCAACCCGAGCATGTCGCGGCCCTTGACGACGTAGTCGTCCGCTCCCCAGGCAAGCACCCGTTCGCGGGAGAACTGCTCGGTGTGCCCGGTGTACACGATGATCGGTAGGTTGCGCCGTGAGGCGTAGGCGGAGTCCTTGCGGATCACGTTGCAGACGTGCTCCCCGCTCGCGCCGGCCATGAGCGCATCCACGACGATCGCATCGACGTCGTGGTTGCGCAGCTTGGCCAAACCGTCCTCGGCGCTCACGGCCGTCACAACGTGGTAGCCCGTCTTGGAGAGGTAGATCGAAAGCACGGTTCGCGCATCCGCCGAATCGTCGATCACCATCACCGTGGGATGGGCCTTGGCGCCGGGGGACGCAGCTCTTGCGATCACCGCACCGGGCGCGAACTCGCGCTGGGTTTGCACCTCACGCTCGACCAACTCGGCGAGACGCGCGCTTGCCGGCGTCTCGACCGGAACCGGCGCAGCGGCGCCCGGCGTCGATGCCGCCGCATCGCTACGATCGACGTCGACCAGAATGAGCAGCCGCTCCTCCAGCTCACCGACCTGACGATCGCGCTCGGCAATGACCCGGCGCACCTCGCTCACCCCTTCCTCCAAGCCGCCGATTCGCTGCTCGAGCCGATCTAACCGCGTCTCCAGCAGCACCCGCAGCGCGTCCGGTGCGCGCGCATCGGGAGCGTCCGCGAAAGCGCACGCCGCGGCTCCGCCCTGCACCGACTGCGGCGGGGGCGGTCGGACCGGCTCGGTCGGCGTCGAGGGTTTCGGCGAACCCGTATCGGGATCGCCAAACTGGTGTTCCAGCGTCTCGATGCGTTCAGCCTGGGATTCCAGGATGTCGGTCAGCTCGGCCAACAGGTCGCTGGCCCCATCCACTTTGCGCCCGAGGGCCTCCATCTGGTGCTCGAGGCCTGGAGGGTCGGAGCGGTCGATCCCGGCGCTCTCACCACCCGCGGCGATGCGCCGGATCAATTCATCGATCTGTTGACGCAGTTGTTCGACGGTGTCGGCCACGCCGGAGGGCTCTCCACTGGCTCGCGCTGTGCCCCGCGCGCCCAGCGCGCCGAGCAGTTCGGCGATGGCCTGCAACCCGGCCGAGCCACTTCCACGCTCCCCGACCATCGCTTCCCGCGCCTCCTGCACCCGCCGCCCCGCTGCGCGTGGCGGTGGGGTAGCTGCGAAGCGAAGTCCGGTAAATCCCGGTCAGGTTGTCCAGTCAATCGGCGCTCAGGCGCCTTCACGCCGCTGCGCATAGTTCTGGCGCGGCAGGGTTGGCAGATTGATGACGCTCTTGGGGAACAGGCGCACGATGTAGTTGACGATGTCGCGAACCGAGATCACACCCACCGGGGTCAGCGATTCATCGACCAAGGGAATGTGCCGGTAGCCGCCCACGCTCATCTTGTTCAAGGCATAGGCGATCGAATCGGTCATCCGCAAGCACTCCGGGTTTTCCGTCATCAGCCGGCGAATCGGCGTTTTCGCGGGATCGATGGCTTTGCCGACGACATCGGTCAGCACGTCCCGTTCCGTGAAGATCCCCTTGAGCTTGCCGCCCCGGGCCACCAGCACACAGCCGACCCGCTGCTCCTGCATGAGCACGATCGCCTCGAGAACGCTTGCCTGGGGCTCGACCACGATCGGCGCCCGCGGTTCGAGCGCGCTGATCGGGTGATGCAGGGTCTCCTCGTCGAGCGTGCGGATTTCCTGGCCGCGCAACGACTGGATGGTCTCGTCGACGAACTCGCTGAGTTGCGTATCTTTTTCGTCCATCGTCAGCCGCAGGCGGCTAGTTTACGACCCAGGTCTCACCGCTTGCAAACAACTGGTCGAAATCCCCGTGACCCTTCTTCTCGCGTGCCGCCCGCATCTGCCCCTGGGCCATTTCCTCGTAAACCGGCCTCTCGACCGCGCGCAACACCCCCATGGGCACGGGAAACTGAGGCTGGCCGCCTTTGGGTCCTTGCCACGAAAGGCTAGCCAAAAAGAAAGAAATCGCATCGTTTCGCTCGTCGTGGATTAGAATCTCTGACTCACCCACCTGATCCAGCGAAACCACTTCGGGTCTCATCCCGGACCCAAGCCGGATGCCCTTGCGGGCATTGTCGACGCCGAAAACCATGGGCTTACCATGTTCGAGGAGAAGCTGACGATCGAGCCGGCCCTCGTCCTCGGCGATGTCGGCGAACGCCCCATCGTTGTAGATTGGACAGTTCTGGAGAATCTCGACGAAGGAGGTGCCGTGGTGTTTGACGGCGCGGAGCAGGACGCTCTGTAGGTGCTTCTGGGCGACGTCCACCGTGCGCGCGACGAAGGTCGCGCCCGCTCCCAGCGCCAGGGCCGCCGCATCGAAGGGATTGTCGACCACGCCCATCGGGCTGGACTTGGTGGTCTGTCCGGGCCGCGACGTCGGTGAGTACTGTCCCTTGGTCAAGCCGTAGATCTCGTTGTTGAACAGCAGGATGTTCACGTTGAGGTTTCGCCGCAGGATATGAATGAGATGGTTGCCGCCGATGCTCAGGCCGTCCCCATCGCCAGTGACGATCCATACGGAGAGATCGGGACGGGCCATCTTGAGTCCGGAGGCAATCGCGGGCGCGCGGCCGTGGATGCCGTGGATGCCGTAGGTGTTCATGTAGTACGGGAACCGGCTCGAGCAGCCGATCCCGGAGACGAACACGATCTTCTCACGGGGTATGCCAAGCTCGGGCATCACCTTCTGCACCTGGGCGAGGATGGCGTAGTCGCCACACCCCGGGCACCAACGCACGTCTTGATCGCTGACGAAATCCTTGCGCGTAAGCTTGGACGGCTCGGCTGGCACGCTCATGCTCGCTCCTTGACGATCGCGCGGATCGACTTGGTCAATTCCTCGACCTTGAAAGGCTGTCCCTGGATCTTGCAGATCGGCACGGCATCGACCATGAAGCGGTCGCGCAGCACGCGCACGAGCTGACCCAGGTTCAGCTCGGGAACGATCACTCGCCGGTAGCCCTTGAAGATCTCCGGGAGCCCCGGCGGCAGTGGGCTCAACCATCGCAAGTGGGTGTGGGCCACGGCGAGCCCCTCGCTCCGCAGCTTGCGCACGGCAGCGGCAATCGAGCCGAAGGTCGACCCCCAGCCGACGATCAGAGCATCGCCCTGTCGCGGGCCGTCCACTTCCGGCGCGGCGAGCTCATCGGCGATGCGCTCGATCTTGGAGGCCCGCACCCGCGACATGCGCTCATGGTTGGCGGGCAGGTAGCTGATGTTCCCCGAGTCGTAGTCCTTCTCGAGCCCGCCGATGCGATGTTCCAGCCCGGGAGTGCCCGGAACTACCCACGGCCGGGATAACGTGTCCTCGTCGCGCAGGTAGGGGTGGAATCCGAGCGCGTTCGTCCAGAATCGCGCCGGGATCTCGGGCAGGTCGGCGAACTTGGGGAACTTCCAGGGCTTTGCGCCATTGGCCAGGTAGCCGTCCGAGAGCAGCAGCACGGGGGTCATGTACTTGATGGCGATGCGCACGGCTTCGAAGGCCGCGTCGAAGCAGTCGGTGGGTGAAGACGCCGCCAGCACGGCCAGAGGACATTCGCCGTGGCGGCCGTAGAGCGCCTGAAGCAGGTCGGATTGCTCGGTCTTGGTGGGCAGCCCCGTGCTCGGTCCGCCGCGCTGAATGTTGACGGCGACCAGCGGCAACTCGACCATGACGGCCAGTCCCAAGGTCTCGGACTTGAGCGATATGCCGGGCCCCGAAGAAGCGGTCACGCCGACCGCACCTCCGAAGGATGCCCCGAGCGCGGCTCCGATCGCCGCGATTTCGTCCTCGGCCTGGAACGTCGCAACGTTGTAGTGCTTGAGGCCCGCCAACTCGTGCAGCACGTCACTGGCCGGCGTGATCGGATAAGAAGCGTAGAACAGATCCTTGCCGGCCTTGGCGGCCGCCGCCATCAAGCCGAACGCGAGCGCCTTGTTGCCCGTGATGTTGGTGTAAACACCGGGTTCGATCTTGGCCGCGGACACGGAGTAGCTAGCCGCGAACATCTCGGTGGTCTCGCCATAGTTCCAGCCGGCCTGAAACGCTCGGGTGTTCGCTTCGACCAGAGCCTGCGCCTTGGCGAAGCGCTGCTTGATCCAGCGCAGCGTCTCATCCGTCGGCCTGCCGTACAGCCAGGAGCACAAACCGAGCGCGAAGAAATTCTTGCAGCGAACGACCGTCTTGGTGGGTAGGTTGAGATCCGCGAGCGTCTGCATGGTGATCTTGGTCACCGACACCCGGAACACACGAAGCCGCCGCGCGAGTTTCTCTTCGCTCAGCGGATCCGAATCGTAGCCCGCCTTGCGCAGATTCGCTTGCGTGAACGAATCCGTATCGACGATGAGGATGCCGTCATCGCGTAGGTCCTCGAGGTTGACGGCGAGCGCCGCCGGGTTCATCGCGACGAGCACGTCGGGCTGATCGCCGGGCGTGAAGATCTGCGCGCTCGAGAAGTGGAGCTGGAACCCACTGACCCCGGCCAACGTGCCCGCGGGCGCGCGGATCTCGGCCGGGAAATCGGGGAAGGTCGCGATGTCGTTGCCGGCGAGGGCGGACTCGGTCGTGAACTGAGACCCGGTAAGCTGCATGCCGTCGCCGGAGTCACCGGCGAACCGGATCACGACGTTTTCGAGAGCTTCTACCGGCTTGACGCCGGGGGACACGGTCGAGGCTACAGACACCGCAAGAGCCTCCTATCGATGAACCTGGGTGAAAGATCGAGTAGGAGCAGGATATTCGCTCAAGATTACGACTTCAAATCCTTTACGCGGAAAATGGTGATTCAAGCTTATTGTTTGGGCCGGGTCTTCCAGCGCTGATGGGCCCAGTTCCACTGCTCGGGATACTGCAGGATCAGCGCCTCGATCTCTTTCGTGTAGCGCTGGGTCAGCTCGAGGATCACCCGCCGTCGCGTCGCCCGCTCGAGTGCTTGTTCGCCGAGCAGCACCCCGGGATCCACCGGCGAACCCAGGACGGCGGACAGCCCATTGCCCTGCCAGACGGCGAAAACCGGTACCACCGGGGCCCCCGAGAAGAGCGAGAGGCGGGCCAAGACGGTCGCCGTGGCCGCAGGTTTCCCGAAGAAGTCGACGAAGATGCCGGGCCGCCCTGGCGGCTGGTTCTGATCCAGCGGCACTGCGACGATCCCTCCGCGCGCCAGAACCCGTAGCGCCTCGCGCACCGCGGTGCCACGGCCGAGCGCACGCACGCCCATCCGCTCCCGCTCTCGAAGCAGGTAGCGCTCGAGGAATCGGTTGCTGAAGGGACGGTGAAAGATGGCGATCTCCCTGCCGGTGGCGCAGGCCCACAGCCGGGCCAACAGGTCGATATTGGCGGTGTGCGCGGTGAGCACGAGCAGACCGCCGCCCGGCGGCAACGTGCGCACCAGCGACTCGCCGCGCACCACCCAGTCGGGCCGCGCGCGTGCGATGAGCGAGCGAGCACGGATCAGCTCGGCCGCCAAGCGCCCCCAGTTACGAAACGCCTGCGTGACGGTCCGCTCGACCGTCTGTGCGGAAGCCTGCGGGAAAGCGACGGCGAGGTTGTCGCGTGCAATGCGCGTGTGCTTGCGGTCGACCAGTGCTACGCATCGGGCCATGCCCTCCAGCATCGGACGCAAAACCGCCAGGGGAAGCAGCCGCAGGAAGAACACCGCCAGGCGCAACAGGCAATACAGCACGTAGTCGAGTGCGCCCCACACGTGCGCGAGTCTATCCGCCGCTCGGCCGCGCTCAAACGGACCAGCCCGCCGCGCCTTGAGGCAAAGCGCGCTGGCTGCTATGCGTCGAGGCTAGCCATCCATGGCCAAACGCGAAACTCCCTGGATCATGCGCACCTATTCGGGGCACAGCTCCGCGCAGACGTCCAACGAGCTTTACCGCACCAACCTGGCCAAAGGTCAGACCGGGCTGAGCGTCGCTTTCGATCTGCCGACTCAGACCGGGTACGACCCCGATCATCCGCTGGCGCGTGGCGAAGTGGGCAAAGTCGGGGTTCCCATCGCTTCGATCGCCGACATGCAGGCGCTGTTCGCGGGCATTCCGCTCGACCGCATGAACACGTCGATGACGATCAATGCCACGGCCCCTTGGCTCCTGGCGCTCTACGTCGCGGCCGCCGAGCGCACCGGCGTCGACGCCAGGGTCCTGCAAGGAACCACGCAGAACGACATCATCAAGGAGTACCTGTCGCGTGGCACCTACGTGTTCCCGCCGCAGGCGTCGATGCGGCTCACCGGCGACGTCGTCGCGTACACGGTGGACTCCATTCCCAAGTGGAACCCGATCAACATCTGCAGCTACCATCTGCAAGAGGCCGGGGCGACGCCGTGCGAGGAGATCGCCTTCACCATCGCGAACGCGATCGCCGTGCTCGACGAAGTGCGCAAACGGCCGGGCATCGACGATGACGCGTTCGCTCGCGTCTTCGGCCGCATCTCGTTCTTCGTCAACGCCGGCATCCGCTTCATCGAAGAGATGTGCAAGGTGCGGGCATTCGTCACGCTTTGGGACGAGCTGGGCGCGCAACGCTATGGAGTAGCCGACCCGGACTTGCGCCGGTTCCGCTACGGGGTGCAGGTCAACTCGCTCGGGCTGACCGAGCAACAGCCGGAGAACAACGCGATCCGGATCGCCCTGGAGATGCTGTCCGTGGTGCTCTCCAAGGACGCGCGCGCGCGCGCCGTTCAGTTGCCCGCCTGGAACGAGGCTCTCGGTCTGCCGCGCCCGTGGGACCAGCAGTGGGCGCTGCGCACCCAGCAGATCGTGGCCTTCGAGACCGACATCCTCGAGTACGGCGACCTGTTCACCGGCTCTTCGGTCGTACAAGCGAAAGTCGACGACCTGATCGGCCAGGCTCGCGAGGAGATCGCGCGAGTCGCCGAGATGGGCGGCGCGGTAGCCGCCGTCGAATCAAGCTACATGAAGCGACGGCTGGTCGAATCCAACGTGCGCCGGCTGCGCAGGATCGAAAGCGGCGAACAGACCGTGGTCGGCGTCAACGCCTATACCGAGGGTGAACCGTCGCCGCTCACCGCCGATCTGGACAGCGCCATTCTCAGGGTCGAGCCCCTCGTCGAAGCGGCTCAGATCGAGCGGGTGCGCGCGTTCCGCGCCTCGCGCTCGAGCCGTGACGTGGAAGCGGCCCTCGAGGGGCTACGCGATGCCGCTGCCTCGGGGGCCAACATCATGCCGGCCTCCATCCGTTGCGCTCACGCAGGCGTGACCACCGGCGAATGGGCCAATACGCTCCGTGCGGTGTTCGGCCAGTACCGGGCGCCTACCGGCGTGGGCGGCCAGGCAGCGGCCGACAGTCCGGGGTTGGCCGCCTTGCGCGCGCGCGTGGCTAGCCTGGCCGCACGCCTGGGCCATACCCCCCGCGTGCTGATCGGCAAGCCCGGCCTGGACGGTCACAGCAACGGTGCGGAGCAGATCGCCGTGCGCGCCCGCGACGTCGGCATGGACGTCATCTACCCTGGGATCCGGCTCACCACCGACGAGATCCTCGCCACCGCGCAACAGGAGGACGTCGATGCGGTCGGCTTGAGCATCCTGTCCGGATCGCACATGGCGCTGGTCCCCGAGATCCTGCGCGGGTTGCGCGACCAGGGAATGAACGACGTGCCGCTCATCGTCGGCGGCATCATCCCGGAAGAGGACGCGCGCACCCTGAAACAGCTCGGGGTGGCCGCGGTCTACACACCCAAGGACTATGCGCTCGCGACCATCATCGGCGACATCGTGGCCTTGATGGAGACGCGCGCGGGCTGAGTCATTCGACCACGTCCTTCTCGTCCCCCCCAATCTCTTCCTTGTCATCGGTTCGCGGCCGGACGGGCGTGGCGTCCTCGGGCTCGGCGCCGGAGGAACCCTTGAGGCGCACCAGCTTGCCATCGCCTTCGACGCGGAAGGGGCCGCGGCCGTTGGTGCCAAGCTCCACGCCGCGCAGCTCGACGGCCGCGTGATCACCCACGTGAACGCCCACTCCGTCGTTGTCCTTGATCACGCCGCCCACCAGCTCGACCACCGACAGCCCGGCCGCCACCACCCCACAGTCCCCGTTGCCTTCAATGATCGTCTCCCGCAGCCGTACGTCCCCGTCGCCGGTCACCCGCACGCCGTCGGCATTGGGTCCGGGCTGGCCATCGGGACCGTTGCGTCCGTTGCGCAGGATCGCGTTGCCGACGCCGGCGGCCTCGCCGCCGGTGATGCCGAGGCCCTTGTCGTAGTTCTCGACGATGGTGTTGCGCTCGAGCTCGGCGCGCGCTCCGCGGCTCACCGTCACACCGTCGCGATTGTGGCGAATGGTGTTGCCGCGAAGCACGGCGTGAGCGTAGTCGAAGATCAGCACTCCCTTGCCCTTGGTGCGGAACCCATTGCGCTCGAGCACGCAGTTCTCCACCACCACGCCGGTCGCGCCGGCGGAGATTCCGATGCCGTCGTCGAGATTGTCGTAGGCGTGGCAATCCTCGATGCGCACGTCGACGGCGCCCTCCCGGACCGCGATGCCGTCGAACATGAACCCGGTCGCTTCCAGCCGCCGCACGCGGATTCGCGGTCCACCGATCACCAGACCGGAGCAGCCCTTGCGCCCGTCGGCCCGCTGGCAGGTCTCGCCCTTGAGCGTCAAACCGGCGGCGTCCAGCTCCACGCCGTAGGCGGTCAGCGCCGGCAGCTCGCGGAACACGTAGACGATCGCGCCTTGTTCCAGGCGCGAGACGATGCGGGCGCCTTTGGCCGCCGAGTTCGCGGTCTCGATGGCCTCGCGAATGCTGCCCGGACCGCTGCTGAGCGTCGAGGTGATGTAGAGAACGTCGTCGTCCGCGGCCACGCCGCCAGTCGCGAGCATCATACAGGCGGCGACGATGGCGACCCGCACGTGCGCTCGTTGGGTACGGAGGGCTGAAACAGTCAAGGCGTGCTACTGCGACATGTAGATCCCGCCATTGGGCGAGAGCGTCTGGCCGGTCACGAACGCGGACTCCGGCCCTGCCAAGTACAGGGCCGCCGCGGCGATGTCCTCGGGCCTGCCGATGCGACCGAGCGGGGTCTGGACCGTGATGAGGCGCCGCATCTCTTCGTCGAGCACGTCCAGCATGGGCGTGTCGATGTAACCGGGCGCGATCGCATTGACGAGCACCCCATAGGAAGCCGCCTCGCGCGCGGTGGCGCGGGTGAAGGCGAGGATTGCTCCCTTGGCCGCACAGTAGTCGGGAGCACCCGTGAGCGAAGCCGTGCCCATGATCGAGCCCAGGTTGATGATGCGCCCGCCGCGGCCCTGCGCGCGCATCCGCCGCAGGGCCTCACGCGTGCAGTAGAAGGTTCCGTAGACGTGCACCTTCATCATTCTGTCGAACATCGGGTCGGTGAGGCGCTCGATCTCCTGCCAATGCGTCTTGATCCCCTCCCCGGTCAGCGCCTCGGCGAGCTGCGCCTTGGGGACCTCGCTCACGCGCCGGCGGTACTCGGGGTCGCCGTGAATGATTCCAGCGTTGTTGACCAGGATGTCCAGGGACCCCAGCCGGCTGTCAGCCTGTCCAAACGTCTGCGCGACGGAGGCGGAGTCGCTGACATCGCAACGAACGGCGCTCGCGCCGGGGGCTAGCGCCGCGCATTCCTCGGCCACCGCGCACGCGCCCTTCTCATCGATGTCGGCGAGCAGGACACGCGCGCCCTCCCGCGCGATTGCCGCGCCCAATCCGGAGCCGGCGCCCGTGATCAATGCATTCTTGCCCGTAAGCTTCACGGCTCAGACTCCTTTGGAATAGTCCCAACTGAACCGGCTTTCGACCCGAACCGTGATCAGCGCATCCTCCTCATCTAGTGTCCTGGTCGACTCGAGGTAGCGAGCGGCGGTCTCCTTCCCCAGGTAACGCTCGGCCAGCTGGCGTCTCAGCACGGGGTCGGGACCGGCGAGCGTGCTCCGGCCGTGCAACACGACGCCGCGATAGGGCGGCCGGCGCGTGTCCACCGTCAGGCACACCTGAGGATTGTCGCGGATGTTTCTCGCCTTGCCCGAGTCGCGATGAACCAGGATTCGGAGCGTCTGACCGTCGAAGTCGAACCAGACCGGCGTGGCGTCGGGCCGTCCCGACCGTCCAGCGGTGGCGAGCACGCCGATCTCCGCGCCCCGCAGCAGCGCATCGATCTCCGTCTTCGTCATGTGCGTCATTACGCGCCTCTCTGCGGCGGCCCGTGTTCGTAGAACACGGCTGTGATGTTGTCGCGACCACCGGCATCGAGCGCGACGGCAACCACGGCCTCGGCCAGCTCGAGTAGGTTCTGTCGAGGTTTACGCATCAGGTCGGCCAGGGCGGAGGCCGACATGGACTCCCACAAACCATCCGAGCAGAGCAGCAGCAGGTCCCCGACGAGCAGCCGCTCGGCGCGAAACGACGGCGCAACCCCGGCGTCGATGCCGAGGCATTGGTTCAGGACGTGACGCTCCGGATGGCGGCGCGCACTCTCCTCATCGAGGATTCCCAGTGTAACCAAGTCGCCGACACGAGTGTGGTCCTCGGTCAACTGGATCAAACGGCCGCGGCTCATGCGATAGGCGCGCACGTCACCGACATGGCCCACGTAGAACGTATCAGCGCGGATGCTGCCCACGACCAGCGCCGTGCCGATCTCGACCGGCGGCCGCCGCTGTCGCCCGGCCTCCAGCACCCGGTCCTGCGCTTCGTCAAAGGCGGCACGCAGGCAGACGCGTGCCGCCGCGTCATCCGAGATCCGGCCGGCGGCCGGCGCCAAGGCTGCCACCACGGCCTCCACCGCGACGCGGCTGGCCACGTCCCCCGCGGGCATCCCGCCCAGTCCGTCGGCCACGACCAGAATGCTGGCATCGGCATGCGCGTACAGATCGTCTTCGTTGCGCTTGCGCACTCGGCCGATGTCGGAGATGCCGCAGAGGTTCGGGCCGGGAGTCAGGCGACGGTGGTCGCGGTCGCGAGCAGCGGCGGTCGCTCGGCTCACCGGAGCGGCACTCCGGAGCAGGGCCGGACCGGTTGTGCCATAATCGCCGGGATGAAACGGAAGCCCATCAAGCCCCTGTTGCGCGCGGCCTACAAGACGCTATACGGGCTGCACCTCCGAAGCTACGAAGTCTACCAACCGGTGCTCGGTCGCAACGGAGCCACCGGTGGCACCAGAGACTGCGAGGCGCGCTGGCAAGCGATCCGGCAGGCGCTGGATCGGCACGCGTGCCGATCCTTCGTCGATCTGGGTTGTTCGGAAGGGTACTACGTCATTCAGGCGGCCGGGCATGGTCTACACTTCTGCGTCGGGGTCGACTTCGATCCGCGTCGCATGTGGACCGCCACCAGCCAGGTGATTCTCAACGACTTGCCGAACGCCTCCTTTCTCATGTCGGAAATCTCGCCCGACTTGATCGCCGCGCTGCCCAGGTTCGATGCGGTGGTCTTCCTCTCCGTCCTCCATCACATCATGTACGAGAAGAGCCCGGACTACGCGCGCGCCATCCTCCAGGGACTGGCGGCCAAGACGCAGAAGGTGTTGATCTTCGAAATGGGCCAGTCCGACGAGCGACTCGAGAGCTGGGCAGCCAAGATTCCCGACATGGGGTCGGATCCACACGGGTGGATCGCCGATTATCTGCGCTCGGCCGGCTTCCGGCATGTCGAAAAGATCGGCGAGACCAGCTCGTATCTGCGCGAGTCCAAGCGTGCCCTGTTCTGTGCACAGCCATGAGGATTGCGCATGCGCGTGGCGGGCAGCCGCCGCATCGGCTATGAGGAAACGGTGAGCGAGCGCGGATCGGTCCGCACCCTCTGGCTAGCGGCCGTTGGGTCGCTGCTCGTGCTGTTGGGCACACCCGAGCTCGCTCGAGCGCATTCGGCTGGTGCGCTCGACGGCTACGGCTGTCACCAGGACAAGCTCGAGGGGGGCTATCACTGTCACCGGGGGCGCTACAGCGGTCTCGAGTTCAAGAGCAAGTCCGAGATGCTCGGGTACCGAGAGAAGAACCTCAGCGCGGAGGCGATCAGGGCCGAGCGCACCGCGAAGGGAGAGCCGGGGGGCTCCTACCCGGTGGTGCCCAACGACACCGCCGGCTGGAAAAAGTGGATCCCGTTCGCCAGCCGGGTCTCCCCGCAGCCCACTCGCGCCGACGTCATCGTGCCGCGCGGGATTCAGGAGCGGTTGCGCGTGCTGAAAGGCCTGCGCGACGACGACCTCATCACCGAGGACGAGTACGCCGCCAAGCGCAGGGAAATTCTGGGCGAGCTCTGAGCCGCCCGTCCCGCTAGGTCCCTACGGAATCGTTGCCCCGTTGTAGACCACGACACCGCGGTGCAGCGACCGGCCCGGTCCGCCGAATCCGGATGTACTGTTCACGCCGACGTTGGTCGTCGGACCGAAGCACCAGATGTTGGCGGCATCCAGCACGTTGGGATCGGGGTCCCCCACGCCTACGATCGGATCGAGGAAGCAGCTTCGCACCTCGGAGATGCAAACCCCCGCGCCCACCAGGTCGTTGCCGTCGCCGATCGTATCGTCGGCGAACCCGGCCTCGCAGTTGTTCGCAGCCGGACATTCGCCCTGGCAGATTCCATCGCCCGGCCCGCACTCGGTCGGGCTGACGCACGGGTCGCCGGACACCGAGCACGTCGATGAACATGGCGCGCCTACAGCGGAGAGGTCGCAGGTACGCCCGCCGAAGCGCGCGCCCGAACAGTGAACGATCGGCGGCCCGGCCACACAGGTTCCGGTGCCCGGATCGCTGATGTCGGGGTCGCACAACAAGACACAGCGGCCGCCGGGGCAAGCATCCCCACACGTGCCCAGGCCGCAATCGACGTTGGCGCTGCACGAATTGCCGTCCGTGACCGGATCGCCCGAGCAGTGGTTGGGATTGGCGTCGCAGAGCCCGCCGGGGCAGTCCGTGTCTTCGTCGCAAAGCTCACCCGCGTTGAGCCCGGCATCGCAGACCGTTCCCAGACCGCTGGCGGTATTCGAGGTCGCGCAGCCCGCCTCCGTCACGTCGCAAGCAAAGTTGCAGCCGTTGGGTTTGTTCGGCTGACCGCCACCGTCCGGACAGGGGCAATCGTAGTTCTGGAATCCCGGCGCCGAACACGGCAGCGTCGCGGCCAAGGTTCGCGTGCCCGTCGTCCACGGCAGGTTGTCCACCTGAAACCCGGTGTTGCCCGTGATCCCTTGGGTCACCGGCGGCGGGCAGTCGCTGGACATCGTGCCGAAGGCATCGTGCTCCCAATCGATCTCACAGGCCTGGCCGTTGATCGCAGCGCTGTTGATGTCATCGCCGCCGCACACCCGGCTCAACTGACAGGCGCCGCCCGGGCAGTCCGGAGTCGTCGACGAGCACATCTCCCCGGGGCCGGAGCAGTCATCGTCGGACAGGCACGGGTCGCCGCTCTGTTCACAGCGGCCCTTGCAGATCTCCTTGCTGGGCCCGTTGGTGCCGCCCACGCAGAACCCGCCGCAGACCGGACAAGGCCGGGTCAAGCCGCCGTCGGGCAGGTGGCTGAAGGAGCGGCTGCGATAGTTGTACTCGTGCGCGCCGGTGATGAGATCTCGCGTTCCCACGACGTCATCCCGGTAGACGGTGGTCTGACAGACCGCGGCGTTGGCGGCGCCAACCGGGAGGGGACCGCCGTCCTCGATGATCAAGCACTCCTGGGTCGTATCGCAGCGGCCCAGACAGATCTCGCCCGCGCCGCAGTCGGACTGCTGGTTGCAGCTGCCGGTGGGACCGGCGCCGATGTCAGCCTGGGAGTAGCACTGCGCCATGCAGTCGTTCTGATTGGCGCGGCACCAGACGCCGGCGTTGGCCGAGTAGGTGTCGCAGACGTAACAGTCCTCGTCCTCATCCTCGAGATCGGCATCGGGAATGGTGCGGAAGTTGTCGCAGCGGACCGAGCCATACGGATCGGCCGAGCAACGCGGCATGGCACGGCCGAACACGTCGCACTCGGAATCGCCCGAGGCGCCCGTGCACTCCGCGCCGGTAAACGCATCGCAATCGCAGTTGGACAGCGTCAACACGAAGCCGGAACGGCCGCCCACGCCTTGGTTGTGAGAGGTGCCGGTCCAGCCGGCATCCGAATCGCTGAGGTCGAAGTCATCAAAGCCACGGACCCGCGGAATGTTTCCGCAGGTGCACTCGAAGACGTCCCCCGGCGGCAAGCACTGGCCTGAACAGGCGAGGTCGGCGGCGCCATCGCACTCTTCGCCCAGCCGTGCGCGCTCGCTCGGAAGCTGATTGATCACCCCGTCACCGCAGCTCGCCGGCGGAGGGTAGGCGGCCTCGATGAGAGAGACTCCTCGCGTATAAAGCCGCTGGCTGCCTGGGGTCAGGGTGTCGCCGAGCTCACGCGCGGCCTCCACCAGACAGTCCTGCGCATCGACGACGGTGACGATACCGCCGCCGCACAGGTCGAGCATCGCGATGGTCGGGTCGCCGCAGGCGTCCACCGCGTCGCGAACCTTGTTCTCGACCTTGGCGATCTTGGCGAACAGCTTCAGGTTGTCGCGTGCGCAGGTGGTCGGATTGCCCGATGTCTTGCCCTTGTTAATCGAGTCGCGGCACTTACCGGTGCCCTTCTGGATCGTCGCCACCAGCTTCTGCATCTGCTTGGTGATTCCGCTGAGGCAGGTCTGGGCCTCCGGCGTTCCGCTGACCAGTCCGCCGTAGACGACGTCGATCAGATCCTCGGAGACCTGAACGGTGAACGTGTTGACACAGTCGGCGACGTCCGCGGGCAGAGTCAGGTCGCCGCAGAACGGCCCTGGGAACCCGAGGTTGCCCATGTCGAAGGGCCTGTTCGCCCCACCTTCGGTGCAGCTCTGCGCGTTGGCAGGAGCCGGCAGGTGCGGACAGAGGGAGTTGGCGATGCACTCAATGGTCGTGGAGCCAGAGCAACGGCTCTTGCATTCCTTGTTTGCCGCCTCGGTCACTGCGTCACTCGCGTTGTCGATCAAGGCCTGGTTCGCCATCGTCGGACACGCAGGTCCCCCGGCCAGCTGCGCTTGCTTACAGTTGGAGACTTCCTTGGCGTAGGTCTTGGCCAGCTTGCCGGCGCTCTTCCCGAGCTTGCTCGCGCACTTCTGTTCGATCGAGGTGACCACCGCTCCTGCGTCCGCCGCCAGGAGCGCCCCCACGACGAGCGCCGTCGCGATCGCCGAGCTTCGGGTGAGAATCGAGTGTCTGGCCATGGTGCGGCTTCTCCTTGGCGGGCTGCTTGGGCGCCCCCCCCCGCTTGCGTCAGGGGCCTGCCTGCGTCCCCGGTCAAAGTAGGGAAACTGTGATTCCTTTGTCAATGCCGTTCTTGCGCCGCTCGTCATCTGTGCGCTTCTTCGTCCTACCCCCCGAACGGGAATCGCACGATCGATCGCTCACTCGATGCGCTCGAAGACGACATCGACACGGTCGGGTCCCAGCCCGGCGGCTCGCCCGTCGTAGACCCTGGCCGTGAACGCCGACCGGTAGGCACCCCACCCCGGGTGCAGCATCAACCAGTGGCCAATGTCCAAGCGCGGTACAAACTGTCCGTTCGCGGCGAGGTGGCCGTCCAAGACCGCCCAACGCGGTCGGCTCGACAGGGCGTACTGAGCGATGTCGTACGCCCAGTGCCGCGTCAGCGCTCCGCCTTGGGTCGCCGCCTGCTTCTGCTCCTCGGCCTGCCGCTGCCAGAGCCGGCTCACGGTCGAATCGTTCAGTCCCAGCAGATCGACCGTCTCAAGTCCGGTCACGAACGGAATCAGCCCGGCCTCGGTCACCACGAGCAAGTCACCCGGCTGCGATCGCTCCCGGATGAACTCGGCCACGCGCCGGTGGCCCTCCAGCCACGTGCCACGCAGGTCGGCACGGCCAACGTACTGCCAGCGCGGCCGCTCGTGCTCGAGCCAGTAGCGACGAGGGTGCTGCGCGAGCCCGACCCGCTGCTGGACGAGCGTGCCAGCACAGACGATGGCCCCCCCGAGCAGAACCGTCCAAGCCGTCGCGCGGCCCCGCGGCGCAAGCGCCACTCGAACGAGGCCAGCGGCAGCGCAAGCACAGAGCACGGGATAGATGGGCATCACGAAACGGTACCCCGGCATCGGATCTCCACCCACCACCACCATGAATCCCCATTGAGCGGCTAGGACCGCCGCCACCGGGATCGCGGACCGGCTTCGCAGAGCGAGGATCAGTCCCGCCAGGGCCGGAAGCACGACCCACCAACCGCCCTCGCGCAGGAAACCCGCAACGTACCCCACGCCCGCCAGCGCCGTCTGTAAGCTCCAGAACACCTTGGCGTGATACGTGTTGGGCGCGAGCGCGCCAAAGTACCACCAGCGCAGCCCGAGTAGTGCGAGCACGGGCAGCGTGAAGCGCGTGGCCCAAGCGCGCGCGACCTGTCCCCGGCGGTCGATTCCGACGAGCTCGGCGCCCGCGACTGCCGCCGCGAGCAAGAGGCCTTCGGGTCGGGATGCCGCCAGCGCGATCGCCGGCCAAGGGGCCAGGGGCGAGCCGGGCGAGCGGCAGTCGCGCACGGCAGCGAGCGTGGTGACGAGCACGAGCGCCGCATGCGCGAGAGTCTCCAGACCCGCCACGCTCCACAACGCCACCAGCGGCGAAGCGGCCAGCATGGCGATCGCGAGCGGGCGAGCACGCTTCGCGCACCCGGGTGCGGCGACCTCGGTCGCCAGGATACCGGTAGCCTCGGCCGTCGCGGCCAGCGCGATCAAGCCGATGATTTTGGCGGCGATGAGCGCCGGTATCCCGGCGGCTACGAGCAAAGCAGCGAGCAGGAGGAAAGCGGGGTTGCTGAATCCCTCGACCGGAGGCTGGCCGGGGTTGTAGAGAAGGCCCTGTCCCGCAGCCAGGTGAGACGCATAGCGCAGGGAGATGAACGCGTCGTCCGAGCTGACGAACCAGTAAGCCGCGGCGTGCACGATCGAGGCCCCGATCCCGGCGAGAGACAGAATTCGACTCCACCGCGGCATCGGTCACGGCCAAGCACAAACCCGTGCGCGAGACGAGCGCCGAGCGCAGCAACCGAGAGGCCGGATATGTAGACTTCCCGGCTCGACCATCTATAAAGAGTACCCCCAAACCGGAGATGACCGATGCCGCGTACACCCGCGATGGTCACGTGGTGCTGTACCGCGTGCGTATGGCCTATGGCGACCGCGTGGTTTTCAACGACCTGTCGTGCAGCTTCCCGCGCGGCCGGATCTCGGTGGTCTTGGGCGGCAGCGGCTCCGGCAAGAGCACGATCCTGCGCCTGATCGGAGGCTTGGTCCGGCCGCAAAGCGGCAAGATCCTGGTCGAAGGCGATGACGTCGCCCGGCTCGGCGAGCGCGGTCTGTATGCGGTCAGGAAGAAGCTCGGCATGATGTTCCAAGGGGGAGCGCTGCTCGATTCGCTGACGGTGTTCGACAACGTCGCCTTTCCGCTGCGCGAACACAGCGAGCTGAGTGAAGCCGAGATCGCCGCTGCCGTTCACCGGCGGCTGGAATCGGTCGGGCTCCGCGACGTCGATCAGCTGCGGCCGCGCGAGCTGTCGGGCGGCATGGCCAAGCGCGTCGCGCTCGCGCGCGCCCTGATGCAAAACCCGGTGATCGTGCTCGTGGACGAGGCCTTCTCGGGGCTCGATCCGGTCTCGATCAAGCTCATCGAAGCCCTCCTGGTGCGCATCAATCGCGAATACGACATGACGATGATCCTGGTTTCCCACCACATCCCCTCGACCTTGCGCATGGCCGACCGGATGGTGCTCCTGTTTCCCGACACGGTCATCCAGGGCGCACCGGCCGAACTGATCACCAGCGCGGACGTGCGCGTGCGCCGCTTCCTCAACGAATCCCTGGAGAGCCGGGAGGACCTCGCCCTGCAAGCCATTCGCGGCGAAGGGTCGCACGAGCGGGCCGGCGGCAACTGATGGTCGCGGCGATCTCAGCGCTGGGAGCGTTGGCCGTACGTTTCGTTCAACAGCTCGGCAGCATCGCGGTGTTCGCCGCGGACATCGCGATCGCGGCGCTCAATCCGCCGCTACGCATCCGTCAGTTCATCGACGAGGTCTACAAGCTCGGAGTGCTCTCGCTGGTGATCATCTGCGTCTGCGGCCTGGCCGTCGGCATGGTCTTGGGCCTGCAGGGCTACAACACGCTGGTGCGGTTCGGCGCCGAGGAAGCGCTCGGCGCTGTGGTCGGCCTGAGCCTGGTGCGCGAGCTGGGCCCTGTGCTCACCGCCCTACTGACGACCGGACGGGCCGGCTCCGCCACCACCGCCGAAATCGGCACCATGGTCGCGACCGAACAGTTGGACGGGTTGCGCATGATGTCGGTGGATCCTGTCGACTATGTGGTGCGGCCCAAGGCGCTGGCAATGACCTTCGTGATGCCGCTGCTCGCGGCCCTGTTCATCGTCTCCGGATTGCTGGGAGGTTATCTCGTGGGCGCCGGACTGATGGGAATCGACGCGGGCACCTACATCAGCAGCATGGAAAGCTCGATCGATTTTTCCAGCGACATCCTGGGAAGCCTCGTCAAAGCCGTGGTGTTCGGGCTGCTGGTCGGGCTCATCTCGACCTACCGCGGCTACACCAGCGAGCCCACCTCCGCAGGCGTCAGCGCGGCGACGACCTCGACCGTGGTCACGGCGTCGGTAGCCATCCTGATCTCGGATTACTTCATCACGGCGTTGTGGGGGGTGTGAGATGAGCGGCCGTAGCGTTCGCGACTTCACGGTCGGACTGTTCGTGTTGATCGCGCTGGTAGCGATCGCGTATCTTTCCCTCACGGTCGGCGGCCTGACGTATACGGGGCCCGGGGGATTGACGCTGTACGGAAACTTCGATCAGGTCGCTGACCTCAAGCCGCGCGCGGTGGTCAAGATCGGCGGGGTAGCGGTGGGGCGCGTGACTGCGATCTGGCTCGCCGAGGATTACCGGGCGCGCGTCGAGTTCGACCTGGACTCGAACCTCGAGCTACCGGTCGACACCTCCGCCTCGGTCGTCACCTCGGGATTGCTGGGCGACCGCTATATCGCCATGGAACCCGGGGGCGAGGAAGAGACCCTGCGCGACGGCGACGATCTCGCGTTCACCGAGTCGGCCATCGTCCTGGAGCGCATGATCGGCAAGTTCCTCGTCAACGTCGACGACGAGGACGAAGCCGATAAGAAGAAATGAAGGCACGGGCGTTGCGCAGATGGGCCGGCGCGGCCCTCGCACTGGCGCTGGTAGCGGCGCTCGTCGCGGGCGGTGCATGGGCCGAGGAGCCCGATGACGATCCCTGGGAGCGGCTCAACCGTAAGGTGTTCTGGTTCAACGACAAGGTTGACACGTACTTCTTCGAGCCGCTGGCGAAGGGCTGGAGTTTCCTGCTCCCCGACCTCGCCATGGAGGCGATCGGGCACGCGGTGGACAACGCCCGGCTTCCGATCCACCTGCTCAACGCCTTGCTTCAGGGCAAGCCCCGCGATGGCTTCGACACCGTCTCCCGCTTCATCCTCAACTCGACCCTGGGCGCCGGAGGCCTGCTCGACCCGGCGGGCAGCATCGGCCTGTCCCCCCAGCGCGAGGACTTTGGCCAGACCCTGGGAGTATGGGGCTATCGGAACAGCGCCTATCTCGTTCTACCGCTCTTCGGCCCTTCCACGGTAAGGGACACGACCGCGCTGGCCGTCGACTCCCCGTCGGCGGTCTGGCCGTTCTTCGTAAGCCTACCGGTTTCGCTAACCTACCGGGGGGTCACCGCGGTCAACAGCCGCGCGCTCGCGCTCGAAGAGCTGGAGAGCGCCAAGAGCGGCGCGCTCGACTATTACGCGCTGATCCGCAACGCCTATCTGCAGCATCGCGCGGCGGAGATCGCCAATATGGAACCGGCCGAAGAGGAGGATGATGATGAAGAGGATCTCTATTACCTCGATGAGGAGTAACCCGCGACGAACCGCGCTCGCCATCGGTTTGGGCCTCGCCGCGCTGCTGGCAACGGGGCGGGGCTTGACGGCTGCGGCAACCACGCCGGAAGAGCTGATCGGCGATACGGCCGAGCGGGTCCTCGAGATCCTGGGCGACGACGAGCTCAGCTTCGATCAGAAGGCCCAGCAGTTGGAGACCTTCCTCGATGACTGCTGCGACTTCGCAACCACGGCCAAGCTGTCGATGGGACGCAACTGGAACAGCCTGTCCACTGCGCAGCAGGCCGAGTTCACCGGTTTGTTCAAGCAGTATCTGATCGTCACCTACCGCGACAGCATCAACAGCTACGGGGGCCAGAGCGTCGATGTGGCCGGCGGCCGTACCGAGGCGCGCGGCGACTACACCGTTCACACCCTCATCAAGGGCGGAGACACCAAGGAGCCAATCGTCGTCGACTACCGCCTGCGCAAGGTGACCTCGGGCGACTGGCGGATCATCGACGTGATTGCCGAGGGCATCAGCCTGATCTCCAATCTGCGTTCCCAGTTCCAGGAGATCATCTCGGCCCGTGGCCCCGAAGGTCTCCTGCGCACTCTGCGGGAAAAAACTGAGCGCGGCTGAGGCGGCCCCCCTCCCCAACGGGGGCAGGCTCTTGTTGGCCCGCGCGAGCGCGTGCCAGAATCCAGGCCATCTTGCCCGGCGCCCCGGCCGGCTCTTGGAGACCGACGAACATGAAACGCTTCCTTTGCGCAATCGCCATTCTGCTCTCGACCGGGTCCGCGCCAGCAATCGCGGGCAGCTGCTGTGCCGAGGCGGATTCCGCCCCCCTCGGCCTCAAGCTGATCGATGGCATGCTCGTCCGCCCGGTCGGCATGGTCGTCTCGATGGTGACCAGCGCCGCCTACCTCGGAACGTCACCGCTGACGTTCTTGATGGACGTCGACGAGCCGGCCGCTCACCTGCTGGTCGTGCGCCCCTGGCAGATCACGTCGGGCCGGCCCCTCGGTCAGTTCACCGAGTAGCAGCGCCCGTAACGGCTCGCGCGGCACGTGGGCCTACTGGCTGGCCGCGTAGGTGTGGCTCAGCCGTTGCGCGTCGACCAACTGCGAGGCCGACAGTCGCGCCGCGCTCTCATCGCGATAGCGCCGCGCGCCGGCATGCCCTTGGGCGGCGGCGAGATTGTGCCAGGCGTAAGCCTCGACGTAGTCGCGATGAACGTGCTCGCCGAGGAAGTACATCATTCCCACGCTGAACTGCGCCTGGGGCATGCCGCGCGCGGTGGCGGCACGGTGCAGGCGTAACGCTTCGTCGAAGTCCTGAGTCACTCCGCGCCCCTCGGCGTAGAGCACTCCCAGGTTGTACTGCGCCTCGGCCACCCCGGCCTGGGCGGCGAGCCGGTACCAGTAGGCGGCCTCCTTGTCATCGCGCGCGACGCCATCCCCCTCCGAGTACATCACGGCAAGGTTGAACTGGGCGCGAGCCATGCCCTGCTCGGCCGCCTTGCGATACCATGCGAGCGCCGCTGCCGCGTCCTCGGCGGTTCCCCTTCCCTGCGCGCACATGACGCCCAGGTTGTACTGGGGCTCGGCCAACCCCTGCTCGGCCGCGCTGCGGTACCAACGAAACGCTTCTTGATCGTCGCGCGCGATGCCGTCGCCTCGGGCCAGCATCGTCGCCAGCTTGAGCTGCGCGCTGGCGAGCCCACTTTCGGCTGCCTCGCGATACCAACGCGCCGCCTCCTCGCCGTCGCGCTCCACGCCCATCCCGTTGGCGTACAGAACACCTAGGTTGTACTGGGCCTCGGCCAAGCCCTGGCCGGCCGCCTCACGGTAGAGCACAGCGGCCCGCTGCAGATCCTGAGCGACGCCGGTGCCGTGCGCGTAGAGCACGCCCAGGTTGTAGCGCCCCTCGGCCACCCCTTGCTCGGCGGCGGCCTGGTACCAGCGCGCGGCGGCAGCGTCATCACGCGGCACTCCCTCGCCGCGCGCGTGAAGCAGACCGAGATAGTACTGAGCCTCGCCCACACCCTGCTCAGCGGCGCGCATGAACCAGCGCGCGGCCTCGGCGTCGTCTTTCGTAACCCCGCGCCCGGCGAGATAACGCCGGGCGAGCATGTGCTGCGCATCGGCAAATCCGCGTGATGCGGCTTCGCGCAACCAGCGCGAGGCCTCCACTTCGTCGCGCGGCACGCCCCGGCCGCGCGTGTAGCGAATCGCCAGGTTGTACTGCGCCTCGACCAAACCCTGTCCAGCGGCTTCCCAGTACCACTGCGCGGCCAGCGTCTCGTTGTACTCGACGCCACGGCCGGTGGCGTAAAGCACCGCCAGGTTGTACTGCGCATCGACCAGGCCCTGCTCCGCAGCCATGATCAGCCAACGCGCTGCCTCGGTGTCGTCGCGTTGAACGCCCCGGCCGTCCAGACAGAGCATCCCCAGCTCATACTGCGCTTCGGCGGTCCCCTGCTCGGCGGCGGCGCCGAAGTATCGCGCCGCCTCACCGGCGTCGGCCTCGACCCCGCGGCCGCTCGCGTACATGCGCGCCAGCACCAGTTGAGCATCCGCCACGCCGGCTTGTGCGGCGGCGGCGTACCACGCGGCCGCCTCTCGATCCGACTGCTCCACCCCACGGCCCTGCTCGTACATGACGCCGAGATTGTACTGGGCCTCCGGGATCCCACGCTCGGCCGCCGACTCGAACCAGCGCGCCGCCAGGGTCGCATCGCCGGCGACGCCCTCGCCCTCGAGGTGGAGCACACCGAGGTTGTAGTACGCGTCGGCCACTCCCGCTTCGGCTGCGCTCTGGAACCAGCGCGCCGCCTGCGCACGGTCCAATGGCACGCCGGCCCCTTCGAGATAGGCGGTGGCCAGGCGAACCTGCGCCAGCGGCAGCCCGGCCTCGGCGGCTCGCCGGCACCAGGAGGCCGCGGCGGCCGGATCACGCGGGAGACCCTGTCCCTCACGATAGCGGTCGCAGAGCGCGAGCTGCGCGTGGGCGGAGCCGGCGGCGGCGGCTTTCTGATACCAGGTGACTGCCTGATCCTGGCTACGCGGCACGCCGCGACCAGCTTCGTAACGCTCCCCCAGCGCGAGCTGCGCCTGGGACAATCCCTGCTCGGCCGCCTTCTTCAACCACCGCGCCGCGTCGCGCTCGGAGGCTCGCACGCCGCGCTCCGATTCGACCATCCGCGAGAGTCCATACTGAGCTTCGGCATTGCCTTGTTCTGCAGCGGCCCGATACCAACGAACCGCCGCCGCATCGTCGCGCTCGGTGCCGCGGCCGTTGGCAAGCATCTCGGCGAGCTTGGTTTGCGCGCGGGCCATGCCCTGGTCCGCCGCCTTGCTCAGCCAGCCGACCGCCGCGACCTCATCGCGCGCGAGCCCGCGGCCACCGGCCAGCATCACGGCCAGGTTGTACTGCGCCTCGCTCAGCCCTTGCTCGGCCGCCTTCTGATACCAGCGGGCCGCTACCGCATCGCTACGCTCGACGCCGTCGCCGCTGACGTACATCGTGGCCAGGTTGTGCTGGGCCTCGGCCAGGCCCTGCTCGGCGGCAGCCTGGTACCACTGCGCCGCTTCGCTGGCGTCCGCCACCACGCCGCGGCCTCCCGCATACATGACGGCCAATCCGTACTGGGCGCGCGCCAAGCCTTGATCCGCGGCCCGCCGAAACCGCCGCGCGGCTTCGACGTCGCTCTGTTCGATGCCTTTACCCTTGGCGTACATCAAGCCCAGGTTGTACTGCGCTTCGGCCTGACCTTGCTCGGCTGCGTCCCGGTACCAGACCACTGCCTGAGTATCGCTTTGGGGAACGCCGTGTCCGCCGGCGTACATGACGCCTAAGCGGCCCTGGGCTTCGGCCAGCCCCTGCTCGGCCGCCTGCATCAGCCAGCGCACCGCCTCACGCTCGTCGCGCTCCACGCCGCGCCCCTCCGCGTGGAGCACTCCCAAGGCGTACTGCGCCTGCGCAACGCCTTTCTCGGCGACCACTCGATACCAGCGGGCCGCGTCCGGTTCGCTACGCTCGACGCCGAGACCATGCTCGTAGAGGTAACCCAGCATGTACTGAGCGTCGGTGATGTCGCGCTCCGCCGCCTCCCGATACCAACGCGCGGCCGCCACCGGTTCTTCGGGAATGCCGCGCTCGGCCGCATAGAGGAGCCTGAGGCGCTGCTCGGCCTCCTGCATGCCCTGCTGGGCGGCCAGGCGAAACCAACTGATTGCCTGGATGTCGCCACGCACCACGCCCGTTCCGTCCATGAGCATGCGCCCCAGGTCGAGCTGCGCGTGCGCTAGACCTTGCTCGGCCGCGGTCCGATACCAACGTTCGGCAACGGTTACGTCTCTGCGTACGCCGCGACCCTGTTCGTAGAGACGGGCGAGGTCGAGCTGCGCATCGGCGATCCCGGCACGGGCCGCTTTCTCCAACCACGGCGCTGCCGCGGTCGGGTCGGCAGCGCGGCCGATCCCCGATCCATACATGCGTCCGACGCCGTACTGCGCTCGAGCCAGCCCCTGATCGGCGGCGCGCAGGTACCACTGCAGCGCGAGCGCCTCATCACGCGCCACCCCTTCTCCATTGAGGTAAAGCTCGGCCAGCCGCTGCTGGGCTTCGGCTACGCCGTTCTCGGCCGCGGCCGCGTACCAACGCGCGGCTTCTTTGATGTTTCTGGAACCTGCGTCGCCCTGGTCGTGGAGCTGGGCCAGCTCGAACTGTGCGACCGGATTGCCGTCTCGCGCCAGCTTGGCCGTGCGGTCGGTCGTCGGGGAGTCGCAGGCGAGTGCGGCAAACGACAGAGCAAGGGCGGCGGTAGCGGCCAGGGTCGGTCTCAAACCGGAACTCTCGAGGATGCGAGGCCGTTGTACGCGGCACATGCGACGAACCGCAGAATGTACGCGCGCGGCGCAGCTCAACGAACAGGAAGGATACGACTTTGGTCCAGGCTCACTCAGCGGGCGCAAGTGAGGCGGGTTTCTTCCAGACTGTACGTGCACTCACCGGGGACGAATCTCAGGATTCCGCATTCCGCGTTCTGGCCATCGCCGACGATCAGGATGGCCTGGAGCGGCTCATCGCCGGTGCTGACCGGATAGGCGCCATTTCTGCCGGTCACTGTCACACGAATGCGCCGCGGCACCTCGCTGGCCAGGTCGGTGATCGATACCCCGACGATGCCGCCCAGTGGGTTGGTGCTCGAGTCGATGTATACCCACTTGGTGCCCTCGCGCCGGAGCTGCCAGCCAGCGGTGCCCTCGCCCGCATAGCGTGCGGTCCCTAACGAGACGGTCAAACGCGGCGTGCCGTCGGCCGCCGTCAAGAGAATGCCCACCGGCCGCTCGCGCGGATTGAGATCAGCGAAACTGTGCCCGGCCGGTAGATGGAACGCCGTATTGATGTTCAGACCGTCGTTTCCGGGGATCGTGTCCGCATTGATGCGGCTGAGCGCCAGACGCGGCGCGATCTGCACGGCTCGCAAGCCGTCATCGTCGGCACAGACCGGAACCGGGTCGCACAGATCCGACAGACCGTCACCGTCGGCGTCACCGACCGAAGTATCGAAACACAGCGCCGCTTCATCGACCGCGCTGCCGAGCACGTCGAACCAGCCGCCGTCCTGAACGCCGCGCGGCTTACCGTCGAACCAGTCCCATCCGAGATAGATCACGCTGCCCACCCCGACCGGGAACAGGACCACCGCCGAACGCAGCTCGCTCACGTAGATCCGGCGCGCACCCGGGGGCAACGAGGCGTTTTCGAGACCGCGGGTGCGCGTGTTGGCGCGCAGTTCTTGCGGACCGCCGGCGAACTCGGTGCCGGCAGCACCGTTCGTGCGAAGGCTGCGGCCCACCACCGCGGTCGTGACGCGCCAACCGAACAGTGTGTTGAGCAGATTGGCCGCGCGATTGTCAGAGGTGCCGTGGACGATCATTCCGCCACCGGCCTCGACGAAGCTCCGGATGACGGCGCGCGCGTCGGGGGTGAGGGCCGCGGCGAAGTCGCCGCGCTCCAGCTCGGGTATGACGAGGACGTGAGCCGGGGCTAGGGCCGCTGCGATCGCATCCGCGTCCACCTGCACTAGACGGAACGTCGTATGGTGATGCGCGCGCAAAGCGGCGCGCGCGTTGTCGGCCTCGGCCGCCACACCATCGGAAGAGGTATCGACGTAGCGGTTGTTATCCAGAACGACGGTCTGAGCGCCGAGCCCCAGCGAGGGCGACAGCGTCGTCGACACGAGCGCCATCGTCAGCGTCGCGATTACGCGCAACCGCGTCATGGAGACGGAAGCGTTCACCCTGGTCAGCTCGGAAGCAGCAGTGGCCGCCCGTCATCTTACTGAGGGGCAAGCCTGCGTCGAGCCTGCGACTGCGACGATGGTCCTACCCCGGCCAGCGGCTCAGCGCGACTCCCCGACCGGCTCGCTCGAGGCTTCGGCCGTGAGGACGGCAACGTTGTCGCCGGTCAGCGACCGTAGAAAGGCCACCAGATCGTCGACTTCCCTGGGGGTAAGGCCCAACGACCGGACGGCTGGATCGAGCAGTTCGTGCGCGACGCCACCGCGATCGTAGTGCTCGACCACCGCGTCCAGAGTGGCCAGCGAACCGTCGTGCATGTAGGGGGCCGTGAGCGCGACGTTGCGCAGGCCGGGCGTCCTGTACTTCCAGCGATCCGCCGGGTCGCCGGTCACCTCGAAGCGGCCGAGATCGTCGACAACGGGTGCCGGAATCGCCGCCAGCGTCGAATGGTCCAACCTTACCCCGCCGGCCACGTCCAGCCCCGTCGCGCTCGCATTCCCACGCTGCGCCTGCCGGTAGCCGATGCCGGTGTCGTGATAGGCTCCGTCGGTGAAGAGCGCGTGGTCGCGGCCGATCGTGTGACACGTCACGCAACCGGCCTTGCCCGAAAACAGCTCGAAGCCGCGCGGAGCAGCCGGCTCTAGCGCTTCGGTCTCTTTGGCATAGTACCAACGGTCGAACGGACTGTTGGCGGAGATCAGGGTCCGCTCGTAGGCGGCAAGCGCCGCACCGATCGTCTGCTCGGTGGGACCATGTCCGTCGAACGCACCCTCGAACAGGCCCGCGTAGTCCGGATAAGACTCGAGCTTGCCGATCACTGCGGCGACCGACGGGTTGCCCATCTCTTGGGCCGCGAGCAGCGGTTTCCAAGGCTGCTGTTCGAGTCGCGCCTCCCGACCGTCGTGAAACAGAGAAGCCGCATAGGCGACGTTGTAGAGGCTCGGAGCGTTGCGCCGCAGCGAGCGCCCTTCGATACCGAGCCCGGTGGTCATCTCGTTGCTCGTGAAACCCTGCGTGGGCACATGACAGATGGCGCAGGAGATCGTCGCGTTGGCGGACAGGCGCCGGTCGAAGAAGAGCTTGCGGCCAAGCGCAACCTTGGCAGGCGTAACCGGCTCGCCGGCAGGAACCGGCACCGGCGGTAGACCGAGTGGCGCCGAGCGGGTGCGCACGGGCGGTTCTCCCTCGACGGCAACGCTTGCAGCATGGGTGGGCTGCGGCCCGGCGCGGCACTCGCCCGCCGGCGCCAGAAACACCGTGAGGATGTCGCTCAGCAGCGTCTCGGCATGCAGAAACGAGGCCGTGTAGATGTTACGGATGCAGCGCGCGCGGTCGATCAGGATCACGCGCAGAATGTGCGAGATCGTCCCTAAGTAGCGCCCATCGGCGCCGTAGTCCCTGCGGACGCTCTGGCCAAATGGGGTCAGGTCTAATTTCGCGGCCGACGTGAGAAAGCGCCAATCGACAGGCGGCCGACGCAAACGCTCACCGTAGGCGCGCATGACCTCCGGCGTGTCGCGCTCCGGATCGAAGCTCAGGCTGATGAGGCGGACTGACGCCGCCAGCGCTTGGTCGCCCCGCAACCGCTCTTGCAATCGCCCCAAGACGAAGCCCGCCAGCGGGCAGCCCTCCGACTCGCGACAATGCGTGTAGATGAAGCTCAGCACCACCACCCGATCGTCGAGCAGATCGTGGAGGCGATGGCGGCTGCCGTCGCTCTCCAGAATCTCAACGTCGGGCGCGGGTCCGAGTGGCGGCAGCTCGTAGGTGCCGGGAGCAGGCGCCGGGTAGTCCAGGGCGCGGTAGCCAGGTGCGGTCTCGCCAGCGGCGGCCGCCGGCTCAACGGCCAGCGCTGTCCAGACGACGAGCACGGCCGCAACCATCAGGGGCGGCCGGCGAGGTTCCTGCATCAGTTCCCTGGCTGGATCGCCGCCACAGTCTCCAAAGACTCTTCTCGATCCACGCTCGCGTAGAGCGCGCGAGCACCGAACCGCATGTTGTGGGGCGCGCCGAGCTTTTCTTTCATAAAGTCGATGGTGAAACGGTGGGCGAGGCTCTTGCCATCCCATCCATACGCCTTGAAGAACTGCAGCTCGCCTCCACCTGCTGGCGCCTCCTGCTTGTCCCAGCTGGTGAGTAACGAGGAAGTAAAATAGAGCCGCTGGCCGTCCCAACTTTGGGAGACCATGTTGACCTGAGCGCCAATCGTCTCTTCCAGAATCTTGCGCGGCTTGTGGGGATCGCGGATGTCGTAGAGGTGGGTCTTGCCGTCGTTCCACGTGTTGACCCACAGCAGTGTGTCGTCGGCCGAGATCGAAATGTCGACGGGCAGGGGCAGCTTGCTCGGATCCCCAATGTCGCCGATCTCCTTGGCGTTCCAATCGCCCGCCGCATCCGCGTGAATGAGCCAGAGCTTGGACGTCAGCGCCGTACTGGTGAAGCAGTAATCGTGACGCGCGCCCCACGCGCAACGGATCTCGAGCGGCGCACCGGGGACATCCAGGATCTTCTTCGGCTTGCGCGTGTGAAGGTTCCACACGACCACGGTGCTGCCGAAGTGCTTCATCGCCTCCGCGTCGGCCATCATCTTGCCGAGGTTCATCATGTAGTTGTTCCAGCCGGTGAACGACGAGGTGACGAACACGTCGCGCCGCGGCAGTGCCCGGACGTCGTAGCCGTAGCCGTCGGCTACCGTGCCACCCTTGACCGCGCCGCGCAGATCGTCGTTGTTGGGCATCCAGTGGGTCGTGACGTAGGCGCCGTCGTTGGTGTACTCGACGAGCCCCGTCCGGCCGCCGTGGTCGCGATGGTTGGAGAGACCCGAGATCATCATCCGCCCCGGCAGCGCGTAGAACGTGTGCGGACCCACGACGCCACCGCTCGCGGCGACGAAGTCCGTGATCGTCTTGGCGAACTTGGGGTTGGCGGGATCGGTATGCACGTCGAAGACGAAGATCTTGCTCGTGTCCAGACTCCCGGCCCACAGGTAGTGGCGATCGTCGGTGAAGCCCGAATGGTGCGCTTCGTTGCGGCCACCGACCGACACTGAATGCACGGCCTTACCGTAGGTCTTCGACTTCGGATTGACATCGACCGTGACGAGTTTGTCTTGACCGTCCCCCACCCCGTCCATTCCCAAGGTCCACACGTAGACGAAGTCTTCCTGGCCGACGATCTTGGCCATGTAGGGCGACATGCAGGTCTCGTCGGCCAGTGCCGGCACACCAGCAAGCATGAACGCCAAGGCCAAAGCAGCAAGGATTCCGCCGAAGACGACTGAAACACATGAACGTCGAGCCACGGTCGCACACCTCCCGTAGACCGCGGGTCGTGAGGTCGCGGTCGCGGGAGTCTCTTTAGAAGTCCGCCATCGCTGAGGAAAGCAGAGGTTGAGCGAGGTAGTCGCGGAGATCGCTTAGCGCGATTCTGAGTGTCTAGACCCCGCGCGCGATCTCGGCAGTGAAGCGCACGGCCGACATCACCTCGATTCGATCGTCGGTTTGCCAGGAGTCGCCGCCGCCGTAGACGAGGATCCGGCGCTTGACGCCCGGCAACTCGCCGATCGCTTGCAAGCCCTTGAGCATCTCAGGCTTGAAGCGCTTGCCCGCCTTGGCCTCGATCGCGATCAAGCGTTTGCCCTCGCGCAGAAGGAAATCCACTTCGACCGCGCCGCCACTGCCGTGGGCGGACCAGTAGAACCACTCGTCGAACAGGCCCACATAGTCGTTCATCGCGCGCAGGGTCTGCGCTACCCAGCCCTCGAAGAGCGCGCCCCGCTCCTCTTCCTGGACCGGACCGAAGGAGTTCTTGAATGCGCGCACGAGGCCCGCGTCCGCCCAGTAGAACTTGGGATGCGCCACTTCCTTGACGCGCAGGCGGGGCCGATAACTGTCGAGCGAAAACGTGAGCAGCGTCTGGTGGAGGATGTCGATATAGGCCTGGACCGTAGAGCGCGGTACTCCCACGTCTCGCGCCAGCGACGCTACGTTCAGCACCTGTCCACGGAAGAGAGCTGCGATCGCCAGAAAGCGTACAAAGCTCGGCAGTCCGCGCACGGCCGCCTCCGCTTGAATCTCCTGGGCGAGATAGGTCCGCACGTACGCGCGCAGCGTATCGGGTCGGTCGGCCGCGCTCCAGACCAGCGGGAGCGTTCCCACGCGGAGCGCTTCCTCCAGATCAAAACGCCCGCCTAGCTCCGCTGCGACGAAGGGGTGAAGGCGTCGCTCGACAGCTCGGCCCGCAAGCAGGTTCACGCCGCGGCGGCGGAGCTGGCGGGCGCTGGATCCACAGAGCACAAAGCGCAGGCGTTTCTTCTCGATGAAGCGATGAACCGTGTTGAGCAGAACTGCCGCCCGTTGCACCCCGTCGATGACCACCCAGTCACCCGACCGCAGCGGCTCGAGCTTATGAGCGAACGCCGCCGGGTCGGCCAATAGCTCGAGGCGCAACGCCTCGTCGAGCAGGTCGACGGTGATCGCGGCGTTGGGAAAGGTCGCCGCCAGCCACCGGCTCTTGCCCGTGCCGCGCGGGCCAAACAGAAAAAAAGACCCCGTTGGTGGCCGGACCAGGCGCGGCACATCGCTAACGGGCATGCCGTCATTTCTCCCGGAAAAATGCCGGCAATCAAGGCGACCGGGATTTGCCCGCCTCTCCCGCTCTCCGGGTCAGGTCACTCCAGGTATCCGAGACTGCGCAACTGTTGATCGATCTCATCCTGTCGCGAGCCTGCCTGCTTCCGCTCGCCAGCCGCGGCCGCTTCGGTCGCCACCGTCACGCCCTGACGCGCACCGTGCCGTCGCTCCCAATCAGAAAGCACGGCTGTGAGACGATCCACCTCGTTCCCTGTCGCGCGGGGGAAACCTTCGGCGGGGTCGCTACGCACGTCGTAGCGCTCGTAGCGGTCCAGCGTAATCCAGTGGATCAGCTTCTCGCCAGCGGTGGTTACCGAACGAACATGCCCGTGTCCTCGCCCTGTTTCGATCGCTCGCCGCGTCTCGCTCACGACCTCTCGCACCGGAACTTCGCCGCCCACCAATGCACCCACGAGCGAAGGCCCGGGAAGCTCGTGCCTCTGGATGCCGGCGAGATCGAGGATGGTCGCGCCAATCGAAACGGAGGCGGGGACCAGATCCGGGATCCGACGGGCTGGAAGGCCCGGCGCGACGATCACGAGCGGAACGTGGAGTACCTCGCGATAGAGCGTATTCACGTGGAAGCATCCGCGGTGCTCGAGAAACTCCTCCCCGTGATCCGAGGTGAAGACGAGGATGGTTTTCTCGAGTAGCCCGTGCCGGGCGAGCTCGGCAAGGAGCTTGCCGACGTAACGGTCGCCGCGCCGGACGCCCGAGTCGTACTCGTCGACGAAGCGCGCAATCCGCTTGGGCGCATCCTCGCGCTTGCAGACGCGCCGTAGCCCCACCCGCGGCGGGCGCTCGGCCACGTCGAGCGCCGTCCGATCCATCGCCTCTCCGGGATACGGAGTGTGCGCGTCGTAGCCGTGCCAGAACAGGAAGAACTTCTCACCCCGATGTTGATCCAGCCAGTAACGCGTCTCCTCCAGGTTGTCGCGGAAGTATCTGCCGTTGGAGCGGAACTCGGCAAAGCCTTGGTCGAAGCCGAAGACCCGCGAGACGTTGACGCCGCCCGTGAAAGCGGCCGTTGTGTAGCCGTTCGCGGCCAAGACGCGCGCAAGGGTCGGCGTGGCATCGTCGAGCCGGCGGCGGTCGGAGAGCCCGACCACCCCGTGCTCGGCCGGATAAAGCCCGGTGAACATCGACAGGTGCGCGGGCCGAGTCCACGAAGACTGGCTGATGGCGTTCTCGAAGACGACGCCGCGGGCCGCAAGCGCATCGATGTTCGGGGTGGTCTTGCGCGAGTAGCCGTAGGCGCCGACGTGGTCGGCCCTCAGCGTGTCGAGCGAGATGAGAACGATGCTGCAGTCCGGGCAGCTGTAGGTGGCGTTGCCCCCACAGGCGGCCGCCGCCAGAGCGAGCGCCAACGCGACCCAGCGGGCCTGAGAGGACCGTAGATAGAGGGGCGTCAATATGGGGCCGATTAATCGTCGCGACAGCTCGTACCCGTGCCCCTGGGCGTACAGGGCACGCGTCGGGCCGTCAGACACTGGTCGACGGCCGGGTCCGAACCGAAGAGCAACGACAGACTCAACTCGTTTTGAGCAGCGGCTCCCGGCATCTCGCCTCCCACAATCTTGACGCTCGCCCGCGCCACGCCGATGGACGGGTTGCGCTTGACCTTTGCCGTCGTGGTGACGGCGCCTGCCTCGACCCTGTAGCTGAACGCCTGGCCAGTGCCGGCCCTGTCTTCCCACTGAGCGGCAGGGAGATCGTCCTCGTAGATACCCTGATCGAGCGCATCGACGAGTACGACCCGCATCCCCGTCATGGTCGGGCTCGCACCAAACTCGGTCAGCGGCAGACTCACGATCGCCTTGAGCACGTCGTTCGAGCTGCCGGCTTTGAACGAAATCTTTATCCGGTTGTCCGTCGTCAACGACACGTCCGTGATGATGCAATCCCCGTCGTCGCAGGTGCCGGGGACCGTGCAATAGTCACCGTCCTCGCAGGGCCCACCGGTCAGATCGGCATGGACGCAGCCGGTGGCCGCGTTGCACAGATCGTCGGTGCAGTCGTTACGGTCATCGCAGCGCGCGTCGTCTGCCGTGTGCTGGCACGCCCCGGCGACACAGGCGTCCGCCGTACACGCAACGCCTTCCTCACAAGAGACGACATGCTGGCAGGCGTGCGCGACCGGATCGCAGCGGTCGCTCGTACACGCCGCCCCATCGTCACAGAGCGACGTCGATGGGAAGCCCGGCGTGGCGGCGATGCACCCCTCGTCCTGGCAGTCGGCCCGGCAGCCGTCGCCGCTGGTGGTGTTGCCGTCGTCGCAGCTCTCGCCCTGATCGATCTCGAAGTTGCCACAGACCGGGCAGCCGACCAGGGAAGGGTTGACCGAGAGTATCGGTGGCGGGCTGACCGCACCCTCGAGCAGTGGTGGTTTATTGGAGTCGCGGTAGGTGATCAGGTTCCTGCCACCGGCGGGGTCGGCCAAGAGCTTGCTGCCAGCCCCGGTGATCAGACTCTCGCGAACGGTGATGATCGTATCGTCGTTGCGCGGGTTGGGAGTGCCGTGGGTGTGGTCGATCACGCCGGTGCTGGTCAGCGTGAGGCGGCAGACGTCGATGCTGCTGGTCTCACCGGCGTAGCTTGCGCCCGCATGAATCCTTCCGCCAATCACCACGTCGGCCATCCCAGCGATCGCGACGTGGCCCGACTGGAAATACCCGTACTCCGTTACCGCCGCACCGCCGCGCACGTCGATCTCGCCATCGAGAACGACAAGACCGTCGGACTCGATGGCAACGTGACCTCCATGGGCCGGCGACGCGGTTACCATCACGGCGCCGGGCGCAAGGGTCAACGCCCGCGCAGCCCAAATGCTGATGTATCCACCGGCATTTCCCGAATCGCCGCCCTCGATGGGTGGCGATCCCTCCGCGTGGACGTCACCTTCAATCGTCATCGTATCCTCGGCGGACAGCCAGAAGTATCCGCCCGCGGCGCCGGGTCCGCCGTTCGAGCGTAGTTGAGCAGTGGCCGCCAAGGATAAATCGTCACCGGCAGAGAGATACTGATAGCCGCCGTAACCCGACGCCCAGCGGCCATCGTTCCCGTAGCCGTAGAAGTAGAACGAGCCGCCGCCGTCGGTGTTGAATAGCTGGGGGCTCGGCCCTCCTGGCCGCTGCTGCACGATCAGATCCCGGCCGGCCGTCAGTGTAATGGAGCCGCCATTGGCGTAAGGGCCGCTGCCTGCAGCCCCCGACAGACCCGAGGTGACGATGATGTCGCGACCGGCATCGATCTCGACCTGGCCGCCGTCGCTCCCGCCCCACACATCGAGTCCGCCGGAAAGGTCCACGTCGACTGCGGCATGCACTTCGACAAAGCCGCCTTGATTGTAGCCGTAGGGTCCGGTTCCGGATCTCGCCTTGAGCGGGCCGCCGGCCACGATCGATCCCCCGTACGACACCACATCGATACTGCCGCCGTAGGAGTCAGTCGCGGAAGCGGAGAAGTCAACGAGCTGACCCAGCGTGATGTCGCCGGCCGCTCGCACGGATGCCGTGTTGGGGTAAGCCCCGAAGCCGCTGATCTTACCGTCGAACGCGATGGTTCCCGTGTTGCCCGCCGAACAGGTTCCGAGCCCCCCGCTGGCGCAGGCGGTGTCGTCGAAGCACCGTGTCGAGCCGTCTCCGCTGCAGGCTCGCATGGCACTGATCGTCACGTTCCCGCTGTCACCCCCGTCGGCGTCGATGATGGGGTTTGTCGTCGGACCAACGTCGCACTCGAGTGCCCCGCAGGAGAGCACCACGTCGGGCTGACCCCTGAGCCGTCCGGCTCCGGTGATGCGCACGGTCCTGAGCCCGAAATCGAGTGGCCCGGTTACGTCCCAGCTCGCCGTGATCACGCAGGGATCCACCGTCGGGGCGCAGATGTCGTCGGCGCTCGCGGCGGTAAGCGCGTGGGCATCGATGCTCCCCATGAACACGATCAACGCGGATGCACAGCCGTAATGAACGAGCGCCTTCATGGCGTTCCTCCCCCTCGGTACCCGATCCCTGCGATCGTATTCCCTTCGGCGCGGACACCTTCGCTGGCGTTCGTCCGGCCGGCCAGCAGCACTCCGTAGCCTCGGTTGCCGACGGCGACCGATCGCGTCAGATCGTTGCGCAGACCGCTCACGACAATCCCGCTACGGCGGTTGCCCTCCGCACGAGCCTCGACGATGAGATCCTTTGCGAAAATGCGGAGCCCCGCGCCGGCGTTCTCGATTGCCTCGACACCTAGCAGCCGGCCGCCTTGCCCTACCACGCGAATGCCATCGCTGCCGTTACGCACCGCTGCCACGTCGAAAACCATCACACCGGCAGAGCGCAGCATCAGGCCTTCTTGCCGTTGGCCTTCCACTTCGAGGGAATCGATGCGGCGGATCGCGTGCGGTGTGCGCGCCTTGATGCCGACGCCAAAGCCGACGACTTCGCCCCGGCGTCTCAACGTGCCACCGCGGATCGATGCTCCCTCGCTGCCGCCACGGTGAACCTCGATCCCGGTGCCGACGCCGCTGCCGACGATCGAGAGACCGTTCAGATCCAGCACGATGGTCTCGGCGTCGTCGCGGGCTCGCACGACCAGGCCACTGAACGCACAGCGTCGCCCGACCACCGGATCGTCCGGCTGCAGAATCGTGTCGCTTACTACCGTGTCGCCGCAGGCGCAGCCGACACGCCCGCCGTCGACGCTGTCACCGCAGTCGCCGGCGTAAACGGATGCAGCCGCACTTGCCAGGCAAGCAACGAGGAGAGCCCCCGTGATGGCTCGAGCCGTCCGGGCCGGGCGGACCGGCCGAGCCTCACCCTTCTCCGCTGAGCGCAAAACCGGACGGATGCTAACAAGTCACCGCGGCGCGTGTCAATGGGATATCGAAGCCTACCGGCTCGTGTACGGTCGTCCGCGGTGTTACGGTTCGCGTGCACCGTCTCGCTTTGCTCGCGCTTCCTGGAGGGCGCCATGCACCCAAAATTGAAGGTCCTGCTCTCCGTCGCGCTGGTCTTGCTGATCGCGGACACACGGCGAGCGCACGCGCTCTACATCACCGAACTGATGGCGCTCAACAATTCGACGATCGCCGACGAGGACGGCACGTACGCCGACTGGCTGGAGTTGCATAACGAGAGAGGCTCCGTCGTCAACGTCGCAGGCTACTACCTGACGGATGATGATGAGCTGCTGACGAAGTGGCAGCTTCCCTCCGTCTCGATCCCGGCCGGTGGCTATCTGCTGGTTTGGGCGTCGAACAAGAATCGGACCAACCCCGCGCTCCCGTTGCACACGAATTTCGCGCTCGGCGGCTCCGGCGAGTACCTCGCTCTGGTCGCGCCCGACGGCGTGAGCATCGTTCACGAATACGCACCTCAGTTCCCGCCGCAGACGACCGACCGCTCTTACGGTCTGGCCAGCGATCTACTGACCGAGCGCTGCTTCCTCGACCCGACACCGGGAGCCAGCAACGACGAGACGACCGGCTGCGACCTGGTCGCCGAGGTGCAGTTCAGCACCAGCCGCGGATTCTACGACGCCCCTTTCAGCGTCGCATTGAGCACCACGACCGCCGGCGCGACGATTCACTACACGCTGGACGGCAGCGATCCAACGCCGACCGATGGCGTCGTCTACACGGCACCGGTCCCGGTAAGCACCACCGCGATGCTGAGAGCGGTGGCATTTCTGACCGGATCGGTCGCAACACCGTCGGTCACTCACACCTACATCTTTCTCGACGACGTCGTGCAGCAGTCGATCGCGAACCAACCCCCAGAATACCTGTTCCCGTCGGCCGACTACGATATGGACCCCGAAGTCGTCAACAACCCAGCTTATGCAGGGACGATCACGGACGACCTCAAGTCGATCCCGACGCTTTCGATCGTTACCGACGTCGACCATCTGTTTGGCCCCGAGAACGGCATCTACGTGCACCGCACCGGGCACGGCGTGGAGTGGGAGCGGCCGACTTCGGTCGAGTTGATTCGCACGGACGGCGCACCGGGCTTTCAGATCAATTGCGGCATCCGCATTCAAGGTGGCGTCAGTCGCCTCTCCAGTCTCGGTAAGTACTCGTTCCGGCTGCTGTTCAAGAGCATCTACGGTCCTTCCAAGCTCACTTATCCGCTGTTCCCGGGCTCGCCGGTGGACAGCTTCGACACGGTGACGCTCACCGCCGGGCACAACAAGACCTGGGCCGCGGGCGGCGCCGATGCCCAGTACATCCACGACACTTGGGTCAAAGACGCCCAGCTCGACATGGGGCAGGTCGCGAGCCATTCGACCTACGTTCACCTCTATCTCAACGGGCGCTACTGGGGCTTGTATCGCCCCACCGAGAGACCGAGTGCGGCGTTCCTGGCCTCGTATTTCGGCGGCAACGAAGAAGACTACGACGCACTCAGTAGTGTCCCAACGTCTAGGCCGGGTTGTTCTGTAAGATCCTGATCAGCAACGCAAAAGTCATGGATTTTCCTGGTCTCGATTTGAACTGCCAACGGTGGTTCTGCGACCCTGCGAAGCACGACTTCACGGGGGTGATC
>CAZKRI010000039.1:0-111728 GCA_964555245.1 uncultured Myxococcales bacterium
GGCTTTCACGACCACGCTCTCGCTGATGACGACCCCGCATCGCACCGTCGATGGACGGTCCAGAGGGATGCGACCGGCTCATTCGGAGGCAAATGCAGCCGATTTCTCACGTCAGTGTTTCTGGGGCGCACACTCCTAGCCGCGCAGGAACTCGAACGCGGCAGGGTTGCGTGACACCGAAGCATCCGGTAGTCGCCGCCCATGCCCAAGGCCAAGATCCACGAGATTGAGCTTTACTATGAAGAACACGGCGCTGGCGACCCGTTGCTCTGCATCATGGGCATGGCCGCTCCCTGTGAAGGCTGGGCGCTACAGCTGCCGGCCTTCGCCGAGCGCTATCGAACTATCGTCTACGACAATCGCGGCGTAGGCCGCAGCACCAAGCCGAGCGGACCGTACACCACGCACGAGATGGCCGACGATGCCGCCGGCCTGCTGGATCACCTCGGCATCGAGCGCGCTCACGTGGTCGGCGTCTCCATGGGCGGCATGATCGCGCAGGAGCTGGCGCTCCGGCACCCGGCGCGCGTACGCGGTCCGGTTCTCGCCTGTACCTATCCGGAGCCGGACGCCGAGACCGAGCGCATGCGCACGGTCTCCGTGACCGAGCTGGGCGGGACCATCAGCGAGCCGGGCCTGAACAAGATCAGCTTCAGCGGATTGGACCCGATGATGTTCTTCCAGCACCTGCTGCCCAAAGTTTTCTCGCGCGGATTCATCGAGCGTGAGATGTCCACGCTGGTCGGACTGTTCGGCGGCGTGCTGCAGTGGGGATTCAGCATCGAGGCGATTCTGGCGCAGGTCGAGGCCTGCATAACCCATCGCACCACCGACCGGCTCGCCCAGATCCAGTCGCCCACCTTGGTGTTCACCGGCGACGCCGACGAGATCATCCCGCCGGCCAACTCGGAGATTCTCGCCCGGGCGATACCGGGCGCGCGCCTGGTCAAGGTTCCCGGCGGCAGCCACGGATTCAATTTCGAGACCCCGCAGATCTTCAATCGCGAGGTGCTCGACTTCCTCACTGCCGTGAAGTCCTGAGCCGCGGATCGTTGTACGCCTTGAACTGCCGGTAGGCCTTGAAGTAGCGCCGGCCCGAGCGGATTCCGGCGAGCAGTCGCGTCAAGCATTCGAGCAGGTCCGCGCGTTGCTCGACCAACGCCCGGCGCCGCCGCTCGCACTCGGCAGCCAGCTCCGGGTTGGCGGCGCGCGCGGCGTACACGGCCATGTAGTGAATCTTGAGCGCCAGGATCGACAACCGATCGACGATCATCCCGACGGTTTCCGAATGCCGTTCTGCATCGGCGCGACGCGGCGGCACGGGCTCGGCCAGGACGAGATCGTCGATCCGCTCGACGAGATCGCAGCGGCGCTGGTTCCAGCGGTCGATCTGACGTTTGACCTCGGCGATGTGGGCGTCGGGCACATCGGTGCGGCGCGCCTCGTCCTCGAGCTTCCAGATCCGGTAGTTGGCGTGGTGGACGTGGAGCAGTAGCGCGTCCAGGCTCTCGGCTCTGCCGTCAGGCTCCGGCTCGCCGCGCGACCAGGCTTGCAGACTGCGGTCGTGGAGTTGCCGCAGGGACTCGCTGTCGAGCGGCACGCTCAGATGCTTCTGCGCACGCGCTCGGCTCGGTCGGCGACGCCGACCGCGAGCAGTTGCTCGATCGCTTCCATCGCCTCGCCCACGGGCACCGCGCTCACGACCTCCTCGGGCTGGCGGCTGAAGCTGAGCTCGTGATCGACGTACTCCTGAGCGCGCAGCACGTAGGAGGGCACCGGTGCCAGCGGCGTGCTGTTACGCGGCGGGCGGCCGCCGACGAACACGGCGGTCGGCACCCCCTGCATCCAGGCCATGTGCATCGCACCCGTTTCTGAGCCGACGAAGGTCCGGAAGCAACCGATCATCGCCATCATCTCGGGCAGCGTCGTCGGCGGCGCCAGCGCACAATGCGGACCGGCGTTCGAGACGATCGCTTCGGCGACGGCGTGCTCGGCCGGTCCCCAGAACACCACCGAGCTAATGTTCTCGCGACCGGCGCGCCGCAGCAGCTCCACCCACTTGCGAGCCGGCCAGCGCTCGTGACTGCGACGACGGCTGCTGCCGGGATAGATGGCCAGCTCGGGCCGGCGCTGAGCGTCATACCAACCGTACGCGGCGATTCGCACGTCGGGGTGGATGTACAAGCCGAGATCCTCAGGATTGTAACTCGAATCGATCTCGAGCGGTGCGAGCAGGCGGAGGAACCGCAGCACACGGTTCTCCCACGGATCATCGAGCTTCACATAGAGGTTGTTGAAGAGGTGGTTGCCCTCGCTCGCATCCCGGCGGGAGTAACCGATCCTCTGGCGCGCGCCCGAGAGTCGCGAGACCAGACCGCTCTTGAGTCGGCCGTGGAAGTCGAGCACGACGTTATACTGTTCCCCGCGCAGCTCACTCAGAAAGCGGTGAATCTCCGCGAGCGCCGGGCGCACGCCGCTCCACAGCCTGCGCCGGCGCAAGACGTGAAAACGATCGACGTTGGGGTTGCCGGCGATGACCGGATAGGCCCAGTCCTCGACCGCCCAGCCGATCACCGCCCCCGGCCGGTCGCGGCGGAGCCGCCGCACGGCGGGTAGCACGCGCAGGCAATCGCCGATGGCGCCCAGCCGTACCACCAAAAAACGTTCGCCGTCCATGCGACTACGCGAGGGACCCAAGCCAAAGCCGCGGGTGGTTCATTGTAACGCTGAGCGTTCGTTACGCCAGCAGAGGCTGCCCCCGAGCGGGCTCATCACCAGGCCCACTCGCGCGGGGCCGTTCGTCGATGACAGCCACGTCGTAAAGCCGACTCCATGACAGCGAAGCGATTGCTCCGGGCCTAGCGAACCACCGACCCTGCGCACGCTCCACCGAAGCGGAGCAACCGTGACTGGAGGTGCGCACATGAGAACGACGAGACGGATTCCAAGGTTGGCAACGGCCCTCGCGATGGCCCTGGCCCTGACCTGCCCCCTGGCAGGCGCGGCCGATGACTGGGCACCTCCGGCCAGAGCCAAAGGCTCGGCCGGGGCCCGCATCCCGTCACGTCGTATCGAACGCACGACGAGCCTCCAATGGATGAGCGACGTCGCGGCGCGGCTGGCTATTCTCGAAATCCACGCCGGCGAGCGAGCGGCGAGGGCCAAGCTTGCCGGCCGGGGCCAGCCGCCGGCGCCGACGACCGCGGAGGCACGGCCATGAGCGGCGCGGATCGCCTGCTGAGCCGTGTCGCCGGCGCGGCTCTGGCCGCGGTGTTCGCCCTGACGACCTCGGCGCTGGCACAACCCACCTATCCATTGCCGGGTGGCGCGCCCGGCTCAGATACGGGCGACGGCTCGGGGCCGTTTTCAGGATTGGCTTCTATCCCCCACGCCAACCTGTTCACGGGCACTGCCGCGACCTCGATCCGCATCGAGGTTCCCCCGGGCCGTGGGCGCGCCACCCCGCGGCTGGAGCTGGTCTACTCGAGCCTGCGTGGGGCCGGCCCGTACGGCCACGGCTGGGAGTTGCCCCTGGCACGAATCGTCCGGTCGACGCGCAGCGGCATCCCGCACTACGACGCGAGCGACACCTTCGTCCTGGAGACCACCAGTGGCGCCAGCGAGTTGGAACGGGTCGGAACTAGTCAGCGGTTCCGGGCCAAAGTCGAATCGGGGTTTCTCCGCGTCGGTTTCGACGAGAGCGCCAATACCTGGAAGGTGATCGACAAGAGCGGCACCGAGTTCCGTTTCGGTCCGAGCGTGGCCGCACGTATGGGCCCGGACCCGAGTCAGGCCGACACCACCTACGCGTGGCTCCTCGAACAATCCGTGGACAGCTTCGGGAACCACATCGACTACGACTACCTGCCTCCCACTCCCGGGTCGGGCGCGCCCGGGTTGCCGCTCGTGATCCGCTACGGCGGCAACCTCGAGGCCGGCCGGCCGCATCTGTTCTCGGTAGAGTTCGGATGGACGGCGGCGTCCTATCCCAGCCAACCGCCAGTGAGTTACCGCGCCGGGTTCGCAGAGCCACAGGGCTACATGCTGCTCGCCGTCGAGACCTTTGCCGCCGGCCGGCTGGTCCGCCGCTACTCGGCCAGCCACGAGCAGGATGCGGTCTCGGCGGTGGTTCGCTTGATCGGGGTGAGCCTGGACGGCTTTGCCGAGGATCCACTTCGCGACGTCTCCTTGCCCACCACCGTCTTCCGCTATGCACCGGCCGTGCAGACCGGTTGGCCGGTGGGAACCGAGTCCCAGCGCACCTCGCACGCGCTCGAGTTCGCCTCACCGGGAGGTTTTCGCAAGATCGGCGGCTCGGTCCGCTTCGATACCTTCGACATCGACGGCGATGCGTTGGTGGACTACGTGGACACGCGCCCCAGCTCGCCGACCGTGCAGCTGGGAACCGGCGCCGGTTTTGCCGCGCCGGTCGCGTGGGCATGGCCGGCCGAGCCTCGCAAGATCCGCAACCTCGATAGCGACGGCAACCTCGACATCAGCGTCTTCGACATCACCGGCGACGGGCTGCCCGACCTCGTCGACGCGCGCCAGGCGCCCTGCGGCACATCCACCTGGTGCGTCTACCGCAATACCGGCTCCGGCTTCGCGACCACGCCGGCGATGTGGCCGGCGCTCAACAACCATCTGCGCGCGGTCGAGGCCGGCGGCAACAAGGTCCGCCGCGACTTGATCGATCTGGACGGAGACGGACGACCCGACTGGGTGGATGCGACGCCGCACACTGCGGCCAGTCCCTACTGGCGCGTTCATTGGAACACCGGGAGCGGCTTCACGGCCACGGCAAGTCTGTTTCGCGCACCGCAAAACCGCGTCAGCCGCACGGTCACGAGCGGGAGCCGCTACCATTTGGTGTACGGCCCCAACGACATGAACGGGGACGGGCTGCCCGACTTCGTCGACGCCCAGGCCGCGGCAACCGAAGGCTACTGGCGGGTCCATCTGCACACGGGCGACGGATTCGCGGACGCTCCGGTGGCGTGGCGGATCGAGGGCGCCGCCAACCTCACGCTCCCCGACCACATCACGCAGACCGACAGCAACGAAAGCACCTCCAAGACCTTTGCCGAGCTGGTGGACATGACCGGCGACGGCCGGCCCGACTGGATCCGCCCGATGACCACACAGGATCTGGCGCTTCCTGGATTCTCCGCGCCCGCTTGCACGGCCGGCCCCACCTGCTCGGGCACCGCCACGCCGCCGCTCTGTTGCGCGAGCCTGCTCGTGTTCGTCAACACCGGCGGCTCGTTCTCGGCGCCAGTGGGCTGGCCGGCCTGGCACGCGGATCGGTTGCGCTCCTACAGCGAGGCCCCCGCTCCTGCGCAGCGCGAGTTCGACCTGTTCGACTTCGACGCCGACGGCTTGATCGACCTGGTCGAGATCGAAGACGGCATGTGGCGGGTCTTCCCCCACCCGGCGTCCCCCATGGCCAGCGGCAGCCCAACCCCGGACCCGGAGCGTACCCGTCCCAATCTCATGACGGCGATGCTCAACGGCGTGGGCGGTGAGACCTATTTGGAGTACCGACAGGCCGCACTGACCACCGGCAACCGGATTCCTTTCCCGTACTGGACGCTCACGCGCCGCGAGATCTTCGACGGCATGCATGCCGAGCCTGCCGCCCGCGCCGAGTTCGTATACACGGCCGGCGCCTACGACGGCGAGGATCGCGAGGTCCGCGGCTTCGGACTGGTCTGGGAGGCCGACGGCATCGGCCGCTCCACGGCCACCGAGTTCCTGCAAGACGACCGGCTGAAGGGCCTGGTGAGCCACGTCTGGTCGCTCGCCAACCCGGGCTGCAGCCCGGCCGATCCTTTCGATCCTTACGACCCGTGCAGCCCCTGGAACGAGCTGCTCAGCGACCAGGAAAACCTCTGGTTCACCAGCGGTCCCACTCTGCTGGGCAGCCAGACCACCACGCCATACTTCGGGGGATATCCCGTCGCAGAGATGGCCAAATCGGTGAACTTCACCTACGACGCCTTCGGCAACGTCGAGTCCGAGACCGTCTCCTCGCCGAGCGCGATCACGGCAGTCACGACCACGAGCTACGCGCACTCGGTGGTAGACACCGCCGGCGGCATGCCGTCGCGCTACCTGGTCGACAAGCCCATGGAGACCGAGACGCGCGAGGCCGGAGCGGGCCAGGCTCTGCTACGCAAACGCTTCACGTACGACGCGTCCGCCCCCGTGACCGGAGCGCTGAGACTCGCCGAGACTTGCAGCGAGCATCTCGGCGACGGCTGCACGCGCTGGTCGGCGATCGCTTACACCTACGACGTGCTCGGCAATCCGCTCACCACCGTCTCACCACGCGGCCATGCAACGGAGTTGACCTACGACGTGCAGGGACTGTACGCGCGGTTCACCGAGAACGCTGCCGGGCACAGGACGGAATCGGTACGCGATCTTGCCGCCGGCAAGATCACACTCGTCATCGACAGCGACGGCCAGCGGCTGACGACCGAGTACGACGGGCTGGGGCGCCCGGTCGTCTCGTGGCGTAACGAGCTTGGCGAGAACGGGCCCGAGCTGGTCACGACCTACTCCGAAGGCGTGCCCGGCTCGAGCCCCGGCTACGTCCGCACGGATCAGTACGGAGTCGCGCCGGTGGTCGTCTTCTTCGATGGACTAGGCCGGCGCCTGGCCGTCAAGACGGTCGCCGAGACCGCGACCGCGACCGTCTCTGTCGTCGAAGGCATCCGTGCCTACACCGCCAACGGCGACCTTGCCGCCGAGAGCGTGCGCTTCGTCGCGCCCGATCCCGACCTCGAGGTCCTCGAGGTCGACATCGACGATGCGCCGGCACGGACCCGGTACCACCACGATGCTCAGGGGCGCTTGGAGGAGACCGTGCTCCCTGACGGCGTTCGTGTGCTGCACGACAGTTCATCCCCCGGGATCCGCGTGGCCGTACGGCCCAATTTGGCCGCCGCGAGCGGGCCTGGCTCCGCCGAAATCGTTCTGATCGACGGCCTTGGCCGCACCTGGCGCAAGGACCAGTGCTCGGCGGCTCCGGATCCGGCGCTCCCCGGTGTGTGCCAGCCCGGGACGCGTCTTACCCGGAGCGAGTACGTCCACGACGCGCTCGACCGTCCCGTAGCAATCTCGACGGGCGCGGACACCTCGACGCCCGCGATCACCGAGATCACCTACGACGGCTTGGGTAACCGCACCGCAGTCGACGGCAGCAACAGCGGCCGCTGGACCTATACGTACACCGACGATGGCCTGCTCAAGTCGGCGACCAGCGCACGCGGAATGCTCCTCCGCAACGTCTACGACAGCATCGGACGGCTGCGCAAGCAGCAGGCGGGGGATTTCAAGGCCAAGTATCGCTATCACCGATACGCGCCGGGTCTTGGCCGCGTCGAACGGATCTCGGCCAAGCACACGGCCTCCACCGTCTCCAAGCGCTTCGAGTACGACACGCGCGGGAGAATCGCGGCCGAGACCTTCAGGATGCGGGGCGGCGGTCCCTACCGCGACTACACGTTCGCCTACACCTACGACGACGCCGACCGGCGCACCAGCGTCAGCTATCCGTCCGAAACGGACGGAGAACACCGAATCGCGGTAACGGCCTACTCTTCGCTCGGCCAGCCACGCGCGCTGACCGCGTACACGGGCGAGCAGGCCGAGCCGATCGTGAGCGCGGCGACTTACGATCTCTATGGAAACCCGCTCAGGATCGACTACGGCAACGGGCTGAGTGACCGTTTCGAGTACGGGCCGGCCACCGAGCTGGCGCGCATGCGTTGTCTACGCACGACCCCGGCGCAGTCCTCCGGCGGCGGCTGTACGCCCGCCGGGCAGGATCTGCGCCGGCTGCGCATCGCCGAGCGCGACGCCGCGGGCAACGTCCGGCGGATCGCCGACGAGCTACACGCGCCTGGCTCGCCCCTGGCCACTGGGAGCCGCTTCTCCTACGACAACCTCGGGCGCCTCCTGCTGGCCGTGCCCGACACCGGCTCACCCGAGAGCTTCGCGTACGATGGGTTGGGCAACCTTCGCGCTCACGACTCGACGACCTACGCTTACCAGGTCACGGCGCCCCATCTGGTTGCCAGCGCTGGCGCGGATGCGCTGGCGCACGACGCCGACGGCAATCGCACGGCGAAGGGTCCGTGGTCCTACGGGTACGACGAGCTTGGCCGCCTGGTCGAAGTGCGCCTCGATGGCATCCTGCAAGAGCAGAACCATTACGACGAAGGCAGAACCCGCGTCGCACGCTACGATGCCGAGACCGGCGAGAGCCACTACTACTTCGGCGGCTTCTTCGAAATCGACGGCGAGACGCTCATTCGCCACTACCACTTCGGTGGCAGAACGGTGGCCTCCGACCGGGTCGATGCTCCCGACTCGTTGCAGCTGGCAGCCGCGGCTCTCGATTCGCCGACCCGGCCGGGTTCCATTGGAACACTAAACGCCGAGTATGCGGCGGGAACTGAGAAAGCCGCGAGCGGCGGCTCGCTCGCAGCCGCAACCGTGGGATTGCTGCTGCTGGGCGGACTGCTCGTCGGCGGCCCCTGGCGAGCGCGCATCTCGGTGCTGACGGCGGTGGGGCTCGTGCTCGCCACCACGCCGCGTCTGGCGCTGGTGGAACGAGCCGGCCTGGTAGGATCGGCCGAGGCCGCGGCCGTCGCGCCCATCGTCTACCTGCACGCCGACCAGATCGGCTCACCGGACCTCCTGAGCGACGGCGCCGGGCTGGCGATCGAGTACCGGCGCTACGCGGCCTACGGCGAGACTCGTGCCCAGCTCGATGCAGGCGGAGCACCCGTCAGTGGCTCGGCGAGCGCGCTCGCATTCGGCGCTCGCGAGCTGGGTACGGCCACTGGCCTGCTCGATTTCGGTGGACGTTTCTACGACGCCGAGTTGGGCCTGTTCCTGACCCCTGACCCACAGGATCAGTTCGCGTCGCCCTACCTTTATGGAGGAGGCAACCCGGTCAACGGCAACGACCCGGACGGTCAGTTCTTGCTCGGCTTCGTGGCTGCGCTCTTGCAGCCGATCTTGACCGCCGCCGTCGTGAGCGGGGTCCTCACCGGCATCGTCACCGCGTTGGAAGGCGGCAGCTTCGTCGACGGCTTCAAGACGGGCCTGGTCAACGGCGCCGTCGGCGCGGGCCTCGGCACCCTGCTCGGCGGGACCAACATCGCCTACCAGTTCTTTGCCGGCGGGGCCCAGTTCATCACTGCCCAGGAAGCGCTCGCCGCCCTCATGGAGGTGGCGCATCGATCTGCGTTCACCGGCTCGATCAAGGAGATCGCCGGAACCGGCGCCCGGCTACTCGGCGCGAACGAAGAATGGGAGACGGGCGTGAGCGCCGTCTCCGGTCTGCTGGCCACTTATGCGTATGACAACTCGATCATGAAGGAGTCGGGCACCGGGCCGGCCGGTTCCATGAGCCAGCGCGAACTGGCGAAAGGCGCGGCGCAGCCAGCGAACACGACGGCCGGCCATACCAGCGTCACCGCCGAGGCCGCGGTCGGCACCGGCTGGGAGCATCACGTCGAAGATCTGGTACGCCACAACCTCGACCAGGACCGGCCGGGATCCTTGCTCGGCAAGGCTGCGGCGCAGCTCAACAACGAGCATCACTTCGGCCGGCTGCCGGTGACGCTCCGCCAGCTCTCCGATCGCCTGGGCCAAGTCGCCCGGCGATTCGCCATCCCGGGAGTCAGCCCAGGGGCGGTGCCGGTCGAGACGATGGGCGGCATGACCCACTACATCCAAGACCATCTGACCCTTGGTCACATGGTGCCCGGAACCTCACTGTTCGCCGGGCCGATAGGTGCGCCGATCCGGTTCACGATCCACCAGGTGTTCGGCGGTGAAGTCGCGTTCCGCAGTGCCCAGATTCGCGCGACCAGAGATGTGCTCGAACGGTTCAGCCCGCTCGCGGGGATCTGACCCCGGTCCCCCTTTTGCAAGACGTGGCCCCCGCCGCTAAACAGCACACCGCTCGTGGGCGCTTGGCGCCGGCGAAGGGAGATACACGCATGGCTTCGGTAACGCTCAAAGGAAACCGTTGTAATCTTTCTGGCTCGATGCCGAAGGTCGGCGACCGCGCCCCGGACTTCAACCTGACCAAGGCCGATCTGAGCAGCCTCAACCTGGCCGCGCTCGGCAGCAAGAAGAAGGTGATCGTGACCGTGCCCAGTCTGGACACCCCGGTCTGCCAGGTGGAAACGCGCAAGTTCAACGAGCAGGCTTCCAAGCTCCCCGAGGTCGCCGTCGTGGTGGTGAGCTCGGACCTGCCGTTCGCTCAGAAGCGTTTCTGCGAGACCGAAGGCCTGAAATCGGTCACGGCCGCGTCCGACCTGCGCGACCGCTCCTTCGGCGAGCGCTGGGGTGTGGCCATTGCCGACGGGCCGCTGGCCGGCGTCATGGCGCGTGCGGTCTTCGTGCTCGGCCCCGACAACAAGGTCACCCACGCCCAGCTCGTGCCCGAGATCGCGCAGGAACCGAACTACGACGAGGTGCTGGCCGCGCTCAAGCGCTAGACGCTCGCGCCGGCGGGGCCGTCGAGGACGCAGCGCACACCCGAGCGGTCCATTTCGGCGACGCACGCATTGCACGACGTGCAGCGCGAGCGGGTCGCCTCTCCGCGCTGCATTCGCGCGACGAGATCGGGGTCGGCGATGAGGGCGCGGCCCATGGCCACGAACTCGAATCCTTCCGCCATCGCCGTGTCGAGGTTCGCGAGCGACAGCGCGCCACCGAGCAGCACCAGCGGCACCCGCACCGCGCGCCGGATCTCTCGCGCCAGCGATAGGAAGAACAGCTCCTCGAAGGGGTACTCCCGGATCACGCGCGCGCCGAGCGTCCGCAACACCACCCGTTGCAGCCGGCTCTTCTCGACGGCGATCATCTCGGCGAGCGGCCGGCGGCCCCGAAACAGGTAGAACGGCGTACGGCTGGTAAACCCTCCGCTCGGAACGATCGCGTCGATCCCTGCGGTCTCCAGTGCCTTCGCCACGCCGACTGCCTCTGGCAGCTCGAGACCGCCCCGAAACCCGTCGCGCAGATTGATCTTCGCCAGCACGGCGAGCCGCCCGCCGACCCGCGCGCGGACCCGCTCGACGATCGCGAGCGGAAATCGCAAGCGGTTTTCGAGCGAACCGCCGAAACGGTCGCGCCGCCGGTTGGTAGCCGGGCAGAGGAACTGGCTCAGCAGGTAGCCGTGCCCCAAGTGCAGCTCGACCGCGTCGAAACCGGCTGCCGCCGCGCGCTCGGCGGCGTCGCCGAAGGCATCGATCACGTGGCCGATGTCCTTTTCGCTCATTGCGCGCCCGAAGGGCCGTCCCGCCGTGATGCCGTAAGCGTTGACGCAGAACGAGGGGCCGGCGGGCGCGCGACCCTGGAGCGCCGTGTTGCGACTGAACGTCCCGCAGTGCCCCAGCTGCAGGGACACGGCCGCGCCTTCGCCGTGCACGGCGTCGGTGATCCGTCGCAACGCCGGCACGATGCCGTCGTGCAGATGCATCTGCTCGGCAAAGGTGCGTCCGTCGGGAGTGACGGCGCAGTAGGCGACGGTCGTCATGGCCACCCCGCCCACCGCGAGCGTACGGTGGTGCCGCACGAGCGCGTCGGAGGGAACCCCGCCCGGGCTCATGCCCTCGTAGGTTGCGGCCTTGATGATGCGATTGCGCAAGAGGAGGGGTCCGAGGCGCGCGGGCGTGAAGGCGGGATGGGCGGAGGTGACGGTCACGGGCCCTTCATCCAGGTTCCCCTCCGGAATCCATACCGATCGCTTCCGTCCCGACCTCGATCACTTCGAATCGCTCGAACAGTGCGAAGGCTGGCGCCGGGCCGGAAGCGTCGATGCGCGCAACCCCGAAGCGGATGCACGCGCGGCGCCCCTCGGGCAGCTCGCGGTAGACGGGGATGTCGACGGTGACTGCGCCGCGCAGCAGCGGCCGGCCACGCTCGTCGTCCAGCTCAATCCGGGTCTGGCCTGCATCGGCATGAAATCGCAGGTGCGCAGCGGCCGAGGCTTCATCGCCCACCGCGATCAACACCGCAGGCGTGCCATCGCCGATCACGTAGACCTTGGAGCGGCAGCGACTCCGGGCGCCCCAGCGCGAGCCACGCTCGCAGACCGCGGCGGCGCACACGGAAGCCGCAACGCCGTCGATGACCACGCTCCCGCGGATCCGGCCGCCCGTCTCCCCCGCTCGCTCGAAGTGAAGCTCGACGGAGGCTTCGCATAGATCCGCACCGGCGAGACCCGCCTCCAGATCGACGAACGCATCGTGCGTCGGGTAGCGCACCAGTGGGCCGGCGTAGCTCAGGTCGATCCGTTCGGGAGTGCGCTCGTCATCCCGATCGGCCACGTTCATCGTAAAGCCGGCCACGTGGTAGTCGCGGCACACTTGGCTCGCGCGTGCTTCTCCCACGAACAGCACCATCGTGCCGTCCGGCCGTGCGATGCACAGACGCGCGGTCACTGCTTCGGGCGCCGTATGCTCGGCGCCGAAGAATAGCCCCCCGCCATCATCCAACACGGCCTGCACGCTGCAGCCGGGCCGCGGCCGGGCGGATCGCACGGGCGCGCCTCCGGTCCGGTGCGGCGCCCGCGCCGGCGCCGAGCCGGCGATCGGCTCGGCTGGCGCGGCCTCGTCGAGGTAAACGCCGAGAGTCTCGACCAGCGTCTCGAGCATGACCTCGCGGCGGCGGCCCGGCCAGCGAAGCGGAATCCCAAGCTCGAGTTGAATCGCACCGGCGCGACCGGCCTCGCCAAGCTCGGCCAGGCGTGAGATGACCGGCTCATCGTGATCGCGATGCCGGCCGCTGAACAACTGCATCGCGTTGTCACGGCCGCTGGCCGGGTAGCGATGACCGAGGGTGGCCGTCAAACCGCAATCGGCGAAGCGCTGCATCAAGGGTTCCACGAGGCCCGTCAGCGCCTGCGCACTAATCGTCGGATAGGCGCCTTCCAGCTTTCCCAGACGCTCGACGAGCCCGATGCCGATGTCGCACCAGGGAGCGCTCACGTTCCATCCGTGCACCGACAGCACCAGGGCGCGTCCGTGCATCGCGGCCGCCGATTCGACGAGGTCGCGCAGCAACCGCAATACCTGGGGTGTTCGTCCCGTAAGGTGACTGATGCGATTGAGATCGACGTCGTTGCGATCGAGCTCCCGGTTGATGAGCGCGGAAGCGTCGAGTCGCTCGGCTAGCTCGCGGGCCAGCTCGGCGGTGTGCAGATCGTTGACGCTGTCGCCGGGCCTCCGGCCGCGCGAGCGCCGGCCGCCGTGGGGGGCAAAGACGATGACCGGCGCTCGGCCGCGGCGCACGGACAGCCAGGATTCCGTGAGACCGGTCGTGCTCGCCATCGACACGGAACTATTTGCCCTCGCTCGCGCGGCGCGCGTGATCGCGACGGATGAGACGCGCAGCGGCGGCCATTACCAAGGAGGCGAGCGTCATCCCCACCACCGGCACTGCCATCGCCCAGGTGAGACTTTGCGTGCGATCGGAGACCCAGCCGACCAGAAAAGGCCCGAGCGCGCTGCCGACACCGGCCAGAAAGAGAATGTTCACGGCGTAGGCGATGCCGTGCTGGCGTGGGGGCACCAACTCGACGACCACGGTCTGGATCGCGGGAAAGTACGCGAAGATCGCCATCGGCGCCAGAATGCCGGCGGCCAGGAACGCCGGCGGCCAAGTTACGACGAGCACCGCGGTCGCGAGCGGAACGGCGAGCGCCGCAGCCACGACCGGCACGTCGAGCTCGCCGGCGAATCGCCTGCGGCGGCAGCGGTCGGCGAACAGGCCGCCGAGCACCGCGCCTCCCATGCCCCCGATCATGACGGCGATGCCAAAAAAGAGCCCAGCCGAATGTACCTCCATGCCGCGCACCCGCACGAAGTACGAAGGCGCCCAGGTCGAGTACCCCATCCCCGATGCCATCATCAGCAGGCCGGCCAGCCAGATCGCAAGCAGCCGCCGATCGCGGATCAGGCGCAACAGAACCTCCAAGGTGCGGGCATCTTCACCCACCGGCGGCGGCCTGCGGCGTTCGGGCACGCTGAGCGCGAGCGGCACCAGCAACAATCCAACGGCTCCGTATGTGAAGAAAACCCGGCGCCAGCCCAACGCATCGGCGAGCAGTCCTCCCAAGCCGATGCCCAGCCCTCCGCCGACGGCGGCGGCCGCTCCGAAGATCCCCATGGCGCGCCCGCGCGAGGCGACGGCGAAGCGTTCGGCGAGCAGCGACATGGCGGCGGGGTAAAGACTCGCTTCACCAATACCGGTGAAGAAGCGTGCGGCGAACAACGAGGTAAAGCCGGTCGCGAGACCACTGGCCGCCGTCGCCACGCTCCAGATGACAAGGCCGAGCGCGAGGACCGTGCGGCGGATGTGACGGTCGGCGGCGTATCCGAAGCCGAAGGAAGAGATCGCGTAGATCGCCGAGAACGCCAGGCCGCCGATGATGCCGAGCTCGGTGTCCGAGAGCGATAGGTCGGCACGGATGGCGGGAAACAGCACCGAGACCACGTTGCGGTCGGCCCAGTTGACGGCGTTGACCGCGGTGAGCACGCCCAGCAGAAACCACGGCGAGCTCCGCGCGGGTGCGCGCGCCGCGCCCGCTACCTCCGACGCTTGCGGATCCATCGGGCGGCCGGCTCAGCGGTAGAACTTGGTTTTGTCCGGGGACTGCTTGGCTCGGAACGCGCGCCCGAGCTCCTTGGATTCTTCGCTCGCGTAGTAAGGCGGCGTAAGCAGATCCAGGGCAACGCGCGAGAGGCCCGGCGCACCCGCGTGGCGCGCATGGAAGGCGGCCTTGAGGGCGCCCAGCGCCATCGCGCCCTTTTCGGAAAGCTCGGCGCAGACCTCGCGCACACGGGCGCGCAGACGTTCGGGCTCGACGACCTCGTTGACCAGGCCCATCGCCAGCGCCTGCGCCGCCGTGTACTTGCGATTGAGATACCATAGCTCTTTGGCGCGCTTGCGGCCGATCGTCTCTTCGAGGTACCAGGTGCCGAATCCGGCATCGAAGCTGCCCATGCTCGGGCCGATCTGACGGAACACCGCGTTGGTCGAGGCGATGGTCAGATCGCAGACCATCGCCAGCACGTTGCCCCCGCCGACGGCGAAGCCGTTGACCATGGCGACGACCGGCTGGGGCAGCTTGTCGATCAGATCGTAGAGATCGACGACCGGGAAGACGTTGCCGTAGTGCAGCCGCTCATCGTCTCCGTGGCCGGCTTCATGATCGCCGCCTAAGCAGAAGAACCGCTCTCCGGCGCCGGTGAGCACGACCGAGCGGCAATCGGGGTCGCGGCGCACTGTCTCGAGCGCATCGATCAGCTCGCGGCAGGTCTGGATCCGAAACGCGTTGCCGTTGGCTTCCCGGTCGATCGTCAGCCAGGCAACGTCGCCTTCGCGCTCGAACCGAATGTCCTCGTAGGTCACGGGAATCGTCGTCATCCTCAACCTCGGCGGAGGCGAGTTCTATCCCCCCTGCCCGACTGAGGCCATGGGCGAAGCCGCGCCCGAGTGCGGCTGGCGACGCGGCGAACCGGGGGTTATCGTCGCCGCGATGAACGAGCATCCCAACGCCGCGCACATCCGTGAGCTGTTCGCCGCCTTCCGCAACGGAGACGTCGCGGCGATCGAACGGGTCGTGCCCGGAGATACAGTCTGGCACTTCCCAGGCCGCGCCGGCCGCCTCGCCGGAGCTCACCGCGGGCGCGCGGCGATCTTCGCCTTTCTCGGCCGGGTCGTCGAGCTAACCGGCGGAACCTTCGAGCTGGAGTTGCACGACGTGCTCGCGAGCGACAACTGGGCGGTGGCCCTGTTCACGGGCAGGGCCGAGCGCAACGGCAAGCGGTTGGATAACGCCACCTGCCTGCGCATTCGCATGAAGGAAGGCCGCGCGACCGAGGTCCACGAGTTCGTCTGGGACCTCTATGCCGTCGACGACTTCTGGAGCTGAGGCCGGGTCAGCGCAGCGAGACTCGTTCGAAGTCCCAGGTGGCCGTCCCGGCCCGGAACACGATCACGCGGTCGTCGGTTCCGATGGTGACGAAGCTCGGCAGCGTGGAGACGTACTCGAGCCGTTCATGCACGCCGACGCGGGTCTCGATGACGCCCGGAATGAAACCGGAGACGCCGAGCAGCCGACGGTCGGTGACCGCCACGGCAACGTTGTCGGAAACCAAACCATCGATCACCCGCTCCTGCGTGCCGATCAGGGTCTGGAAGAACTTCGCACCGCCGGTCGAGATCCCGATCGCGCGCAAGTCGGTGACCACCAAGGCGACCCGGTCGCCAAGCAGGATGGAACACGGAAGGGACTCGTGGATCTTGAAGGCGATCTGCCGCCACGCGCCCCACAGGGCGGTGATGCCGAGCACGCGCTCATCGGTCACTACCAGTCCGACCGCGCCGCGGGCACCGAGCCATAACACCTTCTCGCCCACCATGAGCTGAGCACGGCGGATCCCGCCGCGGCGCTGCGGGTCGATGGCCAAGATCTCGTCGTCATGAATGACGACGTCTATGACGTCGAGAACCGGCGTGACGAGCGCTCGCTCGTGAAGGTGTTCCGCTCGAGCGAAGCCGGCGAGCGCGAGAACCGAGAGGCAGGAGAGCGTGAGCAGACGACAGGTGTGCGCAAGCATCGTGGCCACTCCTTCGGGGCTGTCACCGCTGGCCCCGGTGCGTCCATGATGTCCCAACGGCACGCGGTGCGAAAACCGGGGGTTACCCTCAGCGCATTTCGCGGGGGGTGAGCCGCTCGGTTTGCTGCATCGTCAAATGAAGCACCAGGGAGCTGGGCAGCAGGCGCGCGAAGTAGGATCCGAGCGCGAGGCCCAGGCCGTGGACCACGCTGGGTTGTCGCCCCAGGGCACCGAGGGCGGTCTCCACCACCGCCGCCGGCGCGGCGGCCGCGCTTGCGAGCACTTCTCCGGAAATGCGCTGGAATCCCGTCTCGACCGGCCCCGGCTCGACCACCAGCACGTCGACCCCGCGCCCGCGCAGCTCGGCCCACAGACCCTTGGCCAAAAACTCGTTGAACGCCTTGGTCGCACTGTAGGCGGCATGCAGCGGCAGCGGGGTGCGCCCTGCGACCGAGCCCGTGAAGATAACGGCGCCGCGCCCGCGCGCGCTGAGGCGCGGGATCATGCGGCGTGCGAGCAGCAGCGGCGCAATGCAGTTGAGCCTCACCAGCTCGGCGAGACGGCTCTCCTCTTGCAAGTCGAGCCTGCCGACGTAGCCGGCGCCGGCGTTGTTGACGAGGACGCCGACGTCGAGATCTTTGACCCCCGCGGATACGGCCTCGATCCCGGCATCACCAGTCAGGTCGGCCACAATCGTGCGCGCCTCGACCCGATAACGATCCCGTAGCTCCTGCGCCAATCGTTCCAGCTCGTCGGCGCGGCGCGCAACCAACGCGCAGGGCATGCCCTGACCGGCCAAGGTTCGCGCGAACTCGCGCCCGATTCCCGAGGATGCTCCCGTGATCAACGCCCAGCCGCCGTAGCGCTCGACGGCGGAGAGTCGCGCACGCCGGAACCTGCCGCGTGCGTTCCAGAGCACGACGCTCAAGGCCGCGAACGGCACCGCCGCGAGCGGCGCGGCCCACACGCTATGAGGCCAGGGCGTGGCGAGCGCCGTCCAGACGAACATGCTGCCCGCGATCTGCGCAACGTAGACCGCGGCCCACGGCCACATCCACGGCCGCATGTGCCAGAAGCCGTAGGCGCCTGCCGCATAGATTGCCCAGTGCACCGGCTCGGCGAGCTTGGCCTGCCAGCCCTCGAGCAGCAGACCGAATAGAACCTCGCGATCCTCGGCCACCGGCTTGACGAACAGATCCCACGGCTCGTAGAGCACCGCCATGTAGAGGCAGAATCCCAGGAGCAGGTTCAGCCACCACGGCCGCTGAGCGAGCACGTAGGCGAGCCAGTCTCTCAACGGTAGAAACCGACAGCGCGCTCAGGCGGCCGGTGCGCTGGACGCGGGAGCGCCTGCCTGAATCTGCGCGATCAGGTGCAGCAGCTCCGCGGGCGGCAGCACGTCGGGATCTTCGGTAGAATCCTTGAGGTGCTCGAAGCGGAGCAGTCCGAGCTCGCCGTAGGCCTCGCGCACCCGCGGCGTCAGCAGACCCAGGCGCTTGAGATTGGGGACGATCTTCGAGAACAGCATCTGGCGGAACGCGCGCATGAACGGCGTGCTCTTGGCCCAGGCAACCCAGGTGTCGACGTCCCAGCCCATCCGTTCGTAGACCTGCTCCATCAGCAGCCGCTCGCGCATGAGATGGGTGGCTTCCAGAACGAAGTCCTCCCGTTCGCGCAGTTCCGCGGCGTTGAGCTCGTGCCGGTAGATGTGCTCGAGCGAGAGCACGCCGAAGGCGACGTGACGGGACTCGTCCTGCATGATCCGGGAGGTGATGTCCTGGATGAGAGGCTCGTTCGGCATCTGTGCTTTCATCATGCCGAAAGCGGCCAGCGCCAGACCCTCGACCATGATCTGCATGCCCAGGTAGGTCATGTCCCAGCGCGAGTCCGAGATGATCTCGTCGAGCAGGACCTGGAGGTGGCGGTTGACCTCGAAGGAGACGCCGAGCTTCTCGGTCAGATAGCGGTGGTAGACCTCGACGTGCCGCGCCTCGTCCTGAACCTGGTTGGCCGCGTACCACTTGGCCTCTTCCAGCGGCGCGGCCATCACGATCTTCGCGGTCGCGACCAACGCGCCCTGCTCGCCGTGCAGGAACTGCGACAGCATCCAGGCGTTCATGTTGATCTGCATCTGGACGGCCTGGTCGGGGGTGAGCGGACGGGGCGGAGCGAGCACTTGGTTGATCACATTGTAGGAGCCGCCCTCCACCATGCTATGGGCCATGCGCTCGAGGTCCACGTTCGTCGACCAGTCCAGGTCGGCAGCGTTCCAGGTGCGTTCTTTGCCCTTCTCGTAGAGCGCTAGCAGTCCCTCACGATCCAGCGCGTACTTCCAGTCGAATACCGTATCGAACGTCGATCCGACGCGCTCACTGGCGCCGGAGGGGGGTAGCGGAAGCGGGTTGCGCTGCTGATAGTCCACGCGGTTACTCTCCTGTGCGGAAGTCCTCGACCCGCCGAAGCAGTATACGGATCGCCACCCCTACTGGAAATATTCTGCGAACGAGCTCACTCGGAGGAGGCGGCTACGGTTCCTCGCGGTAGGGCATGATGAGCCATAGGGCCAAGTAGGCAAGAACCCCAAGGCCCAGGCTCACCCAGGCCAGGACCACCGCGCCCAGTCGGATCGCGGTGACCGACATGCCGAGCATCTCGGCGAGCCCGGTACAGACCCCGGCGATCATCTTGCCGCGACGGACGCGATACCACTCTCGCTCGAGGACGCCGCCGCCGAGCCAACTGCCGCAGTGGCGGCATTTGACCGCCGCGACCAGGACCTCCTCGGCGCAGTACGGGCAGCGCTTGGTCGCCGATGGAATCGAGTCCTCCGACACGGCCTACGGGAACTTATCCTTGAAGCTGTCGGTCTCGTTGGTCAGCGCCGGCGTCGCAAAGTCGGTGGTCCAGCAAAAGTCCAGCGAGTTGATGAGCTGGATAGTGACGTCACCGTCCTGGTTGAAATAGTTGGCGCCGACCGGGCCCGGCAGCTCGGCCCCCAACTGGTCGCCCTTGGCTTTCAAGATCACCTTCGCCTTGTTGGCAGCGCCCGCCACCAGCTTGACGCTGCGCACGCCGGCATTGATCGCGCTGCTGTCCTTGTAGCTCCAGACCTTGGTCCCGTTGGTCGTCCAATTGGGGCCGTTGGGCACCGTCAGCTCGGCCTTGAGCGCCGGCACGCCGGCCGCTTCGTCGTAGATGCAGAGCGTGTAGCTGTCGGTGCTCTGCGGATTGCCGAAATCCGTGTAGAGCGTCTCCTCGCCCTTGACCCACTTCCAGCTCAGCTTGTCCTTGGCATCGGGGCTACGGTCCCCGAGCGAGATCGAGCGCTTGCCGGCCAACATGCACACCGTGGCCGGGCCCGAGGTCGAGCTGCAGCCGGTGACCGGATGGCAGGTGTCCTGGGTGCAGGCCATCGAGTCGTCGCAGTCGAGCGGTGCGCCCGGTAGACAGGCCGCAGCGCCATTGCAGGTCTCCGCGCCGTTGCAGACGTTGGCGTCGCTGCACGAAGCGCCGTTGACCTCGAACTGACAGCTGGCATCGCAACAATCGCCGTTGGCTGTGTTGCCGTCGTCGCAGTCCTCACCCGGATCCAGAATGTCATCGCCGCAGAGCGCGCCCGGTACGCCGTCGAGGAAGAGCACCCAGATCGCACCGCGGTTGGATCCGCCGTCGTCATCGCGGCGGGCGCCTACCACCAGGTCGACGATACCGTCGCCGTCCAGGTCCCGAGGAGAGATCCCCGCGCTGCCGAAGAAATCGCCGTCGGCCAGCGGCCCGACGAAACCGCTGCCGGCCACGTTGATGCGACGGAACGTGTCGACCGTGCCGTCGGCATTGAGGAACAGGATCCAAATCTGGCCGCGATCGGGGCCGCCCTGGTCGTCAGCGATCGCGCCGACCGCCAGATCGGTGATGCCGTCGCCATCCAGATCGGTGAGCTTGGCAACCGAGCTACCGAACATGTCGCCGTCGTCGAGAACGCCGGTGAAGCTGCCGGCGGTGGCGCTGATCTTCTGCGAGCCCTGCACGCCGCCGGTTGCGTCCAGGAAAACCACCCAAACGGCGCCGCGCGTGGGCCCGCCGTCACCGTCGCTCGGCGTGCCGACCGCGAGATCGGTGACCGAGTCGCCGTCGAGGTCGCCGAGAGCGCCCACGGCGCTGCCGAAGTTGTTGCCATTGCTCAGGCTGCCGGCGAAGCCCGCGGTCGTATCGCTCAGCTTCGCTTCCGATTTGACCGTGCCGTCGGTGTCGAGGAACAGGATATGGACCGCGCCGCGGTCGGTGCCGCCATCGTCATCGGCCGGTGCGCCCACCGCCAGGTCAACGATGTTGTCGCCGTCGAGGTCGCCCAAGGCGGCCAGCGCGCTGCCGAAACCGTCGCCGTTGTCCAAAACCCCGCCGAAGCCGCCAGCGGTGTCACTGATCTTTTGCTGGTCTTTGACCGTGCCATCGGCATTGAGAAACAGGATGTAGACCGCGCCACGGTCGGTGCCGCCGTCGTCGTCGCCCGCGGCGCCCACCGCCAGATCGGTCACGCTGTCGCCGTCGAGATCGCCCAAGGACGCGGTGGCAAAGCCGAAGCTGTCCTCGTCGTCGAGGGTGGCGGCAAGCCCTCCGGCCGTGTCGCTGATCTTGGCTTGAGACTGAACCGTACCGTTGGCGGCCATGAACAGGATCCATGCCGCCCCCCGGTTGGTGCCTCCATCATCGTCGCGGTAGGCGCCCACGGTCAGGTCATCGATGGTGTCGCCGTTGAGGTCGGTCAGGTGCGCAACCGCAGCGCCGAAGAAGTCACCGTTGTCCAGGGCGCCGCCGAAGCCGCCAGCCAGATCGCTGACTTTTTGCTCCCCCAAGACGTTGCCCGGCAGCGCGTGCGCCACCCGGTCCCGGGCAGGAATCGCCGTCAGCCCGACAAGGAGCAGCAAGAAGCCGACAAGCCGAAATCGAACCATGGATCCCTCCCGAGCATCTGCGCGGGCCAGAGCTATACCCGCACCAGGGGTGATGACCTCCGATAGCACCGGCGTTCTACCGCAGTCAATCGGAAAACCTTGGGCCGGACCCGGATCGCGCTTGTCTGAGAAGCCAAGCGAGCCCGCCCAGAAGGGGGGGACCGGCCCCGGTGTCGAGCACCAGCATCAGCACCCGCTCGAATTCCAGGCCCAGAGCGAAGATCCCGGTAGAAGCGCCTAGCTGGGGGACTCTATACTCAATGGTATGGCGTCTGTTTTGTCCGCCCGGCAGCGCGGCTTCACCTTGGTCGAGCTGGCGATCGTGATCGTGCTGATCGGGGTCCTGGCCTCCTTCGGGGTCCCCCGCTTCCGGAACGCCGTAGAGCGTTCAAAGGCCGGCGAATCCATGAACTACCTCAGCGCGATCCGCGCCTCTCAGGAGCGCTACCACGCCATGTTCGCGACCTACGCGGGAGACGTGGACGACCTCGACACCTCGCTCCCCACCGCAAAGTACTTTACGGTCGGCTCGGTCGACGTCGGCTCGACGGGCGACCTGGAGAGTTCGTGGGCACTCACGCTCACGCGTGAGGGGGCGTCGGCGGGCTACGGCGCCTACACCGTGACCTTCACCGAGCAGGGCTACGACCCCGACACCAGCACGATCAACGACCTCCCCCAGATCAATCCGCTCGGCAGCGACTGATCCGCGAGGCGGCCCGTAGGCTGCCCGGTTCTCAGTTTGAGCGCGCCTTGAAGCGCCCTTCGCTCTGTTCCAGCGCGCTGGAGAACGTCGCCTGGAAGCAGGTCGGGCCGCCGCTGCGGACCATGCGCGTGGTGAGCGGCATGGCGAAGCCGAGCGCCGGCATATCCAGATCGGCGCCCTTGCCCTTTGCGACGATCTTGGCCTGCCCGACCGCCCCCGACCGCAGCACCAAGCGCGCGAGCCCGTCGGGCGTGCGCTCGGTGGCGTCGACGTAGCGAAGGACGTCCTCGCCGGCCTGCCAGCACGGAGCGCCCGAACAGTCACCGGCCGCGGGCGCGGTTGCCGACAGGCGCAGGCCGCCTTGATCGTACACGCATAGGGTCAAGTCGGTGACCGTGGTGGGGGAACCGAAATCGAGCAGCGCGAGCGGAACCGCGCTCTTCCATTTCCACGTGAGCGCATCGTGCTGCGGATCGGCGTCGCGTTTCAGTACGAGGTTCGAGCCCTCGGCAGCCGCGGAGTGACAAGAGAGCCCCGTCGGCGGCGCACACTGGTTGTCCCCGTTGCACACCAGGCACGGGCCGCAGTCGATCGCACCGCCGATGCACACGCCGGACAAGCAGCTTCCACCCTGAACGCAGCCGTCCATACACGCGGTGCCGTCGCTCGCCGGCAGCTGACAGTCGGCCGAGCAACAGTCGTCCGGATCGTTGTTGCCGTCGTCGCAGCTCTCGCCCACCTCCAGCGTGCCGTTACCGCAGGTCGTGCAGATCTCCAGACCCCATGACGTGAGAGTTCCCACATCTTGCGCGGCCACGTCATCGACGCGCAACGACCAGGCGCCAGCGGGCGGCTCTCCCTGTAGAACCGACAGCGGGTTGCCCGGTAGGTGGAGACCACCGTCGGTCATGGGACAGGGCACCGGGTCGGTGGCAGAGTCGGACAGATCGACGTCGAAGTCGTCGGCGGCGCCGCATGCGTTGTCGAGAATCAGCACGTCGGCGCCGGCGGGACTGAGCAGGTGGAACTCGAGATCGCCGGTGAAGGTATGCGTGCCCTCGAGATCGACCACACGCACGCGCTCGACCGTGCCGGTAACCGGCGGGACGGTCAGCGCGGAGGTCACCGAGGCGACGTCCGGAATCGGCAGCGGCACATCGCTGGCGCCGTAGACGGGGCAGGTCGGCGGCGGGGGCGGTGGCGGGGTTCCGATGAAGACCGGGGTTGTGGCCGCGTTGTTCGCCTCGTCGGCCTCCGCCAGCCGGTCGGTTGGATCGATGGTCACACGCAGGGTGTAGGCGCCGTCGGGCACCGCGACGTCGGTCAAGTCGATGTACTGACACGGCAGACCCGAGCCGTAGACATCGGCGCAGCCCGCGCTGATCCCCTGGAACCCGCAGTGGTACTGCGGCGAAGGACATTCGCTGTCGAGCAGGCAGAAGCCTTGCTTGTGCCCAACCGCGACGACGGCGTCGGAAGCATCGAGCAGCTCGGCACTGATGAAGTCGTCGAAATGCGGATGACCGTGGGCGGTGCTGCACTCGAACAGCGGGTTTCCGCAGAACACGCCCGGGTTGATCGAACAGTCGGGGCACTGCGGATCGCCGAGCTCGAGGTCGTCGAGGCCAATATTGCGCGAGCGTAGGCTGAATCGCAGCAGGCGTCTGTCGGTCTCCCCGCCCGCACATCCCTCGATGACGTCACCGGGATCGACACTCTCGACGACGACCGCCACGCCGAAAACCTCCGGCACCAGATCGGGGAGCGCCCAAGCGTGCGTGGTCATCGCCAACAGAATACCAGCAGGAAGCATGGCTCGAATCGTCGTCTGTCGGCCCATCGATGCTCTCTCTTGCCAAGCGCGCGTGGCGCTGTTTCTAGCCGAGAGACCCTGTTTTGGTAAACCGGCGCCGCGCACCTGCCCGCGCCCGCTTGTCTGACCGATGGGCATTCGGTACGCAGGCGCACTCTCGGCAGGGACCGAGTAACGCAACCAACGTAACAATGGAGGAATCTATGCGTGGTGTTCTAGCATTCGGAACGATCGCTCTCGCCATGCTGCTGCTGGCTTCGCCGGCGATCTACGCGGAAGGCGCGAAGTCCGGCGGGACGGTCGTGGCAGTCGACGAAGAGGCCGACGTTTTCACGATCAAGGGTGACGACGGCAAGACCTGCCAGGTCACTGCCGTCAGCGGGGAAATGGGGTCAGGTCTAATTTCCCGCTCCGCGGGAAATTAGACCTGACCCCATTTCCGGATCACGTCGTCGGCGAACCGGCGGATGCCGTCGCATTTCGCAGCGAGCGAAGTGGAGTCGAGCCCGTAGAGAAGCCAGGGCATGGTGATCATTCCGGTGGCGCCAGCATCGGCCAGACGGCGAAGGCCATCGAGGTCGGCCGCCTCCTCAGAAGAAACGAACACCTCGAAGCGCGCGTTCGCGTTACCGCACTGAGTGCGCAGCTCACCAAGCGTACCGACGTAACCGCGGATCTCGTCGAGACTGTGGATCACGGAGATCCAGCCGTCGCAGCGCGCGGCGCGGCGCAACGCCGGTTTGGAGATCCCACCGACGAAAATCGGCACCCGCTGGGCCGGCGCCGGGCTCATCTGCAAGCGCGCGAACCGGTAGTGCTGCCCCTGGTACTCGACCATGCGTCCGCTCCACAGCAGCCTCAAGATCTCGATCTGCTCGTCAGCCCGCTTGCCGCGCGTAGAGAAATCCTGCTCGAGCACGTCGAACTCTTCACGCATCCAGCCCACGCCGATCCCGAGCGCAACACGGCCCGACGAAAGCACCGCGGCCGTGCCCACCGCCTTGGCGACCAATACGGGATTGCGTGCCGGTAAAATGAACACGTTGGTCATGAAGCGGATCCGCTGCGTGACCGCCGCCATCGCGCCAATGGTGACCCACGGATCGGGCCACGGGTTTTCCGGACCCCAGTAGGCTTCGCCATCGACGGTGTACGGGTACTTCGATTTGAGATCCTGGGGATGAACCACGTGGTCGGAGAGCGTCATCCAGTCCCAGCCGGACTCTTCTGCGCAGCGCGCCATCGGCAGATAGTGCGCGGGATCGCTGAACGAGGTGGCAACGACGAACTGCACGAGAGTCCTCCGCGCCAGCTTTAATCCTACCGCGCCGGCCGGCGCAACGATGCGCGGCGCCGTCGCCTTGGCGGCACAGTGGGCGGTGTACTAGGATCCGACGCCCGCGCCGGATCCTGCGGAATGTCCGCCCGATGCACCAGGCGCGGTAAACGGAGGATGAAATGGCTGAGAGCGTCTACAAGATCATCGAGTTGGTCGGCACCAGCAAGGAGTCGTGGGAGAAGGCTGCGTCAGCAGCCGTCGCACGTGCGTCCAAGACGCTGCGTGACTTGCGCGTAGCCGAGGTCAGCGCACTCGACCTGAGCATCGAGAAGGGCAAGGTCGTCGCGTACCGCGCCAAGGTGAAGGTGTCGTTCAAGTACGAAGGCTAAGCCGCAGATCCCCGGTCAGGTGAGACGATAGCCGATGACGAGGCCAGCGCGCATCCAACGCGCGAAAGCCTCCGTCACCGACTGACCGCTCGCACCTTCACCGGCAAGCTCAGCCATGGTCTGGCCGAGCGTGCGACCGCGCCGAAGCGGATCGAGCGCTTCGACCTCGTTCTCCTCGGCCAGTCGACAGAGCACGCGAAAGCCTTCGCGGTGGACGACGATCGTCTGCGGCCGCGCGGCGATCTCGGCATCCCCGGACCCGGCAGCAGCATACCGTTGCTGCCAGAGGCCGAGAACCGTCCAGCTCGAGCGCACGACCGCAAGGCTCCGCTGGAACTCCAGCGCGGTGCGGGCGAAGTCTTCGAGCTTCCAGCCGGCGAACGCATCCGGCTCGAGCGGCGGGCGTTCGTGCGCGTGGAACGCCGTGTGCACGGCCCACTCGAGCCGTGCCAGATCGGGCAGATGAGGCTGTTCGCGGCCCATCGCATCCGAGACGAGGAACTCGGGGAACCGCGCGCCGGTGTCGCTCAGGTTGTAGATCCCGGCGGGCACCTCGGTGAGGTAGCGCAAGACCAGCTCGCCGAAGCGCGCGTCGCCCAGCACGCGCTGCAGAGCCGGGAAAGCCTCGGCAAGCGCTTCACGGAGCCGTGCCGGGTAGCCGCCGATGTAGGCGCCGAGCCGGTCGATCGCTACCGTCGGGGTACGGGCCGACAGACGCGCGTCGACTTCGGTCGCAGCGGGCGGCGCACCAGCCAGAACTGCCGCGGCGAGCCAGCGCTGGATCTCACGCAGGGCGTCGGTGGTGCTGGGTGGCTCGCTCATCCGTGGCCTTCGCGGCGATCTCGCGCGCATGCTCGGCCTCGGCGCAGAGCCGCTCGAAAGCCGGCAGCTCGGCGTCCCACTCGACCAGGGTGGAAACCGTTCCCACCCGCCCGATCGTGTGCGCGTACAACCGCCAGACCTCGTCGAACACCGGCGTGCTGTGCGTGTCGAACAGATAGCTACCGGTATCGGCGAACCCGGCAAGGTGGATCTGCGCCACCCGCTCGCGCGGGATCGCATCGAGATAGCACAGCGGATCCAGACCGTGGTTGGTGCAGCTCACGTAGACGTTGTTGACGTCGAGCAGAATGCCGCAGTCGGCCTGCCGCGCGACCTCCGCCATGAACTCCCACTCCGGAATCCGCGAGACTCGGTACTCGATGTACGTGGACGGATTCTCCAGCAGGATTCGCCTCCCGAGCACGTCTTGCACGCGGCGCACGCGCTCGATCACGTGCGCGAGGGCTTCTTCGGTGTAGGGAAGCGGCAGCAGGTCGTAGAGGCTACGACCGTCGACTCCGGTCCAGCACAAGTGGTCGCTCACCAGCACCGGCTCGATGCGCTCGACCAACGTCCGCAGACGCTCCAGATAGCGCGAGTCGAGCGCGTCGGTCGACCCGATCGAGAGTGCGACGCCGTGCAGGGCGATCGGTGAGTCACGGCGCACGCTCTCGAGCACCCAGAGCGGCCGGCCGCCGGTATCCATGTAGTTCTCGGTGATGACCTCGAACCAATCGACCGGCACCTGCCCTTCGAGGGCTCGCTCGTAGTGTTCGTGGCGCAGCCCGACCCCGAAGCCGAGCACCGGCCAGTGCGGGTCGGGCTGCGCCACCACGCGGTTGCGCCTTACTCGGCCTTGGGCGCCTCGTCGGCCGGCGGCGTGGTCGAGCCACCCTTGGCGGTGCAGTCGTCCTTGCTCACCTTCGTCCAGCCCTTGCCGGCGCACTCGTTGTGTCCGGAGCAGGAGTGGCCTTTGCCGCCGCAAGCGCCGGTGCCCTTGCACTTGTTGACACCGTAGCACTTGACCTCTTCGGCCTGCGCCTGACTGGGCGTCCCCAAGGTGGCCGCAACCGTGAGCAAACCGGCGGCGGCAGACGCGAGCAGCAAGGTTCCCTTGTTCATCGACTTGGTCTCCATTTCCACTTCTCCTTCTGGTTCGTTCGTTAGGACAATCGATCTATCCGAGCACAGCCGCCGTCGCTACTGGGCAACGACGCCCTCGACGTCGATGCGGATCTGCACCTCTTCACCGACCAGCACGCCGCCGGTCTCGAGCACCTCGTTCCAATTCAATCCGAAATCCTTGCGGTTGATCGTGGTCTGCGCGGAGAACCCGGCCTTGCGGTTCCCCCAGGGATCCGCACCCTCTCCGCCGAAGCTCACGTCGAGAACGACCGGCTTGGTCACGCCGTGAATGGTCAGGTTGCCGTGGAGCTTACCGGTGAGCTTGACCTTGTCGACCGCACTCACCTGCGTGCTCACGAAGGTGATCTTCGGATGCGCCTCGACGTCGAAGAAATCCTTGGAGCGCAAGTGGCTGTCGCGCTTGGCGACGTTGGTGTTGATGCCGCTGACGTCGATCGAGCCTTGGACCTTGGTCGCTTCGGGGTTGGCCTTGTCGAAAGCGATCGTGCCTTCGAACTTGTCGAAACGCCCTTCCACATGGCTGAACAGATGGCGGATCCGAAAACCGACGGTCGTGTGATCGGCATCTACCTTGTAGTTGGCAGCCTGGGCGCCGGTCGCAGCTAGCGCCCCCGTCACGATCGTCGCCACGAGCCACGAGCCTTTTCTCATCAGTCAACTCCTTGTCGCCGGACGCGTACTACGCGCCACCCGGGCCCCCGTTACAAACACGGCGAGCCTGGCAAATTCAAGAACGACGGGTCGGGGCTCTCTGGTGTCGCCGCCCGCCCGCCGCTATGCAGACCCCTCAGGTCGCTAAGGGATGCCGGTCCTCAAGTTCCCAGACGGGTTTCTCTGGGGAGCGGCCACCGCCGCCTACCAGGTCGAGGGGTCACCTCTGGCCGACGGCGCCGGCCCGAGCATCTGGCACACATTCGCCCACAGCCCCAGCACGATCCAGCACGGGCACACCGGCGACCTGGCCTGCGATCAGTACCGGCGCTACCGCGAGGACATCGCGCTGATGCGCGAGCTCGGGCTGAAGGCGTACCGCTTCAGTATCGCCTGGCCACGCGTCGTGCCCGAGGGGTTCGGCGCTGCCAACCGGAAAGGCATCGAGCATTACCACCGGCTGGTCGATGCCCTGCTCGAAGCCGGGATCGAACCGTTCGCGACTCTTTACCACTGGGACCTGCCCCAGCGGGCCGAGGACGCCGGCGGCTGGGTGAATCCCGAATCGGCGCAGTGGTACGCCGACTATGCCGCGGTCCTCTTCGAAGCCTTGGGGGACAGGGTTCGAAACTGGATCACCTTCAACGAGCCGTGGGTCTCGGTCTGGCTGGGCTACGCCCTAGGCGTCCACGCCCCCGGCCGCTGCGAGACCGGCGATGCCCTGGCAGCCGGCCATCATATTCTGCGCGCACACGGGCTGGCGGTCGGTCGCTTTCGAGAGTTGGTGCGTGGCGGAAAGATTGGAATCACGCTGAGCGTCGCGGCCTGCCTGCCCGCAGCCTCGAGCCCCGCCGACGCCGAGGCGGCGGACCGCTTCGGTGCGTTCAACAACGACTGGTTCATCGAGCCGATCGTGCGCGGTCGCTACCCGCAGCCGCTGATCGATGAGTTCGGCGAGTTCATGCCGGAGATCAACGCCGCCGATCGCGCCGTGATCGCGCAGCCGATCGACTTCATCGGTCTCAACTACTACACGCGACAGCTCGTGACCTACGATGAACGAGGATTCTTCAAGGCTCGGCCGCTGCGGCCGATCGGCCAGCGCACCGAGATGGACTGGGAGGTCTATCCGGCCGGCCTCTACCACCTGCTGCGCCAGTTTCATGAGCGATACGGCTTACCGCTGTACGTTACCGAGAACGGCGCAGCGTTCGCCGACTCGGATCCGGACAAGCAGGGAAGAGTCGACGACTGGCAGCGGCTGCGCTATCTGCAGAGTCATTTCGAGATGGCCCATCGCGCGATCGCCGAGGGAGTCGACCTGCGCGGATACATGGTGTGGACTTTCATCGACAACTTCGAGTGGACCTTCGGTTACACCAAGCGCTTCGGCCTGGTTCACTGCGACTTCACCACCCAGAAGCGGATCATCAAACAGAGCGGGCACTGGTATCGCCGCGTAATCGAGGAGAACGGGCTGTAGCCGGTCGCGGCGCCGCGCCGCACTCTGGGAGCATCGATCCAGTGGCAACCGGCAACGACGTCCGCGCGCGGCAGTCCACCGGCCTCGGCTCCGAGATCGGCGGCGTGTCGGTGGTCATCCCCGCCTACGACGAAGAGACGGCGATCGTAGAAGAGATCACGCACCTGCGGCGAGTCATGACGGCGCTGCCGCTCGAACATGAGATCCTGGTCGTCGACGACGGCTCAACCGACCGCACCGCCGAGCTGGCCGCGCAAGCCGGCGCCCGGGTGATTCCCCACCCCGAGAACCGCGGCTACGGTGCCGCCCTCAAGACTGGCATCCGGCAGGCGCGCTTCCCCACCATTGTCATCACCGATGCCGACGGCACCTATCCCGCCGAGGCGATCCCGGCCATGCTCGAAAAGGCGGTCGCGTACGACATGGTCGTGGGCGCGCGTACGGGGGATTCGGTGGCTGACCCCTTCGTCAGGCGTCCGGCCAAGTGGGCTCTGCAGAGGCTGGCGAGCTATCTTGCCGAACGGCGCATCCCCGACCTCAACTCCGGGCTACGCGTGCTCAAAAAACCGATCGTCGAGCGCTTCGAGCACATCTTGCCCTCCGGCTTCTCGTTCACCACCACCATCACCCTGGCGATGCTCTGCAACGGCTACCTGGTCTGGTACCACCCGATCGACTACCGGCCGCGGGTGGGCGATTCGAAGATTCGCGCGCTCGACGCCTACCAGTTTTTTCTGCTGATCGTACGCACGATCGTCTACTTCAACCCGCTGCGAATCTTCCTGCCGATCGGCGCCATCCTGTTCGCGGCCGCCTGCGGAAAGTTCGTCTACGACGTCTTCGCCGGCAACATCTCCGACACCACCGTGCTGGGCTTCCTCGGAGCGATTGTCGTCTGGGCGATCGGTCTGCTCTCCGACCAGATCGCGCGCGCCGGGCTCGGTGGCCGTTCAGGTTAGCGGCGCTTCGCCTCTGCCGTTGCTCGAGACCGGGGGCGAGGACTCCTCTGCGGTTTCCGCCTGCTCGCCGCCGACCGGTTCGGCCGGAGGCTTCGAAACCGCGGGAGAGCGGCGCCGCGGAGCACGCTTCGCGGCGGCTGTTTTGCGCCGATTCGATCTGGCCCGTCGCGCTGGTTTGGATTTCGGCGGCTCAATCGATTCAGAGGCGGGAGCGGGCGCCGGTGCTGCGACCGCTGCGAGCTGCGCGACCGTGCCGGCGCTCGCGTGCCGGCTGTAGATGCTGGCGAGAAAGCGCTCGACCGCGTCCACGACGATCTGGGCGCGTAGCGACGGGAATAGATCGAAAGCGTGCTGAGCGCCAGGAATCTCGGCGTACGCCACCGGCGCCGACGAACGCTCGCGCAACACGGAGACGAACCGGCGCGCGGCCTCCACCGGAACCAGGCTGTCGAGGTCACCGTGGATGACGAAGAACGGCGGGGCCGCTTCGTGGACGAGATCGAAGGGTGAGGCCCGCCGATAGAGGTCCGTGAGCTCGTCGAAGGAGCCTTTCATCACGGTCTTCTCGAGTAGCTCGACCATGCCGGTACCCGAGTGCACGCCGTGACGGTCGGTAAAATCGTAGATGCCGTAGATCGGCACGGCCGCGCGCACGCCGGTGTCGACGTGCTCGAACCCGGGCTGATAGGTGGGATCGTTGCCGGTAAGCCCGACCAGGGCCGCCAGATGCCCGCCAGCGGAACCGCCGGTCACGACCAGAAAATCGGGGTTCGCGCCGTACTGTGCCCCGCTCTCGCGAATCCAACGGATGGCCCGTTTGATGTCGATCAGATGCTCGGGGAAGGTCGCGTGCGGGCTCAGCCGGTAGTTGGCCGAGACGCAGACCCAGCCGCGTGCGGCCAGTTGGTGCATGAGCGGCAGGCCCTGCTCGCGCTTGTCGCCGATCACCCAACCGCCACCGTGGATCTGCAGGAGCGTGGGACAGCCGGCCGGCGCCGAGCGGTTTCGGTAGAGGTCGAGCCGCAGCGTGATTCCACGCTCATGACTGAACTCGATGTCCCGCAGGCACTCGACCTCGGGATGCCGGATCGGAAAGGGCCGTAGGATCGGCCGCCAGCGCGTGCCGTATTCGAAGTGCTGGCCCAGCTCGGGGGCGACTCGCTCGGCGTAGTCTTCGCCCAACGCCGTGCGTAGCGCTTGCTCGACGGCGGGCGCGGCACGCCGGCCGCGCATGTAGCCCCGGCCCAGGGCCAAGCAAGAGCCGATCACCGCGAGCAATCCCAGGTGACCCGGCCACGAATCGAGCCCACCAACCAGCGCTGCGAGCCACGTCACGCCAACCTGCAGGGCGATGGCGTGAAGGGCCAGCTCGCCCCAGAGCCATCCGGTGAAGAACCCCACGAAGTTGAGTCGCGGCCCGCCTCTCAGCGGACGAAACGCGTTGACGGTCAGTGCCACGCTCACCAGCGCAAACATCAGATAGAGCCAGGCCACGTCGACCTCCCTAGCGAGCCACCGTCCGTCGCTTGCGAACGGAAGCGGCCAGCTCCTCTAAAATGGGCACCGTTGTCTCCCACGCAATGCACGCGTCGGTGATGCTCTGGCCGTGAGCCAGCGGCCGGCCCGGGACCAGGTCCTGGCGCCCTTCGACCAGGTGACTCTCGAGCATCACGCCGCAGATCTCGCGGGTCCCGGCGGCGACCTGTTTGCCGATGGCCTTGGCGACCTCCGGTTGCATCCGGTAGTCCTTGCGAGTGTTGCCGTGGCTGCAGTCGATCATCAGCCGGTCGACAAGCCCATGGTCGCGCAGCGACTGAGCGACCTCCGCCACGCTCGCCGCATCGCAGTTCGGCCCGCGGTGCGAGCCGCGCAGGATCACGTGGCAAGCATCGTTCCCCGTCGTACTGACGATCGCGCTCAGGCCCTGCTTGGTGACCGAAAGAAAATGGTGTGGCTCGCGCGCGGCCCGAATCGCGTCGACGGCGATCTGGATGCTCCCGTCGGTCCCGTTCTTGAAGCCCACGGGAACCGACAGCCCCGAGGCCAGCTCGCGATGGACCTGGCTCTCGGTGGTGCGCGCGCCGATCGCCCCCCAAGAGATGAGATCGGCGATGAACTGCGGACTGATCGTATCGAGAAACTCAGAGCCGACCGGCAGACTGATCTCTCCCAAGTCCAGCAGCAGCTTGCGCGCGACGTGTAGCCCCGTGTTGATGTCGAAGCTGCCGTCCAGTTTTGGATCGTTGATGAGCCCTTTCCAGCCGACGGTCGTGCGCGGCTTCTCGAAGTAGACGCGCATGACGATGCACAGCTCGCCGGCGAGGCTCTCGCGATACCGTACGAGGCTGCGCGCGTACTCGAGAGCGGCTACCGGATCGTGGATCGAGCAGGGGCCCGCGATCACCAACAACCGGTCGTCGCGACCCTGAACGATCGCGGTGGCATCCTCTCTACCCCGGGCCACCACCGCCGAGACGGCTTCGGTGATCGGCAACTCCTCCATGAGGATTGCTGGCGGGATCAGGGGCCGCAGCCGTCCGATTCGGAGATCGTCGGTCTTGTGGAACATGCGTCCGTGCCCCGATTACCGCGATCACCGGGACTTATCCAGTGGAAGGGAGTGGGCTTGGTTCGCCTCGGTCGTCGTCGGCTGGCGCCTCGCGCCCGCTACCGCGGCGGCATACGGATGGCGCCGTCGAGCCGGATCGTCTCGCCGTTGAGATAGGGGTTCTCGATGATGTGGCAGGCGAGCGCTCCGAACTCATCGGGAATACCCAGCCGGTTGGGAAACGGGATGTTCGCAGCCAGGGCCTTGCGCTGCTCCTCGGGCAGCAGGCCGAGCATCGGCGTGTCGAAGGTGCCCGGCGCTATCGTGCAGCAACGGATGCCATCGCGCGCGAGATCCCGCGCGATGACCAGGGTCATGCCCACCACGCCGGCCTTCGAGGCGGTGTAGGCGATCTGACCGATCTGGCCATCGAAGGCCGCGACGGATGCCGTGTTGACGATCACGCCGCGCTCCCCCTCCCCGTTCGGCTCGTTGGCGAGCATCCGAGTTGCGGCGAGCCGGCTCACGTTGAAGGTTCCGACCAGGTTGACCTCGATGGTCATGCGGAACATGTCGAGCGGCATCGGGCCGGCCTTGCCCGTGGTCTTCATGGCCGAGCCTACGCCGGCGCAGTTGACGCAGGCGTTGACACCGCCGAAGGCCTTGACCGTCGCGTCCAAGGCTGCGCTGACCTGTTGCTCATTGGTGACGTCCGCTGGGGCGAACAGAGCGTTCTTGCCGAGCGCGGACGCGACGTGCTCACCCTCGGAGTTCGGACGATCGAGGATCGCGGCCTTGCCGCCCGCCGCCAGGATCCTCTTGACGGTCGCGAGCCCGAGTCCAGAGGCCCCACCGGTGACCAGCGCGCGTACGTCTTGCAGTTTCATCGATGCCTCCGCCTAGGGTGAAGCTCGTCGCAGGTCACTGGGTGGTGGCGTCGTTCGCAACCTCTTCGAACGTCCCGACGGTGTACTTGCTGTCCTTGAAGGCCTCGTCGCATTGCGCGCGGGTGAACTCTTTTCCCGGCGCCATTGTCACGGTTGCGGTCTTGGCGGCGAAGTCGACGTCGATGGAACCCACACCCTCAACCCCCTCGAGTAGGCTGCGAACCCGCGCAGCACAACCGCTGGGTCAAGTCATGCCGCTGACATGCACCAGATAGCGGTGCAGCGATTGGCTGGCCTCCTCGGCCGCGATCGCCCGGCGCGTCATCGGGGATACGCCGAAGCCCGCGCCCGCTGGCGCGAGCAGGAGTGTAGTCAGGGCTCCGGCGATCGTGATCGTTGCAGTGGTTGGTTTCATGGGTGTCACCTCGTGCCTGCACGATGCCCGATTTCTCGCGCGTTGACGAGCGCGAGAAAATCTCGCTAGAACCTGGTGCCGACACGCGGGCCGCCATGCCGACGACAGCCATCGGAACGATCTCTCAGCCCACCCGGACCTTCGCTGCGGTCACGACGCTGGCCGCCTGCCTGGCGATCGCCTGCACGCCGGCCCTGCGACAGCCCATCGCAATCGAACGGCGCACGGCATTCGCAACCGCGGGCGACGGAACCCAGATCTACTACGAAGTGGCTGGCGCCGGCCCGGCCGTCGTTCTGATCCACGGCCTGGGAGGCAATCACGCGGTCTGGTTCCAGCAGGTTCCGGCCCTCGCGCGCAACCACACGGTCGTGACGATTTCACAGCGCGGGTTCGCGCCTTCGCAAGGCAGCGGCGACCGCTACGACGTCGAGGTGCTGGTCGCTGACCTAGTCGCGGTGATGGATGCGGCAGGCATCTCGCGTGCTCATGTCGTCGGGCAATCGATGGGCGGCTGGACGGCCCTCGGTGTTGCGCTGCGTTACCCCGAACGCGTCGCTTCCGTGGTGCTGGCGGATACGGTGGCCGGCATATCCGATCCCGTCATCGCCGAACATCACAAGACGATGGCCGCACGCGCCAGAGAGATTAGTACGAACCCGCTGCCGCTCGGCACCCACCCGGCGCTCGACCCGGAGTTCTGCGCGCGTCACCCGGACCAGGCCTATCTCTATCAGATGCTCGCGAGCTTTGGTGCGCCCGCGCCGGGGCAGATCGCCGGTCAGTTGGCCGCGGCCAGCTTCGACCCGGCCAGCCTCGCGGCCAACCAGGTCCCGGTGCGCTTCATCGTGGGCGAGCGGGATCCGGTTTTTCCGGTGCCGATCATCGAGCGGGCCGCGGGGCTGCTGGCCAACTCACGCGTCGCGGTAATTCCCGACTCCGGTCACTCGCCGTATTTCGAGAAACCGGATGCGTGGAACGAACTGGTGGCCGAGTTCTGGCGGAAGAACGAACAGGCGCCGATCACGCGTCGAGCGAGAACGAAAGCCCCACCGCCTCGGTGAGAAACTCCATCATGGGCGCGAGTGCTACGAACGCGCGCCCGACCTCGGCGGCGAACTCCGGCCGCGCCGCGAGCTTCTGGTCGGCCCGCTGGATGGCGAAGAACGACTTGTGCTTGAGGTCATCGATCAACGGATGGTCGGGGTCGAAGCCCTTGGGCGGCCGCGTGAGGCTCTCGCCTTCCACCTCGCCAAAGCGCTTGCGGAACGAGGGACCGCGGGTCGCCTTGGTCCAGGCCTTGGGGTCGGCAACGATCGCCTCGCGAATCTGGTTCGTCACCGGCGTGTCAGGGTGCCACACGCCGCCGCCGAAGAAGACGCTGCCCGGCTCCAGATGGACATAGAACCCGGGCGCATGCGCATCCTTCCCAGACATGTGGCGGAAGTGGCAGGCGACGTGTTCCTTATAAGGCAGCTTGTCGTGCGAGAATCGGGTGTCCCGGTAGATCCGGAACATCGAGCCGCCGTGCGGGCGCGGATCGGCGAGAAAGCAGTCGGAAACCTTGGCCAGGCCGCCGTCCATCGCCGTGATGAAACTCATCATCGGCTCGACGACCGACTGCCGGTAGCGATCCTTGTTGGCATTGAACCAGTCGCGGTTGTTGTTCGCCTTCAGTTGGCGCAGGAAGCGGAACAGGTCGGCGGGAAAGCCGGAGAACTTGGCGGCCGTCATCGGAACGCGGCTACGCTGCGTGAAAGTCCCGCTTCGGTCAACCTCTCATCGAGCAGTCCCATTCGGTCCTGACCCCAGAATGGCTCGTCGCGAAAGAGGAACAGCGGAACGCCGAATACTCGATCGGTTTCGGCTTCATCCAGACACGCTTCGAGCGTCGCCGGACGTGAGTCGTACACCTTGCGCGGTCCGCGGATCACGAGCCCACCGCGCCGGTTCGCCCAGCGACGTGCGTCCAGGTACGAATAGTGCACCTTGTGCTCGGAATAGGCGCTGCGCTCGCCCTTGTCCTTGATCCGCAGCAGGAAGGGGATCCAGCGCAGCCGGATCCGGAATCGCTCGGGCAGCGTAAAGGCCAGATCCTTGGCGAGGTAGGCGTAAGGGCTCTTGTAGTCGAAGTAGAGCTTGATCTCCTCGTCCTGGGTCATCGGAGGTCCGCCCCGCGCGGCCGGCCGCGATATTACAGCGGTTGCTCCATGTTGCCAAGGAGTGTAATACTCGAACCCATGCAGCCCACCGCCAAGAGCCTCCTCTTGGATCTGCTCTCCACCTTCGGTCCGGCGGGCGCCCCGGTCCGCGCCCTGGTCGAGGCCGCCGGCATGTTCGGCATCGACGCCAACCGGCTGCGGGTCGCCCTGGCGCGCCTGGTCGGCAACGACCTCGTCGCGAGCGACGGCTCCGGCCGCTACTGGCTGGGTACGGCTTCCGCCTCAGTGGTCGCTCACGTGATCTCCTGGCGCACGGTGGAGCAGCGGCTACGTCCTTGGAACGGAGGCTGGGTTACGGTCCACACCGGGAATCTGGTCCGCTCCGATCGCCGCCAGGCGCGCGCCTCCGATCAGGCGCTACGGCTGCTCGGGTTCCGCGCGCTCGGGTCGGGCTTGGAACTGCGCCCTGACAATCTCGCGGGCGGCGTTGCCACCGTGCGCGCCCGGCTTCTGGCTCTCGGTCTACCCGAATCGCTGCCGGTCTTCATTGCGAGGGATCTCGACGGCGGCGCCGACGCGAAGGCGCGCCGGCTGTGGAATCCTAACGAGCTTCGCCGCCGTTACACCAGAACACTCGCGCTGTTGAAGGGGAGTCATCGCCGCATCGCGGCTCTCTCGGAGGAGCGCGCGATGGTCGACTCGTTCTTGATCGGCGGACAAGCGATCCGTGAGATCGTGCATGACCCGTTGCTGCCCGACGAAATCGCGCCGGGCGACGAGCGACGGCTGTTGGTCGCGGCCATGCGCGATTACGACAAGCTCGGGCGCGACTGCTGGGCGCCCTTCCTCAAGCGGCACGGGATGCCGCACCGGCACGGCCCCAAAGACCTGCGAGTCTCGGAAACAGCCGCGCGCAGCATGCTGCAGGCGGTGGAGGTCGCCCCGTGACGGACACGCCGAAGACTATGGTGGCAACACAGACCTCGGAGCGATCGGTGGGTAGCAAGCCATGGCTCACCGCTCTCTCGGCTGACGAGGCGCGGTCCTTCCTGGCAGTCGATGACTGGCGCGGCTGGCTCTCGATCCTGGTGGACTGGGCGCTCGTCGCCGCGGCATTCGCGCTGGTGGCGGCGTGGCCGAATCCCATCACGGTCATCGTCGCGCTGTTCGTCATCGGCGCGCGACAACTCGGCCTCGCCGTCATCATGCACGAGGCCGCGCACCGGACTCTGCTTCGCAACCCACGGCTCAACGATTGGGTCGCCAACTGGCTGGCCGCCTACCCGATCTGGCTGGACGTCGCCCCCTACCGCACCTACCACCTCCAGCACCATGCCAAGACCTGGACCAAGGACGACCCGGATCTTGCGCTCGCCCGTCCATTCCCGATCACCCGCGCCAGTCTTCGCCGCAAGGTCTGGCGCGACCTTAGCGGGCAGACCGGATGGAAGCGCGCCAAGGCCACGTACCGTCGCGATCTCGGCATCTCTCAGGGCAAGGTCCGCCGCCGCGAAGGCGGGGGTTGGCCGAACCTTCGCGGCGTGGTCATCACCAATACCATCCTGCTGCTGGTGCTGGCCGCCTTCGGTCACTCCGAGCTTTACCTCCTATGGATCGGCGCCTGGCTGACGACCTACAGCCTGGCCATGCGCATCCGCTCGATCGCCGAGCACGCGATGATCGACGACCCAGCCGATCCCCTCGGCAACACGCGCACCACCCGCGCGAGCGTCCTGGAGCGACTGTTGCTCGCGCCCAACCGCGTCAACTTCCACCTCGAGCACCATCTGCTGATGACGGTGCCGCACTACAAGCTACCGCGGCTACACCGCTTGCTCGCCGAGCGCGGCGCGCTCGATGGCGCCTGCGTCGCTTCCGGTTATATCGAAGTGCTCCGTCGGGCGGCCTCCGGTTCGGCCGCACCGCCGCAGATCCCGGCCGCCGGTCCCTCTCTCACCTTCGGGTAACTACGGACGTCACGAAAATGATTGCAGCGGCATTGCCTCCGGCGCTACCTTAACGCAACGGTTGCGTCGCGCATTCGATCGCCCCGCTCAGTCCACCGAGCGGGGGCGGCGGAGACGGGGCGATGCCACCGAAGGTAAGAGATCTTGTCGCGGAGCTGAGCGCCGCCGGCTTCACGGACCGAGGTGGAAAAGGTAGTCACCGAAACTTTGTCCATCCGCGAGTAGGTAAACCCGTGACGATTTCTGGGAAACTCGGTGACGACGCACTTCCCTACCAGATTCATGCGGTCCGCGTGGCTCTCGAGGAGCTGAAAGATGAAAGATAGTGCGAGGTACGCGAAGATCGTGGAATGGTCCGAAGAGGATCAGTGTTACGTCGGAAGCGCGCCCGGACTCATGTTCGGCGGCTGCCATGGAGACGACGAACGGGTCGTCTTTGAGCAACTTTGCACGATCGTAGAGGAGACGATCACGCTCTATCGAAAGGAAGGTCGCCCCCTCCCGCCACCCACGTCGGGCCGTGATTTCGCCAACAAGATGCAGCGCGTCGCATAGGCGTCACACCGCCGTCGGCGTGCAGAAGCATCGCGTCAGCGGTGCTTGTGCTGCGCTATCTCATGGCGCCTTCGCCTTGAACTGAACGCCGTCGTTGGCTGCGGTGTTGGACGACAGGAACTCGCTGGTCCAGCACTTGCCCTCGCTGCTGATCAGTTGCGCGACGACGCTCGGGTCTTGGTCGAAGTACTCGATACCGCTGATCGGCACCGGCATCTCGAGGTTCGGGCCGCGGCCCTTGAGCTGCGCCTTGGTCTTGCCGAGGTCGCCGGTCTTTAGCTGCACCTTCTGCACGCCGTCCGAGCTGAGCGCCGAGTCGCACGAATCGATCGTACAGAGGCTGCCGTCGTCGCAGTCGGTTGGGCCGCCCGAGACGCAGATGCCGGCGGCGCACGCATGTGCGTCGGTGCACAGATCGCCGTCGTCGCAGGATTCGGTATTGTTCGGGTGGACGCAGGCCCCTGCGCCATCGCACACGTCATCCGTGCAGAGATTGAGATCGGCCGTGCAGGGCGTGCCGGACCCGCTGAATGCATCAGCCGGGCAAACGCCCGACGACCCGGTGCAGAACTCCGGCGCGATGTCGCAATCGCCCGCCAGCGGCCGACACTCAGTGGTTGCCGGCTCAAGTAGGTCGGCCGGGCAGATCGTAGACGCACCGTCGCAGATATCCGCAGCATCGCAAGGGCCGACTGCCGCTCGGCAGACCTCGCCGGCGGAAACGTGCTGGCAGGTATTGGGGTTGTAGCAGGCACCGGTGCCGGCGATCAGCGGATCGCAACGCTCGCCAGCATCGAGGGTGCCGTTGCCGCAGTCGCCGGTGTAGTAGAGGCCGATGAATGACGAGGATTTGCCGCCGGCCGTCGTAAAGAGTCCGCCCGCATACAGATCGGTCCCGACCGCAGCGAGCACGAGGACGCCATGGTTCATGCCGGCGAGAGTAAAGCGATCGTCCCAGTGGTCGTCCGGATCCCCGGTGTGCGACCGCGCCATGATCGGCGGACCGTGCCCGCGCACGAACCTCGGCGCTCCATCCGCGCCCGTCGTCATCGTGAAGCCATCGACCGCGACGGTTCCGCTGTATCCGGTGTCTAGATTTATCGTGCCGTCTTCGTTCAGAAGATCAGCGATGGGACGGGATTCTACCCCCCCCCTAGCAACTCTTGTGTCGGTGTTGCACCGGCACTCATCACGAACAACGACGTCGCGGCGCAAAGCGCGAGGAGCGAACACCGGCGGTTTCTATGCTGCATGGGAATCCCCCTCCCTGGCGAGCGCAGTTGCAGCGACCTTACCGTAGCGGTCGACCTCAATGTCAAGCCGGGGAATTCCGGGACACCCCTGAAATGGGGTCAGGTCTAATTTTCGCGATCCCCACCGAAACTGGCGAACCTCATGCGAAAATTAGACCTGACCCCATTTCAGGGCAAAGAAGGTCACGGGCTGGTTCCGGCCGCGCGGTACGACCGAGTCGCGCAGCGCGGCATCCACTTGCAGGCCGGCCCGATCGGCGAGCGTGTGCGTTTCCTCCGAAATGATCAGGTCGAGATCGCGCTCCTTGGCCACTTGCTGGAGGCGGGCTGCGATGTTGACCGTGTCGCCGATCACGGTGTACTCGTGCCGTTCGGCGGCGCCCACGGTGCCAGCGATCACGGGGCCGGTGTGCACCGACATCGTTACCGCCAGAGGCGGCTGACCGCGAGCGGCGCGACGCCGGTTGAGCTCGGTCATGCGCTGGCGGACCCCGAGCGCGCAGCGTACCGCGGCCGCGGCGCTCCGCTCAGTCACCGCCGTGCCGTCCGCATCGAACAGGCCGAAGACCACGAGCAACGCATCTCCGATGAACTTGTCCACGAACCCGCCGCAACTGCGCACCCAGGCGGTCATCATCGTGAAGAACTCGTTCAGCGTCGCGACCACTTCGTTGGGCGCGGCGGACTCGGCCAGTGCGGTGAACCCTCGCAGGTCGCAGAACATGACCGAGACCGTGCGTGCCTCCCCGCCTTCGCGCAGGTCGCCCGCGAGCAACCGGTCGCGCACCGCCGGCTCCACCACGCGGCCGAAGGTCGTGAGAATTCGCTCCCGGTCCCGCAGCCCCTCGATCATGTCGTTGAGGCCGCCCTGCAACAGGCCGACCTCGTCGGTCGACTGCACCTCGACGCGCGCGGCGAGGTCGCCCCGCCGTACTCGGCGCAACACGCTCACGATCTCCGCGAGCGGCCGGGTGAAGGTTCGGGCCAGCACCAAGGTGAGGACCAGACCGAGCCCGGCATAGACCAGGAAGATCCCCGTACCACCGCTGGCGAGCTGGCCGAGAATCTCCGTGATCGGGACACCCTCGGCGTAGCGCACCTGCGCGGTGCGTGCGAGGCCCAGCATGGTAAACAACGGCACGAACGCGACCGCCGCCAGATAGATCAGAAGCCGCGAGCGCACTCCGAACGTGATCGCACCTGGAACCTCCCGCACGCGGCCGTCAGGGAACACGTGCGGAATGACGCGCGAGCGGAAGATCCAGTCGACGAGCAGATAGGAGGTCGTCGCGGCGAGAAAGCCGTTGACCAAAGTCGAGAGCACGTGTTGCGACATCAACTCGGTGGACCAGCGCCCGAAACGCCAGACGGTGAGCAGCGGAAAGACTGCCGCCCCGAGCGACCAGGTGAACATGCCCACCAGCGCACCCACGGCCGGGAAGCTGATCGCGCGCCGCTGGACTTCCAGCGACGCGCTCGTCGGCCGGCCGTCGCAACGGAAGTAAACGAGGATCGGCCAGAGATAGTACGTCACGAACGCGATCACCGCCCCGTACGTGACCATTCGATAGTACGGCAGCAGCGCGAGATCGTGGCGGCGTACTTCGTCCGCGAACGGGCTCACGCTGCGCATCAGCTCGATGCTGACGCGGGTCGTGTAGCTAGCAGTCAGGTGGACGGCCAGAGCGGCAAGGAAGGAGAAGATCGCCCAGAGCGGAACCCACGACGCCCTACTCGCAGGGTTGTGAACCGGCAAGGCGGCGGGCACCGCGACCGTGGCGTCAGGCTGGAGCGCCGGCACCGTGTCCGTCGAGTCGCTCGGCATGGCCGTTGGCCCCGAACTTGCGGAACAGCCGCGCGGCATCGGCCAGCTCGCGCTCGCCGCCGGCAGCGTCCCCCTGCAGCCGAGCCAGGTGCGCAAGCTCCACTCTGAGGAACGGCTCGTAGCCGTACGCGCCGCTCCGCTCGACGATCGCGAGCGCAGCGGCGAGCGTTTGGGCGGCTTCCGCCAACCGCGGCGCCTCCCCCGCCAGCAACGCCCGCGCGAGCACCAGCAGCGCGCGGCACTCGAACAGCAGCGTCTTGCGCCGCTGCGCGACCGCCACGGCCTCTCGGGCCCGGGCGATCGCCTGCTCGCACTCACCGGCGCCCAGATAGGCCGCCGCCAGGTTGGCGATGAACACGGCCTCGCTCTGCAGGATGGTTCCGCTTTCGCGCGCGGTGCTCAGGGCGCGCTCTGCGGCAGCGACGGCCTCGTGCGGCTGGCCGTTCATGAGATAGGCAACGCCGAGCGAATCGTTCGAGCTGGCGACCAGCGTCGGCGTGCCCAGCCGCGCCGCGATGCCGACCTGTTCCTGGGCGTAGCGCATCGCAGCCTCGGCGTCGCCGCGAAACCAAGACAGCGTGACCATGAAGCCGACCAGGGTCGCGAGACTCGGGATATCGTCGGCCGCGCGTACGCGCGGCTCGATGACCGCTAGCTGTTCGACCGCACCGGCGAGATCGCCCTGATAGGTCTGTGGCAGCGTCCGGATCCCCTCGAGCCAGGTTGCGAAGGCTTCGCGGCTGCCATAGCCGCGCAAGGGTGTGGTGCCGCTGCGCGCCAGTTCGATCCCCGCGTCGATATGGGCGAAGCACCGGTCGAGGTTGCCGGCGAGCAGGTGCATGTAGGCCAACCTGCCGTGCAACAGCGCGTTCAAATCCTGATCGTGCGCGGTCTCGGCGATTCGCGCCGCCTCCTGTAGATCCGCCAGGCCACGCTCCACCTCGCCAGCGAACAGCTCGGCCATTGCGTAGGCGGCGAGCAGCCGGGCCAGCGCCGAGGTGTCGCCGGCGCGCTCGGCCAGCTCGCGTCCTTCCTCCATCAAGGTGCTCGCCTGTTCGAGCGAGGCGCCGAGCTTCCAGCCAATTTCGATCAGCGCCTCGCGCGCCGCGATACCGAGTTCCAGGCTCTGCGGGCACTCCGGGCAGCGTCCGACCAACTCGCGGAGCTTCTCCCAGTGGCGGCGCGCCTCGACCAGATCGCGCTTGGCCGCCCACTCGGCGGCGCGGCGGCGCCAGAGCACGGCCTGCACGATGTCACCTGCTCCCTCCCAGTGATGCGCCAGCAACGCGGCGTTCTCGTCGCTCCGCCCGCAGCCGCAGCACTGGCCTTCGACCGCCTCGGCCACGCGCCGGTGAATCGCGGTCTTACGCTCGCCGAGCTGAGCAGCATAGGCGACTTCCTGCGTGATCGGGTGATGGAAGGCGTATTCCATCTCCGGGTAGGCTCGGGTCTGCTCGATGAAATCGGCGTCGCGAAGCGCGGCGAGCGCTTCGGTCACCGTTGCCTCATCCTCTTCGACCGCGGCCCGGAGCAACCGCTCGTTGAACTGTTTGCCAATGACCGCCGCCGTGCCCAGCACCGCCTTGTGCCGCTGGTCGAGCCGGTCAATGCGAGCGGAAAGCACGCCGTGAACCGTGGACGGGATGACGATGGTCGCGTACGGATTGGCCAGGCGATAAGCCCCACGCGCTCCGCGGAGCGTGCCGGCTTCGATCAGCGCCCGTACCACTTCTTCGACGAAAAACGGGTTGCCCGCAGTCTCGGCCGCGATGCGCTCGGCCAGGCCGCGCACCGTGACATCGGCGCCGAGCAGGTCGCGGAGCAACGCCGCCAGTGCCTCGGGACCCAGCGGCTCGAGGTCGATCTGGGTATAGAAAGGAGCGTCCATCCACGCGGCGCGGTAACCGGGCCTCGTGTTGACCAGAACCAGCTCGGTCGTCAGGTCGAGGAGCGCGATCAATCCGGCCACGAACGCGTCGCTCGCGCCGTCGATCCAGTGCAGGTCCTCGATCAGGATGATGGAGGTGTGATCCTGCTTGTTCACCTCCAGGATCCGCTTCAAACCGCCGGCCAGCATGCGCAGCCGTTCGTTGGGCTCCAGTGGCGGGCCGCGGCGACCCTCCTCGGCGACTCCGAGGAAGTCGAAGATGTGGGGTAAGGTATCGCGCAGGCTCTCGTCGAGGAGCAGCAATCGCCCCGCGATCTTTTCTCGGGCCAGCTGTGGGCCGTCCTGCTCGGCGACGCCGAAGAAGTTGCGGAGCAGCTCGAGCACCGGCAGGAACGGGATCATGCTGCCGTGGGGAACGCAGTGGGCCTCGAGCACCTCGACTCCCCGTGACCGGCATCGCTCGATGAACTCGTAACAGAGGCGGCTCTTCCCCGCTCCTGCCTCGGCCACCACGCCGACCACTTGGCTCCGTCCGGCGGCGACGTTTGCCAGCGCCGCATCGAGTTTCGCAATCTCGGCATCGCGGCCAACGAAGCGCGAGAACCCGCGGGAGCGGGAGACGTCCAGGCGAGTCCGTGCCTTGCCCACGCCTTCGAGCTGGAAGATCCGCATCGGCTCGCGCACGCCCTTGAGCGTGAACTCGCCGAGATCGCGCAGCTGGAAGTAGCCGTCGACCAGTCCGGTCGTGTGCTCGGTGACGTAGGCCGAGTTGGCCGCCGCAAGCTGCTCGACCCGCGCCGCCAGGCCCACGGTGTGGCCCTGGGCGGTGTAGTCCATGCGCAGGTCGTCGCCGATCTTGCCGACCACGACCTCGCCCGAGTTGATGCCCATGCGTACCGAGAAGTTCAGACCGTGAACGCGGCGCAGCTCGTCGGCGTAACGCGCCAGCTCGTCGCTCAGGTGCAGCGCCGCGTAGCAGGCGCGGTGGGCGTGGTCCTCGTGCGCGATCGGCGCTCCGAACAGCGCCATGATCCCATCGCCGGTGTACTGGTTGACGGTGCCCTCGAAGCGATGGACGCCCGCCGAGAGGATCGCGAAGAACCGATCGAGGATGCCGTGCCAGATCTCGGCGTCCACCGACTCGGCCAGGTTCATCGATTCTTTGATGTCGGCGAACAGAACGGTCACTTGCTTGCGCTCGCCCTCCAGGGCGCTGCGACTCTTGAGGATCTTGTCGGCCAGATAGCGGGGTGTGTACGCGCGCGGTTCAGGCGGCGGTGGCGTGGGCCGTGTGGCGCCGTTGCCACCGGCCGCGACCGGACGCCCGCACTCGACGCAGAAGCGGGCGCCCTCGGGCAGCGCCGCGCCGCAGCCGGCGCACTGCGCATTCAACGCCGCGCCGCACTCCATGCAGAACTTGGCGGCGGCAAGGTTCTCGGTCTGGCAACTCGAGCAACGCACGCGGCCGGGATCCTAGCAGGAAGGACGGGCTTGTGGTACCGGCCGCGGGGTTGCCGCAACGCCCGCACCCGGACGCGCTGCGTATCGTGCCGCGCAGCACGCTCAGACGAGCGTCTTCTCGAAGCGATAGACGCAGGCCGCGACGAACGCGATGGCGAATCCGAGCAGCGCCGCGAACGGCACGAGCAGATCCGCAAACCCGCTGCCCTTGAGCATGATGCCGCGGATGATGTCGAGAAAATACGTCAACGGCAGCAGATACGAAATGAAGCGGACCGCTGCGGGGATCGCTTCGACCGGGAAGATGAAGCCCGAGAGCAGAACCGACGGAAGCAGGATGAACACCGACAGGAAGATTGCCTGCTGCTGGGTGCGGGCGAACGTCGAGATCAGCAGTCCGAGCGTCACGATCGCCGGCACGTAGAGAAGCGCCGCGACGAGCAAGAGCATCTGGCTGCCCGCGATCGGCACGCCAAACACCGCGTGGCCTACGGCGACGATGAGATAGAAGTCCAGAAACCCCACAACCGCATAGGGGCCGGCTTTGCCCAGGATGAACCCCAGGCGCGAGATCGGGGCGACGATGAGTTGCTCGAGGGTGCCCATCTCCTTCTCGCGCACCACCGCGGTTGAGGTGAGGATGAGCCCCACCTGGAGCACCAGCAGGCCGACGATCGCCGGCAGAAAGAACCACACGTCGACGAGCCGTGGGTTGTAGAGCGTGACGACCTCGAGCCGGAACGGGTCCTCGGCAAACTCCTTCTTCGGCTCATCGGGGTCGGCAAAGTAGAGCGTTCGCTTGAAGTCGGTCTCGCGGATGGTTCCCGATTCGTTGTCGATGGCGAGCGCGATGGTCGGCATGGTGCCGTCGATGTAGAGCGTCAGGGTCGGCTGCTGGTTCTCGACCAGCTCGGCGGTAAAGGTCTTGGGGATGTGCAGCCCGGCGCGCGCCTTGCCCGTATCGATCCATCGGCGCATCTCCTCGAGGCTCTCCACCTCCTGCGGGATGAGGTAGCCCTCGCGGTCGAAGCGGTCCTTGAGAAGCATGGAGGGAAACTGCCGGTCCTCGTCGAACACGGCCAGCGTCACGTTCTTGAGCTGCAAGCGCAGCGCGAAACCGAACAGCAGGAGCAGAGCCACCGGAAACACGAACATAAAAACGACGAGGCGGGCATCGCGCCGGATCTCGATCAGCTCCTTGGTGAATACCGGCCGCAGACCGGCGAACAGTGCGGCCAACGTACCCGTCTCACGCACCGGGCGTGCTCCGGCGTTCCTGCGTGAGCAGTACGAACACGTCCTCGACCGAGGGTTCGTCACGGACGACGCCAATCTCCGTATTTTCACCAAACCCGAGCACCTCGCGGAGGCCGTGCTCGTCGTAGCGGCCCTTTGCGCAGACCAGGCGCAGCGTCGCGCCAAATTGGTTCAGCAGATCGATACCCGGAGCCTGCCTCGCGCGCGCGATGACCCGCGGGTCGTAGCGACAGCGCACGATGAACACGTCCCGATCGACTAGCGAGCGCTTGATGCCGGCGGGGGTGTTCTCGGCCACCAGTCGGCCGCGGTGGAGGAACGCGAGCCGGTCGCAGCGCTCGGCCTCTTCCATGTAATGCGTGGTCACGAACAGCGTGGTGCCGCCGTCGGCAAGCTCATAGAACAGGTCCCACAGCTCCTTGCGCGCGGCCGGGTCCACGCCCGCCGTGGGCTCGTCGAGAAACAACAGGCTCGGCGCGTGCGTGAGCGCACAGATGAGCGCGAGCCGCTGGCGAAAGCCGCCGGAGAGGTTGCGAGCCAGGACGTTGCGGTGCTCGCCGAACCCGTAGCGCACGAGCAGCCGTTCGCGAACCTGCGGGTCGGCTGCGCGGTAGACGCTCGCATAGAAACGAAGGTTCTCGGCTGCGGTCAGATCATCGTACAGGCCGAAGTGCTGAGCGACGTAGCCGATCTGGCGCTTAATCGCCTCGGCCTCGCGCAGCAGGTCGTATCCCGCCACACGCCCCTCGCCGGCAGTCGGCCGCAGGATGCCGATGAGCATGCGAATCGTCGTGGTCTTGCCCGCGCCGTTGGGCCCAAGAAGCCCGAAGATACGCCCCCGCTCGATCGTAAGATCGAGCCCGTCCACGGCGAGCTTGTCGCCGAAGCGCCGGCTGAGCCCGCGGGTCCAGATCGCGGCGTCAGCCGCGGCCGCGTTCGGCTGTTTTGTCCCTGTCATGCGCAGCGTCAGCGCAGACCACCGCGCGGCTTTCCGAACTTCTCGACGAGTGTCGCGTACACCCCAGTCAAACATCCGACCCGGCGTTCCGACGTCGCGAACGGATCTCTGCGATCGGGGGTGGACATGACTGCTCTTCGCTGACTATCCAACGATCGACCTCGGTGGGGTCGATCGGCGCTTCACACAACGCTTACGCCTCGGCGGCGACATTGTCGCGTGCGGCTCTCGATCCGACCGACCAACCGGAACGCGATCGCACTTCCTTCATCCGCCCGGGTGGCCGCGGCCGCCGCGGATCAGGCGAAATCTCCTACGGCGTTCATCGATGCGCGCCGAGCCTGAGCCCAGGCGGAGCGTTTTGAATCGCTGGCCTCGCCGCAGCGCCTCGGGAACCGTGGCCGGCGGCGCGTCGACTGAGTCCTCGACCGGGCGCTCGCGCACGGCCTTCGCGTCGGTCGTCCGGTCCGCTCCGATCGATGGCGGAGTTATCCACGGTGGCGGTCGCGTGACGACCTCGAGGGTCCCGCCGCAACCCGCACAGGTTCGCTGGCCCACCGGCGTGAGCGCACCGCAGCCGTGACAGATCAGCACCAGCTTCGGCCTCGCAAACAAGGCTCGCAGCAGCACCCAGGCGACGAAAATACCGAGCAGGATCTCCATCCCAGACCGAGGCGCACCCGGCCGACACCGTCGGCGGGCTCCGCCAAGAATCGTTATGGCCGACCGGCAGGTGTCATGTAAACCCCAAAAAGTAGATGGCTTTCCGCCACCGCCCCATACCTGCTAAGCAAGCGCCGGCATCCAACCGCCATGTCCAGCGTGAACCTCTCGGCCGATGTGCCATCGACGGCGCCACAGGCCTGCCGCGCGCGCCTGCGGCGGGTCGCAGTGCCCGTCCTGGCCATCACCGCCTTGGTCATCGCCGGCCGGCTGGCCGGGGGCTATCTGCCCGGGTTCGCCGCCTGGATCGATAGTCTGGGGGCAATTGGCCCGGCCGTGTTCATCGCCGGCTATGTGCTGGCGACGGTGGCGCTTGCACCCGGCTCGGTGCTGACCTTGGCAGCCGGCGCGATCTTCGGGTTGGTCGAAGGTGTGACCTACGTGTTCGTCGCGGCGACACTCGGCGCCTGCGCGGCTTTCCTTGTCGCTCGCTATCTCGCTCGGGCAGCGGTTGCACGACGGATGGCCGCCTACCCGCGCTTCACCGCGATCGAACGGGCGGTTTCCGAGCGGGGCCTGAGCCTCGTCTTCCTGCTGCGACTGTCGCCGCTGTTTCCCTTCAACCTTCTCAACTATGCGCTGGGTGTGACTGGCGTGCGCTTCCGAGACTACGCTGTGGCATCCATCGGAATGCTTCCCGGCACCGTGCTCTACGTCTACTACGGGCGCGTGGCTGGCGACCTGGCCGCGGCTCTGGGCGGCCGGCCGGCTCCCGGCGCGGCCGCCTACGCGCTGCTCGGCGCTGGCCTGTTGGCAACGTTGGTGGTGACCGCGCTGGTGAGCCGGGTGGCTCGCCGCGCGCTTAGCGAGATCGCCGATGGATAGCCCGCTCGTCGACCTCATCAGCGACGACGAGCACGATCGCCGGCTGATCGAACAGGTCCGTCCCTCGCGGTGGACGAACCCGACGCCGGCCAAACGGTACCACCTGGTCGTGATCGGTGGCGGAACCGCCGGCCTCGTGTGCGCCGTGGGCGCCGCCGGCCTGGGCGCGCGCGTGGCCTTGGTGGAAAAGCGGCTGCTCGGCGGCGACTGCCTCAACTTCGGCTGCGTGCCTTCGAAGGGCCTGATCCGCGCGGCGCGTGCCTGGCACGCCACCCGCTCGGCGGTACCGTTCGGCATGAATGCGACGTCGGCCACGGGGGATTTCGCCACGGCCATGGCACGCATGCGGAAGCTCCGCGCGACGATCGCACCGCACGATGGAGCCGAGCGCCTGTCCAAGCTCGGCATCGACGTGTTCTTCGGACAGGCGCGTTTCATCGCACAGAACCGGGTGGAAGTCGGAAGCACGACGCTTCGTTTCCGGCGCGCCGTCGTCGCCACCGGCGGGCGGCCGGCCGTCCCGTCGATCCCCGGACTGGCCGATTCGGGCTACCTCACCAACGAGACGGTGTTCAATCTGCAAGAGCTGCCCAAGAGGCTCGTCGTCGTCGGCGCCGGGCCGATCGGCTGCGAGCTGGCGCAGACGTTCGCGCGCTTCGGCAGCCAGGTCACCATCCTCGACCAGGCCGAGCGGGTTCTGCCGCGCGAGGACGAGGACGCCGCAGCCATCGTGCTGCGGGCGCTGGAACGCGACGGGGTTCGCTACGTCTCTCGGAGCGAACTGCGAGAAGTGAAGAATACCGGCGGCGAGTCGCGCGTCTTCTATAGGCAGGAAGGCAGAACCGAGCAGGTCGCCGCCGATCGGATCCTCGTGGCCGTGGGCCGCCTCCCCAACGTCGAGAGCCTAGGTTTGGAGCAGGCGGGCGTCGAACACGACGCCAGCGGCGTGACCGTGGATGATCGGCTGCGCACGGCCAACCGGCGCATCTACGCCTGCGGGGATGTAGCCTCGCGCTACAAGTTCACGCACGCTGCCGACGCGCAAGCCCGCATCGTCATCCAGAACGCTCTGTTATTCGGCCGCGTGCGCGCGCACCGGCTGGTGATTCCGTGGTGCACGTATACCAGCCCCGAGGTGGCGCACGTCGGCTTGAACGAGCGGTCGGCAGCCGCCGCCGGTATCGCCACCGAAACGCTCACCGTCGCGCTCGACCAGGTTGATCGCGCCATTCTCGACGGCGAAACGGAGGGCTTTCTCCGACTCCACCTCGAAAAGGGCAACGACCGGATCGTGGGCGCGACGCTGGTGGCCGAACACGCCGGCGAGACGATCGGTGAGCTCTGCCTCGCCGTCGCGGCGGGCGTGGGACTCAATCGGATCGCGCAAACCGTTCACCCCTACCCGACCCAGGCCGAGATCATCAAGAAGGCGGCGGATGCCTGGCGCCGCGGCCGGCTGACTCCGAACGTGCAACGGGTTTTGTCGGCGTACTTTCGTATCTTCCGATGAGCCGGCAAGAGCGAGACGGAGGACCCATGGAAGCGACCAATGTGTTCAGCGATGCGCTGGCCCGACTGCGACGGATCGGCGAGGAAACCGGCGCGCGTGCCGATGTGATCGAGAGCCTCATGCAGCCGTACGCCACCCTCATGGCCTCCGTCCCGGTACGCATGGACGACGGTGCGACCCGCTACTTCACGGCGTATCGCTGCCGCTACAACCAGACACTGGGCCCGGCGAAGGGTGGGATTCGCTTCCACCCCGCGGTCACGATCGAGGAAGTGCAGGCGCTGGCCTTGTGGATGACGCTCAAGTGCGCGGTGGCCGGGCTTCCCTACGGCGGCGGCAAGGGCGGCGTGATCGTCGAGCCCAAGTCGCTCTCGCGCCTCGAGCTGGAACGGCTCTCACGCGGGTACATCCGGGCGATGGCCGATTTCATCGGACCCGATGTCGATATCCCCGCGCCTGACGTCTACACGAACGAACGCATCATGGGCTGGATGGCGGACGAGTATCAGGTCATCAAGCGCGTCAAGGCGCCCGCCGTGATCACCGGCAAGCCGGTCTGCGCCGGTGGGAGCCTGGGACGCGAGGAGGCCACCGGACGCGGCGCATTCGTTGTGATCGAGGAGCTGGCCAAGCGCCGCCGCCTCGAGCCCAAGCGCACGCGCGTGGCCGTGCAAGGCTTCGGCAACGCCGGCTACCACGTCGCCCGGCTACTCGGCGCGGCGGGCTACCGAGTTCTGGCGATCAGCGACTCGAAGGGCGGAATCTACAGCGACGAGGGCTTCGACGTCGAAAGCCTCTACAAGCAGAAGCAGGACGCCCGCCAGCTCATGGGCGTCTACTGCGATGGCTCGGTCTGCCACATGGTCGAGCACAGGAAGATCACCAACGAGGAGCTGCTCGAGCTGGACGTCGATGTTCTGATTCCCGCCGCCCTGGAAAGCCAGATCGGCCCCTGGAACATCGAGCGGATCCGCGCGCCCATCATCGTCGAAGTCGCCAACGGCCCCACGCTCGGAGAAGTGGACGAGGCGCTGTTTCGGCGCGGGGTGCAGGTGGTGCCCGACATTCTGGTCAATGCCGGTGGCGTGACCGTGAGCTACTTCGAGTGGGTGCAGAATCGCCAGGGATTCCGCTGGACCCTCGAAGAGGTGCGCTCGCGCATGTCCCAGATCCTGGTGACGGCATTCGACCAGGTGTGGACGATGGCAGAGGAGCGCCGCATTTCGCTGCGCAGCGCCGCCTACGCCGTTGCCCTCGAACGCATCGGCGCGGCGGTCGCGGCCCAAGGCACCCGCGACTACTTCCAGAACGGGGACGCCTGAGTAGTCATCGAAAGGAGGAACGATGCGAATCGCGAATGTGAAAGGACGACTGTCGCTGCTCACGGCGGGTGGCGTACTCGACGTCGAGGCCGCGTCCGCCGGTCGCTTCGCGGCAGACCCGCAGGCCGTCTTCGCCCGCTGGAGCGAGTTCCGCAGTTGGGCGGCGGGCGTGGCCGGTAAGACCGGTAAGCCGATCGTCGAGGCGGACTTTCTGGCGCCGGCGCCCCGGCCAGCTCAGGTATTCGGGATCGGCCTCAACTACCGCGCGCACGCGGCCGAGACCGGCTTGCCGATCCCCGACCGCCCGGCGACCTTCACGAAGTTCCCGACCTGTCTCACCGGACCTTTCGCCGACGTCACCTTGCCCACGGCCATGGTCGATTGGGAGGTGGAGCTGGTTGTCGCGATCGCGACCAAGGCCTATCGTGTCCGCGAGGAGACCGCGTGGAGCCACGTCGCCGGGCTCACCGTCGGGCAGGACCTCTCGGAGCGCGTGGTGCAGTGGGGATCGGGCGGGCAGTTCTCGCTCGGCAAGTCGTTCCCGGGCTTCGGGCCGATGGGACCCTGCCTGGTCACGGCCGATGAACTGGCGAACGCCGATGATCTCGCGATCGGGTGCGAGGTGAACGGCGAGGTGGTGCAGACCAGCCGCACCTCGGACATGGTGTTCAGCGTGCCACGCTTGGTCGCCGAGCTTTCCGCGATCCTGCCGCTTCTCCCCGGCGACGTAATTTTCACCGGCACCCCGGCGGGCGTCGGCGCCGTGCGCAAGCCGCCGCGGTTCCTGCAGCCGGGCGACGTGCTCACGAGCCACATCGAGGGAATCGGCACGCTCCGCAATCGCATGGTCGAGACCGCAACAGCGGAGAATGCAGCATGAGCACATCCGACGATCGCCAGGCCAAGCTTGCTCCGTCGCGCGGAGCGATCGTACCCGTCAAGCTCGCGCACATCGTGCGGCGCACCTCCCGGCTCGATGCGATGGTGCAGTGGTACCAGACCGTCTTCTGTGCGCGGATCGCTCATCGCGACGAGACGCTGGCCTTTCTCACCTACGACGACGAGCATCACCGCTTCGCGATCGCACAGATCCCCGGGCTCGAGGAACAGCCGGCGTTCGCCGCTGGCACCGACCACGTGGCCTTCACGTACGCTGACCTCGGCGATCTGCTCTATACCTATCGGCGGCTCGCGCGCGCGGGCATCGAGCCGTATTGGTGCATCAACCATGGGCCGAACACGTCGATGTACTACAAGGACCCCGACGGGAATCGCGTCGAATTGCAGGTCGACAACTTCGCGACCGCCGACGAGTGCAATCGCTGGATACAGAGCGCGGATTTCGCCGCCAATCCGATCGGCGTCGTCTTCGAACCCGAGGGCCTGCTCGCGCGCTATGAGGCGGGAGAACCCATCGAGACTCTCGCCGCCCGTCCCGCGTTACCCCAAGGCGCGCAGCCGTTCGACATGCTCCGCATCTGAGGCTGCCCGTGCGCAGCGACTACGACGTCGCCATCGTCGGCTACGGGCCGGTTGGGCAGACGCTCGCCATCCTGCTCGCCGAGCGCGGGTGGCGCGTCGGTGTGTACGAAAAACAACCGGCCGCCTACCCGCTTCCGCGCGCCGTCCACTTCGATCACGAGGTCGGGCGGATCCTTCAGGCCGCCGGAGTTGCGAACGCGATCGCGGCGACCAGCGAAGCGGCCGACGCATACGAATGGCAGAACGGCGCGGGCCAGAAACTGCTGTGTTTCGAGAGCCGCGCTCTGGGCGCCTCGGGATGGCCCGAGGCCAACATGTTCGCGCAGCCTGACCTGGAGCGGCTGCTCGATCTGCAAGCTCGCTCGTTCCCCGGTGTGCACCTTTTCCGCGGCCACGAGGTGACCGGCATCGACGCATCCGACACGGACGTCATGCTCGAGGTCGCAGCGGTCAACGGCCGGTCCGCGCGGGTGCAGGCCCGGTTCGCCGTCGGCTGCGACGGCGCGAACAGCTTCGTGCGCCAACATCTCGGTGCCAACGTCACGGACCTCGGTTTTTTCTTCGACTGGCTCATCGTCGACGTCATCCCGGACCAGCCCCGTGTCTGGCAACCCCTCAACATCCAGATCTGCGACCCCGCCCGTCCGACCACACTGGTATCGGGCGGTCCTGGGCGCCGGCGCTGGGAGTTCATGCGCCTCCCCGGCGAGAGCATCGAACAGCTGAACACCGAGGCGACGGCGTGGCGACTGCTCGCGCCGTGGAACGTCACGTCCGAGAACGCCAGGCTCCAGCGTCATACCGTGTACCGTTTCCAAGCACGTTGGGTGGACGTGTGGCGGAAAGGACGACTCATGCTCGCGGGCGACGCCGCGCACCAGATGCCGCCGTTCGCTGGACAGGGCATGTGCTCGGGTCTACGCGACGCCGCCAACCTCGCGTGGAAACTCGATCTCGTGCTCGCCGAGAAGGCACGGGTCGACCTTCTCGACACGTACGCGAGTGAGCGCATTCCGCACGTCCACGCTCTCATCGATCTGTCGATGATGCTCGGCAAGGTGATCTGCGTTCCCGATCCGGCCGAGGCCGCCACACGCGACGCTGCAATGATCGCGGCGCTACGCGCCGGCCAAGCTTCAACGCCCTTGCCACCGACCAGACTCGGACCCGGCCTGCTCCACGACGGCGACCCGCACTCAGGCGTGCTGTTCGTGCAGGGGCGCGTCGAGCACGGCGGCAGGACCGGCCGGTTCGACGATGTGGTCGGTCGCGGCTGGACACTGCTCTGCGCCACCGCGGACCCGTTGGCCCGGCTCGATCCCGCGACCGCCGAGTTCTTCACCTCGATCGGTGGCATAGGCGCGTACGTCGGGACCAACGCACCCGTTCGTGACCTCGACCGGACCTACGAGGCGTGGTTCCGGAATGCGGGGGTCGAGGTCGTGCTGCAGCGGCCCGACTTCTACGTCTTCGGAACGGCTGCGAGCGCCGGTAGCGCAGGCGCGCTCGTCGAGAGGCTCCGGGTTGCGCTCAGGCGTGGACCGGAGGCCACTTCTGCGCCCACGGACTGGCCTCCTCGAGCTGGGCGGCCAAGCGAACGAGCACATCCTCGCGCCCGTAGGCCGCCGCGAACTGGACGCCAATGGGCAGACCGGCCGCGTTCCAGTGCAGCGGCAACGACACGGCCGGCTGACCGGTCATGTTGAACGCAGGCGTAAACGGCATCAGATGCAGAATCCGCGTGGTGGCGGCACCGGCGTCTCCCGCCGAGGGCGTGAGCGCTCCCAGCGGCGGCGGCGGCTCGGCGATGGTCGGCGTGACCAGAACGTCGAAGCCGCCGCCCCACCACGCCGCCATCTCACGCGTGTAACGTCCCAGCCACTTTGCCGTCGTGACGTACTGTGGGGCCGAGATGTGCCGGCCCAGCTCGGCCAACTCCCAGGTCGTCCGTTCCACCGAGGCTGCCGTAATCGGCCGTCCGGTAAGTTTGGACCACTCATCCAGGCCACTGGCCGTCCAGGCGGTGACGATGTGGGAAAAGTGCATCGTCACCTCCTCGAACCGGTCCAGCGCTTCCGGGTGGGTGTACTCGACCCGATGACCCAGCCCCTCGCAGAGCTTGGCCGCAGCTTCCACGGCCGCCTTGCAGTCGGGATGCAACTGGCCGGCTCCCGCTGGCATGCGCGCCATGACACCCATGCGCAGCTTGCCGGGGTTCGTCCCGACCTCGGCCACGAAAGGTCGCCGCGGCGCCGGCGCGACGTAGGGATCGCCGGGATCCGGCGTCGAGACGGCATCGAGAATCGCCGCGGAGTCGCGGACGCTACGGGTGACGACGTGAGAGATGACGAGTCCGCTCCAGTACTCCGCGTAGTCGGGCCCCAGCGAGACTCGCCCGCGCGATGGCTTGAGCCCGACCAGGCCGCACTCGCTCGCCGGGATCCGGATCGACCCACCGCCGTCGCTCGCGTGGGCGGCTGGGACCATCCCGCAAGCCACGGCGGCTGCCGACCCGCCGCTGGATCCGCCGGTCGAATGATCGAGGTTCCACGGGTTCCGGCTGGGCCCGTAGGCCTCCGGCTCCGTGGTCACGGTGAGCCCCAGCTCGGGCGTGTTCGTCTTGCCGAGCGAGATGAGCCCGGCAGCGCTGAATCGCTCGGCCAAATAGGCATCGTGATCGGCAACGTACGCAAGGTCGCGCAGGAAGCGCATGCCGCAGTGGAACGGCTCGCCAGCGGTGCAGTTGTCCAGGTCCTTCATGAGGAAGGGAACGCCGCGAAACGGCCCGGCGGGGAGTGCGGCGGACGTGGCCCGTTCGCGCGCCCGCTCGAAGGTCGGCGTGATCACTGCGTTGACCGCCGGGTTGAGCTTCTCGATGCGGGCGATCGCCGCATCGACCAGGTCCAGAGGCGTAAGCTCGCGCCGCCGGACCAACTCGGCCTGAGCCGTCGCATCGAGCATGGCGAGATCGTCGCGCATGAATTGTCTCCTTCGCTCTTGGTTTGCCGAATCGAAACCGGGCCGCCGCGGCTCGGTCAGTCCCAGTGCAGGTAGACTTCGCCGCCCTGGATCTTCACCGAGGGTGCCGGCTCCAAACGCAGCGCTCGGCCGTCGGCGCTCAGCCCGCTGCGAAGGTCGAACCGGTAGCCGTGCCACGGGCAGCGTACGCAGCCCTCGTGAACGTCCGTTGCGTGCAACGGCCCGCCCATGTGGGGGCAGACGGTGGCGTGCGCCATCAGCTCGCCCCCAAGATCGAGAATGCGGTAGCGGCGCTCGGCGACCTCGACCACGAACGGCGCGCGCTCACGTACTTGGATGGCGCGCCCCAACGGTATCGGCTCGCGCGTTTTGCCCGCGTGCTCGGGAACGCGCGCAGGCTCGCGACCACGCTGCAGGTGCTGCTCGCGAGCCGTCATCATGGATTCGTCTTCATCCCAGAGCCGGGTGTAGAGCCGGGTATAGAACTCGCCGACCACCTCGGTCTGGTCGACAGCGACTCCGGGCACCAGAAACTCGACTTCGATCTGCGTGCTGTCGGCGGAGATCGGCTCGAGCGAGGTCACGATCTCGGTCCCACTTCCGGCCCCGCTCAACGTGCGCGTCACATAAGACCGGCGAGCGCGGTCGATCCGCACGTCGATCTCGGCCTCGCCGCCGCCCTGCTCCCCGGACAGCGTCACGGTAGCTCGCCAGCCGTCCCGGTCGCGGCTGACCAGGCGGATTCCCACGAACGAGCTGCGGTGCAGCCAGGGCAGGTGCTCCCAGTCCAGGACGTTCTCCCAGACCCGTTCGAGGGAGGAGCGCACCTCTCGACGGTAGACCGCCACGCGGGTGAGTTCGGGAAGCCATTCGAGCGATCGTGCGTCCCTGGGCATGGCTAGCAACCTCGTACCCCGCGCTTCTCGCGCGGAGTTCTGCACTGTAGTCCCACCCACCGCCTGACTGAAGGCTGCCGCTGCGCTAGGAGGGCTGGCCGAGGGCCGGCGGCCCTGCCATGCATCCGGTTCGCAGCGAGGACACGCATTTCCGTAGTGGCGCCGACTGGGTCGGCGGCTACCTGGTCCTGCCGAGCGGTCCCGGTCCACATCCTGGGCTCGTCCTGATCCCCGACGTCCGCGGGCTCTACGAGCATTTCCGCGATCTGGCGCGGCGCTTCGCGGCCGAGGGCTTCGCGACCATGGCGCTCGATTTGTACAGCCGCGAGGGAACGCCCAACCTACCCGACATGGACGCGGTCGCCCGCTGGATCCGGCAGCTACCCGATACCCGGGTGCTCGCGGATGTTGGCGCGGCCGTCGGCTACCTGGCCGCTCGCCCCGAGGTGCGGCCGGCGGCGGTCGGCATCACCGGGTTCTGCATGGGGGGTCAGTACGCGTTGATGAGCGCCTGCACGGTGCCCGGCCTCGCTGCCTGCGTGAGTTGGTATGGCATGCTGCGTTACGCAGAGAACGACGAGATCAAGCCAAAAAGCCCGCTCGAACTGGCCGAGGCCCTGCGCAGTCCGTACTTGGGGCTGTTCGGCGCGGAGGACGCGATCATCCCACAGGCGGACGTCGAGGAGCTACGAGGGATCCTGTCGCGTGCCGGCAAGCGCTTCGAGATCCATGTTTACCCGGGCGCGGGTCACGCCTTCTTCAACGACTCGCGACCGGAAATGTATCGTCCCCATGCGGCCAAGGACGCCTGGCCGCGCGCGCTCGCCTTCTTCCGCAAGCACCTGAGCTAAGGCGGAGCGGCGACGGCTCGTTCCACATCCTCGGCGCTCAGACCGAGCGAATCCTGAGCGATGAGCAGAACGTTGCGTTCGACGTAAGCACGGGGCGGCTCGAGCAGTCGCACCAGCTTCTTGTCTGGAAGGCGATCGCGATCGGCGATCGTGCCGGCGGGCAGCTCGTAGAGCGTCACCACGGCCGCGTGCGGCGCCAGCACGAACTCGATCAGGAGGCGCTGCCGTTCGCTTCGCAGCTGGGGCCGGCGAGCGTGCTCGAGAAAGACCGCTTGCGCCGCCGCTTCGAGCGCTTCGACATACCGGCGTGACTGGTCACGAAGCGCAGAGCCCTCGGGCCAGCCGCGGTCTTCCTTCAGCGCGATCTCGCGGACGACGCGCTTGAGCACGCGGCTTTCGAGCAAGGTTTGCATGACGATGGAGTGGTCGCGGCGGATCAGGCGGACTTCGCCGTGCGGATCGCCGGTGGCGGGCACGGCCGCGCGCCGGATGATGATGTCGGCGCCGCCCCCGGTAAGAGCGGCAAGATCGCCGGGCGCCAGCGACGATTCGGTCGCCAGCGCGAGATTCGTGCAGGCGGCGAGAGCCATCGCGATCGATGCGAGCGCACGTCCGATCATCTCGGTCTCGCCGGCTTTCGTCGCAGCCGATCGGCGACGATCAGTCCGGCCGGAAGCACGAGCAGATCACAGGCCAGCCCGCTGATCATCGTCATTCCAGTAAGCAGCGAGAAGTGGACGGTCGGCAGAAAACTGCCAGCCGCACCCACCCAGAACCCGAGAACGAGCACGCAGTTCGCAATCACCACGGCGCGGCCCACGCCGTTGGTCGTCCGAACGATGCGGGTAACGGTATCGCCGGCGCGTTCGTGGAGGAATCGAGAGAGGTAGTGAATCGTGTCATCGACCAGGATGCCGCTCACGACCCCAGCAATCATGGCCGTGCCCGTGTTGAGCGTGATGCCCGCAACCGCCATCACCCCGCCCGACCAGATGATCGGGAAGACGTTGGGCGGAATGGCGAGCAGGGCGATACGCCACGAGCGGAAGAGCAGTCCGATGGCCACGACCACGGTCGAAAAGGCGAGTCCAAAGCTCGCGACCTGATTGCGGACGATGCGGTTGGAGTCCAGAGCAATGTGGTAGAAGGACCCGGTCGCAGTCAGCGCGTAGCCTTCTCCGAGCACGCGGTGCCCCAGCGCGCTGATCGCCTCGATCACCGCCGCGGCCCGTGCCGACCCGATCGCATGGACGCGGACGCTGATCCGCGTGACGGTCCGATCGGGAACCATGAGCCTCCCGAGCAGCGGATCTCCAGTCGTGCCGCTCAGCAGATCGAAGGCGTAGGTGAGATCCTCCTGTGTCTTCGGCACCGTCAGAGCGTCGGATCCGATCTCCGCGCGCTGCAGCTGTGCGAGAAGACTGGTGATGCCGTAGACACCGGAGACGTCCGGAATCTCCGCAACCTCGCGCTCGAATCGCTCCAGAGCGACGATGTCGTCCAAGCCGGTCAAGGCCGCGCCGTCGCGCCGCGCGACGGAGAACTCCAGAGCGTTGATGCCCCCCAAGCGCTCGTCGATGAACAGACTGTCGCGCGCCAGGGGCGCGCTCGGCCGCAGAAACCGCAACAGATCGGTATCGTTACGAATCGTGGGGAGGAGCGCCGCGGAGATCGCCGTGATTCCCACCGCCACGGCCAGGATCGGCCAGGGATGGCGCGTGGCCAGGGCCACCGAGCCTCGCAGCAGAGCCGAGACCGGGCCGCGTCCCGGGGCCGGGCCACCGTGAGCCGGCGGGCTCACAAACATCAGCCCAATCGGCACGACCGCCATCCCGATCACCAGCGACAGCATCACGCCGAGCGCGCCGAACACACCGAACTGCTGGACGGCCGGCGTGTCGCTCACCACGAGCGAGATCAGGCCTAGCGCGTCGGTGATCACCGTAAACGTGCAGGGAAACCAGAGCTGACGGACGGTGGCCGCGATGCGTTCGGCTCTCCCTTGCCCGAGAGCGTCCGATTCGAGCCACCCGTAGTAGAGGTGAACGGTGGTCGCGACCGACAACACCATGATCACCGGCGGCAACAATCCGGTGATCGTGTTGAGCGCGAAACCGCAGAGCGCATAGATGCCGAGGGTCCATACCAAGCTGAGGGCCGTCACCAGCAACGGCAACACCACCGCCGAAAGCCGCCTGAAGAATCCGGCCAGGACGGCGGCAAGCACCACGAGCGAGAGCGGAATCAGGACGGTTTGGTCGCGTTGCACGTAGCTGGCTACGTCGTGCTTCTGCACGGGGATGCCGGTCAGGTGCACCTCGGTGCCCTCGCCGTGGGTTTCGGAAGCAAGCCGGCGGAGTTCCTCGATGATCCGCGTCTGATAGCGATCGTCTTCGGGTCGATCCTCCAAGCCGACGACGATCGCACCGGTTCGTCGATCGGCGCCGACCAGAAGCCCTGTGAAATGCGCATTGCGATCGAGCGCGGCGTTCAGTCGGCGCCCTACGTCAGGAGATTCGTAGGGCGGCTCGATGAGCGGCGCTTCCTCGGCACCCAGCGACCCGCGAACGAGCTGGCGCGCGCTGGTCAAGCTGAACACCTGCTGCACACCGTCCAGGCCGGCGGCATGACGGGTCACCCGGTCGATGAGCGTAAGGCCGGATCCGTCGAGCACACCCGGCCGCGTGACCGTCACGACGATGTCCTCGTCGTTGCCGAAGCGACGCTTGAACTCGCCGTAGACGCGCACGCGCTCGTCGCTGCGCGCGTTCATTGATTCGTTGTTGTCTTCGACCTGAACGCCGGCCGCGTAGTAGCCAAAAAAGACCGTCAGGAGGGTCAGGGCAACGATGCAGACGCCTCGGCGTCCGCCGGTAAGAAAACTCATCCGCTCACCGAGATCGCTGGGCGCCGTTCAGGCCGGATAATGACGCAGCTCCACGCGGTTGCCCTCGGGGTCGCGGATGTAGACCGCGGTCCCCTCGCCGCGCGCGCCCCACAGGCGTGTCGGCGACAGCTCCAGCGCGACCCCGCCACGCTCCAGGCGTGCGAGCAACGGTTCCCAATCGGCCGGCGCAACCGCGATGCAGAAATGATCGACGTTGGGCTTGGTCTTGTCGTCCCCGTCGGCCGCCCACAAGGTCGGTGGCAGAATGTCGATCACCGAGTCCGGCCCCAAACGCAGAGACGGGAACAGAACCGTGCCTCGTCGGTACTCAGCATCGCGCTCGGGCGCCAGACCGATGACGTCGGCGTAGAACGCCAGCTGCCGCTCGACGTCGCGGGCATTGAGCACGATGTGGTCCAGCCGGGCCTGCACGATGTTCCTCGCCTGAGCGAGCGGAGCATATCCGAATCGGTCGCGGGACTGAACGCACGGGCCCCATGCCTTTCCCCGGATCGCCGCGCGTGTATACAAGGATGGCCATGAACCGAGAGCGCTCGCTTCCCACCGTTCAGGACTGCCACCGAATCGCCGCCACCTGCGCGTGCAGCAACCTCCGCAAGGCCGCGCGCGCGGTGACGCAGTTCTACGAGGACGCCCTACGGCCCTTGGGCCTGCGTGCAACGCAGTTTCCGCTCCTGATCGTCGCGCACGGCAAGGGAGAGATTTCGGTGACCGAGCTGGCCGAGTTGCTGGTCATGGATCGCACCACCCTGACGCGCAACCTCCGGCCCCTGGTGCGCAGCGGCATGGTCGGCATCCGTGCCGGGGAGGACCGCCGAGTAAAGAACGTCTCCCTCACCGAGCACGGTCGTGACGTGCTCGCCCAGGCCTACGGCATCTGGCAACAAACCCAGCAGAAAATCGCCGAGCAACTGGGCGGACAGCGCATGGAGCGGCTGCTCGGCGACCTTTCGGCCACCGTCGAGGTGAGCCAGCGTCACGGCACGCGCCGTAGGCGCGCCGCTAGTGACCCGGAACGCCCGCCGGCCCGGGCTTGAACCGGAATATCTGGTAGGGAGCGTGCGCCCGCACGCGGTGCTCGCCGACGAACAGCACGTGCTGAAGGGCGCTGCACGTCACGTAAAGCCAGCCATCGGGGCCGAAGCTGAAACCGTCGGGCCAACGCAAGCGTTCGTCCTTGATTAGCGTGCGTAGCCGGCGGTCCGGCGCCAGGGCGAGCACGGCGGAGTGCTCCATGTCGGAGAGGTAGACGTTGTCCTCCAAGTCCATGGTCAGTCCGTCGCTCAACGTCTTGTCGGCGAATCTCTCGACGCGCTCGCCCAGCTCGCGCCCGGTCAAGGTTTCATCAGCCAGGTCGCTCGTGCGCACGCGGTAGAGCGTTCCGCCGGTGACCGGCCCGTAGTAGAGCCACTCGCCGCGCTTGTCGAGAGCGATCGAGTCGACGCCGATCCGTAGCGTGACCAGATCGTAGACGCGCATGTCGCGGCCGGGCGCCTGGATGAGATAACGCTCGGGCATAACCGACGGATGCCGGTCGAGCAGCCGGCGGCTGCTCTTGCGCGCGACGTCGTAGACGATGATCGCCGGGTGGTGAACGATCGGGCTGGTCTCGGCGATGTAGATCCGCTGACCGTCGGGGGATACCTGCATGTCGTTGAGCATGGATCCCAGACCGGCGACCTCGCGGGGAAAGTCGTAGTGATGGACCAGGGCGCCGGTCTCCAGATCGAACGCGGTAAGGCGCGGCTGACCGCGTCCGAATTCGGCGAAGTCGAGCACCCACAGACGCGATTGGGCATCGATGCGCAGCGACAGGATCGATTGGAAGTAGGGAATGTCCTCGGCGGGGTGTTGCCAGCGCTCGTCCGGATAAGGGACCGGTTGTCCACCAACGAGCTCGTGCACCTTGGTCGGAGGATCGCCGTCCGGGTGCAAGGTGAAGAAAACGCGACCCGTGGGAGAGACCGCGATGTTGCCGGGCGGATAGTCCAGATCGACGACGGTTTCGAGGACCGACGCGGACAGCTCGGGAGCGCCGGTGCGATCGGGCATGCGCTCGCCCCCGCCGAACTTGGCGCGCACGCCGAGCACGGCGGCGAACAGGCTCGCGATCACGATGATCACGATCTTGACGACGCCGCGGTCCTTCATGTGCTCGATCCCCTCGGGGCAAAGCCGGGGCCGTGCAAACCACGCTGCACCGCGGCCATGACCCGGTCGATGTCGATGCGGATCCGATAGTCGTGCGCCTGATCAACCCAGCGGACGATCCCCTCGGCGTCGATCAGGATGGTCGTCGGGATCGCAAGCGAACGCTTTCGACCCCGCAACCCCACGAACGCTCCGTCCTGCCGCAGTCCGTAAAGGCCGATGACGGCAAGCTCGGGATCGCCCAGCAGCGTCATGCCGAGACGGTGGCGACTCCTCAGTCGCGCCAACCGATGCGGCCGATCCGCGCTGATCGCGACCATCTTCACCCCGAATAGCTCGAGTTGCGGCCGGAACGTCTCCCAGCGCTCCAGCTCGGCCACACAGTAGGCGCACCAGCGCGCGCGGAAGAACTTGAGCAAGACGGCTCTTCCACGATTGGCGCCGAGCTGAAACTCGCCCCCGTCACAGTCGTTCGCGGCGAAGTCGGGCGCGGCGGTTCCCACGTCGACGGTGGGCACGATCGAGGGCAACCGTCCGGCCACCGTGGCGATGAAGAACGCGAGCGCCGCGGCGATCGCGACGGCGCCAGCCGCGATCCCGGCAGGAACGGGCGTGTGCCCCAGAGCGAGCACCCCGAGCACGGCGCCGCCGAGCGAAGCGCCGAGCTGGATCGCAGGTCGCCGCGGCACGGTAAGCGTTCGAATCTGACGGCGGTAGACGGCCCAGACGCACCCGACCACAAACGCGGCGAAGACGCCGAGGCGCAGGCCGTCCAGTTCACGCACGCGCGCGGTTCTAGCCGAGCCCGTCGAGCGAAGCGAGCAAGGAAGGACGCTTGACGCCCGCTCCGGTGGAGTCTACCGCGCGTGCCGCCTCACGCAGCAGCGACTCGGTCTCTTCCCACCCGATGCACCCGTCGGTGATCGACATGCCGTAGACGAGTTTGCCACCCTGAACCCACTTCTGATTGCCGGCGCGCAGGTTGCTCTCGAGCATCACTCCCATGATGGCCTTGCGACCGTGCCGGTACTGCTCGATGACGCTGCGCAAGACCTCGCCCTGGCGAGTAGGGTCCTTACGGGAGTTGTCGTGCGAGCAGTCGACGAGAACCGCGCGCTCGCCGTTGAGCGGCGAGACCAGGGCATGGGCGCGATCGATGCCCGCCGGGTCGTAGTTGGAGCGACCCGCTCCACCGCGCAGCACGATGTGGCGGTCGGGATTGCCCAAGGTCCGGACCACGGCAGTCACGCCGTCAGCCGTAATGCCGACAAAACTGTGCGGGTGACTGGCCGAGATCATCGCGTTGACGGCGGCCTCGAGACCCCCGTCGGTGCCGTTCTTGAAACCCACCGGCATCGACAAGCCGCTGGCCATCTCACGATGGGTCTGGCTCTCGGTGGTGCGCGCACCAACCGCAGCCCAGCTGAGCAGGTCGCCGATGTACTGCGGTGTGATTGGATCGAGCAGCTCGGTCGCGCACGGCAAGCCCAAGTGGTTGATGTCGAGCAGAATCGAACGCGCCAAGGTCAGCCCCGCCGGCACGTCGCAGGAACCGTCCAGCCGCGGATCGTTGATGAGGCCCTTCCAGCCGATGCTGGTGCGCGGCTTCTCGAAGTAGGTCCGCATCACTACCAGCACCTGGTCGCGGATCTCGGAGGCGACGGTCGCCAGCCGGTGACCGTAGTCGACGGCGGCGGCCGGATCGTGAATCGAGCAGGGCCCGACCACTGCCAGCAGCCGGTGCCGGTCGCGGCCGTGCAGGATGTCGCGAATCTGGGCGCGGGCCTGCAGCACCACGTGCGCCGCCTTCTCGGTCAACCGCAGCCGGTTCTTCACCTCGCGCGGCGACACCAACGGGGTCAGGTCCACCAGGTTTCGATCTTCGATTCGGTCTTGCATGCTCGGTACTCCGGTTCGGGCTGGGCTAGTCATCGCGGCCAAAAAAAGGCCCCGAGATCGCTCTCGGGGCCTTTGGGATCGCAATGCCTGGAAGCGCGTTAGTCGCCTGCCATGGCGTCCCTCGGCCCCGTCCTGGGCCACGTAAAGTAGAAGAACCGATGGACGGATCGATGCGTCATGACTCAAGGTTCAGTCCGGGATCACCCGCCGGATCGTACCCCCCAGATCGATCACATAGAGCTCACCGCGCGCATCCTCGCCGAATGAGCTGATGCTGTTGATGCCGCCGAACGCAGCCGTGACGTCGGCATGGTTGACCGCCGTGCCTGCGCTCACCTCGAACGTGCGGACGAACGCCGTGCAGAAGTCGGCATAGAAGTACGTTCCGCCAAGGTCCGGCATCGCGCAGCCGCGGTAGACGAAACCACCGGTCACCGAGCAACCCTCGCCGTGCGTGTACTCGTGAACGGGGAACGTGAAACCGGTGGGCGGGTCAGGACAGTTGAGGCCGTCTTCGGGGTCGTTGTAGCAGTCGTTGCCCTCGAAGATGTCCCAGCCGTAGTTCTCTCCACCGGTGCTCGACCCGGGCTGGTAGTCGAGCTCCTCGATCTGGTTCTGACCGACGTCCCCGATGTAGAGATCGCCGTTGGCCCGGTCGAAGCTGAAGCGCCACGGATTGCGGAGCCCCTTGGCCCAGATCAAGCCGAGCGGGTCGCCGGCTCCCGGATTCGGGTTGTCGAGCGGCACCGCATAGTAGGGCGGCACCTCGACGTCGACGTCGATGCGCAGCATCTTGGCGAGCAACTCGCTATCGTCCTGGCCGTTCTCCTGGGGATCTCCCCCGCCACCGCCGTCCCCGTTGCCGACGTAGAGCAGGCCCGCCAGATCGAACGCGACCTGGCCCCCGTTGTGGTTGGAGGCGAAATCGTCGATGACCAGCAGAATGATCTCGCTGTCGGGATCGGCGACATCAGGGTCGCCCGTCACCTGGTAACGCCCGATCACCGTGTCGCCGTCGGGAACCCGCGTGTAGTTGACGAAGAAACGCCCGTTGCTCTCGTAGTCGGGATGGAAGGCGATCCCCAGCAGGCCGCGCTCGCCGCCGAAGTTGACCCGGTCGGCAATGTCGAGAAATGGCTCAGGCAGGAGCGAGCCGTCCTTGATGATGCGGATAACGCCGGGCTGCTCGACGATGAACAGCCGGCTCGGGTCCAGTGCGGGCGCGGTCAGATGGACCGGATTGTCCAACCCTGAAATGACGATCTCCGAGCTGATCGTCGTGCCGGCCACGCTCGGCACCCCGGCGCAAAGAGCCGAGAGGTCCTCGAGCTGACAGCTCGCATCGCAACCGTCGCCCGGGGTGGTGTCTCCGTCGTCGCACTCCTCGCCGGGCGACTCGGCGGTTCCGTTGCCGCAGACTCCGCCGCATTGGCAGGTGGCCAGGCAACTGCCCACGCAGCTCGGGTTGTCGGCGCCGTCGCAGGGCTCGCCCGGACCCGCGATCCCGTCCCCGCACACGGCGACCAGAGAGGTCGTCGCATCGGCCAACGCGGCGTTGATCATCGCCTCGATCGCGGCAGCGTCTCCAACCGTCGCGCAGCCGCCACGACTCTCGGCGTTGGCGTAGATGCCGTCGAACTTCTGCTCCACCGTCGCCGTGCAACCGGGATCAGCCGCTTGGTCCGACTTGGCGCCCGTGGCCACGCACTTGGCCAGTCCCTTCATTTTCTTGCCGGCGGCCTTGCGCTTGGTCCCGGCGCACGCACGCGAGGCGGGGTCGGCACCGAAAGGCAGCGCGGCGACGACATCACTGACGAGCTGGTCAATTTGAGCAGAAACTGCGGCGTCGTCCCCCGTGGTGAGACATCCGCCGGCCGACTCTGCCCTGGCGAAGCCGCTGTCCAGTTTCGCCTGGGCATTGGCCAAGCAATCTGGATCAGCCGTGGTCCCCTGCTTGGCGGCCTTTCCGTGGCAAACGAGTGCCACTTTCGCCTTCAGACCCGCGGCCTTGATCTTGGCCGCCGAACAAGCGTTGGCCGCCGGGTCTGCCGCGCACGCCGGGGTAGGACCTAGCACACCGCCGACGAAAGCGATCATGAGGCCGACACGGAAAATGCTGACTGGATGCATGCTCGTCACCTCGGCCGCCGGTCGGCAGCGATCAGTTCGATGATGTGACCGTCGGGATCTCTCACCCATAGTTGCCCGATCTCACGTCCAGCCTCCAGAACTTCCAGGCCATGATCCCTCAAGCGTGCCACGACCTGCTCGTAGTCGTCGATCGCGAAAGCGGTATGGCATCCCATGGGGTTGAGGCTGGGCGGCGGGCCGCCGAGATCTACGCCGTCGAAGCGCTCGATGAGATGAACCTCACACGGTCCCGCACGGAACCAGGCACCGGGAATGCCCAGATCGGGCCGTGCGATCGGTTCCAGGCCCAGGGTGTCGCGGTAAAACTGAATCGAGCGCTCCAGGTCGCGGACAGGGAACGAGGTGTGATGCAGTCGCTGAGCGATCATCACCGGACGAGCCCGGCGCAATTGTGTCCAGCTTCCGGTGCTCGCACAAGCGAGTCTTTGCCCGCAAGGCGCCGCTCAGTACAATGCCGCGCCCGCCCGGACCGCGATCGGCGGGCCCCCGATCGGGCGTAAGGAGGTAGCCGTGAAACGGTTTCTATTGGTGGTGGCAGCGGTGCTTCTCCTGAGCGCGGCCGCGGCGGGCGGGTTCGTCTATCACCGGATGACCCAGTTTACCCAGGAGCGACTGACCGACGACCTCTCCGTGATCGGCATCGGAGACGCGTCCACTGGCAACGTCGCCGTCCTGCGGACGGACGCCGGCACGGTGATCGTCGACACGATGATGTTCGGGTTCCAGGCGAGAAAAATCCGAGCCATGGCCGAGCAGCTCGCCGGCAAGCCGGTCGTCCTCATCATCAACACGCACTACCACCCCGATCACACGCACGGCAATCCGAGTTTTCCCGCAGGCACCAGAGTCGTTGCCTCGACACGGACCCGCGACCACTTGCTCACTCTGGACGGGGCTTACTGGAAAGGGGAAGCCGCCAAGCTGCTACCCACTGAGACCGTCGATCACGATCACACCATCGAGCTGGGCGGTAAGACCATCAAGCTCTATCACGCCGGCCGCGCCCATACCGACGGGGATCTCATCATCTTGTTCGTCGAAGACCGCACCGTCCACGTCGGCGACCTAATCTTCCAGGGCATGTATCCCCGTATCGACCTGGAAGCCGGCGGCTCCGTCCAGAACTGGTACGACGCCCTCGAGAAGGTCGTCGCGTTGGATTTCGATCGCGTCATTCCCGGGCACGGCCCCATGACCGATCGCGACGGCGTGCGCAAGTATCAGGCCTTCATGCGCGAGCTGGCCTACCAGGCCGGCGCGGCCGCCAGCCGTGGCTTGTCGGCCGAGCAGGCAGTGGCGGAGATCCAGCTCACGGCGGATCAGGGTTTCCACGAGATGGTGATCTTCCCCGGGGTCATGGAGTTCACCCGCGACTCCGTCGTCAAGAGTGCCTGGGAGGAGGCGAGCGGCACGGTCAAGCCACCGGCGCCGCCCGCCGATTGATGCGCACGCCCTTCCACCCGATCGTCGCGCGCTGGTTCGCCGAGACTTTTCCCGCGGCAACCGAGGTTCAAGAGCGGGGCTGGGAAGCGATCGCGTCGGACCACGACACGCTGATCGCGGCGCCCACCGGATCGGGAAAAACGCTGGCCGCCTTCTTGTGGGCGATCAACCGGCTTTACGAGCGCGCCCAGGCCGGCGCTCTCGCCGAGCACATTCACGTCGTCTACGTCTCGCCGCTCAAGGCTCTAGGCAACGACATTCAGAAGAACCTGCAAGGCCCCCTCGGCGGCATCCGTGCCCTTGCCGAAATCGCGGGAAGCAGCCCGGCCGAAATCCGCGTGGCCGTTCGCACCGGCGACACCCCGGCGCACGAGCGCCGACTTCACATCAGCAAGCCACCGCACATTCTGATCACCACGCCCGAGTCGCTCTACATCCTGCTCACCGCCGAGCGCAGCCGCGAGGTGCTTCGCGCCGCCGAGACCGTGATCGTGGACGAGATTCACGCTCTGGCTCCGAACAAGCGCGGCAGTCACCTGGCGCTCTCGCTGGAGCGCCTCGACGCCCTGGCCGGCCGGCCGCTGCAACGGTTGGGGCTGTCGGCGACCCAGAAGCCTATTGAAGAGGTCGCCCGCTGGCTGGTCGGCGCGGGCCGGCTCGATCGTCACGGCGAGCCGCGCTGCGCGATCGTGGACGCGGGTCACCGCCGAGCCCTCGAGCTCGCCATCGAGCTGGTCGACTTCGAGCTGGGCCCGATCGCTTCTCAAGAGCTGCGCGCGGCGATCTACGACCGGATCGCGGAGCTGGTCCGCGCCCACCGGACAACCATCGTGTTCACCAACACCCGCCGCATGGTCGAACGGGTGGCGCATGCCCTCAGTGAACGGCTCGGCAAGGAAAAAGTCCGTGCCCATCACGGCAGCCTTTCCAAGGAGACGCGCCTGGATGCCGAGGCTGGTCTCAAGAGCGGGGAGATTCCAGTGGTCGTCGCCACCGCCTCGCTCGAGCTGGGCATCGACGTCGGCCATGTCGATCTGGTCTGCCATCTGGGAGCGCCCCGCTCGATCGCTCAACTGTTGCAGCGCGTGGGCCGCTCGGGACACTTCCTGGGCGCCATCCCTAAGGGGGTCCTGTTTCCCCTCACCCGCGACGAGCTGATCCAGTGCGCAGCCGCAGTCGGCGCCGTCGAGCGCGGCGAGCTGGACCGGCTGTCCATCCCGCAGCGTTCGCTCGACATCCTGGCGCAGCAGATCGTCGCCACCGTCGCCGCCCAGGAGATCGGTGTCGAGGAACAGTGGGCGATGATCCGGCGCGCCTACCCTTATCGCGCGCTCGAGCGCTCGGACTTCGATGAGGTGGTCGAGATGCTATCGGAAGGCGTCTCGACGCGGCGCGGGCGGCGCTCGGCCTACTTGCACCACGACCGCGTCAACGGCCGGCTGCGGCCGCGGCGCGGCGCCCGTCTGGCCGCGATCACGTCGGGTGGCGCGATTCCCGACATGGCCGACTACGACGTGGTCGAAGACGCCACGGGCGCCTTCGTGGGCACCGTCAACGAGGACTTCGCCATCGAGAGCCTGGCCGGCGACATCATGCAGCTCGGCAATCGCTCCTGGCGCATTCAGCGCGTCGAGAGGGGACGCGTGCGCGTCAAAGACGCCGACGGGCTCCCGCCCACGATCCCCTTCTGGCTCGGCGAAGCTCCCGGCCGCACGCCCGAGCTTTCGGCCGCCGTCAGTGACCTGAGGCGCGAGATCGCCGAGCGCCTGCGCGACCGGGAACAGGCCGTGCGCTGGCTGGTCGAGCACACGCGTGTCTCTGCCGAAGGCGCCGAGCAGATGATCGCGTACGTCGCCGAGGCGCTCAGCGTGCTCGGCGTGCTCCCCACGCGCGAGACGATCGTCGCCGAGCGTTTTTTCGACGAGGCCGGCGGGATGCAGCTCGTCTTGCACGCGCCCTTCGGCGCGCGACTCAACCGGGCGTTCGGTCTGGCGCTCCGCAAACGGTTCTGCGTGAGCTTTGACTTCGAGCTGCAGGCCGCCGCCACCGACGATGGGATCGTCCTCTCGCTCGGCGAACAGCACAGCTTTCCGCTCGACAGTGTCTTTCAGCTCACCAACGCCGAGCGGGTCGAGGCCGATCTGGTGCAGGCCTCGCTGCAATCGCCGATGTTCACCAACCGCTGGCGCTGGAACGCAACCCGCTCGCTAGCACTGCTGCGCTTCAGCGGTGGCCGCAGGGTTCCGATCGCGATCCAGCGCATGCGGGCCGAGGACTTGCTGGCCGCGGTCTTCCCGGCGCAACTGGGCTGCCAGGACAACCGCATGGGACCCATCGAGGCGCCCGATCATCCGCTCGTCAACGAGACCATCGACAACTGCCTACACGAAGCGATGGACACCGAGGGTTTGAAGAGCCTGCTCGGCGGCATCGCTGCGGGTGAGATCGCCACGGTTGCCGTCGAGACGCCGGTGCCCTCGGCTTTCTCACACGAGATTCTGAACGCCAACCCCTACGCCTTCTTGGACGACGCGCCGCTCGAGGAGCGCCGCGCCCGCGCCGTGGCTCTTCGTCGTTTCGATCCGGATCTGGCCAGCGGGGTGGGTGCGCTCGACGTCGAGGCGATCGCCACCGTGCGTCAGCAGGCCTGGCCCGAACCGCGCAGCGCCGACGAGGTCCACGATGCGTTGCTCACGCTCTGCGTGCTGCCGGAGGGCGAGGCGCACCCTTGGCTCGCGTGGCTGGAGGAGCTATCGGCCGCCGGCCGCGTGCGGTTGCTCGCGCTCGAACAGCAGAACGCCCGGGCGTGGGTCGCCACCGAGCGCCTGGCGGTGGCTGCGGCAGCGTACGGTTTTCAGACGGATCCGGCTTTCGCCACCGGCGGCAGTCCGCCTGAGATGGAAGCGGCCGCTACCGAGCTGGTGCGGGGCTGGATGGAATCGTTGGGGCCAGTCACCGCCGCCGCGCTTGCCGCGCGTCTTTTCTTGCCGACCTCGCGCGTGGAGATCGCTCTGGCGCGGCTCGAGGCCGACGGCATCGTCCTGCAAGGACGATTCACGCAGGATGCGGGCGACCAGATCGAATGGTGCGAGCGCGGCCTGCTCGCCCGCATCCACCGGCTCACCATCGGGCGGCTGCGGCGCGAGATCGAGCCGGTCTCCGCCGCCGACTTCGTCCGCTTCCTGCTGCGCTGGCAGCACGTCCACCCGGGCACGCAGCTCCACGGTCGCGCCGGCCTGCGCAGCGTCATCGCTCAGCTTCAAGGCATCGAGCTGCCCGCCCCTGCCTGGGAGCGCGATGTCCTGCCAGCGCGCATCGCCAAGTACGACCCGGCCGATCTCGAGCAGCTCTGCCTGGCCGGTGAGGTGGCCTGGGGCCGACTCGGGTTTGCCGTGCCCACCGCCGATGATGCCGATGCGAGCAGGCGGCGCCGGCGCACGGTGACCCGCGCCGCCCCGCTCGGCTTCTTCCTGCGCGAGGAGTTGCCGCGGCTGCTCGAGCCGCTCGCCGGCGAAGAGGCCTGGCGCGAGCAACTCTCCAGCATCGCGCGCGAGGTGCTGACCTACCTCGATGAACGCGGCGCTTCCTTCCTTAACGACATCGCGCGCGGCACCGGCCGGCTGCCGACCGAAGTCGAAGACGCGCTCTGGGAGCTGGTGGCCTCGGGACTGGTCACCGGCGACGGCATCGCGGGACTGCGCACGCTCTTGCTCCCCGATCAGAAGCGCAAGCGAACGGCACAGACCGAGCGCCGGGTGCATCTGCGCGCACTGCCCGGTCGCGGCACGCGCAGATTGATGCCGGTGGGACGCTGGTCGCTGCTCCGCAGCGAGCCGTTACCCGACTGCGACAGCGGCGAGGCCGCGCGCGGCGTGGTCGAACGGTTGCTCGCGCGCTACGGCGTGGTCTTTCGCGATCTCTGCGCCCGCGAACGCCGACGCTTTCCTTGGCGGGTCCTGCTGTTCGAGCTGCGGCGCATGGAAGCCGCCGGCCGACTACGTGGCGGCCGCTTCGTGGACGGCTTCGTCGGCGAACAGTTCGCGTTGCCGGAGGCCGTCGAGACGCTGCGCAACGTCCGGCGCACTCGAGACGATGCCACCGTCATCGTCTCGGCCGCCGATCCCCTGAATCTCGTCGGCATTCTCACGCCTGGCGAACGCGTCTCGCCGTTCGTCCAGCAGGTGATCGCCTACCGCGGCGGATTGCCCATCGACGTAGGCGAGCTAGGGGCCGTTCGCAGCCGACTGCAGGGGCGTTAGCGCGACAGCTCGTAGAGCCGCCACGAGCCTTCGATTCCTTTGAGCTCGTGCTCGCCCCGGGCGGCGACAGCTCGGTCATGCCGTAGGCCTGCACGAATCCGACACCTGGCAGCGCGGCCATCGCTCGCTCGATCAAGGCTTCGGAGATTGGCGATGCGCCGTAGGCGATGGTTCAGAGCGCGCTATCGAGTGCGTGTTGCCTTCGATCCAATGCGCCATTGCCAGCCCCATGTCGGCCAGATGGAACATCGGCGCGCAATGGAGGTAGGTCCCGCCCGACGAGGCTAGGCCTTCCGCGCGTAGTGCATCGGGCACGGGATCCGCGTCGGCCAGCGGTCCTTCGTATCCGTGCATGCCACTCGGCACATCGCTGTCGCCGCAATAGATCACCTCGCGCGAGGTGCTCGAGTCGCGGCAACACTGCTCGACCATTGGGCGGAAGGTCTCATCGACCAGCAGAATCGTCGATCCCGAGTCGTCCAGCGAATACAGGATCTCGGATGCCGATTGGCCCGTTGTGCCTCCCTCAACACCCCCTGGGTATGGGACGTTTGAGCGAGAACGCCGCTCGTCTCTCCTTCCCGCTGTCTTCGTCGTCGCCGGCAGCGCGAAACGCGATGGGCGAGGCTGGTCACACTTCCTTCGATCAGCGGCAGTTGTGCCGTCGCTCGAGAACGACGGTCGCGCCGCGGCCGGGAACGATCGTGACGTTTCTACGCCCGAGCGGCTCGTCCGGGTCCTCGGTGGATACGAATCGCAGCTCTTCGAGCATCGTGCGGAGCACCGTGCGCATTTCGAGCAGCGCAAACGGGCCCCCGAGACACTTTCGAAGCCCTCCACCGAAAGGAATCCAGGCATAGTTGTCCGGTTTTCGACCGACGAAGCGCTCGGGCCGAAACGCCGAGGGCTCGGGGTAGACGTCTGCACGGCGATGCACCAGCCAGATGAACGCCGTCAGCAGAACGCCTAATTCGAGATGCAATTCGTCGAGGTCGAATGGTTTGACCACGAGGCGCGGTGTGAAGGGCGCGACCGGTCGAAGCCGCATGCTTTCGGCCACCACGGCGTCGATGTATTGGTCGTCGCCGCGGGCAACGCTCTCGTCGAGACGATCGAGCACGCCCGGATGTCGCGTCACGCGCTCGGCGACCCAGCCGAGCGTGCTTGCCGTCGTCTCGTAGCCGGCGAGCAGTAGCGTCCGGACCATCTCCAGGATCGCAACGTCGCTCATCGCCTCGACGCCGTGTTCCTTTTGAAGCCGCAACAGAAGCGCGAGGATGTCAGGCTGATCGTGAATCGCCGAGCGCCGCCTCAGCGTCATCTCCTCGGCGACGATCGAATCCACCGCTGTCATGGATGCACGAAGCCGCTTGTGTCGGCCTTCCCAGCGCCCGCCCCTGGCCACCGCCCAGATCGAAAACGCGAAAAAGCCCGGGCCGCCGATCACCGCGACGAAGTCGATCACGGCCTTTCGAAGCCTTGCGAGTCGCTCGGGATCGGTCACACCGAAAATCGTTCCCATGATGATTTCCAGTGTGAGTTGCATCATCAGCAACTGAAACGACACGGGAGTACCTAACGGCCACGATGTCATCGCCTCACGGGTCTTGGCGACCATGCCGTGCTCGTAGGACTTGAGAGCCCCCGCGCCGAAGTGGGGAGCGAGCATTTTCCGGTCTCGAAGATGCGACTCGCCGTCTTTCACGGTGATCGAAGTCGACCCGAGGACCAGCTCGTGCGGCGCCATGGTCTTTAGCGCCTCTCCGAAGTGCAGCGCCGTTTGGTCACGGCTGAACACGGCCCGTACGTCGGCAGGATCCGTGACGCACGCCATCGGTGGCAGGCCGGACATGCGGATCACGAAGCGGTCACCGAGCCGTTCGCAGCGTTCGAAGAAGCGCTCGGGTCTCAGCCAATACTCTGCAGCCAACAGCGGCGCTGGGAGCCGTGGAGTCGGAAGGGAGTCGATGCCGATGGCCATGCGTACGAATATAAGCTATTGCTCATGTTCCGACTACTCGTATTCTCGTTGGGACGGGCTATGCCTCGAAAACCGAAGAAAGCTCCGCGCAGACGTGCCAGACAAGATCGTTCTCGAGAAACGGTGAACATCATTCTCGAAGGTGCGGCTCGGGTTTTACGAAGAAACGGCTACGCGGGAGCCACGACGAATCACATTGCCGAGGCTGCCGGCGTGAGCATCGGGACGCTATACCAATACTTCGCCGACAAGGACGAGGTCTTCGATGCCCTCGTGCGCGACTATTTCGCCGAAGTCGTCCGCCGCATCGGTGAAGTGCCCATCGATTACTCGCTACCGCTGGAAACGACGCTGCGGAGCTTGATCGCGGCGGGCATCAACGCTCAACGCCATGGCCCTGCACTTCTGCGCTCGCTCGAGCAGGTCCCGAATACCGTGTTTCGTCGACGCCTCGATGCCGGCAAGCGAAGACTCACCGGTGTCCTCCGCGAGATCCTCGAGTCCTACAAGCGGTCGCTTCGCCCGATCGACCTCGATCGTGCCACCACTCTGCTCATCAACGCAGCCGAAGGTATCGGGTACAATGAAATGAGTGCCGAGTATGGCCATCGCCTCCCCGACGAGCTGACCGACCTCTTTGTCCGCTACCTCGTCGATGCTCGAGCGGATCCTCATGCTCCGCGAGCGTGAGGGGCGCGAGCGGCAACCGGCCCGTGCTCCCGAAACGGACGCTCCGGATCCTTGAGCGTGGTGACGGCGATCGGGGAGTCGTGACAGGAATCGCAGCGCCTTGGCATCCGCGACGACCATCACCCGCTGACGACGCGATCCACAACTCTTGCCAATATCTCCCTCGGAAAACCCCATGACCCTCGCCCGTGTTACACCCTCCGCGTCCCTGACGGCCTTGATGTCGCCGATGCGTTGTTCGAGCGTCGGGGACTTCCACGGCGTTATCGCTGCTCCGAGGTTTTCCGAGCGGATCGATCCTGCCACGCCGCGATCAGCGCCGTCATGTCATCGGGCTGCTGCTCGTAGTTCAGCGTGTCGGTGGGGATGGTCACCCACGGCTGGGCGCTGCGGGTCCAGATGTGGCCGACCGGGACCACCCATGAAGTATCGTCGAGTGTCCCCGGCCTCAAGATCACGACTTGGGGAAACTTCACGGGCTCGGCCCAAAGCCGAGTGACACAGGCCGCACAGACCAGGCCGTGCCGCTTCCGTCCGTCTTCCATCGTAAACGCATAGCTCGCCGGCTTACCACGTAGGATCTCGAGCGCACTCTTGGCGAGGATCATCGACAATCCGAAGCTCGAGCCGCTGTAGCGCTGGCAATCGGTGCAGTGGCACGCGTAGAGCGTCAGCGGCTCTTCGGTAAGCCGGTAGCGGACCGCGCTGCACGAACAGCCGCCTTCGTGGACTGGCCCCACCGTCGATCCCCCAGCCGGTCGCACCGGCGGCGCAAGCTACCACCGATGGCTTCCGGCCGGCAAGCGCCGGCATTGAATCACGACCAGCGGAAGCAAGGCGATGGACAAATCTCACCGGCGCGGTATGAAGCTGCCGCGCCAACCGACGAGTCTGCGGAAAGAGCAAGTCGAAGGGCTCAGGGCGGGCGGAGAGCTGGCGACACGACCAACGGAGGTCTGACATGAACTTGGACGAAATCGTAGCGGTTGCCCTCACTACGGGCACGCGCGTGGCGCTACAGATCCTCGGGGCCCTCGTCGTATGGATCATCGGGCGACGCCTGATCCGTCTCGCCCTCACCCTGACGGCCGGGTCGCTGACGCGCCAGCACGTCGACGCGACCCTGATCAACTATCTGAAGTCGGCCCTGTCGATCCTCCTCAACGTGGTCTTGATCGTCGCCATCCTCGGCTTCTTCGGCGTCGAGACGACGTCGTTCGCTGCCGTGCTGGCCGCAGGGGGCGTCGCCATCGGGCTGGCCTGGAGCGGTCTGCTGGCGAACTTCGCCGCGGGGTCGTTCCTCATCATCCTGCGGCCCTTCAAGGTGGGCGACTTCGTCACCGTGGGCGGCGTCAGCGGAACGGTGGAGGAGGTCGGACTGTTCGGTACGACGATCAATACTCCTGACAACGTCAAGACGATCGTCGGCAACAACACGATCTTCGCCGGCACCATCCAGAACTTCTCCGCCAACCCCTACCGTCGCGTCGATCTGGTGGCGCAGCTCGGTCACGCGGTCGATCCTGCCGTTGCCATCGACTTGCTGAAGAAAGGGCTCGCGAAGATCCCGAACGTTCTAGCCGACCCCGCCCCAGCGCTGGAGATTCTGGAGTTCACAGCCGCGGGGCCGCTGCTCGCCGTGCGTCCGTCCTGCCACAACGATCACTACTGGCAGGTCTACTTCGACACGAACCGCAGCATCCGCCAATGCTTCGGTGAAGCCGGGTTCCCGGTGCCCGGCCCACTCTACGTCGTCCGCAATCAGGCGTGAGAGCAAGCGGGGCGGGGCCCGCGCACGCTCGACGCAGAGGGGTGTGGGAGGACACGGGCTATGATTGCCGGAGAAGGAACCGCAATCATTCGGCGTTCGGCGAAGGCTATCTACGAGTTCATCCTGGATCTGGAGAAGTACAAGCAGGCGGATCTCAAGATCCGGACCGTCCACTCTGTCGTCTGGCACGGAGAACAAGCCGAGGTCCACTACAGCGGTCGCTTCCGAGGCCTATCCACGCCTGCGGTTCGACACATCATCACCGTCCAGCCGTACCGGCGAATCGATGTTCGATCGAAACCCGGGACCCTCGCCCACTTCGTCAGCCGCTTTCACGGCAGCTTCACGTTCGAGGAGGTCGGACACGACGAAACGCGCGTCTTTCATCGCGAGGAGCTTCAGTTTCGGCCTCCGCTCAGCTGGATCGTCGAGCCCATACTCCGATCGTGGCTCGAAGCCGACACGGCACAGGAGGTGGTGCGGCTCAAAGCAATGCTCGAAGCGGGCGCCACGTAGAGTTGGCTTAGACAGGAGACGTCCATGACGAAGCAAGAGCTCGAAGGCGGCTGTCGGTGCGGAGCCGTCCGATATCGAATCACCGGCGATCCGGTGATGGCCGCCATCTGTCATTGTTCCATGTGCCGGCGCGCAAACGCCGCTCCGACCGTGGCCTGGGCGATGTTCCAGGAATCGCAGGTCACGTTCATAAGGGCCGAACCGACAGCGTACTCAGCTTCTGCTGAGGCCCAGCGCGGCTTCTGTCGGGTCTGCGGCACTCCCATCAGCTTCAAGGCCGGCTACATACCCGGCTTGATCGACATCACGATCGGCAGTCTCGATCACCCGGAGGCCGTCACGCCAACGCTCCACTACTGGGTTTCAAAGAAGCTGCCGTGGGTACGAATCGGGGATGACCTACCCCAGTTTCCGGAATTCCCGCCCGTCGAGTGAACACTGGCTGCCACTGTGGTCTCCAGTCGGACGACTCTACCTCGCGCGGAAGTTTCGCCGGTAGGCGAGATAGTTCGCGCAGACTTCGGCGCCGAGCTTCTCGGCGGTGCGGCGCGAGGGCCAGTTGTCGTCCAGCACGAACGTGTAGCTCACGTGGGTCGCGCCACGGCGCACCAGCTCGAGGAACGCGTGCGAGGCCATGCCCAGGTTGAGGCCGCGGCCGCGGGCAGGGGCGAGCACGCCGATGCCGAGGAAGTTGAGCTTCTCGGAGTCGAGGATCGGCCGGCCGGGCGCAGTCGTCGCGAGCATCGTCGTCTCGGGCGTGACCCAGAGCACCCCGAGCGGACGCCCCTCGTGATAGGCCAGCACCGAGGTGTCGAGCATGCCGACGGGCGCGAGCGCGGCGAACAGCTCCGTGAACTCTTCGGCGGTGCCCGGCGTGTTGCCCCAGTGACGTCGAAACGCTTCCTGCCAGGTCGCGTTGAACTCGGCGGCGCGGCGCGACTCGGGAACCTCACGCAGCGGGACGATCTCGAAGCCGGCGCGCTTGGCCGTCTCCACGGCGCTTTCCCAACGAGCGATCAGCTCGGGCCGCACCTCGATCTTGTAGTCGACGCCGCCCTTCTCGGTCTGGAAGCCGGCGTCCTTGAGCAGCGCGTGATAGTAAACCGGGTTCTGGCGCACGAAGCTCGGCGGCAGCACGTCGTAGGCATCGACGGCGAAAGGGAACTCGAGCATGCCGAAGCCGGCGCGCGCCGCTTCCGCCCCTTGGGCCTCGAGCCAGCGGCAGGCTTCGTCCAGCACCGCGCGGGTGGCCTCGCGGGTACCCGGCAGCGCCTCGAACATCACGATGTGCCCCAGGCGCTCGCCCCAGAGCCGGTTGTAGCGCTCGTCGAGCACGGCGGTGGCGCGCACGACGATCTCCCCGCGCTCGCGCGCAACGAGCGGCCGTAGAGTCCGCCCAACGGTGAACGCGGTCTGACCCGCCAGAACCGGGACCTGGAACGGCGTCAGTGCCCGCCAGCGCACCGGCCGCGACTCGTAGACGCGGTCGTAAAACAAGACGAACTCGGTCAGCGCGTCCGTGCCCTGGCAAACCTCGACTTTGATCGCCATCGTACCGTCCCAGCCGCGACCGTAAAGCGCGCAACTGTAGCGGAGACGCCCACGCGATTGGAAGGGTCAGACCTCGCAGGATCGGACTTCGCAACGCGCATGGCACTTGCCGGGCGGCGCTGTGCCGCCAGGTTTTCGCCGCCGCGATCCATCCTCGAGCCATACAATAGATGGAGACCGTCTTTCGGAGGCATACCGTGGAAGCGCAAATCGTGGCCGCAATCGTCTGGTTCCTGCTCGCCGGGCTGACCGTCGGCGTCCTGCTCTATGGAATCACCCTTTACAACAACCTGGTCCGGCTCAAGCACGCCGTGTCGAAGGCCTGGAGCAACATCGACGTGGTGTTGCGCCAGCGTCACGAGGAACTGCCCAAGCTCGTCGAGACCTGCAAGCAGTACCGTCAGTTCGAGCGCGAGACCTTGGAGCGCGTCATGCAAGCGCGCAGCGCCGCTCAGACGGCCCGCGAAGCCGGCAACGTCAAAGGGGTCGGCGCCGCCGAAAGTCAGATCCGTGCCGGCTTGGGAAGCCTGTTCGCGGTAGCGGAAGCCTACCCTGAATTGAAAGCGAACGATCAGTTCGAGCAGCTCCAGGTGAGAATCTCACAGCTCGAGGAACTGATCGCCGACCGTCGCGAGTTCTACAACGAGGCGGCGAACAGCAACAACGTCCGCATCGAGCAGTTCCCCGACGCCTTGCTCGCCGGCAGCCTCGGTTTCCGTCCTGCCGATCTGCTCGAGTTCGACGAGGCCGACAAGGGCGACGTCGCTCTGGCCCCGCTGTTCGGCTGAAGAAGCGGCAGTGGCGATCCTCGAACAGATTGGCCGACAGATCGCCGATGCCCGTCCGGTCGAGTTCTGGCCGTGGGTGGTCGGGCTTGCTGGCTTCGTGCTGTTCTCGTTCGTAGGCGCGTTTTACTACCTCCGGCGGGCTCGTCTGATCGAGGACACCCCAACTGCCAAGATTCGCTCGGCTCCGCAGGGCTACGTCGAGCTGGAGGGCTGGGCGTTGCCCGGAGAGCGCGGCCTGCAGAGCTCGCCGTTGGGAGGCGGGGGCTGCCTGTGGTGGGAGTTCGAGGTCTCGCGCCGCGAACAGAGCGGTAGCCGCGGCGGCGAGCGCTGGCACACGATCGAGCGTGGCTGCAGCCAGACTCGGTTCCTGCTCGAAGACGACACCGGCCGCTGCATCGTCGATCCCAAGGGCGCCCTGGTCACGACCGACCTGACGCGCGAGTGGCACGGCAGCGGTCCACGGCCGAGCAGGGACGCGCGGATCGGCTTGGGGGTCAGCCTGGGCTCCTACCGCTATCGCGAGCGAATGATCATGGCCGGAGAAAAACTCTACGTGCTCGGCGGCTTCATCACCGACCACCGGGTTCCCGGAGACATCCCGAGCACGCCGGGGGACGGAGTTGGCACCGTGCACATTGTCGCCAAGCCCGCCGAGCGCCAGGCCTTCGTCATCTCGACTCGGCCCCAGCGTGCGCTCGTGCGTTACTACCGCGGCGCCGCCAGCAGCAGTTTCGCCGGATTTCTAGCCGGCGGGGCCGGGCTGGTTTGGCTGTTGATGGCGCGCGGGATGCCGTAAGAAGCCGCTCGCGTGTGACCGCGAGCGTTGAACCCCGGCCGCCACCTCGCTAGGACACTTCCAGGCCTGCGCGCCCAGCTGCGCGCGGGCCCGCGCCATGGAGTCCAAGCTCCGGATCTTTTGCAGCAATCGGCTCGAGTCGCTCGTCGACCGGCTGGCCGAGGAGATCGCAGCGGATCCGCTCGACCCGCTCGAGCGCGAGGTCGTCGTCGTCCAGAGCCGCGGCATGTACCGATGGGTGACGCTCGAGCTGGCGCGGCGACTCGGGGTAGCGGCAACTCTTGCCACGCCGTTTCCCGGGACGTTCTGCCGGGCCCTGGCCGAGCGCGTGGGAGGACTCGAGGCCGCGCCTTCGGAGCGTTACGAGCCGGCCGGACGCTCATCGTTCGACCGCGACGCGCTGACCTGGCGGTTGTTCGCTCTGCTCACGGGGACTCCCCAGGGCACCGGCGAGACGCTAGCTGCGTATCTCACCGACGACCCCGATCAGCGAAAGCGCTATCAGCTCGCGCTCCGGCTCGCCGGCATCTTCGATGACTATCAGCTCTATCGGCCCGAGCTGCTCGAGCGTTGGGAGGCAGGCCATCAGCCGGTCGATGCCGGCCGGCCGTGGCACGAGACGGCTCAGTGGCAGGCCCGGCTCTGGCGCGAGCTGACCGCAGGCGCTTCCGAGCGATCGCTCGCGCATCGGCTACGCCAGTTGACGGCGGCTCTGCACGCGGCGTCCCAGCCGCCGGCGGGCCTGCCACCGCGGCTCAGCGTGTTCGGTGCCGCGTCACTGCCGCCGATCTTCGTCGAGCTGCTCGCCGCGCTGGCGCGCTTCGTCCCGGTCGGCATCTACTTCGTCAGCCCGACGTACCACTACTGGGGAGATCTGCGCTCGGAGCGTGAAGCCGCGCGGATACGGCGGCGGGTACAGACTCACGCGGTGCCGGCGGAAGCGCTCGCGCTCGATCAAGCCAACGAGCTGCTGGCCGCGCTGGGACGGCAAGGGCGTGAGTTCTTCAATCTTCTCCAACGCGCCGACACCGATGGCAGCGCCTGGTATGAGTTGGACTTTCCCGAGCCCGATTCCGTCAGCGTGCTCAGTCGTATTCAGAGCGACATCCTGCACCTGGTTCGGCGCGGCGCCGACGCCGCTCCCCTACCCGTTCCCGAGCGAGACCGGTCGCTGCAGGTACACATCTGCCACTCGCGGATGCGCGAGATGGAAGCGCTGCGCGACGCGATCCTCCAGGCATTCGCCGAGGATGCCGCCCTGCGGCCGCACGACGTGTTCGTGCTGGTGACCGACGTCGATGCATACGCGCCCTACATCGACGCCGTGTTCGGCGTGGAGCGCGAAGGTGAGGCGACGTTGCCTTACTCGATTGCCGATCGCCACCCACGCGCCGAGCTTGCCGCGCTGGATGCGGCGCTGCGCTTGATCGAGATGATCGGTACGCGCCTGACGGCTCCGGCCGTGCTCGAGCTACTCGATACGGCGGCCGTGCGCCGCGCGGCGGGCATCGAGGACCACGAGCTGGCCGCCGTGCGCACCTGGATCGAGCGGCTCAACGTGCGCTGGGCCGCGGATGCCGACCATCGCGCCGCGCTGCTGGGGATCGACGCGGGCGGGGCGAACACGTGGCGCTCCGGTTTGGACCGGCTGCTGATGGGCTACGCGACCGGCCCCGTCGACGGGTTGGTCGCTGGCATTCTGCCCCACGCGAGCAGCGCACCCGGCGACGCGACGCTCGTCGGACGGCTGGCTGCGTTCGTCAGCGAACTGCTCTCGTGCTTGCGCGCGCTCGAGCAACCTCGAACGGCCGATCGCTGGGCCAACGATGTGAGCGCGGCGCTGACGGCTCTGCTCGAGCCCGAAGGCGAGACCGAAGAGCGCTCCGTCCAGCTCGTCCGCGATGGACTGATGGGGCTAGCGGACCTCTGCGCAGCGGGCAGGGTGGCCGAGTCAATCGATGTCGAGGTGTTGCGCGAACACCTGCGCGGCTGCCTCGCACAGGAGTCAGGCGCCGGCGGATTCATCACCGGCGCGATCACCTTCTGCCGATTCGAGCCCATGCGGACGCTGCCTGCCAAGATCGTCTGCGTGGCCGGGCTCAACGAGGAGGAGTTCCCACGGCGCGACCGGCCTCTCACGTTCAACCTGATGGGGCAAGAGCGGCGCCCGGGCGATCCCTCGCTGCGGGACGCAGACCGCTGGCTCTTTCTCGAAACCGTGCTCGCCGCCCGGCAGCACCTCCTGCTGAGCTATGCGGGCCGTTCGCAGAAGGACAACTCGCCGCTGGCGCCCTCATCCGTGCTCAGCGAGCTCCTCGATCAAATCGACCGGTCCTTCGTATCTTTCGATGGTCAGCCGGCCAGCCGGAGCCTCGTGGTCGGCCACCGGCTGCAGCCCTTCAGCGAGGTCTACTTCGGCGGCCACGCCGAGGGGCGCGTAGCTCCGGACAAGGCCGAAAAAGCCGCCGCCTGCCATCCTTCTTATAGCTACTCCCAGGAGAACTGCGCCGCCGCCCTGGCGGCCCGGGGGGCAACCGCCGGTGAGAAGGCGTTTTTCACCGCCCCGCTGAACCCGGACGTCGGTCCGCTCGACATCACGCTGGCCGACCTGATCGAGTTCTGGACAAACCCCTGCAAGTACTTCTGCACTCGTGTGATCGGCCTGCAGCTACCCCGGGACAAAGCTGAGCTCGCCGACACCGAGCCTTTCCTCCTCGACGGCCGCGAGCGCTACGGGCTCCTCGATCGGCTCATCGCGCGGCGACTGGATGGGCGGCAAGCCGGCCCGGACGAGCTGGCACTGCTTCAGGCGGCCGGCGTGCTGCCGCTGGCAGGCCTGGCCCGGTCCGTGTACGCCGAGCTCGTCGGCGACGTGGCCGCGTTCATCGGACGCATCCATCTCGCGGAACCTCGCGAGCATCGCGATGTGATGCTGACGGGCGACGGCTGGCGGCTGGCCGGCTCACTCGAGGGCTTGACCATTCGTGGTCAGATCCGCCACCGGCCGGCGAAACTCAAGTCCACCGACCGATTGCAGGCTTGGATCCGCCACGTAGCGCTCAATGCTGCGGTGGAGGCCGGCGCCGTGACGGCGCCTTCTCGCACGACGCTCGTCATCGCGAAAGACAAGGCCATGACGTTGCGTCCACTCCAAGGCGACCACTCGCTGCGCGTGCTCACCGGGCTCGTCGATGGCTACCGCGAAGGCCGGAGTAGGCCGCTACCCGTGTTCGAACAAGCGTCCTTTCTGTTCGCCGAGTGCGCAAACGGTAAATCGAAGTCGAAGAGGTCGCCCATCGACCGCGCTAGAGCCGAAGGCTGGGAAGTCCCCAACCAAGCGCACAAGCACGGCGCCCGTCGTGACAGCGAGGATGCCTACGTCCGGCTTTGCATGCGCGGGCGCGAGCCGCTCGACGAGGAGTTCGAAGTGCGAGCGCACGCGCTGTGGAAACCATACCTGGAGGCGGAAGAGCAGGCGTGAGCAGCACGTTCGATCTGATCGAGACCCCGCTCGAGCCAGGCACCACGCTGATCGAGGCGAGCGCCGGCACCGGCAAGACCTACTGCCTGACCGGCATCGTCCTGCGGCTCTTGCTCGAACGCAGAGTCGAGCGGCCCGACCAGATGCTGGTAATGACGTTCACGAACGCCGCCACCCACGAACTGATCGAGCGGATCCGAGGCCAGATTCGCGCTGCGGTGAACGTATTCTCGAAACCGGCGGCCGACCGCGGCGAAGTCGAGCCCTTGCTGGCGCGGCTCGCGGCGGTCCATGGCGAGCCCGGCCTGCGCATCTTGCAGCACGCGCTGCTCGAGATCGACACGATCGAGGTCTGCACGATCCACGGCTTTTGCCGTAGGGTGCTCGAGCAGCACGCCTTCGAGTGCGGCATCGCTTTCGATGCCGAGTACATCACCGACGATTCGGACCTGATCCAGGCCGCGGCCGAGGACTTCTGGCGCCGCACGATATATCCCTCCGATCCGTTGCTGGCGGCGGTGGTGGCGCACAAGGAATGGTCGCCAGGGACCTTCATCGCCGACTACAGAACGTGGCGCCGGCATCTCGATCCGCAACTACGGCCGGAGCCGCTGTCGCTCGCCGATGCGACCGCCGGGCTCCGCGCGGCCTGCGAAGCCGCTCGGGCCGGATGGAACCGCACCGAGGCCGAGCTTCTCCTAAGCGGGGTGAGGTACAACAAGAAGGCCGCGTTCAACACCGACACGCTGGCCGAATGGCTCGACAGGGTCGATGCGTTCTGCCGCGACGACGATGACGGGCAGCTGAGCGCATTGCTCGGGTTGTCCAGGTCCGAATTGAGCGGCTCGGTCGACAAGAGGCATCAGCACCGCCTCCAACCGCTCGCGTTCCCGGACCTCTGTGACGGCGTAGCCGCCGCCGTACACGACGTCGAGCTCGCACTGCGGGGCGCGTTCCTCGACCAGATCGGCGAGATTCTCAGCCAAGCAAAACGCAGGTCCGGCGCCCAGGGCTTCGACGATCTGGTCGGCGGCCTGCACGCGGCTCTGCACGACCCGGCTCGCGGCCCGGCGTTGGTTCGAGCGCTGCGTAGCCGCTTCGCCGCCGTCCTCGTCGACGAGTTCCAGGATACGGATGAGCGGCAGTACGACATCTTTCGCCGGGTTTTCAGTGATCGGCACCTGTTCTTCGTCGGCGACCCCAAGCAAGCGATCTACGGGTTCCGCGGAGCCGACGTATTCGCTTACATGCGCGCCAAGGACGAGGCCGATCGCCTTTACTCTCTCGACACGAACCACCGCAGCGTCGAGCCGTTGGTCGATGGATTGAACGCGACGTTCTCGACCGCGGCCCAGCCCTTCGTCTACGCTGCGATTCCCTTCGAGCCCGTCGCCGCGGCCCGGGGCGCGCCTGATGCACGGCTACGAGGCGACGAAGGTCCACCGCTGCGCTGGCTGTGGCTCGGTCGCACCGACACCAAGGAAGCGGCCAACGACAGAAGCGAAAAGGGGATCGTCAGCGAGGTCGCGCGGCTACTGAGCTCCGGCGCGACGTTCAACGGCGAGCCGCTCTCCACGCGCGCGATCGCGATCCTGGTCCGCACCAACGACCAGGCCGTGGGGCTGCAACGCGCGCTTCGCGCCGCGGGAGTTCCAGCCGTAGTCGGACAGGAAGCGAGCATCTTCGAGTCCGAGGAGATCGCCGAGCTGCACGCGCTGGTCGACGCCGTGGTTCAGCCGGGCAACGAATCGGCCGTGAGGGCGGCATTGGCCACTCGAGCTTGGGGCCTGACTGCCGACGAGATCATGCGCCTCGACGCGGAGGCTTGGCAGACGCTCACCGAAGAGCTCGATTTCCTCCGCGAGCGTTGGCGACGCCGGGGCTTCGTGGCGATGAGTCACGCCTTCATCACCGCCCATGCAGTCCGGGCCAGGCTCCTGGCCGGCCCCGGTGGGGCGCGCAGCCTGACGAACTTCCTCCACGTCATCGATGTCGTCCATCAGGCCACCATCGAGCTCCACCTCTCACCCGAGACCACACCAGCCTGGCTCGCGCGTATGCGAGCTGAGCCTGATCTTCTGGATCGAGACGCCCTGGAGCTGCGCCTGGAAAGCGACGATGATGCCGTGCAGATCCTGACGGTCCACAAGAGCAAGGGCCTGGAATACCCCGTGGTCTTCTGCCCCCACCTCTGGGACGCAAGGTCGGAGGAAAACAAGCCGACGTTGCTCGTCCACCTCGCCGGACGGCCAGTCTACGACTGCGACCCGAGTAGTCGCACCAACGAGATTGTCGAGGCCGCGCGCGGCGAAAGGATTTCGGAGAACGCGCGCTTGGCCTACGTGGCGATGACCCGCGCCCGGGAGCGCTGTTACGTGGCCTGGGGAGAAATCGGCAGCACGAAGGAAGTTCCCTCCCCGCTCGCCTATCTGCTCGGCCAGCCCGAGGGCGCAACCAGGCCGGGCACGGCCGGCGACGCGATGGAGACGGCACTCGCCAACACGGCTGCGTGGCGCTCACGGCTCGAGCGCTTGAGCGCGGCCAACCCTCACGCAGTTGCCGTGTGTGACGCTCGCGTGGATACCGCCCCACGTTGGAGATCGAGCCAACCGGGCCAGACCAAGCTACAAGCGAGCACCATGCCCGCTCGCGCTCGCGATCAACTTCGCACCTGGCGGGTGACCAGCTTCAGCAATCTCGCCGGCGAATCGCCGGGCTCACGCGCGGGCCCGTCGCAGCAAGGATCGCAGGTGGAGCTGCCCGATCATGCCGATCCGGCTGCGCCGGTCGCCGACGAAGCGTCGCTGCTGGGCCTGTTCGCGTTCGCGCGAGGCGCTCGCGCCGGCACCTGCCTGCACGAAATCCTCGAACGGATCGACTTTACCCGAGTCGATGCGCCCGAAACTCGACCGATCGTCGAAACGACGCTGCAGCGTCACGGCCTGTCCGAGGGCTGGCAGCACGGCCAGGCGAGCTTCGATCCGCTCGGCGCGACCCTCGCGATGCTGCGGAACCTGATGCGCAGCCCGCTGCCCGCCAGCGGGCTGCGTCTTGCGCAGGTCGATCGCGCCCACCGGCTGAGCGAATGGCAGTTCTACACGCCGGTCTCCGGCATCTCGCCAAGCGCGGTCGGCCGGATCTTGGAGCGTCACGGTCAAGGCCTCCTCGCTACCGGGTACGGACCGTCGCTACGAGCCCGCGCCGGTCAGAGCACAAACGGCTTTCTCAACGGCTTCGTCGATCTGGTGTTCGAGCACGAGGGGCGCTGGTACCTCGTCGATTGGAAATCGAACCATCTCGGCCACCGGCCGACGGACTACGATCACGGCTCTCTGTGGCGAGCCATGTGCGCGCACGACTACGTGCTGCAGTACCACCTCTACGTGCTCGGCCTGCACCGCTACCTGCGCCATCGGCTCAAGCGCTACGAATACTCACGCGATTTCGGCGGCGTGTACTACGGATTTCTACGGGGCATCGAGCCGGCGAGTGAGGGCGGCTGGTACGTCGACCGGCCCTCGGCGGACCTCGTCGCGGCACTCGACAGTGCCATCGGCCAACAGGTGGCCGCGTGACACCGCTGCACATGGTCTCCGGAGGCGTCCCTGACGGGCCGCTCGACGAGCTTGCCACCGCCGGTGAGCTCGAGGTGGTGGACCTGCACTTCGCGCGGTTGCTGCGCCGGCTGGGCGGCGGTGGCGATGCCGATCCGATCGCGCTGAGCGGCGCGCTGGTGAGCCGCGAACGGTCCCGCGGTCATCCGTGCGTCGCGCTGCGAGCCTGGGCGGGCCGCCCCCTGGCCGATGAGGCCACCGAATCTCCGCTGCTCCCGTCCCTCGGAGCATGGGAAGCGGCGCTCAAAGGAAGCGCACTGGTCGGCGACGGCTCCGCAGTCACCCCGCTCGTTCTCGCTAGTGGCCGCCTCTACCTATACCGCTACTGGAAGGCCGAGCGGCAGGTCGCCGAGCGAATTCGCACTCGCGCCGCGCTCGCCGGCTCCGCGCCCGACCCCGCTTCGCTTGCGACGTTGTTCGCCCGGCTTTTTCCTCCACGCGAGACGGCCTCGCCGGATCTGCAAGCGGTGGCTGCGGGCTGCGCCCTGCACGCGCCACTGACCTTGATCAGCGGCGGGCCGGGTACGGGCAAGACCACGACCGTCACGAAGATCCTGGGCCTCGCTCTGCAGGCGGCACCTGGATTGCGGATCGCACTGGCAGCCCCGACGGGCAAAGCGGCGGCACGTCTGACCGAGTCGGTAGCGGAAGGAGTCGCTGGCCTTTCGCTCGACCGCCTGGTGGACGAGCAGCTCACAGGACCCGCGCAGACCATCCACCGCCTGCTCCGACACAGCCCGCCGCAGGGCAGCTTCCGGTACAACGCGCAGCGTCCCCTGCCCTGCGACCTGCTGGTGGTGGACGAGGCCTCGATGATCGACCTATTGATGATGGACGCTCTGCTCGCCGCTGTCCCGGTCGACGCCACCCTGGTGCTGGTCGGGGACAAGGACCAACTGGCCAGCGTCGAGGCCGGGTTCGTCTTCGGCGACATCTGCGAAGCGGCGAGCGGCAGTGCCGGCTACTCCAGGCCCTTTGCCGAGTTCTATGCCGCGCTGAGCGGAATGGATCTGCCCGTGGATCCCAAGACGACCATCCTCGGGGATCGCCTCATCGAGCTGCGCACGAGCTACCGGTTCCAGGGGCGACCGGGCATCGAGCGGATCGCCGCGGCGATCCGCGAGGGCAACGCGGAGGCGACGCTGGAAGTGCTCGCGAGCTCGGCGTTCGATCACGTGCAGCGGATCGATCATCCCGAGGATGCCGAGGCGATCGTCGATCTGGTCGAGCCCGAGCTGACGAGCTTTCTCGCAGCACCCGATCCCGCCGAGGCGCTGGCGCGTCTGGAGCGTTTCCGGGTCCTGTGCGTGACCAATCGTGGACGTTATGGGGTCGACAGTCTGAACCGCGCCTTCGATCGCAGGATCGAAACCCTCGGCCGCGGCGTTTCTGGCCGCTGGTACCATGGACGTCCGGTCATCATCTCCGCCAATGACTACGTCGTCGAGCTGTTCAACGGCGACGTCGGCGTCTGCTTGGCCGATCGGCACGGACAGAAGTCGGCCTGGTTCCGCGCTGCCGGCGGTGCCCCGCGCAGCGTTGCACTGGGACGGCTGCCCGAGCACGCCACCGCCTGGGCGTTGACCGTCCACAAGAGCCAGGGCTCCGAGTTCGACCGGGTCGTGGTGGTGTTGCCGGAGCAACCGTCTGCGCTGCTCACGCGCGAGCTGATCTACACTGCCGCCACGCGTGCGAGAGAGAGCGTCGTGTTTGTCGGTCCCGCACATCTGTTGAGCACAGCGGTGAACCGTCGTGCCGAGCGAACCTCCGGTCTTCGCGACCTCTTGTCGCAGCGCAGCAGTTGACGAACAATCCCGCCTCCGTCGACGCCTCCCCATGAGCGACAAGCTTCGCGAGCTCGCCTCCGACCTGGGTGTCCAGCACATCCGCCGGCACATTTTCCTCTGCTGCGATCAGACCGAGCCCAGGTGCGCACCCAAGGACCGCGGTCTCGAATCCTGGGAATACTTAAAGCGCAGGCTCAAGGAGCTCGAGCTGGTCGGCTCGGGCGGGATCTATCGGACCAAGGCCAACTGCTTCCGAGTCTGCGCCCGCGGACCGATTGCGGTGGTATACCCCGAGGGCGCCTGGTACCACTCCTGCACGCCGGCAGTTCTCGAGCGCATCATTCAAGAACACCTGGTCGCGGGTAGAGTGGTGACCGAATTCTGCTTCGCCACCCAACCTCTCGGTTTGCAGGGAAACGACGCATGACGAGCACGTTCACGATTTTGGACGGTGGTAAGGCGGTGCGCGCGATCGCAACCGTGGATGGCGAGAGCGTCCGAATCGCGCCGAGTTCACGCTGGCCTGGCATCTGCACCGCCGCGGGATGAAGGAAGCCGCCAGCGCCACCGCGGATTGACCGGTCAAGGCCCCTTGCACTGGAGCTTGGCCGGCGCGCCCGTCGAGGGCGTCGCCTTGCAGAACGGCGGCGGCGGGATGCCCGACACCGGATCCCATCTCGACTCGGCGCACTGGCCGGAGATCGCCTGAGGGCTCGCCGTGCCGGGCACCGGCTGCGCGGCGAGCGTGAAGTCGGCAACGAGCCGGGTCGCTGGCAGTGCGGGGCCCAGCGTGGAGTTCTCGGTCTTCACCTGGAACGCCACGCTCGAGCTGGACGAGGCCAGACCGTCTTTCAAGCGGACCTCGCGGATGCCCCCCACCGAAACCGCGCAGGCCCCATCGATGAAGCTCGAGCGGTTGCGGTAGGTGTAGACCGGCGTGGCCGCCGAGCCGCTAAGGCTCCAACCGTCCTCGGCATCGCAGGGTGTGGACGGATGCACGCCGACCAAACCCGGGGGAATGCTGACGTCGAGAAGCGCGCCCACCGCATCCTCGACGTAGAGGTGGACCCCGTTCACGTGGGGCTCGACCGCCGCCGCACCGGCGGGCACGAATCGTCCCTTCCACTTGAGCGCTTGCAAGCCAGCGGCCTCATCGAGACCGCTCAACTGAAGCTTGGCCTTGTCGGCAGACTGCCCGGAAATCAGCAGGACCGTGCAAGGATCGGCACTGTCCGGCTTGCCGTCTCCGTCCAGATCGCCCGGTGTGGCAAAAGGATGGTCCGTCGACCAATCGGGCCCGGCCGGGCTGCCGCCGAACCGGCGCTCACCATCGCTGGGTCCGTCGGGATGCCCCGAGCTGTCGCCGATCACGTCTCCCGCACCTTCGTCCAAGTGATAGAGCGCAACCGTGTTCGCGTCAGCCGTGAACGGAGAGGAGGGGCGCAGGAACGGCGCGGCGTAGCGCACGACGTCGGAGAGGCGTATCTCGTCCAGAAACCCGCCGTAAGAGGGAAAGCTCGCGCCGGCGTCGTGCTTCTCAGCGCCCAGAACCATGAACGGATCGCTGTTGTTGCACGGACCGCCGCAGCAACTGCTGCACGGGGTACCGTCGTCCGGATACGAAATATCCCCAGGCGGCCCTGTCCCCGACCCGTCGAGCGCGCCATCGACGTAGATGCTCAGGTCGCCGCTGGCGACTTCACGTTGGAAGGCGACATGGTGCCAGAGCCCGTCGAGCACGTCGCTGCTGCCGCATACCGTGAAGTCGGCGGAGTCGGCGCTCACGCCGAAGACCCAGCGGCTCCCCGCCAGTGAGATTCCGAACTTCCGTCCCTGACTGTAGCGATCGCGATCCAGCACTATGTTGCCGTAGATCCAGTTGATGTCGTTGCCGCAGGAGACGGCTCCGGCCGAATTGTCGGCGGCCGCAGCCGTCATCCAGAGCTCGATAGTGAAGTCCTGGGTGCCGATATCGGCCGGCGGCCCTGGGTTAGTATCGGCGACCTCGTCGATCTGGATCTTGACGCGATCCAGATCGGGCGCGGCGACCCCGTTACCGTAGAAACGCAAGGAGGTTGCGGCGAAGGCGTCGGCCGTCGCGAACACCGTCACGAGCGCAGCTACGACCATCGTCGCGCGCCGAGCGCGCGACCCCGTCAATGCATCGGACAGCATGTGGGCGCCTGAGCAGCAGCGGGGCATCATGCGCTCAGCGCACGAGCATCGACAAGCGAAACCCTCCGCGACCTCGGTCCTACCCCACTGCGGCTTCGATGCAACGCCCCGGCCGGATAGACTCTCCTCCCCATGCTCGGCGTCATCATCGTCGATCACGGCTCACGCCTGCAGAACGCGAACCGCACCGAGTGGATCGAAGCGACGCTCGAAACGGAGAAGCCATGGCGAGGGTCTTGATCGCCGGGTGCGGTTTCGTCGGCGGCCGGATCGCCGCCCGGCTCCTCGAAACGGGGAACGAGGTCTGGGGTCTTCGCCGGCGCACGGGCGCCTTACCGGACGGAGTGCGGCCCCTGGCCGCCGATCTGACCCGCCCCGATCGGCTCGCGATTCTTCCTCATCCGATCGATTCAGTTTTCTTCACCGCCGGCGCCGACGGGCCGGGCGAGGCGACCTATCGCGCGATCTACGTCGACGGTCTGCGCAAACTCATCGACGCGCTCGCGGCGCGCAAGCCTCACCCGCAGCGCTTGGTGGTCGCCTCGAGCACGGCGGTGTACGGACAGGACGCCGGTGAGTGGGTCGATGAGGAGTCGCCCACCGCGCCCTCCAGACACCAGGGGCAAGTCTTGCTCGAGAGCGAGGCGGTCGCATGCGCCGCGCCGTTTCCAGCGACCGTCGTGCGCTTGGGTGGCATCTACGGTCCGGGCCGCACTCGCTTGATCGATCAGGTTCAAGCAGGCGGCATCAAGGTCGGCCCGGCGCCGCACTATACCAATCGCATTCATCGCGACGATGCGGCCGGATTTTTCTGTCATCTGCTCGGGCTCGCCGCGCCGCTCGATCTCTATCTCGGTGTGGACGACGAGCCCGCTGACCAGCGCGTGGTGGTCGAGTGGCTGGCCGAGCGCCTCGGTGTTCCGCAGCCACGGACGGATCCGGGTGCGGCCGGTGCGCCGAGCGGCAAGCGCTGTCGCAACCGCCGGCTCCATGCCACCGGTTACCTGTTGCGCCATCCCACGTTTCGCGAGGGTTACGCCACGATGCTCGGCGGGGACGGCCAGTAGCCTCACGCGTTCGTCGTCATCGTTCGGTCTGCGATTGCGCAGCGTCGGCCTTGGCCGCCAGCACGAAGTCGGCCTCGCTCAGACCGCCGATCTTGTGAGTCCAGATCTCCAGGCGCACGCGGCCCCAGGCCAGGAAGATGTCGGGATGATGCCCCTCCCGCTCCGCGACTGCGCCGATTCGATTGACGAAGTCGAGCGCGGTCTGGAAGTTCCGGAACTTGTAGGTCTTGGTGAGATGCTGTCGATCGACAACCTCCCAGCCGGAGATCTGCGCGAGCAGAGGCTCACACTGCGAGGGGGTGAGCGGCTTGGCATCCCCAGCACAGGGTATGCAGCGACGGCTTGCCAGATCGTTCTTCGTCTCAGTCATGGTTCTCACTCCGCGTGGAGTCCCGTGCGGATCCGGCTCGTCGGGTGCGCGACTCGATGGCGGCGCCGGCCGCGCGTGAGAGATCCGGGTCCGTAGCGCCGGCTCGAACCCGTTCCAGGGCCGTGCGGATGAGCGACTCATCCCCACCGACGCGACCGAGCGTGGCCGCTGCGGCTCGCCTGAGCCCCGGGTCGGGATCGGTCTCCATGCACACGATGATCCGTTGGACCGCCGCCGTGTCGAGCGTGTTGGAGCGCGCCATGCCGGCCAGTGCCGCCAGACGGACGTCGCGATCGTCGTGCCCGAGCGCCGCGAGATAGACCGCCGCGTCATCCCGCCCGAGGTCGCGCAGGCAGTAGAGCGCCATCTTGCGCTGGCGCGCGGGTCCATCGGTCGCCGCCCGAAGCACGTGGCCCTCGAGCTCCGGGTGCTCTCTGACCGCATCGCGCACGATCTCCAGCGCCGCCCAGCGCACGTCGCCATCACGCTCGTCGAGACTCTCCAGCGCGACTCTCAGGATCGCCTCGCCCTGCACTCCGGCGCGCGCCAGAGCGAAGGCCGACCCCCAGCGCCGTCTGGGCTCCGCGTCTGCGAGCGCGCGCTCGAGCTCGGCGCGGTGTTGCGGCACTGCCGCGGCAAGCACCAGCGCCCCGGCAGCACGCCGGGATACTTCTTTCTCGCAACTGCCCGCTAGCTCGATCAATACGGCGACCGTGGGACCGTCGATCGCCGCGTCGCCCGATTCGAGGTGGATGAGCGCCCGGCGCCGAGCCGCAGGGTCGGCGCCGCTCAGCATGGCCGCCGTGTCAATCCGCCCGGGCACGCAGCTTCTATCTACCGGCGCCTGCGCGGCATGGCCATCGATGAGCGAATCGGGCCGGCGGATTGCCGGCCAGTCGACACGCCGTTATGCTGGCGCGCCGAGTCTCTCTCCGGTTCCGATGAGTACGATCCCCCAGCAGAGCGGCACCAGTCGCACCGGCATCGTCGGCTGGCTGCTGCTGGCAGGGATTGCCGGCTTCCTCCTCGTCCAGACCATGTTCTTGCAGGCCGTGACCTGCGAGGTCTGCATGGAGTACAAGGACCTCTCTCAGTGCCGCACGGTGGCAGGCGCGACGCAAGAGGAAGCCCGGCAGGCGGCGATCACCAACGCTTGCGCGTTCATCTCGTCGGGCGTCACCGACAGCATGGCCTGCGGCCGTACCCAGCCGGCCTCGGAAAACTGTAGGTAGACCTGTTCATGAAGATGACGAGCGGTCGGATTCTTGCCGTCGTGGTCGGACTGCTCGTTGGAGCGCAACTGGTACCGGTGGAGCGGACGAACCCGCCGGTGACCAGCGAGGTCAGCGCGCCGGCCGGCGTCAAAACGATTCTGGAGCGATCCTGCTACGACTGTCACTCGCACCGCACCGTCTGGCCGTGGTACGCGCACGTCGCTCCGGTCTCCTGGCTCGTCGCGCACGATGTCAAGGAGGGTCGCGAGCACATGAACTTCTCCGCCTGGCAGCGACAGACCGAGTCGAAGAAGTTCGCAAAGCTCCTCGCCGAGGTCGCCGAGGTGGTCGAAGAGGATGAGATGCCGCTCTGGTTCTACATTCCCCTCCACCCGGAGGCCGCCCTGACGCAGGATGAGAAGGCGGCCCTCATCGGCTGGGCCAACGGCCTGCGGGCCGGATTGCCACCGCAGGCTCAGGATGACGACGACAGCCACTGAACAGCAGAATCAGTCGAAGTAGCCCCAGGGGTACTCCGGCTCGAGGATGGGCCGGTAGCCCTCGGGAAGCTCCAACGGTGCCGACACGAACTCGTAGACCCCCACCAGCTCGCGCACCACGATGCGGCCGAGGCCCTCGACGAAGCCGAGCGTCAACCCCCACCCCATACCCCGCTCGCGGTTGGTCTTGGCGATGTTGCCCGGGAGCTCCAGAAAACCGCAGGTCATGCCGGCCAAGCCCCTGCCGGCCTTGCGCGCAGCCGTGTAGTGACCTGCGTCGCTCTGCGCCCGGGCCGTCGCCGGCCCGGCTGCAGCGAAAATCACGAGCGCCATCGCCGCCGACGCCATCGCCGTTCTGGTCGCTTTCCATGTAGCACCGCGCATCGTCACACCTCCGCAGCGGCCGGGATGCGGCCGCGCGGCACCCTTACCTTCGGCAGAACGCGAGGTCTACTGAATCATCAACGCGGCGCTCGAGTCGTCGGTCTGGTGCAGGATCTCGGCCATGGCCTGCAGCTTGCCGAGCGCTTCGGCGTCGCCTTCTTGCGAATAGTGGCGCGAGAGATTGTTGACGAGTCGCAGAAGCGTCTGCCGCTTGCCGACCGGCTCGATGTACTCGTCAATTCGGGCGGTGGCCTCGATGTTCTGCGCGCTCAGCAGGCGGCGCACGTCCTCCTCCTCGAGCTCGATCCCATCGTTGAAAGGGTCGAGCAAAGCGCCGCTCTTGACCTCGCGAACCAGAAAATGGCCCGGGAAGCCGATCCCTTCGATCGTGATGCCGCAGCATGCAGCGATCTCGATGTAGACGAGCGAGAGCGTGATGGGGATTCCGGTGCGGCGTTCCACCACGTCGTTGAGAAAGCAGTTGCGGGGATCGTAGTAGTCCTCGCGATTCCCGCGAAAGCCGAGGCTGCTGAAGACGAACTGGTTGAGCCGCTCGATCCCCCGCCGTCCGGTTGCCCGGCGGGTCTGGCTGGCAGCATCGCGTCCGAATTGCCGGAGAACATCCAGGGTGACGCGCATTTCCAACTGTGGGTACCGAGCCCGCGCGACCGCCAGGGCGGCCGCCGGCAGACTGATCGCCTCGTCCTGGCGGCTGACCAAATCGGCAAACAGATCGATGATGCTGGAAGCGGTGCCCATGACTCCCCTACGCGACCAGTGGCAGACGCCGCGTCTCCTTCGCGGGTCAGGATAGCATGCGGCCAACCGGCCGGCCGAACGGGCGGCGGCCGGGTGGCACGCGTCAGGTAGAGAACCGAAGCGACTCGACAGGGTACCGAAGGCGGAGCCGTGGCCACGCCGGGCGATTTGTTCTGGACATACCCGGCGCAACCCTGCCAAAAAGGGGGTAGGCTCGCGGTCCGCCATTGCAGGACGCATCCTCCCCTCCTACGGTCAAGGCAGGAATAAGGATATCGGGAACGATGAAACCTCACCGCATAGCCCTGTTCGTGCTCGCGTCGCTGCTGGTCTCGGGAGATGTCGATTCAGCCCTTGCCGGCGCCCGCATCGTCAATGGAGTCATCACGCACGAGTTCCCCACCACGGGCGCGTTGCTCTATGCCGGCGCCAACCCGATCAACGAGAACAACGCCGGAAGCTGGTGCTCGGGCACGTTGATCGGCTGCCAAACGTTTCTGACGGCCGCGCACTGCGTCGAGGACGATCTCACCGCGAGTCATTACTGGGTCTACCTGCAGCACGCCGGTTTCTTCGAGGTCAGCTCGGTCACGGCGCACCCCAGCTACACCTCGCCGGGGTTTCCCGAGTTCGACGTCGCCGTGGTCAAGCTGGTCGATCCGGTCACCGGCATCGACCCCACTCCCATCAACACGTCGAACAGTCCGCCCTTCGGCAGCCTCGGTTCCATTGCCGGATTCGGCCAGACCTCCGGTACCGGGAACAACTATGGGATCAAGCGCGCGGGCAGCGTCGTCACCAGCGACTGCACCGGGATCTTCCCGTCGCTGGGCAACGGTGAGTTGGTCTGCTGGCAATTCCTCAACCCGATTGGCCCGCCCGGCGACGACTCGAACACTTGCAACGGCGATTCGGGAGGCCCGCTGTTCGTCGACTTGGGCGGCGGCGACAGCGTCGTCGGCGTCACGTCGGGAGGGAGCAGCTCGAACTGCCTGCCGACCGACGAGAGTTACGACGCGAACGTGTTCACATACTCGGCGTTCATCCTCTCGGGGCTCGGGGCCGACGCCACCTCGACCTGCGGCGGACTGGGAGCCGTAGGCGACCCTCAGGTCAGCGTGACCGGCAACAGCGGCTCGCTCGGCGGCGTGACGCAATCGGCGAGCTTCACCGTGACCTTGCCACAGAACGCCGACGAAGCCCGTTTCACCTTGAACGGCGAGGACGACGGGTCATTCGACGTCGACTTCTACGTCAAGCAGGGATTGGGGGCGAGTGAGACCACGTTCAGTTGCAAGGCCGACGGACCGAGCAACGTCGGCGAGTGCTTGTTCCCGTCACCGGCGGCGAGCGACTGGTCGATCTTCGTCCGCCGCGCCCAGGGCAACGGAGCGTTCCAGGTCACCACCACCGTCTTCGGCGGCGACCCGGCATCTTGCGGCAACGGCGTCAAGGAACCCGGTGAGGACTGCGACGGAGCCGACGATGCAGTCTGCCCCGGACAGTGCGACTCCGGCTGCGAGTGTCCGGCACCGGTCTGCGGCAACAACGTTGCTGAGCAAGGCGAGCAGTGCGACGGGACCGACGATGCGGCCTGTCCCGGCGCCTGCGCGGGCGACTGCACCTGCCCCGCAAGCTGCTTCACCGACGACCTGGTCGTCGACAACATGAAGGTGGGCCAGCCGAGCTTCTTGGTCCGCCTCGAGTTGCTCAATCCCATCGGTAACTACGACGGCCTCGATCCGCGTGACCAGTTCGGATTGGACGTAGTGCAGGGTGGCGACGCGGTCGCCGCTTCGATCCCAGCCTCGGACCCGGGATGGATCAAGTCGAACCCAGCCAAGGGCCGATACATCTGGAAGGGAGACTTGGGCGGCATCACCCGCGTCAAGTCGCTCGACAAGAACGCCACCCACGGGTTCTGGAAGATTCAGGTCAAAGGAACCGATGTTCCCGGCGCAGCCGGAATCGACCTGTTCGACGTGACGCCGATCGAAGTGCGGATCTTGATGGACGAGGTCTGCACGGAGACCCTGTTCTAAGCCTGCCGCGCCGGGCGAGAGCGCTTGAGATCGTCCACCCAGCGCTCGCTGTTGCGTAACACCAGCGCGACGATCGTTTCCATGGGATTGACGCCGACCGAGGACGGGATGGCGCTGGCATCGGCGATCACCAGGCCCTCAGTCTCGTGAACGCGCGCCGCGTGATCGCACGCGCCGCGCGCGGGCGAGCGCGACATGCGGCAGGAGCTCATGATGTGGACGGTCATCAGCTCGATGTCGTGTTTGAAATCGCGTCGCTCGGTGATGCGATCGAGCTGATCCACGCTGTCCAACTCGGGAAGTCTGCCGAAGGGCAGCAGCACCTTGCGCGCTCCGGCCGCGAACAGCAGCTCGGCCACCAGTCTCACGCCGCGGTGAATCCGCTCGACATCGACCCGAGACAGCGAGAAATACATCCACGGCTGCAGATCCGGCCCGAGCATGACCCTGCCCTCGCCGGTATCCTCCACCAGGCAGGCAGCGGTGAGCATGTGGTTGTAGAGGGCCATGCGCTCACCGTGTTCGCGACCAAAGCCCGGAATGCCGGTGGCAAGCAAGCCGGGAGGAACCGCCGCGTACCCAATCATGATGCCCTGCTCGAGAAACTGATGGATCTGATGGGACTGATGGGCGCCCTGCCAGGGGTCGATACGCTCGTCGAAGATGCCGACAACCTTGGCGTTGGGGTGGATGTGCAAGCCGCGGCCGACGTGACGTCCGCGTAGCAGGCTACGCTTGAGAATTCCCGGCGTGTGCCGGGCGCCAGCGGCGAGCACGACCAGCCGCGCGCGCACCTCGAACCTACCGTAGCGACGCCCGTACTGGTCGACGAAGCGACCGCACACTCCGACCGCACGCCGCCGCTCGAACGACACTCGCGATACCCGCGCGTGGGTGACCATGCGGACGCCTGATTTGAGGGCGCGCGGAACCTCGGTCACGAGCATCGACTGCTTGGCTCCCGTCGGACACCCGAGCGCGCAGTTGTTGAGCCCGACGCAGCGTCTCATGTTGCGTGGCGCTTCCTCGACCTCCCAGCCGAGCCGGCGGGCGCCCTGAACGAACAGGTAGTCGTTACGGCCCAGCGTGTCCTCGTTCTGATGCTCGATGTGGAGCAGGCGTTCGGCTTCCTCGAAGTACGGCCGCATCGAAGCCGGGTCGGTTCCTTCCAGGCCGAGGTCGTCGTTCCAGTGCTCCAACACACGGTCCGGCGCACGCCAGGACATCCCCCCGTTGATGACCGTCGAGCCACCCACGCAGCGCCCCTCGGCGAACAGGATCGGCGGCACTCCCATGATCGCGGAGGTGCCCGCGTCGCGGTAGAGGCGCTGGACGGTGCGGATCGGATCGGTTTCGAACGACCCGGTCGTGTGCAGGCCACCTTCCTCCAGTACGAGCACGTCGAACCCCGCGTCGCGCAGACGTGCCGCAGCCGGAGCGCCACCAGCACCGCTGCCGACCACCACCACGTCGGTATCGTAGCGACGCAGCACGCTGCGAGGTCCAGTAAACAGCCCGTCCTCGACGTTCGGGTAGTCGATCCCGTGCTCGGGCGGCATCCCGTTGACCGGCGCGGCGCCTGGGATCACCGGCGGGATCTCCGCGCGTTCTTCGGATTGCCCAGCTCGGGCGTCATCTTCAAGAGCCGCGCGCGCCGGTCGGTCAACTCTTCGGCGCGGCTCTGCCATCGGATCTCGAGCGCGCGCAGAACCTCCGGCTGCTGGTAGAACGACATCAACACCAACGATCGTAGACCCTGATAGAGCAACAGGAACGGGCCACGGGACCGTTCGAACTCCGCGAGGTATCGACTGGCGGTCTGGGGATCCATCTGCGAGAATCGCTGGCGCCCATAGTGAAACCAGGCCGGCGCGTACTCGAGATACAGCAGTCCCAGAGGCAGTCCCCAACGCAGCGGCAGCGGCAAGAACGGCACGAAGCTCAACACCATGCCGAGCACTCCGTCGTCGACCGGCCCGCGGAAGATGCCCTCATGCGGCCGCATCACGGAGATCGTAGCGCGAAGCGTACGCAGGGAACGCGAACCGTAGATCCGAGGCAATCGCGGCGGAGTCGGATCAGGCGCCGGCAGCACGACCAGGAGTCTAATGAACCGACCGGGTGCGGTCCACACCCTGGGGGGACCAGCCCGCGGCGGCTGTGCCGAAAGCCCCCGTGCGTTGCGGAACGGTCGTGCGTTGCTATGATCCGCCGCCGAAGGGGCATCGTGGCCGAAGCAGGTCGCACATTGGCGAGTCTGATCCGTGACCCCTCGGTCACTCCACGCGGACTCGCGGAGTGCTTGAATGGGCTCAGCCTGGCCGAGCGTATCGCCGCTGTTCGCTCACTATCCGGCCGTCGCGTCCAGGCAGCCCTGTGGCGGCTGGCGGCCGCGAATCCTGAGATTTCGGTCGCCGACCTCGTGCCTCGCGATTACGCCCCGATGCGTCCGGTCGTATTCCACGGCAAAAACTCGCTGCCAGCCTTCACCCACTTCGAGAAGATCTGTTGCCGGCCGCCCTCTTCGACTCATGCCGACGTGCTATGGGGCTACAACGCGACTCACATCCGCAAACTGATTGGGCCCGGTTACTACGTCGTTCAACACATGGCAGACAACCCGTTCGGAGGTGCCGCATTCGACTACAGGTCGCTCCCGGACGCTCACCCCCCGGGTTGGCCACCCATCCGAGCCAACAGCGTCGGACTGTCCAGGTTCGTCTACAACGATACCGTCGACTACATGCGGCGGTTGGCCGACGAAGTGTTCATTGGCTCTGCTACCCGCAATCAGCGCGAGCTCGGAAATTTTTTCATCCTGGTCCGCCAGTTCGGCTAGCGGTCGGCTGTAGACAAGCGTCGATCCCCGGCGATAGACTTCGGGCGGCGGGTTTCGAACCTCCGACCCGCGGCTCGAAGACCGATGGTTGTCATCTCTCGAAGCAGCCGTCTCTCCCGATGGCGGCTTGCCGTAGCCGGTGGTGTGCTCGCCGGCTGGCTGTCCGCGCCTGCTACGGCGCCGGCGAGCGTGCCCGTCACTTGTGGTCAGGTCTACTCGGGCGATGGCCATCTGACGGCCAACTGCACCGGCACCATCACGATCACCAAGGGCTCGCTCAACCTGGCCGGCTTCACCGTCTTCGGCACGGGATTGGCCGCGGTCGACTGCCAGGGCGCCTGCACGGTCTATGGCCCCGGCACGGTCGCGGGGGCCGGCTCTCAGTTCGGGATCTAGGGGCGACGAGCGTGGAACTGATCGAAGCCACGGTCAGCGGTCACAGCGCCGCCGGCGTGCGCACCGGATTGGTCGGCGGCCTGGACGTCCACAACGCGACCGTGACCGGCAACGGCATCGGGGTCGAGAGCACGCGGATTAAGATTTCGTACTCGGAGATTACCAACAACACCGGCAGTGGGGTGGTATCCACCGCGTTCGGCGTCAACCTGCTGCGAGTCACGGTAACCGGTAACGGCAAGCACGGGATTCGCACCGAGGTTACGGCCGAGGACGCAAACCGCGCGCGCCTGACCGACTGCATCGTCGACGGAAACAGCGAGTACGGCGTGATTGCGAAGAACGTGCGCGCGCTCCGCACGACGTTCAATGACAACGGTCTGGGCGGGGTCGCGGCCGACCCGGCGACGACCGATCAGAATCGAGTCCAACTGAGCGACTGCGACGCCAGCGGAAACGGGGGTAGCGGGGTGATCGGCAAGCGCGCCAGGCTCAAGCGGACCACCGTCAACGGCAACGGTCTCGACGGGGTGAGCGTCGAGGTCACGCCCGAGGGCAGCAACCGCGCCGACCTCAGTGACTGCACGGTCAACGACAACGGTCAGTTCGGGGTGATCGCCAAGAGCATTCGCTATAAGGCGACCATGGTCAGGAACAACGGTAGCGACCCTGCCTGCGGTGTGACCGTGCCGTGCGTGGACCTGGCCGCTTTCACGATACCGAGCTACAGCGGGGGCTCCCTCTGCGACACCAGCCTGCAGATCCCCGACTCGTTCACCCCGCCGCCGCCGTTCGGCGACGACTGGGGCGTCTGCCTGGACGACAGCTTCTGAACCCGACTGCCGGGCGGTCTGAGCCCGGCAGCCCTGAGGCAGCGCCCCGCGACCTGCGTGGGCGTCGATACGGGCCGGCGGCTGGCGATCCGAAACTTGACGTAGAAACGGGCGCATGGGAGCGATGGGCGATTCGTCCAAGCGGGGGAAGCGAAGCACCGGAATGTCCATCGTTCTGCGTAGAGCCGGCGCCGGGCGGCGGCCGGCCAGAAGCTGGCTGCGATTGACGCGGTGGCTAGCGGGCCTTTCGTTGGCCTGCTTGCCGAGCGCGGCAGCCGCCGCCGGTGTGTTCGATTTCGACGATGTCATCGATCGCGCCAAGCAACTTGCGGCGCGCCGATTCGAGGAGCCGGAGCGCATTCCGCAATGGTTGCTCGACATCAGCTACGACCAGTGGCGCGACATCAGATTCAAACCGGAGAAGTCCCTGTGGCGCGATCGGAACCTGCCGTTCGAGGTTCAGTTCTTCCACGCTGGCGTCTTCTACGACCGCACCGTCGCGATCAACGAGATCGACGCCTCGGGAGTACGAGCGATTCCGTTCTCGCCGAGCAACTTCAACTACGGCAAGAACGAGTTCGCGAGCCGCGTGCCGCAGGATCTGGGCTACGGCGGTTTTCGGATCCACTACCCGATCAAGAAGGCGGACTATCGCGACGAGGTGATCGTGTTTCTGGGCGCGACCTACTTCCGCGCCGTGGGCCGCGACCACGTCTTCGGTACCTCGGCCCGCGCGCTGAGCGTGGACACCGCGCTTCCTTCGGGCGAGGAGTTCCCGTTTTTCCGCAAGTTTTGGCTGGTCCGGCCCACGCGCACGGCCACGGATCTGATGATCTATGCCATCGCCGACAGCCCCAGCCTGACCGGCGCCTACCGCTTCGCCGTCATCCCGGGAGCGCAGACCGTCGTCCAGGTGGACGTGCGGATCTTCCTGCGCAAGCCCGTCAAGAAGCTCGGCATCGCTCCGGCCACCAGCATGTTCTTCTTCGGTGAAGAAGCACTGGCGCGTTTCGACGACTTTCGGCCGGAAGTGCACGATTCCGACGGCGTGCTTCTCAACCTGGCCAGTGGCGAGTGGCTTTGGCGACCGTTGGTCAATCCGAACGATCTGCTCGTCAACGCCTTCAAGGCCGACGATCCCAAAGGCTTCGGATTGCTCCAGCGCGACCGCAATTTCGACCACTACCAGGACCTGGAAACGCGCCAAGACCTGCGGCCCAGCGTCTGGATCACACCCCAGGGCTCATGGGGCCGCGGCTTCCTCGAAGTCGTCGAGATCCCGACCAGGGCCGATTACAACGACAACGTGGTAACCTACTGGGTGCCCGAAGACCTGCCGCCGCCCGGCCAGCCCGTGTCGCTGAGCTACAAGATGTTCTGGTTCACCGATGACACGGCTCGCCCACCGGGAGGGCGCACGGTCGCCACACGCCGGCAGACGGTGGTCGAGCGAGGAGTCCACCGGTTCGTCGTTGACTTCGAAGGCGGCGAGCTCGCTCAGCTAGGCGCCGACACCGTGCTGCGTGCGTACGTCACGGTGGCCTCCGGCGAGGGAAGCGCCGAGATCGTCGAACAACAGGCCTACAAGAACAGCGTTACCGGCGGCTGGCGGCTCGCGTTCCAGGTTCGGCCGCTCGGTAACGATCCCGTCGAACTGCGCGCCTTCCTGGATCTAGCCGGTGAGGCGTTGACGGAGACCTGGACCTACACGCTGGTACCGTGAGCGCGGCAAACCAGGGGTTGGCCGGCATCGCACCGAGCTCTCGTGCCGTCCCCGGCAGCGACCAGCCGGATTCGGCAAACGACACACTCGATGTACCGCGCGCGCGTCTGATCGCGGATTGGCGTACCGCCCACGAGCGCGCGACCGGATATGCCACGGCCCTTGGTTTGGACCGCGGACAGTCCGAGGCCTTGGCCACGAAATCGGTGGAAGCCGCCGCCACCGCCGCTGGCCCACTTGATCGGGATGGGGCACCCGGTGCAACGCTCTCTGCGCTGTTCGGTTTGGTCACGGGTAAGTGCAGCGCTCCTTCCGTCGATGACGCCTTCCTGCGATGGCGACTGGAACGCATGTTACCCGAACGTGCGTTGAGCCCGGTAGAACCTGGCGCTGAGGGCAATCCGTCGCGTCCCGTGCGCGCAACCCCGCCGCTCGAACGCCGCTCGATGCTGCCGGCCCGGCTGGAGCGCGCGTTTCGGCGCCCTCGCACCACCGACCCAGTGCCGAACGGCACGCGCGTTCGTCGCGAGGCCACCGCGCCAACCGGTGTGCGCGAGCGCCGCCGACAGTTCGGCTGGACGCGGATCGCCCGACGGCGACGCCTCATGTTCGGCGTTCTGGTCCTGATCCCGACCGTCATCGCCACCGGATTCATGCTCCAGGTCTTGCCGCACCAGGGTCGAACCCCGCTCGAGCAGATCATCGCGGCCTTGTTCGGCGCACTGTTCGGCTGGATCTCCATCGGCTTCTGGACCGCAACGACCGGCTTCTTCCTGCTTGCGCTGCGCCGCGACCGCTTCGCCGTCTCCAAGGCGATCAAAGCCGGCGCGCCGCTGGATAGATCGGCCCGAACGGCCATCGTCATGCCCATCTGCGAGGAACCGGTCGAGCGCGTCTTCGCCGGCCTCTACGCGATCTATCGCTCGCTCGAGCGGGCCGGCCACCTAGAGCTATTCGACGTGTTCGTACTGAGCGACACCGCAGATCCCGGAGCTTGGCTGCGCGAGGAAGAGGCATGGGCGCAGCTCTGCCGCCGAGTCGACGGATTCGGACGCATTTTCTATCGGCGCCGGCGCGTACGTGTGAAACGCAAGAGTGGTAACGTCGCCGAATTCTGTCGTGCCTGGGGCAGTCAGTATCGCTACATGGTGGTGCTGGACGCCGACAGCGTGATGTCGGGGAAGACGATCACCGATCTGGTGCGTTGCATGGAAGGCACACCCGACGCCGGACTGATCCAGACGGTCCCGTCCGGCTTCGGCCGTCGGTCGGTCTACGGACGGATGCAGCAGTTCACCATGCGCGCCTACGGGCCGATCTTCACCGCCGGCCTCCACTTCTGGCAGCTCGGCGACGGCCAATACTGGGGACACAACGCGATTCTGAGAGTCGTGCCCTTCATGGAGCACTGCGGCTTGGGCCGCCTTCCCGGGAGGCCACCGCTGGGCGGCGACATCTTGAGTCACGACTTCGTCGAGGCCGCGCTGCTCGGCCGTGCGGGCTGGACCCTGTGGCTGGCCTACGACCTTCCGGGATCCTACGAGCAGATCCCCTCGTCGCTCCTCGAAGAGATGAAACGCGACCGGCGTTGGTGCCAGGGCAACCTGCAGCATCTGCGCCTCGTATTCACGAAGGGCCTCTTCGGCGCGCACCGCGCCCTGTTTCTAAACGGTGCGCTTTCCTACGTCTCAGCCTTGCTGTGGTTCGCATTCCTGGTCGCAAGCAGCGCCGAGGCCTTGCTCGACGTGCTCCGCCCAACCGACTACTTTCCCGCGGGCCGTAGCCTATTCCCCGAATGGCCGGTGTGGCGGCCCAATTGGGCGCTGACCCTGCTCTCGGTCACGGCGTTAATCCTGTTCCTTCCCAAGCTGCTGGGTCTCGCCCTGATCGTGATCCGGGGGCAGGTACACAGCTTCGGCGGCGTGCTGCGGCTCGGCTCGAGCGCGCTGATCGAGGTCCTGCTCTCGAGCTTGCTCGCGCCGATCCGGATGGTATTCCACACCCGTTTCGTCGCGCTCAATTTGATCGGACGCACCGTGGCCTGGCACTCGAGCCGCCGTGAGGACAACCAAACGAGTTGGGAAGATGCGATGCGCCATCACGGTCTCGACTCCGGTGTGGCGAGTGCCTGGGGAGTGGTCCTGTATCTGCTCAACCCGGACTATTTCTGGTGGGTGCTTCCGATCGTGCTCGCCCTGGTTCTGTCGGTGCCGATCTCGGTGCTGTCGAGTCGGGTTCCGCGGCGGCCACGCGCGGGGTTGCGCAGGCTGTTCCTCATCCCCGAAGAGACCGCGCCTCCCCCGGAGATCGCCGAGGTCCATGCCGAGCTGGCGGCGAAGCCCGAGCATACCGGCTCCACGGCGGACGGGGTCGACCAACTGCTCCGCTGTGCCGTGGACCCGTACGCCAACGCATTGCACCGCGCGTTTCTCGGTACGCCGCGCAGGCTCCGCCCCGACATCCGGCACGCTCGCGCCGAAGCCCTCGAGCGCGTGCTTGTCCAAGGCCCGCTCGCCGCCTCTGCGTTCGACCGCCGTCTGCTGCTCTCCGACCCGGAACTGGTCGATGAGCTGCACCGGCGCGTGTGGGCGTTCAGCAACAACGAAGTCGCTGAACGCTGGCAGAGCGCCCCCGATCAGGGGGCCGCGCACGCGGCCAGCTTCAGATAAAGCCGTTCGGCAAAGTAGCTACCGCTGTTGTAGAACAGGCCGATGCGGCCGTCTTCGCGCGCGAGCGCGTAGTGACGCCAGAGATTGGTTCCTTCGCCGTTGGCGCGGGCCGTCTCTGGTAGATCCGCGATCCACTCGATCGACGCATCACACCATCTCCACCCCGCAACCGGCCGCTCCTCGTCACAGACGGCGAAGCCACCCAGACTCGGCGCCGGCTCCTCGGCAGCGAGGCTGGGGCCGGGTCCGGCGCGCTCGGCGAAGCGTTGACGATGGCGATCCAGCGATGCTCGCGGCCGGGCAGGAGCTGCAGCCCGCCCACCCAACCGCTCGCCCAGTGACCCGCTCGCGCGGCCGGCCTCAGAATCGGGCCGAGCTTGCGGACGATGCCGGCGCCGAGCTGCTCGACCGCGACCGCCTGCGCCGACCCGTACGGGCTCGATGATTGGCTTCGACTCCAGCGTCCAGGGACCGGCCAAGCGTTCCGACCAGGCGCGCTGCACCATCTTGGCTCGGTAGTTGTTTACGACGAGCAGCGCGTAGCGCCCGCGGATGCGCGAGGCGTGTCCGGGCGGCAGCGCGAACACAAACATCCGCTACCGGTCCGGTTCCTCGTCCCGGACGATGCAGGGGTCGCCCATCACCAGGCTGCCCCAGCCCTGATCGCTGCGCGCCAGCACTAGACCGGCGCGCTCGTGATCTGCAGAGCGTCCGATCGCGATTCCAACAGAGCGATATCTGAACCCGAAGGGGACGCGCCGGCACGGCTCGATCGCCGTGCCGGCGCGTTCTGCAGCCTCCGAGAGCTGCGGCGTGGTCCGCTGGGGGGCTACTGGACCACGACCGGAGGCGGCAAGCAGAAACCGTTAGGTGAGCCACCCGGCACCGGCTCGGCCGCCCACGGGCAATCGTCCCGGCAGTCGGTCGTGCCATCGCCATCCTGATCGAGTAGACACGGGTCAAAACACCCGTTCAGCGGATCCTCGGGACAGAAATCCTGACAGTCGGGAATGCCGTCCTCGTCGGTGTCGGCAGCCGGGGCAGGATCGTAGGGGCAGGGATCCTCGCAGTCGTTCGTACCGTCTCCGTCGCTGTCCATACGGCACGGGTCGATGCAGGCGTCGGTGGCGTCGTCCGGGCACGGATCGGCGCAGTCGGGAGTCTGGTCACCGTCGCTGTCGGTTGTCGTCGGGTCGCAAGGACAGATGTCCTCGCAGTCGCCGATCCCGTCCTGGTCCGAGTCGGTCGAGCAGGGATCGCCGCAGAGTGGCCCACCCAGTGGGGGCAAGCCCTCGAGGGTGCGGTTGGTGAAGTTCACCTGGGTGCTGAGCTGTGCCAGGTCGCCGCGGAGCTCGGCGATCTGCGCGCGAAGCTTGGGCTTGCCGGGTTTCTTGGCATCGCCGGTGCCGGCAGCCATCGCCACCGCAACCAGCACCAGGCCGGTCAGGACGAGCGCACGTCGTATTTCTCGCATGGGGGTCTCTCCTTCGTGTTGCCGTGCCGCGGGACAGCCCGCGGGTTGTTATTGGGCGTTTGTTTAATAAACAAAAAATGTTTGCTTGTCAACTGAAAAAGATTTGGCTAGTCTTGGCCGCGGATGCCGCGACGCAGCACCGCCCCCAAGGCGATCAAGGATTTCTTCTACGAAACCCGCGTCCTGACGGGGCGGGAGTTCACCGTCAGACGCTTCGCCGCCGAGACGCTCGCAGGCGAGGTCGACCCGGTCATGCTCGGCTACATTGAGAAGGGAAAGCGCTTCCCCAACGAGGCGTTGGTGCGGCGCCTGGCCGCCGTCCGCGGCGAGCCGCCCGAGCCGCTGCTCGCCGTACTATACCGGGACCGCATGCTGCACGCGTTCGGCCGGGAGCTGCGGCGTGTGCTGCACGATCCCGCCGCGACTGAAGGAGTGGCTGACGCCGACCTGGCAGTTCAGGTGAGCCGTGCCGTCGCCGCGCTGCCGGACGACGGGTCATGGATTTCGGTGCGCGCGTGGAAACCGCAGATCGCCAAGGCCGTGCGCGGCAAGTCGCGCCGCGGCGATCTCGAGCGCGTCGTCGAGCTGCTGAGCGAGCGGAAGCTCATCGAACAGCGCGCCGGCCGGGTGCGGCGGGTGGCGCGCCACTACGTCGCTACCAGCGCTCAGGAACGACGCGCGCTGGCCATGGAATTCGCGACGATCTTTGTCAAGAGCATCCTGGACAAGCTCGCGGTTCCTGACCAGGCGGCCGCCAGCCACGTTCGCAACCACTATCTCCATATCGACCGCAAACGCCTGCCCGAGTTCTACCAACGGCTGGAGGACGCCACCCGGATGCTGGTCGAAGAGTTTGCGGCCGAGCCGGGAGCCGCCGCGGAGTTTCTCAACGTGTTGATCACCGCCACCACGGCGTGAATGGAGCCGTCATCATGGAATTCGACCAGCGAACCAGCACGAACCGCCGCTTGCGAGCCGGGCTGCTCTCGGCAGTCCTCATGCTCGGCGCCTGCGGCAGCGGATCGAGCGGATTTGACGGCAATGCCTCGAGCGAAGTCGACGCGATCCTCGAAGCGACCACCGACCTGGTGTGCGTCGATTTCAAACAGACCACGTACTGTGGTTCCGGAGCGATGTTCCCCATCAACGGCGATACCGGCGCCGTCTCGTTCGACGACGACGCCGCGCCCCTGCCCTGTTCCCAGCAACCTGGAGAGCCCGGCTGCCGCACCTCGGTCGGGTTCACCCCGGACGGCTTCTCCGGAGCCACCGCTTATCTGGCGGCCTGGTCCGATTCCATCCAGGGACCGTGGATCCTGAGCAATACCGTCGATACCGGCGTCGCGTCCGAGCCCGCCGACCGCGAGGTCGAGATCGACCTACCCGACACCGGCGCGGGAGCCCCACCCAGCCCCCTCTTGGTCGCGGTGCTCGTCTTCATCGAAGGGGCGCCGCCCGACCTGCCGGCCGCCGTGGACGAGCTACGGGAGTTCGGCGCTGACGTCATCTACGTGACATCGGAGCTCGAGGTACAAACGACGCCCGGCGGGACGGCTCTGGACTAACCGCTCATGCCGCTGCCGGATGCCCGGCGTACGGAACCGGGGTCCCCGTGCTGTGGGCATGGGCGAGGAACGCATCGCGCAACCTTGCCGTGATCGGACCCGGCACCGACTCGCCGATCGGCTGGCTATCGAGCGAGCGGACCGGCACGATGCGCGCACCGGATCCGGTAAGGAAGACTTCATCCGCACCCAGCAGGTCGATCCTGCCGAGCGTCCGTTCTCCGGCTTCGATCCCGAGCGTCGGCGCCAGATCCAAGACGGTCGCACGCGTGATCCCTTCCAAGGCGCCATCGGTCGCCGGAGGGGTCATCAACCGGCCGTTGCGAACCACGAACACATTGGCGGCGCTGGCCTCGGCGACGTCGCCGCGTCCGTTGAGCAGAATGGCATCGTCCGCACCGCGGCGGCGCGCCTCGAGCTTGGCCAGCACGTTGTTCAAGTAGTTGAGACTCTTGACCCGAGGGTCCAACGCATCGGGAGCCGGACGGCGCAGGCTCACGGTCACCAGCGCGATTCCACCTGCAGTCTTCTCGACGCTGAATAACTCGACGCTGTCTGCGATGCAGAATATCCGGGTGCCTCGGCACGTGGTCGGGTCCAGCCCCAGCGGCCCCTCCCCCCGCGTTGCAACCAGTCGAACGTAGGCGTCAGCTGCGCCGGTGGCCGCGACCGTCGCCAGGACCACCTCGCGCAGGCGGTCTCGGCCGGGCAAGTCCAAGCCAATGGCCCGAGCCGACAGCTCGAGTCGCCGCAGATGATCCTCCAGCCGGAACATTCTGCCGCTGTAGGCGCGCATCCCTTCGAAGACGCCATCGCCGTAGAGCAGGCCATGGTCGGTCACCGAAATGCGGGCTTCTTCTTGGCCGACAATCCGGCCATCGATCCAGACCTTCATCGACGTGCACCTCCCGTAACCAGACGTTGGGTCACCTCACCGGCTGCCGCCACCACGCGCCGGGCCAGCCCGCTGACGGCGCTCGGCCCCAGGCGCGTGCTCGGTGCGGCGATCACGAAGCAGCCGGCCATCGCCCCGCCGAGCATGATCGGAGCGGCGACCACCGTGAGCCCCAGGATCCATTCGTCGCGGTTCTCGGCCCACCCCCGGCGCCGCGCACGCTCGACCTCGTGGCGCAGAGCGCTCCAACGCCGCGGCGTGTGGGGCGTGAACGCGGGCCACGGCTCGAGCGGAAGCCGGACTGAATCCGCAGCGAACGCGAGCTGGAGCTTGCCGACGGCGGTAGCGTGGACGGGAACCTCGGCCCCGATGCTCGGCGCTACGCGCAGAACGCCCGCGCCCTCGGCCTTTTCCAGAA